>CAVOYX010000018.1:0-58287 GCA_963700795.1 uncultured Alphaproteobacteria bacterium | reverse complement strand
CTCCAGTTTGCGCAACGCAATTGCGCGCACCTTCTGGCGCGGATGGGCTTTCAGATGCGCTGAAGTGTAGCTGCGTGCATAACACTGGCCAGACGTAACGATTGCGGTCTGGGCCAATGACGAGCCGATACCGACTGTCATCATCAGGATGATCATTGTCGTTGTGAATGCTGGCTGACACAGGCGCATTGCCGTTAACCTTTTGGTGATGGTTAGCCCGGCGTCAAAGGTGGAGGACTTCGGCGAATTCAGCAAGCGATTTCCAAGTAAGGCATTTGCTTACCCTGTCGCCACGTCATGAGCGTGATTTACCTCCTCTCAAAACCGGCCTGTTAGTGTCGTGGCTTTGGTGCCGGCGATTGGCCAGGCCCGTCAAAGACCATTGGGGACAGGCATGGGCTGGTTCGGTCGGATAAGTGGTCTGGATGCAGCTCTTGCCATTCTGGGTATTCTGGCCCTTTTGGCGATATCGCCGGTAGGGCACGGCGTTGCCATCATATCGTTGATCACTTTAATCGGAATACCGATCTATTTTCTGATCCTGGTGATACCTTCAGCCTTTCTGGTGTTGCTGTTTGTGCGGCTGGTTATCGGCGCATGGAGCAATTTCCGTTCAGGTCAGGCAAACAAGGCTGTGATCTTCCTCGTCTGTGTTGCGGCATTGACAGAAATTTTTGTTTTCCGTGCCTGGCGCGTCAACTGGTGGCAACAACGAGACGTGACTGCGCTGATGCGCAATGACAAGGACACCCTTGGGCCTGCACGGCCTGTATCGTCGCTAGCCATTCTGCGCGGAACGAACAATTCACGTGACACGTCAAATGCCTGTGACGATTTATGTCTGCGGCTGCTGCTCAATGGAGCGGTGAATGAAATCGTTGTTGCGACGGCTGCACCGCCTGTTCCACCGCGTGTGAAACGAACACGTGGCGCGCGGCCCCCTGCGATACAATTCCAGCCAGCCGAACCTTTGCCGGGCATGACAGGCATGGCCTGGCGGCTGCAACAAAGACCGGTTTGTCCGGATGTCGAGATAGCAAATTCCCTGAGGACGCTGCGGCTGCCGGCGGAGAAGCGGGAGCGCGGTTCGCTTTACGTAGCGCAGACAAGTCCGTCCCAGACGATGCGTTTGAAGGTTGCCTCGGGCACCTGCCTTGTCGGATCAGCCAAGCCTATCGCCGAAAGCGATGCTTTGCTTGCCTATGGTATCCTGCGCTCCGGGCGATCATCCTACAATGCCGGCTACAACGTCTGGGCAGGTACAATTTCTGCTTCACGGATTGCATATTGGCGCAAGGTGAATGGCACGCTTTCACAAGAGTACCGGCAAACAAGCCTGTCGTGGTTGAAATTTCCCTGGGTGCTTGTTCCAATCATCGAACACGGTTCGGAATTCCGGACGGCCAATGGCTTTCTGAGAATTCGTGAAATGCGCAATCGCGAGCGTTACGAAAGAGAGCAGCCGCTTGCGCAATTCGTCATTGATCGCCTTGGGTTGAAGCTGCGTTTGGAAGGGCCGGGTGCACAGGGCAATGTGGAAGCGCAGCGCGATTTGCGTGAAGGCCAGGGCAAGGTCATCGACCGGGTCTTATCTGGCAGCACGCCGCTCACAGCGGTAGAAGCAAAGATTGTGAGCGACTATGTTTCCAATCTCGGTTCCACGTTCAATCGCAGGTCGGGCAAGCCTGATGCGGATGATGCAGCGCGCGTGCTGCGCATAATTGAAGACAAACGCATCGATCTGGCGTGGCAGGCGACAGGCGCGGTTCGGTTCGCGGTGGAGGCAAGTCCAGCTTCGGCTGCACCACTTGCCGCGGCGCTCTTTGCTCGATTGCAGGCGCTCAGCCCGGTCAGCCCGGATAATGCCGCACGTGGCAATTGGAATACAAATATTAGAACCCTCACAGGCGCTGCTGCAGTTTTGCCCGGCACGGCATTGATGCCCTACCGCGCTCAGGTGACAGCTTTGATGGAGAACCGGGAACGGCGTGGATATGCCTCCTACCTGCTCGGCAAGCTTGATGCCTTCGGTCCATCCATCGTGCCGCAGATATTTGCCATGATGGACGATACAGTTTTGCTGCGCGACGAGCGGAGTCGCGAAATGCGTCATCTATCGCGGCAATGGGCCGACGTCTGGCGAGCCGGTGCACGCTCGCTGTGCAGATTGGGGCCGCAGATTGCCAGCTCGCTGCCAGAGCTGGTGACACGCGTGCGGGCGCTCGCCACGCTCAAAATAAGAATCGGCGATGAATATCTTGCCGCAGCGATGCTGCGCATGGGCGCCTCCGAAGAAGATGTTCAGGCAGCATTTCTGCATGACGAAATGGACGAGCGCGGGCAGCGTTCCTTCGGGTTTACAATGCGCAGGGCCAAACGCGACAATGCGTGCCGGTAAATGCACCGGCACGCGAAAGTCGTGACCTGCTACATGGGTGAGGCGCGGCGGCAACCGATCCCGCCCAGGATGAATGTGTTGTCGTCGCTGCCATCACCGCCGATCTCGACCATAGCCTCGTCGCTACCCAGGCGAATTGCGCCACTCGTGCGTATCATGATGGTACCGTCCGGCCGGTCGTTCAGCCAGAAAGAGCCGCCATCGCTTTCGATCTGGCATTTGCGCGGGGCGTTTCCGGCGTTGAATTCACAATAGGCATTGCTCGTTTTCCAGATGCTGGTATCGCGGGTGCGGATACCGATGAGGATTTCTGAGACATTCGGCGGCAGGTTCACCTGGCCTTTCGGACGGTCGAGAGTGGCCAATGCGATCTGTGACGTGACCTGGCGGGAATGGGAACGCAGGTGTGAACTCGAATAAATGCGTGAAAAGCACGTGTCGGCGTATTTGAGATCAGGCGACAGGGTGGACGAAAGAATTTCCTGTGCGCTGGCGGTGCTAACGGCAAGACCTGTAGCTGCGAGGGCTGCGAGGGTGATCAGGCGGGCTTTGGCGATAAGGTTCATGATTGTCTCTCCTGTGTGCGTGAGGACTTCCTGCCTCCGCGATTGCGATGGCCTGTTCTAGCGCGGGCAGGTGGGGGAGACTGTTCCGCAGGGAACAGATCAGAGGCGGGCACACGACGCGGGCCAGGTGCTGCTTGCGCCACGAGCACGCGGCAGTGAAATGCGCCGGTAAGTGGCAGGATTGTCGTTGGCCGATGACTTCAATTATCGAAGAAGAAGACCACGCGCACATCGTCAAAAGCCGGTGACCGGCTCAATGCCTTCAGACGTGGTATGGTTGTGGTCCAGAACTCCTTGACCAGATCATGATATGGCGTCTGCCAGTTTATTTTTGTCACGGGTCCGCCACCACCGAGCAGGTCGATCATTCTTTTACGCAAGTCCGGATCCTGCCCGATGTCCGCGTATTGCGCATCAGGATCCAGGTTTCCGAACGCGCGCTCGAATTCTTCATTCGTTCGCGGTGTTTCCGTTTTGCGCTCGCTCCAGTATGCCCAGTCATAAGGCGCAAGGCCCTGCCGCCAGCGCGCCCAATTGGTTGGCTCGACCCAGCCTTCCATCTCGTGCTTGCGCGTCCAGTTGAAACTCAGGATTTCCGGCAATGACAGCCAGGAATGACTATGCCCGTCACCTGCCCAGTTTTCAGTTTCACGACGCACTTCATCGCAACAATCAGCGGGCATGCCGCGCGGCTCAGAGATCGAAGTGAGATCATCGATATTTCTGACATCAGCCAGAATTGCGAAGAGATAACAATTGCGCGAAAAGTAATAACTGTCTTCCGGCTTTACCTCGAGACCTGAGCTGAACTCGCTCCATGTGTCCGCAGTTGCCCAGCGTCCATCTTCGTGCCGTTCAACAAAAAAATGGATATCACATCCCATAGTTCAACACTCCCAAGCGTTCTGGCCGCCCGGAATCTGTCAACACAATCCAGTTCAGTTCCGGAGCTCAAGACGACAACCGACCGGCGGCGCCGCTTGATGCGCGAATGCGATGAGATGTTATAATCCGGCGGCCCGCCGCGCCGCTGTTCCGCAGGGAACAGGGCGGGCAAGGGACGTTGCCTGCCGCAGGCGTTTCAAACGTCCAGCGTTTCCTTGTCGGCGAATTCCGCACGTTCCTGGATGAAGGCAAAGCGCGCTTCGGGCTTGTTGCCCATCAGCCGTTCGACACTGTCGGCCGTTGCTTCCTTGTCTTCGGGAACAACCTGCACCTGCAGGAGCATGACGCTTGCGCGGGTCCATCGTCGTTTCTTTCAGTTGCGCGGGCAGCATTTCGCCCAGGCCCTTGAACCGGCTGACCTCGACCTTGCCGCGTCCGGTGAACGTGGTCTTCATCAGTTCGAGCCGGTGTGCATCGTCGCGGGCATAGGCTGATCTTGGCGCCCTGCGTGAGTTTGAACAATGGCGGCACGGCCAGATAGAGATGCCCGTTCTCGATCAGCTTTGGCATCTGCCGCCAGAAGAAGGTGATCAGCAGCGAGGCGATGTGCGCGCCGTCGACGTCGGCGTCCGTCATGATGATGATGCGGCCGTAGCGCAGGTCATCCTGCTTGTAATGGGAGCCGGTTGCCGCAACCCAGCGCCTGCACCAGATCGCCGATCTGCTGGTTCGCGGCCAGCTTGTCGCGGGTTGCGCTCGCGACGTTCAGGATCTTGCCGCGCAGGGGCAGGATCGCCTGGGAGGCGCGGTCGCGCGCCTGTTTGGCAGAGCCGCCGGCGCTGTCGCCCTCGACGATGAACAGCTCGGAATTTTCCCGCGATCGCATTGGCGCAATCGGCCAGCTTGCCCGGCAGGCGCAGTTTGCGAACGGCGGTCTTGCGCGCTACGTCCTTTTCCGCGCGGCGGCGCAGGCGATCGTCGGCGCGTTCGATTGTCCAGTCGAGCAGTTTCATCGCCTGTGTCGGGGCGGCTGCCAGCCAGTGATCGAAGGCGTCGCGCACGATGTTGTCGACAACGCGCGTTGCTTCAGTCGACATCAGGCGGCCCTTGTTCTGGCCCTGAAATTCCGGCTCGCGGATGAATACGGAAATCAATGCGGCGCAGGTCACCATGACGTCGTCGGCGGTGATGATCGAAGCACGCTTGGACTGTCCGATCCGCTCCGCATGGTCACGCAGGGCGCGCAGCAGGGCCGTGCGCAAGCCCGCTTCGTGGGTGCCGCCGTCAGGGGTCGGGATCGTGTTGCAATAGGAATGGACAAATCCGTCATCGCCGGCCAGCCAGCTCACTGCCCATTCAACGGACCCATGGCCGCCCGGCCTCTCCACCGGCCGGTGAAGGGTTGGTCGACAACCAGTTCCTTGCCCTCGATATCGGAGGTCAGATAATCCTTCAGTCCGCCGGGAAAGCGGAAGACCGCTTCGGGCGGAACGTCGGTTCCAGCCACCAGAGACGGATCGCATTTCCAGCGGATTTCCACGCCGCCGAACAGATAAGCTTTCGACCGCGCCATTCGGAACAGGCGGGCAGGGCGGAAGCTGGCGGATTTTCCGAAAATGTCGGTGTCCGGGCGGAAACGGATTTTGGTGCCGCGCCGGTTGTTGATCTTGCCCAGGTTCTGCAGCTTGCCCATGGGCAGGCCGCGGGAGAATTCCTGCTTGTAGAGCTGCTGACCGCGAGCGACTTCGACTTCGAGCGTGTCCGACAGGGCGTTGACCACCGAGACGCCGACGCCGTGCAGGCCGCCCGAAGTCTGGTAGGCGCCGGAATCGAACTTTCCGCCCGCGTGCAGGGTGGTCATGATGACTTCCAGGGCGGACTTGGACTTGAATTTCGGATGCGGGTCGATGGGAATGCCACGACCGTTGTCGGTCACGGTGATCCAGTTGCCCGGCTCGACCAGAACCTCGATCCACGTGGCGTGGCCGGCGACGGCCTCGTCCATGGAATTGTCGATCACTTCGGCGAACAGGTGATGCAGGGCGGCTTCGTCCGTACCACCGATATACATGCCCGGACGGCGGCGGACCGGCTCCAGACCTTCCAGCACCTCGATGGACGAGGCGTTATAATCCGCCTCGCCTGGGGTGCCGTTCGATTTGCCGTTACGGCCGCCGACGGCGGCTCCTGCGGCAGCTTTTCCGGGCGATTTTTTCGCTCCGCGTGCCCCGGCCGCTGGTTTGCCGGGTTTGCGTTCTTCTTCAGATCCGAAAAGGTCCGATGCCATAAATGCTGCCGCTCAGTTGATTTGCTTCGCGCCACTATAAGAGATAGGGGCGCATGGAACACGCATCATACAGCCTTGGCGGCAACAATGGAACAAAACAAAAACAAAAAGCCGCTGGCAGTCATTCTGACATGCAGGTGTCTATTTTATAAATCAGCGGCTTGTGGCCATCAGGCAATTTTTCCACCGCCCTTCCGGGTGATAGCCACAATGGAGGGCCGGGGCGGCATGCCGTCCTTGAAATCCGGCCAGCGGGTTTGCGGGTTCTCGAAGGTCGACCTGGAGTCTTCGCCGGGGTGCTGAACGGCCACAAACAAAGTCTCGCCGTCCGGGGTGAAGCATGGACCGCACATTTCGGCCCCTTCGGGCACCCTGAAGAAGTGCTTTGATGCTCCCCGCATCGGGCCTTCCGTTTCAAGTGCCCAGATACCGTCATTGCGGCCAGTGCGCTTTTTCGAATTTCCGTCTGTCGCGATCCACATGCGCCCATCCGGATCGAAGGCCACGTTATCGGGCATCCCGAACCATCCGTCTGCGGTAGTGGCCTTGTTGAAGCTGGCTCCGGTGGAAGCAACGGTGTGGTCGCCGCATTTGACCAGTATTTCCCAGCGGAAGCTGGTCGCGGCGTGGTCGCCGCCCTCCGGGATCATCTCGATGATGTGGCCGAAGCTGTTGCTTGCGCGGGGATTGGCGGCGTCGGTCTGGTCCGCGGTGCGGCGGGTGTTGTTGGTCAGAATGACATAGACCTTGCCGGTCTTCGGATTGGCTTCCACGTCCTCGGGCCGGTCCATTTTCGTGGCGCCCAGCTTGTCGGCAGCCAGCCGCGCGTCGATGAGCACATCGGCCTGGGAGGCGAAGCCGTTTTCAGCTGTCAGCGGGCCCTGACCGTGGATAAGGGGCATCCATTGACCCGTACCGTCGGCATTGTATTTCGCGACATAGAGCGTGCCCTTGTCGAGCAGATCCATGTTGGCGGCGCGGTCGGCGAAGGTGAATTTCCCTTCGGTGACGAATTTGTAAACATAATCGAACCGTTGATCGTCGCCCTGGTAGACGACATAACGGCCGTCCCTGTTGAGAATACCGGCAGCGCCTTCGTGCTTGAATTTGCCCATGGCCGTGCGCTTTTTTGGCGTTGAGGCCGGGTCGAACGGATCGATCTCAACCACCCAGCCAAAGCGGTTGATCTCGTTAGGCTCTTTGGTCACGTCGAAGCGATCATGGAATTTGCCCCAGGCGTATTGATTTGCCGGTGCGCCATATCTTTTCAACTTGGCTTGCTCGGGGTGGCCGTCTGCCTTGCCCCAGAAATAATTGTTGAAGTTTTCTTCGCAGGTCAGCCAGGTGCCCCATGGGGTGACGCCGCCAGCGCAATTGTTGACCATGCCAAGCACTTTGGTACCAGCCGGGTCAGATTTGGTCTGCAGCCGCGTGTGGCCTGCCACAGGGCCCGAAATAGCGATCGGCGTCGTGGCAGTAATGCGCCTTGCGTGTTTTGAATCCGCCACCACCTGCCATTTGCCATCGGTTTTCTTGACCTCAACGACCGCCCCGCCGTGGGCAGCCATGACAATATCGACGAGATCCGATGTCATTTTCGCGAAACCTGATTTCTCCTGCCGGCCCCCCATGCCGGGAAACATGATTTCCTCGTTGGTATATTCGTGGTTGACGACCAGCAGGCCGTGCTCACCAGGCTTGGCTGCGCCGGGCATTGGGAAATAACCGAGGAAGTCGTTGTTGTAACCGAATTGCTGTTGCTGGGCAGCGGCGGTTTGTTTCAACGGGTCGAAGGCGGGCGCTCCGGGCACGACCGGATCGCCCCAGCGGATGAGGATATCGGCATCATAGCCTTCACTGACATGATGTTTTGCATCAGAACCTGCATTCAATTCCTTGAAATTAAATATTGATTTTGATTCTTCTTGTGCAATTGCGGAAGCAAATCCGAGGCCTGGGAGTGGCGTGGTGGCAGCGATTGCGCTTACCGCGAGTGCACCACGCAATATATCACGCCGCTGGAATCTGTGGGCAATGATCTCGCCCATCGACGGGTTGCCGGACAGGTTGGAGGGGATGTCGTCGTTATCTTCGGCTGCTTGGGTCGAGGAAATGTCTTTAATCGCATTTGTCTTGTTCATGGCTGCCTCCGGCCGGGTCTTTCGAATTTCGACCCGGTATCTAATAGCCTCGTATGACATTTAAATGATGCAGCTACCGAAGCGATAGTTCGCAATCGGGGTGTTCCCCGGGGAACAGCGGCATGACGGCAGATCAGCGAAATTGCTTCTCGAGAACGCCGGTGTGGTGTCTCTAGCAAAAGGAGCAAGCCATGAAGAAAATCGTTTTGTCTGCAATTGTCCTCGCTGCGACGCTGGGCGCTGGTATGACAGCCAGCAGCGCCTATGACGCTGCGCCCGCCCAGACCCGTTACCAGATAGCCCAGTACGGCGGCGGCTATGGCGGCGGGTACGGCGGCGGCTATAACAGCGCCCCGCAATATCAGCGGAGCTGCCATTGGGAGCGCAAGCACGTACGCATCTGGAGCGAACGCCGCGGCACCTGGGTCTGGGTCTGGCAGCGCGTCCGCGTCTGCGACTAGTCCGTCAAACAGGCGTCATGCGGACCGGCCGTTTTAAAGGCCGGTCCCACTGGCGCCTAAACTATTGCGCAGCAATTGTTGTGAGTTCAGTATCTTCACCGGGTCGGAATACCGTCGCGTGCCTTCATTTCGAAAGGGATTGCCGTGAGAAACGAAAACGAAGAAGGTGATCTGTACAGCCGCAGGCAGGTGTTGGTCTTTGGCGGATTTCTAGCGCCAGCAATCCTGTCACCGCTTCTGGCTCAGGCACAGGAGAAGTCTTCCGGGCGCAGGAAAAGTGAAGCTGCAGGCACCATCGCCGGCCTTCGCGGATCTGCCAACGCTTTACGGCGCGGACGCAAACTGAGCCTGCGGCTGGATGGCGATGTGTATGTCCAGGATGCATTGAGCACGCAGGCGGCCTCGCGGCTGCAGGTTGCGCTGGGCAAGACTACCCGGCTTTTCATGGGCGAAAACACCCATGTGACCATAGACGATCATATCCTGAAACGTGGCGGCGTTATCAACCTGAGTTCCGGTTCGCTGCTGTTCCAGCGCAAGCCTCCCGATCCCAAGCCCGCCGTCAGCATTCGCTCGCCATTCGCCCATCTTGCCGTGCGCGGCACAACGGTGTTTGCCGGACCGAGCAACGGGGTGTTTGGTGTCTTCGTGGCCGACGGCGAGGTGGAGGTCAGCGCGGCCGGGCGTTCGGTGATATTGCGGCCCGGGCAGGGGACCAATATCGCCCGGCCTGGCGATGCACCGACTGCCGCAGTCAGTTGGGGCAAGGCGCGGATCGATGCTGCATTGGCTTCCGTACGGTAGCCCTTCAGGCAAGCGTGAATATCTTTTGCGCCTTGCTAAGGCCGCGCGGGGTGACTTCTCCCACCAGTTGGAGCCCATCAGCCGACGCAAGCCGGCTGACGCTTCCTTCACCGATCAGGACGCCGGACGCATAGTCACGCGCCATTGCCTGGAGACGGGCGGCGCGATTGATCGCTTCGCCGTGCGCAGTGTAATCCAGCTTGCCGCCGCCGCCGATGTCACCGACGGTCGCCCAGCCGGTATCCATGCCGATCCGCGTGCGCCCTACGCCGAGTTGCTTTTGATGGTCCTCGTTGCGAAATGCTTCAGTGGCAGTATGGATTTCACGGACACAGCCAAGTGCACGTTCGACATGATCGGGTTGGTCGAGGGGCATGTTGAAGAAAACATGGATGGCGTCGCCGACGATCTTGTCGATCATGCCGTCGTGTCTGACAGCGATGCTGGCTATCATTTCGAAATATCGGTCCAGTGTAGCGACCAGTACCGCGGGGGGCGTCCTTTCACTGAACGGCGTGAAGCCCTCCAGGTCGGTGAAGATTGCCGTCACCTCGCGGCGCTGCGGTTCGATCCTTACGTTCTGTGGATTGCGCGCGAGGATGTCCACGACCGCAGGCGACATGTAGCGGGCAAAGCGAGTCTCGACCGCGGCCTTGTTGGCGCGGATCCGGCTATGAGCGGACAGGCTGGCGGCAAGCGCGCCCAATCCTATCGCCAGAAGCGTTGGCAAGGAATCGACCAGAAGGCCGGCCTGGGTGAATGCGGCTAGAGTTGTGGCGGCAACCAGCCCCATCATCGCAATGAAAACCCCGGCGAGCCAAAGGGGCGCGAGTGTTGCTCCTGCAGCAATCGCGGCAAGTCCGGCAACAGTGGCTGCACCATATTCCAGGCGCGTTGCATTCGCCGGGCGCGTGAGATGACGGCCTGAGCGCATCTGGTCTATTGCCGCAGCGTGAATCCTGAAAGTGGGTTGTCCGCCGGAATAGGCCGTAGGCAGATAGGCTCCCGATTCAGGGGCAGAGCTGCCGATCACGAAGATGCGGTTTTCAGACCGGGCCAATGGTTTGTCGGCAAGCACCTGCCAGGCGGGAATGGTGCGGCTGCGCCAGTAGCCTTCGGGACGGGGATACAGGCGGATTGCGCCGTCCGTTCCTACCGGTACGCGCGCAGCGCCCGCCACCAGAATTCCGCTTTTCATATCGAGAATGAGGCTGCCTGCACCAGAGGCGGCGCGGATCGTTTCGAGCGGAAATGCTGCCTGAAGCGTTGGGGATTTGCGGTCGCCACCTGAAAAGATGAGTGGCAGACGTCGCAATTTGCCATCCCGGTCCGTGTCCAGCGCAAGCACGCCAAGTCCGGCCGCTGCCGTGGCGAGTGCAGGTGGCGGGCCGGTAAAGCCGGGAACGTCGACCGGATTGAAGTTGGGGTGGCCGGAGCCTTCCGTGGCAATCACAAGCGGGGTAAAAGCCTCCCCCGGACCGGACCGGGCGATTCCAAGTCCGAGTATGACGGCAGCGCCTTTGTCCAGGCTTGCAGCCAAAATGCCATCTTCATCCGGAAAGCCGGTGGAAAGACCGGTCAGGTCCTGGCGGTTCTCGCTTTTCCCCAGGCGGGAAAGTACCGAACGCGGCCCGTTGCGGTCCGGGCCTTCGAACAGGATATCCAGCGCTATGGCCTGCGGTTTGCTCGCTGCAAGTTTGGTGACGAGTGCTGCAAACTGCTGGCGGCGCCATGGCCAGCCTCCGGTGCGGGTCAGGGTGTCGCTGTCGATATCGATGATCGTGACATCGGTATCGGGAGCTGTGTGGGGCAGCATCCGCGCGATCGTGTCGAAAACGGCGTGTCGGGTTGCGAACGATGCGCCTGCAGGATCCAGTGCATACAGTCCAAGTGTTGCGGCCAGAGCCAGCAGGCCCACCGCAATGCCCTGCCGGAAACCATCACCTGTCAGCATTTGTTTTCGAGCCGGCTTCCGTTGACGTCTTGGCAACATCGTAATGGAACAAGGCGCCCTTGCGCTCAATGCAACCGGACCGTTCGAGTTCGTTCAACGCTGCGTTGATCTTTGGCCGGCTCGCACCAAGTACGGCGCCCAGCTCCGATTGCGACAGGGCTATGGAAACCGAGCGCTTGCCATTGCCCCGGTCGCGTCCATTGTGGGTGCCTTGCGCAAGGATATAGCGCGCTACCCGCTGGCGGAGCGGATACAGCGCGATACCTTCCAGTTGCTCGGTCGTGTCGCGCAAGCGGTGACAAAGCTTGCGGGCTATATCCAGCAGAGCGGCAGGGTGCCGGGTGAGAATATCAGCGAGCCGCACGGATGAAAGAAAGGCAGTTGTGGTTTTTGCCGCAGCCGTTGCTGTGGCCGAGCGCGGTCCGCCATCAAGACCGCCGATCTCTCCGAACAGGTCGCCGGGGGCAGCATCCCGGACCGTCAATTCGGCACCCGCATCTGTCAGCAGTGTCAGGCGTACCTGACCCTCGACAACAATATACAGGCCGTCCGAAGGATCGCCGGCGGCAAATATTTCCTCCCCCGACACCCAGTTGCGAGAGACAGTTGCAGCTGTGAGTTCGTTCAATGCTGCATCATCTGCCTCACGAAACAATTCAGTGCGGCGAAGGCTGGCTGAAAGTACAGACCGGGTAGAAGCGTCTGCCATGGGACGGGTTCCGTGGCCGCTCGGGCCAATCCGCTTCAGGACGATGCGTTACATGACTTGATAGGTTCGTCGCACGAGCTGGTCAACTGGTGAAAGCAAAAGTCAAAGCAACAACAATGGGATGCCGAAGGTCGGAAGTATTCGAAGTATGCAGTTATCGGAAGCGCCCGGAATGCAACAAGGCCCCGTCTGCGCAGACGGGGCCTTGATTTGCTTCATGCTGTTGGGGATATGCAACAGCGGGTATTGGGCCAAAAGTAATGTTATGCCCTAGTAGGCACGATGCTTGGCGTCGATCTGGTCAAACAGTTTGCGACGTTCGAACGCGTTCGAGGACGTGTCCCGTGCACCTGCTTCATCGCCGGGCCGGGAAGCAAGACCTTCTGGCGCAAAGCGTGTGGGGTCGTTCTGCGTGTAGCGGTACTGGCCGTATTCATCCTGTTCGGCCGAAGCGGGCAGGGTCAATGCGCCAAGGCCCAGTGTCAGAACAGCGGCTGCGATTGCGAAGTTTTTCATGGCTCTTTTCCTTTTCGGGGATGGTGCGGGTGTGCTCCATCGATGACCAGGATTAGGCCAGAAGCGCCGTTCACTTGCCAATGACAGACGCTTGATATCGTTCACAGGAGCGCGACCGGCGCGTAACCGTGTCGTGAAGTGCTTGGGGGGAAAAGTCAGCCAGGCCAGACCAGCACGCCGACGACCGCGCCCGTCATCAACGTGGCAAGTGTGCCTGAGACGAGCGATTTGGGGCCGAGCGAGAGGATGTCCTTTTGCCGGGAAGGCACCATTGCCAGGAGACCGCCGGTCATGATGCCGAGTGAACCGAAGTTGGCAAATCCGCACAAGGCATACAGCATGATGAGCCGGGAGCGATCCGACACGGCTGATGTGTCCAGTGTGGATAGTTTCACATAGGCCAGCAGTTCATTGAGGACAGTCTTGATGCCAATGAGTTCACCTGCGGCCACCGCTTCGTTCCAGGGAATGCCGATGACGAAGGCCAGTGGCGCCATGGCCCAGCCCAGCACACGCTCGACAGTCAATTTTGTGCCGAGTGGTTCAGTGATCGCGCCAAGGATCATGTTGGCCAGGGCAACGAGCGCTACCATCACCACAAGCATGGCGCAGATCGACACCAGAAGGCGAACGCCGTCGGTCGTGCCGCGGGCGATGGCCTCCATCGTGCTGGCGGTTTGTGCTGCGGCAAAGCCCTGTTCCCCATTGTCGCTCTTGTTGCTGGTCTCCCACGGCACCATGAGGCGTGAAACAAGCAAGGCAGCGGGTGCGCTCATGATCGATGCGACCAGGATGTGACCGGCAGCGCCGGGAATGCTTTTTTCAAGGAAGATCGCGTAAAGGGCCATCAGGGTTCCGGCGACCGTGGCCATGCCGGTCGTCATGACTGCGAACAATTCGCCCCGGCTCATGCGCTCAAGATAGGGACGCACGAACAAAGGCGCTTCCACCATGCCGACAAAAATATTTGCGGCAGATGCCGTACCCACTGCACCGCCAATTCCCATCGTGCGTTGCAGGCACCAGGAAAAAAAACCGACAACCCGTTGCAGGATGCCCCAGTGATAAAGCACGGCTGACAATACGCTCATGATGAGTACCAGCGGCAATGCTTGCAGGGCCAGGACAAAGCTTTTCGAAGGATCGGCGACGGTGAAGGGCGGCTTGGCGCCCGCCAGATATCCGAAGAGAAATTGCATGCCCTCGGCGGTGGCAGCCTGCAATGCAGCGACCGCCGAAACGAGCCAGCTGAAAAGATATTGCGATTGCGGGACGAACAACAGCACGGCCGCCAAGGCCAGCTGTACGCCGATACCGCTTGCGGTCAGGCGCATTGCAGCGGCAGGCGAGAATGCCCTTCTGTTCTCCGAAATGGCCCAGGCGATCAGCGGCAGGATCACAAGACCTGCCATGCTCTGCAGAACAGCAATCAACAATTCACCTCCAACAGGTTGGTGCGCGTCAGGACCGGTGCACCCGTTTGCGCTTCCCCTACGTTAACCAAATCTTAAGGACGCGCTAGGTGGTTGCGAGGCTTGTGTTAGGATTTGCTTAACCAATTCGGAGCGGCGCCGTGATTGTAACGATCCTGATACTTGTTTTGCAGATTTCCATTGCGGTTGCGCTGGGCGCATTTCTTTCGCTTGAACGGCGCATGGCCGGTGGCCGGAACGACATTCAATCCCACGCTTTTGCGGCCGGTTGTGCGGCATTCCTGGGGTTCGGCGCTGTCTCGACCGGGGCTCATGCCGCCGATTTTGTTTTCGTATCCGGTATTGTTGCCCTGGGCGTTGGCGCGTTAACACGCGATTTTGCCGTGGCCTGGGCTTCGCGGCGCAATGGTGGGCAAGGTGTTGGCGAGCAGGGCGTTCAGGTCGACGGATTGAGCTTTACGGGCGCCTTGTGGGCTGGCGCTTCTTGCGGTTTCGGCGATCCGCGCGCCTGCATATTCGTGGTTCTGGCGTTGGCTATCGTTTCCATGTTCCGCTCTCGTGAGCCATCCGTTGGCGTCGGTGGCGCGCCCGCTGCAGCCGTTCCCGCCTTGCCGCCTGTTGCAACGTCCGAAGCTGTTCAGGCCGTGTATAATCCCGCGCGCGATCTCTACGGTGTTGCACTACGCGATGGGATCAAAGTCACCGCTCAAGTGGCGTCACTGCCGGCCACGGTGAGGCCACAAGCGGTTGCGCCGCAACTGGTTATGCAATCTGGCGCGGAGCCCAACTCAACATTGGCAGATGCGGCCGAACATCTGGCTGCGCTCGCTGCGGCCTTGCGCGAAACCGCCCGGCGCAATATTCCGGCACACGAAGTATTCGAGCAGCTCACGATGTCTGCACTGCAGCCTGTACCGGTAGCTGCTCCCGTTGCGCCGCGCGCGCGATTGCGGGTTCGTGAAACGGCTCACAATGTTGTCTCGCGCAATGGTGGTTCGCAACAGCCATCAACACATGTTCGCAAGCCGGGACTGCAGCGCGCCAATTTCCGGCCGGTGTCGTCGCGGGACTAGGTCGGCGCTTACGTGATGTCATCCTTGCGGCTGAAACCCAACCAGCTGGCCAGCGTTGATAGCGCTGATCCGACAAGACCGAATGCGAAAATCACAAGCCAGATCATGTCGCTGTAGGTATCCATGAACGACTTGGTATCGCCGTTGATTTGCGTCACTGTTCCCGCATGCGGCAGATAGCGTCTTGGCTCATCTGTCGAAGGCAATTCAATGCTGAACTCGCCTTCGTCCGTACCGCGCAATTGTGTTCGCAAGTCGGTAAGCGCCTTGGTCAATTGCGCCGCCGTGCGTTCGCCCATGCGCGCTGTCGCAACAAATTCATGAGTAACTGCCACCGACAGAAGGTCCCCAGCCGGAAGTGACGGATCTCCACCAAACACACCACTGGGAAGGCTTGCCGTTTCCAGATGCTTGAGCTGATACGCCAGCCCCTTTGCACCCGGGAGCGCGAGCAAGCGGAAGCTTGATCCCAGAATGCGGCGGCTTGCGGCGACCAGCGATCGGGTTTCCAATTCGGATGGATGAGCCACGACGACAAGATAAGTTATGAGATTTTTCCGAAATGCCTCGAGCGCCTGCTTGTTATCCATTGGCTTCAGGTTTTGGCCTTCACGCGTTCTGCCGTAGTGTGCGAATGCTTCGACGATAACCGCATGATCGCTGACGCCTTCCTTTGCGAGATAAGCGCCAGCACGATTGGCTATCATTTCCATCAGGCCCATGCTGGGTTCGGCATGCGCGATCACAAATATCGTTTTGCGTTGCAAGATCACCAGGGCGCGGGCCATTTGCGAAGTTTCATCGTCGCTGCGCACGATTGCCAGATCGACCTTGCCCTGATCGAGCAGTGCTGAGCTTTCTCCAGAGCCTTTTGTCGTAACGATGCGAAGGCGAAAATTATCTCGGGTTGCGGACAGGGCCGACGAGATTTCCCGCAAATAAGCAGTCAGTGGAGACTTCTCCGGACCAACGGCAACAGTGAGCCGTGTCGGTGCATTCAAAATTTGCCACGCGCCGGCCAACAGAAAGCAGAATGTACTGAATGCAAAGATACGGCGTAGCAACAGGGACCTGAACATGCGCATCTACCAAATTGACGCCGTTACCGGGCGCGACTGCACTGATGGTCATCAAGCGCAGCAGAGAATCCGGAAAACGAATCCGTTGCGCAGGCTGACTGCATGATAGCGCGTTATGGGTCGCAATGCATGACCGATCGAAGCGGACGATCAGAGTTACAGCTTGAGGCAATCGTGTCCCGGATGCCGTTCCTACAAGTGTAGCGCAAAAGAATAAGGGCGCCCGCAGGGGCGCCCTTGATTTTTGGTATCTCTGCCTGATCAGCAGGAATAGTACATGTCGAATTCGACCGGATGCGGGGTCATTTCGAAGCGCATCACTTCTTCCATTTTCAGCGAAATGAAAGCGTCGATGAAGTCGTCGGCGAACACGCCGCCGGCCTTCAGGAAGCTGCGGTCCTTGTCGAGGCTCGACAGGGCTTCGCGCAGCGAGCCGCAAACGGTCGGGATCTTCTTCAGTTCCTTTGGCGGCAGATCGTAGAGATCCTTGTCCATTGCCGGGCCCGGATCGATCTTGTTGGCGATACCGTCGAGGCCGGCCATCAGCATGGCCGAGAAGGCCAGATACGGATTGGCTGCCGGATCGGGGAAGCGAACTTCCACGCGCTTGGCTTTCGGGTTCGACGTGAACGGAATGCGGCACGAAGCCGAACGGTTACGCGACGAATAGGCCAGCAGAACGGGGGCTTCATAGCCGGGGACCAGACGCTTGTAGGAATTGGTCGACGGGTTGGTGAAGGCGTTCAGTGCCTTGGCGTGCTTGATGATGCCACCAATGTACCACAGGCATTCCTGGCTGAGGTCGGCATATTTGTTGCCGGCAAATACCGGCTTGCCGGCTTTCCAGATTGACTGATGCACATGCATGCCCGAGCCGTTGTCGCCGAAGACTGGCTTGGGCATGAAGGTTGCAGTCTTGCCGTAGCTGTTGGCGACCTGATGGATGCAATATTTGTATGTCTGCATCTGGTCGGCGGTAGCGATCAGCGTGTCGAACTTCATGCCGAGTTCGTGCTGTGCCGAGGCTACTTCATGGTGATGCTTTTCAACGGCAACGCCCATGGAAGCCATGGCGGACAGCATTTCCGAACGCATGTCCTGTGCAGAGTCCATCGGCGGAACAGGGAAATAGCCGCCCTTGGTGCGAATGCGGTGACCGAGGTTACCGCCTTCGTAAGGGGTATCCATGTTTTCCGGCAGCTCGACGGAGTTCGAGCTGGAAACCCGTGTTGTATGGGTCAGACTTGAACTGCACGTCGTCGAATACGAAAAACTCTGCTTCCGGACCGAAGTAGGCAGTGTCGCCAACGCCCTGGCTCTTCATATGTGCCATGGCCTTCTTTGCGATCGACCGCGGGTCGCGATTGTAGGGCTCGCCGGTGGAAGGCTCGAGCACGTCGCAGTTGATGACCATTGTCGCTGCAGCGAAGAAGGGGTCCATGACGGCCGAGGTCGGATCAGGCATCAGGGTCATGTCGGATTCATTGATGGCTTTCCATCCGGCGATGGAAGAACCGTCGAACATTGTGCCTTCGGCGAACATGTCTTCGTCAACCATCGATACGTCGAAGGTGACGTGCTGCCACTTGCCGCGCATGTCGGTGAAACGAAGATCTACGTATTTTACGTCATTGTCCTTGATCGCCTTGAGGACGTCCTTGGCGTTTTTCATCAGAAAGGCCCCTGTAGAGAGTTGCAGTTAGAGGTTGCTTGCGTTTTTCGACTTGTGGATGGAATTTGGGCCGGCCCATCCGGCCGGTATGAGTATCAGAGCGCTTCGCTGCCGGATTCACCCGTACGAATGCGGATAGCCCCTTCGACGTTGGAAATAAAAATCTTGCCATCGCCAATGCGGCCAGTTTCAGCAGCCTTGCGAATGGCTTCAACAGCGGCATCGACCATGTTGTCGTCCATGACCACTTCAATTTTCACTTTCGGCAGGAAGTCCACAACATATTCAGCGCCGCGATACAATTCGGTATGGCCTTTCTGGCGGCCGAAGCCCTTGGCCTCGGTCACGGTGATGCCTTGCAATCCAGCTTCCTGAAGGGCTTCCTTCACTTCATCCAGCTTGAACGGCTTGATAATGGCCTCGACTTTTTTCATGGCGCTAAAGGTCTCCAAACAGGGGCCGGCCCGGCGGGTTGCCAGGCGCGCAAATTATGCTGCAGGTCCCTAGCAGTTGGCGTGCCAAATTTCTATCCGCGATTTTGATGCGCAGAAAGCGTTTTTCGGGGATTTCATGAGGTGTGGTGCACAAATAAGTGCAATATGCCTAATTTATGAGCATATGAGATATAAAAATAGTCACTCAGTCCATTGGGCCGCCGACAATCAATGCCGGCGGCCATGCCATCACTTTAGCGAGACCATATCCGCGATTGCGCCTCAGGCGTCTTCCGCGATGCGGTATGTGCTGCCGAAAAGCGCTGGATGGTTCTCCTGAACCTGCGGTGTCAGGCTCACATGCACGCCCGGTCCAAGCTGCTGCAGGGACAGTTCCCTGCCGTTTGCAAAACGCACGCCATCCTTGTAGGCGCCTTTTTCCATGCGAATGAAGGTCACGGTCTCGGTTTGCCCAAGGCCATAGGCGCGCTGGATGTTGGGCGGAACGAATTCCAGATCCAGCCTTGTGTCGCATTGAACGCATACGGCTGTCTGGAGATCGCCGGGAGCCGCCAATCCAAGGCTTCCGGTGGAAAAGCGGGCGGTGACGTAATATTCGCCAGCGCGCGCCGGACGGGACGCATACATTTCAAGGGAATAATCGCACATCTGGGCCTCCTTGGCTGATGCCGCTTTCTGGATTCCCCCAAGCCTGTGATTTAAGGATAATCGTACATCGTGCTGTCGCGCGGGCAATTGCGTGACGATTAAATGGCAGCGGTCTGGCCGCAAAGATCGAAGGCTCATGAGCGAAGACATACTTTCGGCAATAGGCGATGCGATCGGACTGTCCGGAGACAGCACCGGCGGGCTGTCATTTTCTGGCGGCGGGGCCATGCCCTCGGCATTTCGCACGACCGATTTTGCTGCTGCGAGCGTTGCCGCTGCGGGCCTTGGCGTTGCCAGCCTGGCCGCGTTGTCGCGCGGCGGTCATGCGCCTGCCGTCGATATCGACCGGCGGCTGGCCTCCTTCTGGTTCAACCTCAGTCTGCGCGAGCAGGGCTGGAAGATGCTGCCGGTCTGGGACGCCGTTGCTGGTGACTATCTGGCCGAAGATGGCTGGATACGCCTGCACACAAATGCAGCCCATCACCGGGCAGCAGCCATGCGCGTCTTGGGCGTCGAAGCGGACCGGGCAAAAGTGCAGGAAGCGGTGGCACGCCGGCAGATTGCCGAACTGGAAGCTGCGGTTGTGGACGCGGGCGGTTGCGCGGCGGCCATGCGTTCGCTTGATGCATGGTCCGTGCACCCGCAAGGCGCTGCTGTCGCAAAAGAACCGCTGGCCGATTGCGCTTTCTTTGCCTGCAATACAAAACCGGACTGGCGGCTTGATCCTGCTCGCCCGCTGGCGGGCATTCGCGTGCTCGATCTCACCCGTATCCTGGCAGGCCCTGTCGCAACGCGCTTTCTTGCCGGTTATGGCGCCGATGTGCTGCGCATTGATCCGCCCGACTGGCAGGAGCCGAGTGTCATTCCGGAAATTGGTGCAGGCAAGCGCTGTGCCCGCCTGGACCTGAAGTCACTACAGGGTCTGTCGCAGCTGAAGCAGCTGATCGCGACGGCTGACGTGATGGTGCACGGCTATCGTTCGGATGCGCTTGAGATACTGGGCGCGGGCGCTGCTGTCAGGCGGGCGCTCAATCCCGGCCTTGTCGATGTGTCCCTCGACGCCTATGGCTGGACCGGGCCATGGAAGGCGCGGCGCGGTTTTGACTCGCTGGTGCAGATGTCGAGTGGCATCGCCCATGCCGGAATGGTCGCAAGCGGCGCGGACAAGCCGGTGCCCTTGCCGGTGCAGGCACTCGATCACGGCACGGGTTACCTGATGGCTGCTGCTGTGCTGCAGGGACTTTACGAGCGTGTGCGCACGGGCAGGGGATACAGCGCGCGTTTCTCGCTGGCGCGCACGGCGGCCTTGTTGACGAAATATCCTGCGCCCGGCGGCTTTGCGGACAGTCTTGCGCCGGAGAGCGAAGACGATCTTGCCAGCCACATCGAAAATACGGCCTGGGGACCCGCGCGCCGCCTGAAGCCGCCGTTGACAATCGAAGACGCACCGATGCGCTGGGATATACCGGCCGGAGAACTGGGACGTGATGCGGCGAAGTGGAGCTAGGCTCCGGGTTTCGGCTCCACCGGCATGCCTTTGGTCGCCCATTCGGTCCATGAGCCGTCATAAAGGCGCGGGGCGGGCAGGCCCGAAACTTCGAATGCGAGGTTGATAATTGCTGCCGATACGCCGGAGCCGCAGGAGGTGATAACCGGTTTTGCCGGATCGATGCCCGCGGCCTTGATGGCTTCGGCAAGCTCTTCCTTCGGCTTCAACTTGCCATTGGCGACGATGGCCGTGGTCGGCAGGTTCATGGCGCCGGGCATGTGGCCGGAGGAAATCCCCTCCCGAGGCTCGGGCGCTGTCCCGTCAAATCGCGGTTTGGCCCGGGCATCGGCAACCTGCGCCGAACCGTCTTGCAAGGCCGCCGACACGTCGTCTGTATACGCGACGGCATTCTTGTTGAAGCGGGCACGGAAGCTGGCGGTATTGCGCGGGATGGAACCGCCTTCCAGAGGGCGGTTCTCGGCTTTCCATTTCGGCAGGCCGCCATCGAGAATGAAAACGTTTCGCGCACCAAACGTACGGAACATCCACCAGACACGAGGCGCTGAAAACAGCCCGCCGCCATCATAGACAACGATCATGCCGGAGTCGGAAATGCCCAATTCGCTGACCTTTTTGGCGAAATAATCCGCCGCTGGCAGGGTGTGGGGCAGGTCGACCGAATGGTCGGATATGTCGTCGATGTCGAAATAGACCGCGCCGGGGATGTGGCCATCCATGTATTCGGCCGCGCCGTTGCGGTTCATGGCCGGCAGGTACCAGGAGCCATCGACGACCGACAGGCCGGGCTGGCCGAGATTGTCCGCCAGCCAGTCTGTGCTGACCAGTGGGCCAGAAATTCCGGTTTGTGCTGCCTTGGCCATTCAATCCCCCAACATGTCTGATCCCGGCAGGACCAATCGTCCAACACGGAAATATGTACCGCAATTACGCCCGTGTGCGCCACAGCACAGCGGCCTTTCTGCCAGTCCGTCATAAACGCATCAAGTCCGGGGCAGCCAGTGACTGCCCCTAGCAAGCCAAATGGAGATGGTTATGACAACGACACGCAACAACTACTTCGGTCCCGTTCTGACCATCGCCATCTGGTTCAGCGCTTTTGCCTGGGTCATGACAAAGTTCGCCTGATCTGCGGGTCACGCCTTGCCCCCTGAAAGGGCAATCGATTTGCATTCCCGATGCCCGCCTGGTTATGACACCTGCACGGCGAAACCAGACAGCACGGGACAAATATCTTGAAAGACGCCACGATACTGATTGCCGGCGGCGGTGTGGGCGGGCTGGCTACCGCTCTGGCGCTGGGCCTCAAGGGCTACAGCGTCCGGGTCATGGAACAGGCGCCGCAATTCGGGGCCATCGGCTACGGCATCCAGCTTGGCCCCAATGTTTTCCCTTTTTTCGATCGATTGGGCCTTACCGAGGCCGTGATGGAAAAATCCATCGTGCCCGGTAATGTCTGGATGTTCGACGCCATGGACGGCGAGCCGGTGACACGGGTTCACATCGGGCCAGAATTCCACAAGCGTTACGGCCATCCCTATATCGTCATCCACCGGGTAGATCTGCATGAAGTGCTGATGGCAGCCTGCCGCCGTGTGCCGAATATCAATCTGGACGAGAATGCGCAGGTGAAGGACTACACGGACGACGGCAAACGTGTCCGCGTGTCTCTGGCTGACGGGCGAACGGTGGAGGGCGATTTGCTGATCGGCGCCGATGGGCTGCGATCGCGGGTCCGGGAAATCATGTTGGGAACCAGCGAGCCGGAACTGATTGGCTATGTTGCACACCGGACCATTGTTCCCATTGAGCAAACGCCAAAGGGCGTGCCGCTACACGATGTTGTCCTCTGGGGCGGGCCGGGATTTCACATCGTCAATTATCCACTGCGCGACAAATCCATTTTCAACATCGTTGCCGTTTTCCAGACCGATACCTTTGCGCAGAAGGGCGATATTGAATCCTATCGCGCCGAATTGCAGCGCACCTACAAGGATGCCCATCCTGCGATGCGTGAAATGATCGCCATGCTGGATCTGGAGCGTCGCTGGCCGATTGGCGACAGGGCGCCGAAAAAGGGATGGTCAAAGGGCAGGGTGGTACTGATAGGCGATGCCGCGCACGCAACATTGCAATCGCTCGCGCAAGGTGCGTGCATGGCTGTTGAGGATGCGGTGGTGCTTGCGCAGACGATAGACATCTGCAAAGGCGACTACGGCGCCGCATTCCGCACGTTCGAGAATGAACGATTGCTTCGCACGGCGCGCGTACAGCTCGAGAGCCGTTACATGTGGAATATTCTTTACCATACCGGCGGTGTGGAAGCCTCCGTTCGCAACCAGGCATACCGCGAACGGACGGACCAGGATGTCTATAAATGTCTCGACTGGCTCTATGTCGCGCCAGAAGTGCCTGATCGGCTCATCCACGCTGAAAGCTGATGGTCGCCTTGTGACCGACGTCCGGCTCGGCGCCAGTCAGATTGGCTTTCGCAATTTCCCAACCGAAAGCGACGGCGCTGCCTGTACTCGCCCAGGCTTCTGCACTTGTGGGAGTGAAACGCAACAGGGTCAGGTCCGGGTCGTCCTTGCCCTTGGGAAACCACGCTGCGGTAACCGGTGACCAGAACCGGTCAATGTGTTCCTGCGACTTCTGAACGCTCAGGCTTCCCGAGGCGCAAGCATGATAATCGTGACTCTTGTTGATGAGGCACATATGCGTTGTGCCACCATTCGCCTTGCTGGCAATGTCAGTGTCGACATGCGTGAAAAACCAGATCGTGCCTTCATCGCGGGCAACATTGGGCGCCATGGGCTGCATGTGATCGTGGGAGTCGGACGATCCGAGCATCACGGCGGTGACACCTTCCAGTTCATCCCAAAATTGTCCCAGCGGATTTTCTTTTGCCTTGTTGATGTCTGCCATCGTGTTCTCCTGTTGTGTATTCGGATAACACGGCTCTGGCGCAAACGTTCCATTGAAGGCCGCGCCAGGGAGTGTGGTTAATGAATTGTGACCGTCCCGCCCGCAATTTGCCGCAATTGCAGCACGGTACGTCAAAATTGTCGGCGTATTTGATGTGCAATCGGGGCACGTAAAAAATAATTGGCTGGGGACAGTTATGCAGAAGTCAGAATCGCGGTTCTTTCCGCTTTTATTCGCCGTCGCTTTTTTTGGCGCGTGTTTTGTTTTGATGGCGCGTTTCGGCTAACCGGAACAGCCTTCAATCAGATCAGATATATCTTGTCCGGAATTTCATTTCCGGCGCTTTCCCTGGGCGGCAAGTGATCGGCCAGAAGTGCACCGCAGCTTTCGACGGCATTGACAAATCCATCGGTGACTTGGCCCTCGCGCATCGCCAGCGCAAGATTGTCGACAATCTGCTGCCATTGCTGTTTGGGGATGAGTGCTTCAATCTCATCATCCACCATGATCCGTGCGTAGTGCTCGGCCAATGAGACGAAAATCAAAACACCGGTACGGCCTGACGTGCTGCTCATGCCGCGCACCTGAAATTGTCGCAGTGCCAGCGTATAGGCGCGCAGGCGCTTGATCCGGCGCGGCACGAGGTGGATGCGGATCGATCCGATTGACAGCAGCAATCCGAAAACGATGAAGACGATAATCTGCACGATATAGATTTTCTGCGCCGACATCGAAGTCAAAGTGATCAGGGGCGCAGGTGCTGACAGAGCAACCGCAGCAGCCCAGACCAGAGGCACCATCGAATAGGACGAAGATGAGCGCGCCAGGACGCAAACGATTTCCGCCGCCGTGCCGGATTCAGCCCTGGCAATGGATTGCGTGATGCGCTTTTGATCGACAGGTTCAAGCATGTCACCAATCTCCCGAAGCGCCGCCGCCACCCGATGATCCGCCGCCGCCGGAAAAGCCGCCGCCCCATGATCCGCTGTCGGAAGAGCCACCGCTCCAGCCGCCGCCCCATCCGCCGGGAAAGCCGCGGCCGTCCGTGGGAAGAAAAACTCCGCCATTGCTGCCGCGCGTCCAGCGGCCTCGTTGCGTGGTTTCATTGCGGCGCATGGACAAATAAATAAACAGGATCATTATCAGGGCGAACATGACAACGGCGAAGTCGATCTTTATGCCTTCTTCCTGTTGGCGGAATTGCGGCCGCTTGGCCCATTCCGATGAATCGGTTGTCAGAACGGTAATGATGTCCTGCGTACCGCGATCGACTCCGCCCGAGAAATCTCCCGCCTTGAAGCGCGGTGCAATGGCATTGACGATGATCAGCTTCGACAATGCGTCGGTCAAAGTGCCTTCGAGCCCATAGCCGACTTCAATGCGCACCTTGCGTTCGTTCGGCGCAACCAGCAGCAAGACACCATTATTGTTTTTTGCTTCGCCAAGTTTCCAGTTGCGGAATAATTTATTGGCGTAAGTTTCAATGTCATTGCCGTCCAGTGATTTCACTGTTGCAACAACAAGCTGGATGCCGGACTTGTCTTCAAGCGTGCGCAGCCGCTCTGTCAATTGTGACTGCGCGTCCTGAGAGATGATGCCTGCCTGATCGACAACACGTCCGCTGAGGGCGGGGAAGCTCTGGGCAAACGCGAGTGTTGCAAGGGCCGTTGCAAACAAAACTAGCAGCGCAAGCGACCATGCTTGCCTGCAGGAGTATCTTGTAAGGCCAGTGCTATGCACGGCTTTGCGCTTTGCCCGTTAGAATTTCACCGGAGGCGGCTTGCTTGCGCCATCGGTTGCAGCAAAATCAGCCATTGGTTTGCTCGAACGGAAGAACGTCGAAGCCCAGAGCAAGGTGGGGAAGGTTCGCAGCGACGTGTTGTAGACGCGCACGGCTTCGATATAGTCGCGCCGTGAAACGGAGATGCGGTTCTCTGTGCCTTCCAGTTGCGACTGGAGGGCGAGAAAATTCTGGTTGGACTTCAGGTCCGGGTATCGCTCGCTCACTGCAATCAACCGGCCGAGTGCGCCGGAAAGCTGGCTCTGGGCTTCCTGAAACTTCTTCAACAGCTCTGCATTACCAAGTTGCGATGCATCGATCTTTACGGCTGTTGCCTTCGCGCGGGCTTCGATCACCGATGTCAGGACTTCTTTTTCCTGCTTGGCATAGCCTTGCACGGTTGCCACCAGATTGGGGATGAGGTCGGCGCGTCGCTGATACTGGTTCTGCACATCAGCCCATTTTGCCTTGGCCTGTTCTTCCAGTGTGGGAATTGTGTTGTAGCCGCAGCCAGCAAGGCCGAGGGCCAATACGACAAGGGCGAGGGCGCGCGTCAGCTTGCCCGGGATTCCGCTAAGGCTCATATCTCTTACAGCGATGTTCGCGCTCATCTTGAAAATCTCCCGCATATTTGAAAAACAAAAAATCGCGCGCCAGGCATTCAGCAGCACAGGTCCAATGACATATGTGGCTTGTGCCTGCGCCAATTACAATGCGTTTGAATGCTACCGGTTCCGCCCGGTCAGACCAATCCGGCATCGAGGGATGATATACGATCCATCCACTCCGGCACAGGCAGGTTCTTCGCGCGAAGGAAAGCCGGATTGTAGAGCTTCGACGCGTAGCGCACGCCGGAGTCACACAGCACGGTCACAATCGTTTTGCCAGGACCCATTTCATTTGCGAGATGGATAGCACCGGCAATATTGATGGCCGACGAGCCCCCAAGCAGAAGACCCTCGTGCTCGGCCACATCGAACAGGATTGGTAGTGCTTCTTCGTCGCTGATCTGGAATGCCAGATCAATCGGCGCATCAACGAGGTTTTCGGTTATGCGCCCCTGGCCAATGCCTTCGGTGATGGATGAGCCGGACGATTTCAGTGCGCCGTTCTTGTAATATTCGTAAAGCGCCGCACCCATTGGATCGGCAATCGCAATCTGGATATTCTTGTTGCGATCCTTGAGCGCGATGCCAACGCCAGCAAGCGTGCCACCAGTACCGACGGCGCAGGAAAACCCGTCCACCTTGCCCTCGGTCTGCGACCAGATTTCCGGGCCGGTGGTTTCGATGTGGCCCTGCCGGTTGGCGACATTGTCAAACTGGTTCGCCCAGATTGCGCCGCCCTTCACTTCCCCGGACAACCGTTCGGCCAGCCTGCCGGATACTTTGACGTAATTGTTGGGATCCTTGTAGGGGACAGCAGGCACCTGGATCAGCTCGGCGCCCTGAAGGCGCAGCATGTCCTTTTTTTCTTCCGATTGGGTTTCGGGGATAACGATGACAGTCCGGAAGCCCAGGGCATTGGCGACCAGCGCCAGTCCGATGCCGGTGTTGCCCGCTGTTCCTTCGACAATGGTTCCGCCGGGTTGCAGCCGGCCCGAATTGATCGCATCGCGGACGATAGCAAGTGCTGCGCGGTCCTTGACCGAGCCGCCCGGATTCATGAATTCGGCCTTGCCCAGAATGGTACATCCGGTCATTTCCGATGCGCGCCGCAATTTTATCAACGGGGTATTGCCGATTGCGTCGATAACGTCGTTGCGGATGTCCATTGCTTCCTTCCCGGGAATTTCGTGCCGTTTTATGCACCGGCTTGCCGGGAAAGATCAACAGGCGGCGGGCCGGGGTCCCTAGGACGCAAGATTGCGCGGCGATTTGGCGCCCATGGCCTGGAATGCAGCGAGGGCCCGCTCGCGGCTGTGCTTGAGGTCGACCAGAGGCGCGCAATAGGCTTGTAGGGGTCCGTCCGGAAGATGATCCAGCAAGTCCCCCGGAGCGTCCCACGGCTTGTGGATGAACTTGTCCGGTAGTGCGGCAAGTTCGGGCACATAGCGTCGCACGTACTCACCCTTCGGGTCGAATTTCTCGCCCTGCAGGATTGGGTTGAAAATGCGGAAATAGGGGGCGGCATCAGCACCCGAGCCTGCCACCCATTGCCAGCTTGCGGCATTATTGGCCGGATCAGCATCGCACAAAGTGTCCCAGAACCAGCGTTCGCCCTCGCGCCAGTCGATGAGCAAATTCTTGATCAGGAAAGATGCAGCAATCATGCGCACGCGATTGTGCATGTAGCCGGTCTGCCATAGTTCGCGCATGCCCGCATCGACGATCGGTATGCCGGTGTGGCCCTGTTGCCAGGCACGAAGGGCATCGGGGTCCGTCTTCTTCCACGGGAAGCTGTCGAACCTTGTGTTGTAGTTTCGCGTTGCAAGGTCCGGATTGTTGAACAGAAGATGGTAGGAAAACTCCCGCCAGCCAACTTCCGACAGGAACTTGGTTGCTGCGGTGGACAGTCCCGGGCGAGCTTCTGCGGCATAATGCGTGGCATGCCAGATGGTGCGTGGCGAGATTTCACCAAATGCCAGATGCGGCGAAAGATAAGAGGTTGATTGCCGGTCTGGCCGGTCGCGCTCCAATGCATAGTGCGACAGGGGGCCGTCGAGAAAATCCTTCAGCCGCGTTCGCGCGCCTGCTTCCCCCGGCTCCCAACGCTCGCGCAGGCCGCCCGCCCAGTCGGGCTTTGACGGCAGAAGCGCGAGATCATCCAGCGCCAACGCCTTGGGTGCAGCCTTTGGCCAAGGTGCGCCGGTTATCCTGGTTACGCGGGCGAGTGACTGGTCTGGTTGCAGGCCGGCTCGTACGGATTTCCAGAATGGCGTGAAAACGCCGTAGGGCGTGCCGGTTTTGGTGGCCACGTCCCATGGCTCTACAAGCAATTGTCCGTTGAAGCTGCGCGCATCGACGCCGCGCCCGGTGAGCATTTTCTTGATGCCGGTATCGATGGCAATCCCGGCTGCATCGTAACGGCGGGTCCAGTAGACAGCACTGGCGTCCGCTGACCTGGCGATTGCCGGGATTATTTCGGAGGCAGCGCCGCGCAGCACGTGCAATTGGCCGCCAGCCTTGCGCAGATCGGCATCGAGCGCTTGCAGAGAATGATGCAGCCACCAACACGACGCGCCACCGGGCGCGCGAAGACCCGCACCGAGCGTATCGAAGACATAGATGCACAAAACCGGCGCGCGGCTATCGGCAGCAGCACGAAGGGCAGGCTGATCGGCAAGGCGCAGATCGTTGCGAAACCAGACAATGACGGGCTTGATGGATAAACTCCTCGTTTATTCCAATACGCCCGAGGGCTGCATCCGGTTCAATCCTTGTCGTTGAATTCGATGATGTCGACGCCGGCGACCCGATCGACCAGATAGATCAGGCCGTTCTTGTCCATTGTTACGTCGTTGGAGGAGCAGCGTTTCGCACCCGGGGCAGGGTCAGGCACGTAATAGCCTTTCCTTCTGGGCGCGAACGGATCGGCTACGTCGAAAATCTGCAGGCCTTGCGCGAACCACGCGAAAGGAATGGTGGTTCCGGTGAAGACTTCCGAAGGTTGATGACATCCCGTGTTGGGGGGCTGCGGCGCGCCATCGGGATCAATGCCTGGAACATTGATGGTCGAGATGGGGGTAGGGATGGTCTCGTCGGTGATGTCATAGACCATGGCAAAGGCTGGCGGCGATGGGTGCAGTTTGGCGACGTCCTCGTCTGCGACAACCATGATATCGCGGCCCTTGTGCTTGCCGGGGATCACGAGGCAGGTGTGCGTGGGATGGGGGAATGCCGGGGAACGGCGGCTCTGGCCGATAAGTTTCGGCCTGGAAATATCGCTGATGTCCAGGATGAAGAGCCCGTGGTGCCAATAGCTGACGTGCAGCCGGTTGCCGGTACGCAGGGGATGATGGCAACGCGGCTGTGTGAACCAGGCCCAGGGGTATTCCTCACCGCCGGCAGCCCATTGACCTGGGATCCACCAGCGCCCGGCTTCTTCCGGCTTGGCGGGATTCTTCAAGTCCAGAATGCGCACGATCGTGCCGACATAGCCTTCGTCCGTTGCCGACAGATAGGCGTAGCGGCCATCGAAATCGTAGCGATGGACGCCCTTGCCCGGCACCACCCATTTGGTGATTTCCTTCGGCTTGTGCGGATTGCTGACGTCATAGATCATCAGGCCGCCCTGAAAATTCTGTCCGGGCTGCATGACGTTGCGCGGCCCGTTTTCCTCGTGATTGACGATCATGATGCCGTCCTTGACGCGCACCTTGTGTGAATGCCAGCCATCGGGAAGTTCAATGCGGGCGACTTCCTTCACATTCTTCGGATCGGAAATGTCGAAGATCGAGGTCCCGCTGGGAGCGCTCATGTGCCCGACATACATGTAATTGCCGTCGATCCAGACCTGGCCACCGCCATCGCAATCGACATGTCCGATGAGTTTCGTGTTGTGGGACTGGACCAATGGGGCCTCCGGTTATTGCTTGTGATTTGAATCTTGCAAATTATCCATGCCTTGGCAACCTGTACAGGCCGGGAGCAGGGCGGGATCATTCTCATCGCCAGCAATATGGCAGGCGGTGAATTGCAAAACGGGTAAAAACGGCAATTCAGGCACTTAAGCTTAAAAAAAGATTGCGATTGATTTGACTTTTGGCGCCAATCCGCCACATAGCGCCCATCCGCCGAAACGGCGTCCCACTTTTTGACTGGAGTCATTCATGCTGTCCCACCGGGTGCACTGCGCTGCGGCTGTCTTTTCTTTTGCGTCAGTTATGGCAATCGCCGCCGGGGCGCATGCCCAGACGACGGGTGATTTCTACAAGGGCAAGAATGTCACGGTGACGATCGGGTTCTCCCCCGGTGGCACATACGATTTGTTTGGCCGCATGGTTGCCAGGCACATCGGCAAACACATTCCCGGCAATCCCACGGTCGTGGCCCAGAACATGCCAGGCGCAGGTTCGCTGCGCGCCGCCAACTGGCTCTATTCAGTCGCCAACAAGGACGGCACCGCCATGGGCATTGTCTCCCAGACAATGGCGCTGGAGCAGGCGCTGAAAAACAAGGCCGTGCGTTATGACGCCAGCAAGTTCAACTGGATTGGCCGGGTGACCTCGAACAACGAAGTGCATGTTATCTGGCACACGTCCAAAGGCACAACGATTGAAGGCGCACGTACCAATGTTATTCCCGTGGCTTCCACCGGTCCGGGTTCGCCATCTGAAACCTATCCCAAGCTGATGAACGCGCTGATTGGGACCAAGCTGAAGATCGTGCGTGGATATCCAGGTTCGACCAATGGCCTGCTGGCCATGGAGAAGGGCGAGGTCGATGGCGCATTGACATCGTGGAATACGATGAAGACGACGCGCAAGAAGTTCCTCGATGAAAAGAAGATGATCCTGCTGGTGCAGCATGGGATGAGCCGCGCAGCCGAACTCAAGGATGTGCCCGCCGTCGTCGAACTGGCAGCCAACGAAGAAGACAAGAAATTGCTGATCTTCGCGGTTTCGAGCGCTGATATCGGCCGCGCCATTCTCGCCCCTCCGGGCATTCCGGCGGACCGCGTTGCAATCCTGCGCAAGGCATTCGATGCGGCCATGAAGGATCCGGCCCTGCTGGCTGAGATCAGCAAGGCAAAGCTCGATTTCGAGCCAGCCAGCGGCGCGGTACTGGAGAAAATCGTTGCCGATACGGTTTCCGCACCGCCTGCTATGATAGAGCGGATGCAGAAAATCCTGGCCGCCAACTAGGGCCGGCTTCGCATGGGTTTGTGCGGGACGTGAATTGAGGTTAGGCTCCCTGCCGCAATCAGGGAGCCAGCCATGAGCGCCAGCAATACACAACATTCCGCTAATAGCCGGCAGGTCGACCGCCTGCGCGGTGTCGCGCGCGACGATCTGATCAAGGCGCATGGCGATGCATGGCAATGGATTGCCGGTCCCGGCACGTGGATGACCGGGGCGCAGCGCTGCGAAGTCGTGCGCGAGGTGCGTCTGGCGCAGGAATGCGATCTGTGCAGCGCGCGCAAGAATGCGCTTTCGCCAGCAGCTGTTGAAGGCACGCACAAAAGCAAAGGTGTTTTGCCTGCCAGTCAGGTGGATGCAATCCATCGCCTTGCCACCGATCCCGGTCGGCTTTCCAAGACCTGGCTTGAAGGATTGTTCGCCAACGGCCTGGACGAGGGCGTGTATGTCGAGACTTCGGGCATTGTATCAATCGTCATGACCATGGATACGTTCACCTGGTCGATGGGGCTTGAGGCCGAACCTGTGCCTGCGCCTGTCACTGGCGAACCTGCGCGCTATCGTCCGCCCGGCGCCAAGATCAACGATTGCTGGGTCGCGACCGTCAATCATGGCGATCACGTGGAAAGCGATGGTCCCCTCTACGGCGCACGCGCGAGCGGTGTGCATCGGGCACTGTCGCTGGTGCCTGCCACGAAGATTGCAGTCTTTGACCTGCAGATGGCCCATTACATTTCGTCAGAAGCGGTTGCGACAACAGCTATCGAGGGGTTGGACCGTTCGATTTCGCGACCGCAGATCGAGATACTCGCTTCAAGGGTATCCGTCCTTAACCAGTGTTTGTTCTGAAGCGCTTCGCACGCGCTCATGCTCCGTGGGAGCATCACCAAGACAGGCGAGAATTTCGAGATGGCGGCGCTGAATGGCGGGGAGACTGCCGGGGGCGTGGCGCAGGAGCGCGAGCTGCTTGCATTGACCGATGCCGTGATTTATCGCGAGCGTGATGTATGTGACCGGTTACGCGGTGAACTGGAGACAGCTGTCGGCGCAAAGGGCGTCGCCGATGCCTGCGCCATTATTGCCGCGTTTCAGGGCTTCAACCGGATCGCCGACAGCGTGGGCACCGGAGTGGATCCAGCGCAACATGACATGCTTGTGCCGATACGCGGAAGCATAGGGCTCGATGAATTTTACAGGGCGAATGGCGCATGAGCGATCACGGCAAGGCGGGCAGTGTCTGGGGCGCGGCGATGGTCGCGCTGATGTGCGGGTCAGCGGTATTGTTCATATCGCTCGGCATACGGCACAGTTTCGGATTGTTCCTGCAGCCAGCCTCTGCAGCGCACGGGTGGGGACGGGAAACATTCGGGTTTGCCATTGCGGTGCAGAATATCGTCTGGGGCGTTAGCCAGCCATTCGTTGGCATGCTTGCGGACCGCTTTGGCGCGATGCGGCTGACGGCAACCGGCGCACTGCTTTATGCAGCCGGTCTTGTTGTCATGGCGCGCGTCAACGATCCATTCCTGTTCACGATAGGAACCGGCGTTGTAATCGGACTTGCTCTTGCGTGCGCAAGTTTTTCAGTGATCTTCGGAACGATCAGCCGGCTCGTTGCGCCTGAGCAGCGTTCGATGGCTTTGGGAATTGTCGCTTCAGTCGGGTCCTTCGGGCAATTTGTCATCCTGCCATTCGCCTTGTTGCTGATACAGCAGCTTGAATGGTCCGGAGCGCTTCTGGTCTATGCAGCCATGTGCCTGCTTCTCGTTCCCCTTGCCTTGGGCTTGCGTGAAAAGCGTGATGCGGGCGCATCCGGTCCGCCGGGGCTGAACGTGCGCGATGCCTTGAAGCAGGCCTTTGCCATGCGCGATTTCTGGCTGCTGACGATTGGATTTTTCGCTTGCGGTTTTCAGGTCGTCTTTATCGGCACGCATTTGCCGGCCTATCTTGCCGACAAGGGACTGCCCGCCTATGTCGCCACAACCGTTCTCGCGCTGATCGGTTTGTTCAACGTGGCGGGAACCTATTATTCGGGAATGCTGGGCGGGCGGCACCGCAAGCCGTTGCTCCTGATGTACATCTATCTGGCTCGCGCGGTTGCGATTGCCGCGTTCCTGTTTGTGCCAATCAGCGCCATCAGTGCCTATGGCTTTGGCATGGCGATGGGACTGCTCTGGCTATCCACGGTTCCACTGACAAACGGGACGGTAGCATCGGTATGGGGCGTCAAGAACATGTCCATGCTGGGCGGGATTGTCTTCATGTCGCATCAACTTGGTTCGTTCCTGGGTAGCTGGCTTGGCGGCCTTTTGTATGACCGGACCGGCAATTATGACATCGCCTGGGGTATTGCGATTGGTGTCAGCTTCTTTGCAGCGCTTTTGCATTGGCCCATCAGCGAGGAGGCAGCCGCCAAGCGTCAGGTCCCCGTGCAGGCCTGATGCATTCACTGAATGCGCGGCTGGCATGCGTTGCATTGCGGTTTCAGCCGGGGCATGATCGGGAGAAGAATCCCGGGAGATGGTGTGGCGTGAAGCAAATGCCCACCGCGAAATGTGCCCACGATTGTCGAATGGGGGAATGTCATGAAAGTGCTTTGGTTTCACCTGATGCCGTATCAGGAACTTCCGGACAATTTCAAAGACAAGCATAATTCCGTTTGGGTGGATATCGATCCCAAACTCTACAATCCTGAAGTCGGCCATCGTCTTTATCACGAGTACATCGACGAACTGGTCTATGCCTCGCAGGCAGGGTTCGACGGCATCTGCGTCAATGAACACCATGCCAATGGCTACGGTCTGATGCCCTCGCCAAACCTGATTGCATCTACGCTTGCGCGCGAGACACAGGACACCGCCATCTGCGTGATGGGCAATTCAGTTGCGCTCTACAATCCGCCGACACGCGTTGCCGAAGAAATGGCTATGCTTGATTGCATGTCCGGCGGGCGGCTCATCGCAGGATTTCCTGTCGGCACGCCGATGGACACCTGCTACGCCTATGGACAAAATCCGTCGAACCTGCGCGAGCGCTATTACGAAGGTATCGAATTCGTCATGCGCGCATGGCACGAGGACAAGCCGTTTTCGTTCAACGGCCGCTACAACCAGCAACGTTATGTGAATTGCTGGCCGCGTCCGGTGCAAAAGCCCAATCCGCCGGTCTGGATTCCGGGCGGCGGTTCCGTCGAAACCTGGGAATTGTGTGCGCGCAAGGATTTCGTTTACGCGAACCTGTCGTATTTCGGACATAGCGCCAGCCGCACGGCGATTGCCGGTTTCTGGAACCAGGTCAAGGAAATGGGGCTCGAACCGAACCCGTTTCATGCAGGTTTTCTGCAGTTCGTCGGCGTTGCAAAATCGCGTGCCGAAGCGTTGAAGCTGTATGGCGAGGCCGCTGATTACTTCTACAATCGTTGCCTGCATACCGATCCGGCATATGCCAATCCGCCCGGTTATACGACCGAGGCAACGGTGCGTGCGAAAATGGGATCGCAGGTGTTGCAGGCTGCCGAAGCTTCTCGCCGCCAGGTTCGTTCCGATACCAGCAATATTTTCGATGCCGGACACGTGGTGATCGGTTCGCCGGACGAAGTCGCCGATACCTTGCGCAAGGTCTGCAAGGAGATGCATGTCGGGCATCTGATGCTGTTGCTGCACTTCGGCAACATGAGTGCACAATTGACGCGCTACAACACGGACCTGTTTGCGAAAAAGGTTCTGCCGCAAATCCGCGATCTGTTTGAAGACGAATGGGAAGACAAGTGGTGGCCGCGCCCGATGGCCAATCAGCGGAATGTTTCGGCCGGCAATGCCGCGATCCAGAAGGTGGCTGCCGAATGAGTGTGCGGAATTCTTTCAAAGAGACGTTCGTCGAAACGCAATCGGGCAAGATCAGGGTTTGGGAAAAGGGCAGGGGCAAGCGGGTCGGCTTTTTCGCCGGCATCGGCGGTGTTCCCAAGTGGCTGCCGTTTTTCGACAAGCTCGCGGAAACGCACCGTGTGATCGTACCCTCGCTGCCCGGATTTCCCGGCGGCCCATCGTCGGAACCGCTCGATGAGCGCCTCGACTGGGTTTTGGCGGTGGGCGATGCCTTCGATGCTGCTGGCCTGGACGGCGCTGATCTGGTCGGTGCGTCTGTCGGCGGTGCGCTGGCGGCGGAAGTGGCTGCCATGTGGCCGGGGGCGGTGCGCAGACTTGTGCTGATTTCCCCGTTCGGGTTCTTCGACGAGAAAGCGCCCGTCGCCGATGTGTTTGCCCAGCCCCCCAATGGCATGGGCCGTATTCTTTCCGAAAAGCCCGATGAGCTGGGCCGCTACATGGCGATGCCGGAAGGCGCTGATCCGGGCGAGTGGGAAGTCATGCAATTGCGCGCTCATGTGGCGGCAGCCAATATCATCTGGCCGCTGGGAGATACTCGTGTCGCCAAGCGGCTTGGGCGGATCGATTGTCCGGCGTTGTTGCTGTGGGGCGACAAGGACAGGGTTATCCCAGGTGCCTATGCCGACTTCTTTCTAAAGGGGCTGGCGGGAAAGACCAAAGCGAAGACCGTAAAAAATGCCGGGCACAGGGCAGAATTCGATCAGCCGGCTGCGACTGCAAAAGCGATATCGAACTTCCTCAAGAGCTAGTCCTTGGGCGCGGCATTACCTGCATCCCTGAAAGTTGTTCGCTCATTAGACTTTAGGCTAATGGGCGTGGAAGCATAACCTTGCGATGCTGTCGTTATGCGACATCCCTTAACAGATGATCGCATGCGCGATCGCGCTCATATGCGCTGACGTTTCAAAGGGAGGAGTTCGCAATGGACGACGTAAAGACAAAGGCGACATCACGCCGGAAATTCCTGAAGGGCGGGGCGCTTGCTGCCGGCACCGCTGTTGCAGTTACCGGCTTTCCGCAAGTGAGCCGCGCACAGACAGTAACCCTGAAGATGCAAACATCCTGGGGTGCTTCCGACATTTTCCAGGACATGGCACGGCAATACACCGAGCGATGCGAAAAGATGGCTGGCAGCCGTCTCAAGTTCGACCTTCTGCCTGCGGGCGCGGTGGTCAAGGCATTCGAAGTGCAGAACGCCTGTCATAGCGGCGTGCTCGATGCTGCCCACACGGTGACCGCTTACTGGTACGGCAAAAACAAGGCTGCCTCGCTGTTCGGCACCGGTCCGGTGTTCGGCTGCGATGCCACGCAAATGCTGGCCTGGATCCAGTCCAAAGACGGCAAAGAGCTGTATGCGGAACTCGTCAACAAGATTTTGAAGCTCGATGTCGTTGGTTTCTTCGCAATGCCGATGCCGACACAGCCGCTTGGCTGGTTCAAGAAGGAAATCAAAAGCGCCGATGAACTCAAGGGTCTGAAATATCGTACCGTCGGTCTGGCCACAGACATCATGCAGGGCATGGGCGTGCGCGTGACCCAATTGCCGGGCGGCGAAATCATTCCTGCACTCGAGCGCGGCGTTATTGAAGCGTTCGAATTCAACAATCCGACTTCCGACCGTCAGTTCGGCGCACAGAACGTGTCGAAGACCTACATGATGGGTTCGTATCACCAGGCGGCGGAGTTCTTCGAAATCATCTTCTCGAAGCGGAAGTTTGATTCCCTGCCGAAGGAAGTGCAGGCGATCCTTGAGTTTGGCGCGGAGGCTGCCAGCACATCGAACTATGCCATGGCCATGGATCGATATTCGCAGGATCTGAAGGAATTGATCGAGAAGGACAAGGTCAACGTCGTGCGTACGCCCACCAGCGTGATGGCTGCGCAGCTTGTCTCCTGGGACAAGACATTGGAGCGCATGAACCGCGACCCGTTCTTCAAGAAGGTTGTCGAGAGTCAGCGGGCCTGGGCTGAACGCGTTGCTTTCTACTATTTGAATAATGCCGCTGATTATAAGCTCGCTTATAATCATTATTTCCCGGGCAAGCTGAAGTTCTGATAACAATCTGTAATGCGGGGCTGCCAAACGGGCGGCCCCGCATTCGGTCCGTAGCGCGGAGGGGCGTCGTGGAATCGTTCATCAAGAACGTGGACAAATTGTCCATGTGGGTAGGCCATGCGTTTGCATGGTGCGTCATGGGCATGTCGATAGGGATCGGCTATGAAGTTGTGATGCGCTATGTGTTTGGCGCGCCGACCACCTGGGCATTCGACCTCAGTTACATCATGTATGGCAGCCTGTTCATGATGGCTGGGGCCTATACATTGTCACGCGACGGGCATGTGCGCGGCGACGTGTTCTACCGGACCTGGTCGCCCAAGACCCAGGCCGGTCTGGAACTGGTTCTGTATTTCATCTTTTTCTTCCCCGGCATTCTCGCGCTTATTTTCGCCGGATGGAAGTTTGCCTATCAGTCGATCGGCTACAAGGAAGTCAGCATCAACAGCCCTGCCAATGTGCCGATCTTTCATTTCAAGCTGATTATTCCAGCCGCGGGCCTGTTGTTGTTCATTCAGGGAATGGCGCAAGTTTGCCGCTGCATTCTTTGCCTGAAAAATGGCAAGTGGCCGGAGAAACTTGCCGATGTTGAGGAAACGGAAAAACTGCTGATGGAGCAACCGCAGCCTGCGGGCAATACTGTTGCCGGGGGCAAGCCATGACCGATCCACAAGTGGCCATCATGATGCTTGGCCTGTTTATTTTCTTCGTGCTGCTGGGTTTTCCGATTGCTTTTACATTGATGGCAATGGGCGTGATGTTTGGTTATTACGCCTATTATGATCCGACGCGGATGCAGACGATCTTCGACAACAGGGTTTTCGACCTTTTCGTCAACCAGACCTATTCGGTCATGTCGAGCGATGTGCTCACCGCGATCCCGTTATTCCTGTTCATGGGATATATTGTCGAGCGCGCGAACATCGTCAGTCGCCTGTTTTCCAGTTTGCAGATCGCAGCGAAAAACCTGCCTGGCTCGATGGCTGTCGCCGCTCTCATGACATGTGCGCTGTTTGCAACCGCCACCGGCATTGTCGGTGCGGTGGTAACGCTCATGGGCTTGCTGGCGTTTCCGCAGATGTTGAACGCTCGCTACAACACCAGCTTTGCCGCCGGTGTTATCTGCGCGGGGGGATGCCTGGGTATACTGATTCCGCCTTCGATCATGTTGATCGTCTATTCGGCAACGACAAACGTATCGGTTGTCAAACTTTATGCCGGCGCATTTCTTCCCGGCTTTTTGCTGGCCGGTTTGTATATGGTGTATGTGATTGGCAGGTCCTGGTGGAACCCGGCGATAGCGCCGAAGCCCCGGCTGGAGGACATTGGCGATATTCGTGGCGCCAAGCTGGCGTGGCTGCTTGTCACGTCGTTTGCGCCATTGGCCATTCTTATTCTTGCGGTTCTGGGAGCGATCCTGTTTGGTCTGGCAACGCCTTCGGAGGCGGCTGCCATTGGCTCGCTCGGCGGTATTGCCCTGGCTGCCGCCTACCGTGCGCTGACATGGGACCGGTTACGGGAATCTGTGTATCTGACGGTTCGTTCCTCGGCGATGGTTTGCTGGCTGTTCGTTGGTTCATGGATTTTTTCGTCGGTTTTTTCCTACCTCGGTGGTGAAAAGCTGGTGAAGGAATTCGTTATTTCCCTGAACCTTTCGCCGTTGATGTTTCTCATTCTCGCCCAGCTCATCATATTCCTGCTGGGCTGGCCGCTTGAGTGGTCGGAAATCATCATCATTTTCGTGCCGATATTCCTGCCGCTGTTGAAGCTCTTCGATATCGATCCATTGTTTTTCGGTATCCTGATTGCGCTTAATCTGCAGACTTCGTTTCTCACGCCGCCCATGGCGATGGCGGCCTATTACCTGAAAGGGATAGCGCCGCCGCATGTTCAACTGGGCGACATCTTTCGGGGGTGCATGCCGTTTCTCTCGATGGTGTTGGTGGCAATGGTTCTGGTCTATATCTTCCCCGGCATTGCACTATGGCTGCCTGAATATCTTTACGGGAAATAGGGGCTGCAGCTTTGACCGGTGAAACCGAAGAATTGGCCGATCTTCCGGCGCATGAGGCGGCAGCGCTGATCCGTGCCGGAACCATTACAAGCGAAATGCTGATGCGCGCGTGTCTGGCCCGCATCGAGGCCCGCGACAGTGAACTGCATGCGTTCGTGCACATCGATGCCGAGCGCGCGCTGGCGCACGCGCGCAAGTCCGATGAATGGCGGGCGATGGGGATTGGTACTGGCCCGCTGCATGGCGTGCCGGTCGCGATCAAGGATGTGATCGATACGGAAGAATTGCCCACTGAAAACGGATCGCCGATTTTCGCGGGCCGTCAGGCCGGGCATGATGCGTCCTGCGTGCGGCAATTGCGGCAGGCCGGAGCCATTGTCATTGGCAAGACCGTGACGACAGAGCTGGCGTCCCTGACACCTGGGCCAACGCGCAATCCCTGCGATCCCGATCACACTCCGGGCGGGTCGTCATCCGGTTCTGCGGTCGCTGTTGCAACGGGCATGGCGCCGCTGGCGCTTGGCACGCAAACTGCCGGGTCCGTTCTGCGTCCGGCATCCTATTGCGGCGTCTACGGGTTCAAGCCGACATTCGGCCTGATTTCGCGTGCGGGCGTTCTGATGCAATCCCATACCCTTGATACCGTGGGCGTCCTGGCGCGTTGTATTGAGGATGTCGGACTGGCTGTGGATTGCATGGCGGGACAGGATCCGGCGGACCGCGATTGCTGGCCGCGCAGCCATGGCTCATTGCTGGACATTCTTGCGCAGGAGCCTCCGGTCGAGCCGCTGATAGGTTTCTGGAAAACGCCTGCCTGGGATCAGGCAGACATTGTCATGCAGGATGCCCTTGGCGAATTATGCGCCGAACTGGGCGACCGCGTCGAGGATATCGAGCTGCCATCCTCTTTCGACGCCATTCTCGACTCGCAGGCGACCATTCAATGGGCAGAAAACGCATCCTATTACGGTGCGCTTTATGACAGGGCGAAGGATCAGATCAGCGCCGGAATGCAGGCAAGACTGGAGACGGGTTTTGCCACCAGCGCGCGCGACTATCTGCGGGCGATCAACAGCAGGGACGTATTATACGCCGGACTGGCGCAGGTATTCGACCGATTCGATGCCATCATTTGTCCTGCCGCGCCTGGACCGGCTCCGCACGGGCTTGGCGGAACGGGCAGTCCGGTGTTCAATGGTCTTTGGACCTATCTGGGTGTGCCGGCGCTGACCATGCCGTTGATGGAATCCGACGGCATGCCAATGGGTGTACAGATTGTAGGAGCAAGGCGTGACGACGGGCGGCTGTTGCGCACCGCGCGCTGGCTCGAGCGACGGCTACAGGATGGAATGGAGATCTAGAGCATGTATGACAAGATACTGGCTGTCTTTTCCATGGCATTGTTCGGCATCTTCATGCTGATCCTCGCGCTATGGGTCGAGGAAGCGCCAATGCTGCCGTTCGTATTGGGCGCGACGTTCCTGCTTGGATGCTATGACTTCTGGCTGGAAGTCTTTTCCGGACGCAAGCGCGAGAAAGACAAGAACAGCCTGCTGTAATGGCCGTCCTGTAATTTATGCAGCGATACCGGCCTTCTTGCGCAGTTCTGGATCGCCCGCGCGCACGTCCTGACCGGCATATTCTGCGCCGCCTGAACCACACAGATAGGCGATGATAGCAGCCGGTATCGCCGGGTCGCCAAGCTGGTCCGGGTCAATCTGGCTGACAGGATTTATTCCTGATGCCCTGATCTGTTTTTGCATGTCGGTGCGGATGATACCCGGGCTCAGGTTGATGTTGATTATGCCCTTGTCTGCGGTTTCATGGTGCGCAGCTTTCGTCAGCATCAAGGCTGCTGCCTTGGATGTGCAATAGGCGCTCCATGCCTCCAGCGGACTATGTGCAGCGCCGGAACCGATGGTGATGAATGTGCCGCTGCCACGTTGGATCATCCCCGGCAGAACCGCGCGTGTACCATAATAGACGCCCTTCAGATTGATATCGATCAGCGTGCCCCAGACCTCTGGGTCGCTGTCTGCCAGATGTTGCATTGGTTCGATCACTCCGGCATTGGCGATGAAGACGTCGGTGGGGCCGAAGGTGCTTTCCGCCGCGCTCACCAGATTCTTCATGGATGCGAATGAGGCGACATCGCAGGGGACTGCCAGTGCCTGACCTCCGGCTCCCTGAATTTCCGCGGCAATCGCGTTGATGGCATCAGCTGAACGCGCTGCAAGTACGATCTTCCCGCCACGCTGTGCCAGCAGTCTTGCGGTGATTGCGCCCAGACCGCGGCTGGCGCCGGTTATGATGATGGTCTTGTTTGCGAGGCTGTTCATTCCGGCTTCCCCAATGCTGATGTCTTTTAATCAGCGAAAGCCAGATCATAGACGAGACATCGGATCAATGGCCGACAAGCATCAACTGGAGCAATGTGCGGTTTTAGCGGCCCATCAGAATAATGGCCAAAGTGATTGCTACAGCGAGCCCGGCTCCGATGAGGACGACTGCCCGGTCGATGCGCTTGCGGCGCTGGGCGGAACGCGAGAAATATTTGGCCATCGCATGTACCAACTGTACTGGTCCGCTGGCCGTAAACCTGGATAGGTTCTTCCGGCGGAACCAAGAGAAAACGAGCTATTTGCTATTTATAGCGCGGATTCCCTTCCATACCATTGATATATATCATTAAAATAACATCTCCCAGTCGTTTTTTTAAATCAACTAGAGTAATAGCAGGCGTGAAACCGCACTGACTGAACGCAGAGCGGGCACATGTTTCCTTGTACGGGGTAGAAAAAACCAAAGCGGGCCGAGAAACAAAAAACCCGCCGGATTGCGTCCGACGGGTATTTCTATTGGAACGGGCAGGGCCAGTCCCCCGGCCTTTGATGACCGGAAACGAGGGCTGTTACTTGAACCTAACATTGTGTTGCTTGCTCAAGAACTCACGCACCCAGGCGCGTGACGCAGGCGAGATGGTCGTTGCCTGTTCGTAGAGTTTTTCGGCAGCAGCGTCTGTCACCTGTTCATATTCGCCAATGATGTCGCCCCGCTTGGCCAGATATTCCTTGTCCTTCAGCATGGCGCGTACCGCGGCGCGATAGGCCTCAATGATATCGGCAGGCGTTTCCTTTGGAATGACTATCAGCTTCTGCGCGATGAAGCCCGAAACGAGGAAGGAGCGCATGGCATCCCATTCGACACCGCTGGGCTTCTTGCCGTTGAGCATTTCGTAGGCTTCGGCGAAGTGGGGCATATCGGGAAAGTTTGGATCGCGGGCGAGATTGCCCTTGTCATCGAGAACCCCCCAGCTAAACAGCGCAATGGCCTCGCCTTTCTTTACGAGCTGCTCCGAGCCGCGCTTGTAAGACGAGGTGGTCTGATAATCGATGGTTGTTTCGCCCCTTTCAAAAGCGATACGCCCGTCACCGCGGCCGCGGAAGCCCGTCACATGGCCCACGTCAAGCCCTAGCATCCGGAAGCCGAGTAGGGGCACGAGGTCGAGTGTCGTAAGCCCCTGACTTGCATAATGCAGCTTCTTGCCTTTCAGTTTCGGCAATTCGGCGAGTGATTTTACGCCGAGCTTGGTGTTCAGATACGCTGCGCCGCCTGTTGGTCCGGCCAGGATCACTTTCCACTTGCCGTAGTCGTATCTCACGCTCCGGTCGCCAAGCAGAAACGGAAACTGGGTCGATCCGGAAGTGCCAAGAATGTTCAGGCCATCCGGCTTTGCGGTAACCGCGAAATAGTTGGCCCCTGATATCGACCCTGCGCCCGGCCGATTGTGAACGACAACAGCAGGCTTGCCGGGAAGATGCTTTGCAAGGAATTGCGCGTTGAAGCGGCCCCAGACGTCCGAACCGCCACCCACAGCAAATGGAATCACGAAGCTAATTGTCTTGCCGGAAAAGTCGGCAGCTTTGGCTGCAGGCAGGCTTGCGCCAAGGACGAATATACCGGTTGCGAGCACTGGGAGAAATCTGGTCGTTTTCATCGGGGAGGGATCCATCCAAGAGACTAGATGTTCCCATTTATCAAAAATTTTCGCAGTCCGATATTGATCGGGAGGCGAAGATGCAAATTTTTATTCCTCTTTATACGATATAAATCTCTGAAAATCAATGACTTGCTGATCGGCCATCCAATTTGGATGCGCGCCCGGCGGTCGTGTTGTTTGCAATTCCGGACGGCTCGGTCAGGTTTGCCGAATGAGCCGGCCGCTCAAAAACCCAGGTGTGTTGCGAAATATGGGCGGCTTCGCTGGTCGCGTAGGGAATTTGGCTCCCTGAGCAGGACTCGAACCTGCGACCATTCGATTAACAGTCGAACGCTCTACCAACTGAGCTATCAGGGACCATGCGAAGCAGGCCCGGCATATAGCAAGTGTTCGGGGGGATTGCAAAGCCCGGAAAGGAATAAAAAAAACAAGATTTGAAGTTTTCACGACAGATGTTGCAGATGTTCCAGCATGTTGCTATGGGCTGCCTGTCCGAAGTTCGCACCGTTGATTCAAACGATGGCCGGCCGGACTGGGGCCTCGTGGCGGAGTGGCTACGCAGAGGACTGCAAATCCTTGTACGGGGGTTCGATTCCCTCCGAGGCCTCCAATGCTCGACCGCCCGGTCAATGCTTACGCTTCCTCCCCGATAGCGCCGATTTCGCCACCTTTTTCGGGTGAAATAACCAGGGCCTTTAATCGGCAATTAACATGGCAAGCTTATAATATAAGCGAAATTTCGCCTGCGGCAGATTTTGGGGATTTTAGAAGCACCGGGTTCGCCGCACCATCATCGGGAATAGAAATGAGCACCTCCAATACGACCGATACGCCAGTAGCTGGCAGCCGCATGTCCAGGGAAGTTCTGCTCTACGACGTGATGCTGGTGTTGTTGAATGTCTGTTTCGTCATCACGATTTACGTTTTCGGTGGTTATTTTACCAAGCTTGCCAATGGCGGCGGGGTTCCCATCGAGGACGCCATGAAGATTGCCATGCTCGGCATATTCTGGGCTTTGGGGAATTTGGGTCTGGTCATCGGCTTGCTTGCTGCCATGCGGCGCGCAGCAGGCCAGTCGGAAAAGTAACCGCACTTCCTGACAGCCTTTTGAGCGCGCGGCGACCCTTGCGGGCGACCGCGCGCCTTGTTTTTACAACTGCAGCAAGCCTTTCGCGTTGCCACTCAATATCTTCACACGGTCTGCCGGTGAAATTTGCAACGTGTCGACCCAGTCCATGGCGGGCTGGTTGGCGACAAAGGGCCAGTCGACTGCGAACATGATCTTGTCCGCGCCCATTTCCATCATCGAAGCGACGAGCGCAGGGGTCGAGAAATGTCCGCTCGTGGTGATCCAGAAATGCTTGGTGAATGTGTCCCTGAAATTGATGTCCGAATGTCCGGGGCGTGATAGCGCCTGATTGATGCGCCACATCAGGAAGGGCAGGGTTTCGCCCATATGGCCGAGGACAATCTTGAGGTTGGGATATTCGTTGAACATGCCGGACAACACCATGCGGATGGCTTGTGTTGCGGTCTCGACTGTGTAGCCCCACGCGGCGCGCATCACCATCGGATAATCTTTGATATATGTTTTGTAATAGGCATCGACGATGCGGTCGTCCGGAAACGACGGGTGCAAGTAAATTGGAACGTCGAGTTTTCCCGCTCGCGCAAATATGGGCCAGAACCTTTTCTCGTCGTGGAACTCGCCATCCGTCATGCCGTGAATCATGGCGCCCTTGAAACCGAGCTCCTTGACTGCGCGCTCAAGTTCGTCGGCGGCTGCTTCCGGTACCGCAGTTGGCAAAGCGGCGAAACCGGCGAAGCGATCGGGATGTTTTTTGATTGCTGCTGCCAGCCGATCGTTCATGCCGCGCACAACTTTCACAGCAATATCTGCGGGCAGTTTCTGGCCCGAGGGTGCGCCATGTGAAATGAGCTGCATGTCGATGCCAGCCTCGTCCATCTCGCGAAGACGCACTTCGCCAAGGTCGTACAGCCGTTCCATCATTTTTGGCGCGCGCGTTGCTTCACCGCCTCCAAGGGTTTCGATGAGTTCCTTGTCCCAATAGTGCTCTTCCAGAGCGATGACGAATTCGTTCCTCTTGGTTGCCATGACGTTTCCCGTTTTTGTTCCGGCTGCTTTTGCGACCGCGTCTGTCCCTGCCTTACGCCAATAGACCTTCACAGATGAACGGGCAATGGTCCGGTGCAACGCCAGTGGCCGGGGATCAGTCTGATTTGATCAGCAGGCTTTCGATGGTTTTTGCAATCTCGTGGTGATTGCCGGAAATGAGCACAGTCTTGTTGCGGGATTTTCCGCCGGCCGACAGGCTTACCGATCCACGCGAAACGCCGAGCCACTTTGCGATCAGCCGTTCGAGGGCTTCATTCGCCTTTCCATCTTCGGGCGGCGCCGAAACCCGTGCCTTCAGTGCGTTTCCAGCAGGCGTCGCCATGATCCCGTCAATGGCATCGCGTCCGCCCTTCGGGGTCAGGCGGACTGACAGCAAAACGCCGCCAGCAACGATCCTTGTGACCGAGGTCGTCATGCGTCCGGTGAGTTTCGGAATGTGCGCCACATTGTTTCCAGCGCATCATACTCGCGCCGGACGATTACCTTCCCGTAGGCGCGCTCAAGCCTGCGAACCGTGAAATGGCCTGCCGCCAAACCCTGATAATGGTCCATAAAGGCGTAGTTGATGCCCGCCCCACCGAGCGCACCAATGACCGGGATGGTCTGTGCGGCGATTTTCTGGGAGACAACGATACCGAACCGCGATGCCAGTTCAGTAATGAGCCGAACGAGAATAGGGGCACTCTCTTTGGCCGCGCCGGCATGCCCGAGAAAGGTAGCGGCTTCGCTGACGGTTTTGGCCAGGACCGAACGCACGGCGAAATAGCTGCTGTCGACGTAGTCGTCGTCGGGTTTGCGTCCGCCAAGGGCAAACACTTCCATACAGGCAATCGCTGTTGCCGGATCGCTCAGGTCTTCACCTTCACCGCGGCCAATGTCGGCAATGGCGCGCAGCATCAAGGTGGCTGAAACCGGAAGCTCCACGGGCAGGGCGGCCAAACCCATTACACCGCCGGCAGCGCCGGAGGCTGCAGCAAGAGTTTTGTGCAGACGCACGCGGGCAGGCCCGCGTTTGTTGTCCAGCGATTTGATGGCAGTCCGCATGGCGGCTTTCAGTGCCATTTCCGTTGCTGCCGCGGCCGCCTTGCGGGCGACAGATGGCAACAGGCCTCCCGCTGCCTCAATTCGCGTGCCCAGCATATGGGTCAATCGTGCGGCCAGCGAGGTATGTTCAAGCAGCCGGACGGCTTCCGACAGGGCCTGGCGGTCTTCGTAGCTCAATTCGGTGTCGATCTGGCCGTAGGTTGCGTTCCAGCCCGCCCCGTTCGCTTCCTGATCCACAACGCCCTCCAGGCCTGTACGGGAGACGAGATCTCCGCTGCTCACATATAAGCATGCCGGGGCTGGCGGGAAGGGTGCAAAAGAAGGGACTTGGCCTCTGGCGAGAGGCTCGTGAGACGCCGAAGTGATTACCGGGTAAACGGTATTAACCTGTCCGGGGCTGCCGCGTTAAGTATGTTTCGGGCACGGAAACCCCCTTGTTGTTAATACTTGCAACAATCAGAAGTAAACATGCAATTTCCCGCGGGCCGGCGAAAATGCAATAAGTATCTGATAATATGCTTTATACAGAGATGAATACAATTTTAGCGGATTAATTCGCGCAATTTTATACTTACAAAACGCCGGAGCAAATCTAAACGCGTTCTCGTAAAATGCGCGCGTTTTACTTATGCCGCCTGCAAATTACTGTTGCGAGACTGTCCTCATAAACAAGGGGACAAGAATGTTTAGTAACGGGCTCAAGATTTTGGCGGTAGGTGCGCTGTTGGGGGCGGGTTATTTTGCCCTTCAAACCCCTACAGAAGCGCGCAGTGCTCGCAGCAGCTATATTGCCGTCGGACAGCAAACCCTCATTCCTTACGGATGGGTCGATTTCTGCGGTCGTTATCGTAACGAATGCCGGACCAGCCCCATGCAGGCGCAGGATGTTCAGTACACAGCGGTGACCGCCAATATCATGAAGCGGATCAACACCTGGGTGAACGTCAACATCAAGCCCAAATCCGATCAGGAGCATTGGGGCAAGGTCGATCGCTGGGATTATCCGACCGATGGTTTCGGCGATTGTGAAGATTATGTCCTGCTGAAGCGCAAGCTTCTCATCGAGGAAGGCTTCCCGCGCCAGTCATTGCTGGTGACGGTGGTGAAAGACCAGCGTGGCGATGGCCATGCCGTTCTGACCGTGAAAACGACCCAGGGTGAATTCGTCCTGGATAACCTCAATGACCGCGTTCTGGCGTGGTCCAAAGTTCCCTATCGTTTCGTGAAACGTCAGTCGCAGACGGATCCGAACGTGTGGGTTGAAATCGGCGAGCCGACGTCCGCTCCCCTTGTCGTATCTCGCTGATCCTCTAGCAGAGGCAACTTTAGCGCCGGGTTCGTCCCGGCGCTTTTTTTTGCCGCGCGGCCTGGGCCATCAAGTGGGCAAATTTTCCAGGTTGATCTTTCTGACCGTTCAACAGAAGTTCATCCGCGATGCAATATCTGTGCATCGCCTCACGTGATTCCGGTGGAATCATGTCGGGTGCCAGTCACCTTCACGCGTTTGCCACATTGCGCATAACAAATGAGGACGAAGGGCATGGCCGGGGTGTCCGGCGGAACAAGGGAGCAAGTGAATGTCTCTACGGAATTTTTCTATTTCGATCGCTGTCGCATGTGCTGCAACGGGAATGCTGGCAATTGCGCCTGCAATGGCCCAGCAAGCTGTCATGAAGGAGTGTGGCGATAAGTGGCAGGCCGCCAAGGCTGCCAACAAGACCGGTAACCAGACCTGGCCACAGTTCCTGGCCAAGTGCCGGACGGATTCGGCTGCCAAACCGGCCGCCGCACCTGCTGCAGCCAAGGCTGCCGAAAAGCCGGCCGCAACACCTGCATCGCGCACCAGCGCAGCCAAACCTGCTGCGCCTGCCAGCGCTGCCGCTCCGCGGGGCATGATTTTCCCAACAAAGGTTGACGTGAAGTACAAAGATCTTTCGGCTGGCATACAGCGCAACAAGACCTGTGCCGATCAGTACAACAAGAACAAGGAAGCCGGCGGCAAAGGCAACGGTGGATTGCTTTACATCCCGAAGGAAAAGGGCGGACAAGGCTATTGGCCGCTCTGCAATGCAGCGCTCAAGAACTGAGACAGTCTCGCTGATTTTGCGATTTTCGAAAGCCGGGGCCAGCGCCCCGGCTTTTTTCTGTGAAGTGGCGGACGGCAGGATTTACAATTGGCAGTCTGGACTCGCGATGTCGCCCGAATTAAGGGATGCGGGCACGGGGTGATTGACGCGAATCTGCCTCCGATTCGGATGGCGGCTTTCAATTCAGTCTGATTTTCCGCCTGTGGCGAGCCGTTTAATTGAAAGGGACACGCAATGGAAGCAACGGCCCAGGATTTTGCGCAATTGCGCCAGACCATGGTCGACTGCCAGTTGCGCACGTTTGACGTGACTGACCATTCTGTTCTGGGACGAATGGCCGAAGTACCGCGTGAGATGTTTCTGCCCGTCGAAATGGTTCCTGTCGCCTATTCGGACAAGGCCTGCACGATCAGTGCAGGCGGCAAGAGCCGTCAGCTTCTGGCCCCCATGGTGCTTGCCCGCATGTTGCAGGCCGCTGCCATTACCCCGCTAGACAATGTTCTGTGCGTCGGTGGCGGGTCGGGATATGGCGCTGCCGTCGTGGCCGGACTTGCTGGGCGTGTCGTGGCGCTGGAGTGCGAAGCGGAGTTCACCGCCAAAGCCTCTGAGAACTTCGGCCGGCTGGGCCTTTCGAATGTGCGTGCAGTTACCGGGCCTCTGGGAGAGGGCAATACGGCGGGGGCGCCTTTTGACGTGATTGTGCTGGAAGGCGCCATCGAGCGAGCACCGTCTAGCCTGTTATTGATGCTGGGCGCGCATGGCAGATTGATAACAATCGAGAAAAAGGCGGGTGAGGCCGCTGGCCGGGCTGTTCGCTACGACCGGAGTGGCGGCGTCACAGGGTCGCAGCGCCTCTTCAACTGCAATGGACGTGTTTTGCCGGGTTTTGAGGCTGTTGGTGGCTTCCGCTTCTGACTTCAGGCGCGCTTTTTGAGCAATCGAGGCGCGACCATGGTCAGGGTTCAGGTGGACGATTGAGTTTTTCTGTGTGTAACTTGACGCATTGCGCTGTACCCACAGATCGCCGGGCGACTATCGTTGGTACGATAGCTTTTCCTGGGGCCTGGTTCGCATTGGTCATCAGGCCATTGTTTTCGCTTGTTGTGTTGCGTTTGCGTAAGATTGTCAGTGTCGGCGCGGGGCCGCTCCACGGGAGCGGTGCAGGGATCGCTGCAGCTGCGACATTCTATGTGTATTCAAATGTATGCGTATTCAAATTTCATTGCTGTTTTGCCATGGCTGCCGCAAAGGCGGAAATCGGGAAAGCGGCCTGAGTGACTGCAGTGCGCGGCAGCAGCCGTAACGGGGTGATGAGGGTGTACAGTTCTAAGAGTGTCAGGAGTGTGTGTGCGGCGATCGCAGGGATTGCCGTGCTTGCAACCGGAACTGCCTCAGCCGAGACGATCTCGGGGGCGTTGGCGCGCGCCTACGAAAACAACCCGGATCTCAATGCCCAGCGCGCAGGCACACGTGTCGTTGATGAAAACATCAATCGCGCCAAGGCGGGTTATTTTCCCTCAGTGAGCCTGACGGCGGATCTGGGCCTCCAGCATCTTGAAACCAATTCCATAGGTCGCAAGGACATCGACACCAAGCCGCGCGGTTTCGGTGTCCAGATACAGCAGAACCTGTTCAACGGATTCCGGACCCGCAACAGCGTACGCCAGTCGGAATCGCAGATTTTCCAGTCGCGCGAACAATTGCGCCAGACCGAACAGACGGTGCTGGCCAATGGCGCAGCTGCTTACATGAATGTGTTGCGTGATACGGCGATCTTAAATCTGCGCCGCAACAACATCCGTGTCCTTGAACAGCAATTGCGACAAACGCGCGATCGTTTTCAGGTTGGCGAAGTCACTCGCACCGATGTCGCGCAATCGGAGGCCGCTCTCGCGCAGGGCCAGTCGGATGCGCTTGTCGCCCAGTCAAATCTGCAGAACAGCCTCGCGGTTTACAATCAGGTCATCGGCGTGCAGCCCAAACGGCTTGCACCTGCACGACCGGTAATGAGCCTTGTGCCAAAGTCACAGGGATCAGCCGTCGTCACGGCACAGCGGGAGCATCCTGCTATCGTGGCCGCTTTGCACAATGTGGATGTTGCCTCGCTTGCGGTGAAAGTTGCCGAAGGCGCGCTCTACCCGACGGTCAACGTCACCGGCGCAATTCAACAACGCTACGACACGCAGAACACTCCCGGAGCGCGTGCCCTGCAATCGTCGGTGATCGCGCAGTTGAACGTGCCGATCTATCAGGGCGGATTGAACTACGCCAATATCCGCCAGTCGAAAGAGCAATTGGGGCAGGCGCGACTGCAAGTGGACGTGCAGCGTGCAGCAGTGCGTGCAGCGGTTGTATCGGCGTGGGGTGTCTGGCAGGCATCGCAACAGGTTATCCGCGCACAGCAGGCTGCAGTCCGCGCCGCGGAAATCGCGCTGAATGGTGTGCGTGAGGAAGCGAAGGTTGGCCAGCGCACAACTCTGGATGTGTTGAATGCCCAGCAGGCCTTGCTGAATGTGCGCGTGCAACTCGTGACCGCGCAACGCGACCGGGTCGTTGCATCCTATGCGGTGCTGTCAGCGGTTGGAAAACTTTCGGCGTCCAATTTGCATTTGAGGGTCTCGCCATACGATCCGGGCGTACATTTCAATCAGGTCAAAAAGAAACTCTGGGGCGTGCGCATACCAGACGGACGTTGATAGGTGCGCGTTCCTTCATGAGCGCGCCGGTTGGTTTTGCATCCATTGAATTTGGCTGATCGGTGTGTCGAACCCGGCAGGATGTTGTCGGGTTTGGCGCGAATCACACAATCATGCGAAAACAACGCACCTTGGATTGAAGGTGGCTGGCGGCAACAGCGGACCGCCCGGACAGCTTCTACATCCTGTTCCGGTGAGAGCCGGTTCCACGATGATCCCGCCCGCGACGATCGGGTGCGAAAGCGAACGAATTTTGAGGCACCATGAGCGCAGCACCCAATTCCTCACCCGCACAGCCCCGGCCAACCGAGCGCAGCAACGATCCTTCGATGGAGGATATTCTGGCCTCTATCCGGCGCATCATTGCCGACGATCAGGCGCTACCGATCAACAATCGTGATGCAGCGCCCGCAGTGGCGGCAAAGCCCGCGCCTGCAGCTTCGATTGCAACTGCTGCGCCGGCCACTGTGGCTGCGCCAAAAGTTGCGGTCGAGGATGGAGATTTTGAAGCCTGGCTTTCCGAGACGGCAACGAATGCAGCAAAAGGAAAGTCCATGGAGCCTGTGGCGAAGGCAAGGCCGGAACCTGTGGCGGACATGCCTGTTGTGACAACGCAAACTGCAAGGCCGGAGCCCGTTGTCGCACCAGTGCGGCCTGTGCCGGTTGATATTCCCGCAACCGCAGATCGGGGAACAGTTTTCGAAGGTTGGGATGAGGATCTCCGGCCCGCGTCAGGGGACAGGAAGTCCGAGGATATTCCCCGGCTTTCGGTAGTCAGCCGCCAGGAAGCCGATGACGTAGCCGAGGGAATTATCGATCAGGCGGACGATGCCTTTTCGGTGGATGGGGATAGTGACGACGAGCTCGATACGCCAGTGGCGGCCATGCCGTCATCGTCGCTGTTGTCGTCCGGCAGCAGTACCAGTGTCAGCTCATCGTTTCAGGCGCTGGCGCAGACCGTGATGATGCAGAATTCGGGCATGATCGAACAGTCGATCCGGGACATGTTGCGGCCCATGCTGAAACAATGGCTGGATGACAATCTGCCAACCATGGTTGAGCGTCTGGTTCGCGCCGAGATCGAGCGCGTGGCGCGCGGCGGACCCTAATTCGCGCCGGTTTTGCGCAGATTCGGCGCGTGGTCGTTGACAATGCGCGCCGGAGCGGTTTTCTAGCCATCCCCTGATTGCGCAGGCATTTGCCGGAAAACGCATAGCGTTTTGCCGTTGGCAACGCCTTCGTACCGGGCCTGACTATCCAGATCTAATCCCGGAATTCCGGCGGAGCCTTAGCTCGATGATGGAAAAAACGTTCGATCCCGCAAGCGTGGAGCAGCGCATTGCAGCCCGCTGGGAAGACGCGCAGGCTTTTGCCAGCGGCCGGCCTGAACGGGCAGGGGCGCAGACCTATTCGATCGTGATTCCGCCGCCGAACGTGACCGGCTCCCTGCACATGGGCCATGCCCTCAACAATACATTGCAGGACATTCTGGCGCGTTATGCGCGCATGCGCGGCAAGGACGTGCTCTGGCAGCCGGGCACCGACCATGCCGGCATCGCAACGCAGATGGTTGTCGAGCGCCAGTTGATGGAACGTCAGGAGCCTGATCGCCGGACGATGGGCCGCGATGCATTCGTGCAGCGGGTCTGGGAATGGAAGGCTGAATCCGGCGGGGCCATCGTCAACCAGCTCAAGCGGCTTGGGGCATCATGCGATTGGTCGCGGGAACGCTTCACCATGGACGAGGGCCTGTCAAAGGCCGTGGTCAAAGTGTTTGTCGACCTGCATCGCGCGGGGCTGATCTACAAGGACAAGCGCCTGGTCAACTGGGATGCGAAACTGCTTACGGCTATCTCCGATCTCGAAGTTGAGCAGCGTGAGGCGAAGGGCAGCTTCAAGTGGAGCGAAGGCGAGGTCGACAAAGAAGGCAATCCGGTTGCCTTCGATGCCGCAAGGCTGGGCAAGGTGCTGGATCGCGAGCCCGGCGGTCACATGTATTATTTCCGCTATCCGCTGGATGGCGTCGATTTCAATGCGCAGGATCCGCAGACGTATGTTGTCGTGGCCACAACACGGCCGGAAACAATGCTCGGCGACACAGCCGTTGCGGTGCATCCCGAGCATCCGAAATATGCAGCCTGGATCGGACGCAAGCTGATGTTGCCATTGGCCATGCGGCAAATTCCTGTTGTCGGAGATGATTACGCCGATCCGGAAAAGGGCACCGGCGCGGTGAAGATCACACCGGCGCATGATTTCAACGACTTTGAAGTCGGACGGCGTCATGCCGACAAACTCGTTGAACCGATCAACATCTTTACCGAGCACGCGGTTCTGAATGACAACGTGCCGGAGCCCTTCCGCGGTCTCGATCGTTTCGAGGCGCGCAAGCGCGTGGTCGAAGCCATGCATGGCCTAGGGCTTTTGGAGAAGATAGAAATCCATGCGCATACGGTGCCCCACGGCGATCGCTCTGGATCGGTTGTCGAACCATATCTGACCGATCAATGGTATGTGGATGCAAAGACGCTTGCACAACCGGCGCTTGCGGCAGTGCGTGACGGGCGCACGAAGTTTGTTCCGAAGAACTGGGAGAAAACCTATTTCGACTGGCTCGACAACATTCAGCCATGGTGCATCTCGCGTCAGCTCTGGTGGGGTCATCAAATTCCCGCGTGGTACGGTCCTGATGGCGAAGTTTTCGTTGCGGAAACTGAAAATCTCGCTCTGGGAGAGGCTCAACGTCATTATGGGACGCGGGTTTCGCTGACACGTGACGAAGACGTTCTCGATACCTGGTTCTCGTCGGCGCTCTGGCCGTTTTCCACATTGGGGTGGCCATCAGAAGACGATCCTGCGCTGAAACGTTTTTATCCCACGAGCGTTCTTGTTACCGGCTTCGATATCATCTTTTTCTGGGTTGCCCGGATGATGATGATGGGCCTTTATTTCATGAAGGAAGTGCCTTTCCACGACATTTATATTCATGCGCTCGTCCGGGACGAGAAGGGCGCAAAGATGTCGAAGTCGAAAGGCAATGTGATCGACCCGCTCGAACTGATCGATCAATATGGCGCCGATGCCTTGCGCTTCACACTTGCGGCCATGGCGGCGCAGGGTCGCGATATCAAGCTGGCGACAAGCCGTGTCGAAGGCTATCGCAGTTTTGCAACCAAGCTCTGGAATGCCTCGCGCTTTGCGGAGATGAATGGATGCGTGCGTGTTGCAGGCTTCGATCCGAAGGCGGTCAAGGAAACCTTGAACAAATGGATTTTAGGCGAGCTGGCGCGGGCGGCAAATGATACGGCTGCAGCGATTGAAGCCTACCGGTTCAATGATGCGGCCAATGCGGTCTATCGCTTTGTGTGGAACATTTTCTGCGATTGGTATGTGGAGCTGAGCAAGCCGCTGGTGCAGGGCGCAGACAGCGCGGCAAAAGATGAAGTGCGTGCAACCACCGCATTCGTCATCGACGAAATCTGCAAACTGCTGCATCCGTTCATGCCTTTCATCACCGAAGAACTATGGGCGATCAAGGCCGAGGACGGCCCGCCGCGCGCCAGCGTACTGGCATTGTCGCAATGGCCGCAGCTGGCAGGGCTTGGCGATAGCGCATCGGAGCAGGAAGTCGGCTTCGTCGTCGATCTTGTTTCGGAGATACGTTCGGTTCGCTCGGAAATGCAGGTTCCTGCCGGTACGCAGATGCCGCTCGTATTGGTGAAGCCGACAGATGAAATCCGGATTGCCGTTGAAAAATGGAATGACATGATCGCGCGGCTGGCGCGTATGTCGACAATTTCATTCGCGACTGACGCCCCGCCTGAATCGGCGCAGATGATCGTGCGCGGCTGTACGGTTGCACTTCCGCTGACCGGCGTGGTCGATGTGTCGGCCGAGAAGGCGCGGCTGGCCAAGGAAATTGCGAAGGAAGATGGCGAGGTCAAAAAGATCGACGCGAAACTCAACAACGAGAATTTCGTCGCCAAGGCGCCGGAAGAGGTGGTTGAGGAAAATCGCGAGCGGCGCGAAGAAGGCATTTCGCGGATCGGAAAAATGAAGGCTGCGCTCGAGCGTCTGGGTTGATGGCGTGACGGCGGCAAGCAGCAGGCGCTTGCAGCTGGCATTGCTGGCCGCAGCGACGATCATAACCGGACTTGCCATCCGCTTTGCAATTCCGGGCCTGCCGTGGATCGTTTGGAAATATGCCGGTTCGATGTTGTGGGCGTCGCTGATCTATTTTCTGGCGGCATTTGCCTTTCCCAAAACAAGCCGCCTGCAATTGCTTGCTCTAACTTTTGTTGTGGTAACGGCGGTGGAGTTCTCGCGGCTCTATCACGCACCCTGGCTGGATACGTTCCGGATTTCGCTTGCCGGCAAACTGATACTCGGCAAGATTTTCTCGATGTGGAATTTGCCTGCCTATTATGCCGGTCTGCTGCTGGCGTTTGGTATCGATCGCACATTGGGCGGTCGCGGTTAGTCCCGCGACTGTGTAGCGATATGATCGGCAAGGGCATCCATGTCCGCCTGTGACAAAGCGGAGAGGGCTGGCGTTTGCCCGTGCCCGCCGCGCAGAAGCGTCGACAGGCTTGCTCTCGAAGTCGTCTTCATGTCGGAAAAGGGCGGAGCGACTTCGCCGTCATCGAACGAGGTATCGCCCTTTTGGACGACATGGCAGGCGTTGCACCAGTTTTTTGCGAGTGCAAGGCCGTTGCCCTTCGCGCTCTGGGCCATGACTATTTGCGGCACGATGATTGCGGCAAGCAGCAGGATTGTTCCGAGCGGTTTTGTCATTTGAACAGAACAAGGCTCAGGGCCATTGCCGCCATGCCCACGACCATGCCGTAAACGGTTTCGTGGCCCTTTGCGTAATTGCGGGCTGCCGGCAGCAATTCATCCATGGCAAGGAAGACCATGGCGCCGGCGATCACGCCAAAGACTGCGCCGAACACAAAGTCCGTCAGATAATTGGCCAGCAGCATGTATCCGACGATTGCACCGAAGGGTTCGGCCAAGCCTGATCCGATGGTGGCCAGAACGGCTTTCATTTTTGATCCGGTCGCGTAATAGACCGGGATGGCAATCGACACCCCCTCGGGGATGTTATGAATGGCGATTGCCAGGGCCAGCGGAGCACCGACCACCGGGTTGTCGAGGGTTGCAAAGAAGGTGGCCAGGCCCTCCGGAAGGTTGTGAGCGGTGATGGCCAGGGCAGCCAGAAGGCCGACACGCGCTACCAGCCTGCGGTCGGCTGTTATGCTGGCGGCGGTATCTACCCCAACTTCAGTGCCGGAAGCGATCGACGGCGCCGGTGGGCTCAGTGGTCCGGCCACAGCGATATCGTGTGCCCTGTGCCGGACATCGTCCTCGGCCATACCGGGGTGCGGATTGGGCACCAGCCGGTCCAGCAGGACCAGCAAAGCCACGCCGACGAAGAAAAAGCCGGTTGCCCAGGCATAGCCGATCTTCGGTCCGGCAGCCTTTTCAAAGGAAATGGTCGCTTTCACGAAAATTTCGACCAGCGAGACGTAGACCATCGCCCCGGCGGAGAACGCGAGGCCGAACGCCAGAAGCCTTGTATTGGTCTCACGGGCAAAAATGACCATGAGGCTACCAAGAACTGTGGCAAGGCCCGCAAAGAATGAAATGGCCAAGGCAATCTGAACGGAAGGCGACGAAAAATCCATGACTCACCGGCTAGTATGGGAGGTTCTACAAAGTTTAGCATAGGCTACAAATTTGCCAATAGTCGAGCGTGTCGCACCTTCAGGTCGTGAATGCCGCAGGAGGCCAAAATCCGTAAATGCTGACAATTTTGCCAATGTCCGGCGGGCGCACGCATCGTTTTGTTGCACTATTGTCACAGTGTGAATTTGATTTCGATGGAGCGCCGGCAGGGCATGCAACTCGCCGCTATTGTGCCATAAACTCCGCGCTTACCTGATTGTGCCTATGGTAGGGCATGGGTCCATACCCTGCATCAGCACGCTCGGGTTGTTGCCAAATTCACACAGGGGTTGCCCCACTTTATGTCCGGCACTGCGATAGGCGGGCGTTTTGTAACAAGGTCGGTTGGATTGAATGGACGCTAAGGTATTCGACAAGAAGAAATTGCCCAGCCGGCACGTGACCGAAGGTTCGGCGAGGGCGCCGCACCGCTCCTATTTGTATGCAATGGGTCTGACCCGGGCCCAGATTCACCAACCATTGGTTGGGGTAGCATCTGCCTGGAACGAAGCCGCGCCATGTAACATCGCCCTTATGCGCCAGGCGCAGGCGGTCAAAAAAGGCGTTGCGGCTGCTGGCGGCACGCCGCGCGAGTTTTGCACCATCACGGTGACCGATGGCATCGCCATGGGCCATCAGGGGATGAAGGCGTCGCTGGTTTCGCGCGAGGTGATTGCCGATTCTGTCGAATTGACCATGCGCGGTCATTGTTACGACGCCCTGGTCGGGCTTGCCGGTTGCGACAAATCGCTGCCGGGCATGATGATGGCCATGGTACGTCTGAACGTGCCGTCGGTGTTCATCTACGGTGGTTCGATTCTGCCAGGCACATTCAAGGGGCAACCGGTGACGGTGCAGGATTTGTTCGAAGCAGTCGGCAAGCATTCTGTCGGCGAAATGTCGGATGAAGATCTGGACGAGCTGGAAATGGTTGCCTGTCCGTCAGCGGGCGCCTGCGGAGCGCAGTTCACCGCCAACACCATGGCGACCGTTTCCGAGGCAATTGGTCTGGCACTGCCGTATTCGGCCGGTGCGCCTGCGCCTTATGAAATTCGTGACCGGTTTTGCATGACGGCCGGCGAAATGGTGATGGAGCTGATCGCGCGCAACATTCGCCCGCGCGATATTGTTACCCGCAAGGCGCTTGAAAATGCCGCGACTGTTGTTGCTGCCTCTGGCGGCTCGACCAATGCGGCCTTGCATCTTCCTGCAATCGCCCATGAATGCGGAATCAAGTTCGACCTTTTCGACGTGGCGGAGATTTTCCACAAGACGCCTTACGTGGCCGACCTCAAGCCCGGTGGAAAATACGTCGCCAAAGACATGTTTGAAGTTGGCGGTATCCCGTTGATGATGAAGACGCTTTTGGATCACGGTTTCCTTCATGGCGATTGTATGACCGTTACTGGCCGTACAATTGCCGAAAATCTCAGTAAAGTACGCTGGAACGACGCGCAGGATGTTGTTTATCCGGCAAACAAACCGATCACTCCCACTGGTGGCGTGGTTGGGTTGCGAGGCAATCTGGCGCCGGAAGGTGCGATTGTTAAAG
>CAVOYX010000017.1:0-24345 GCA_963700795.1 uncultured Alphaproteobacteria bacterium | reverse complement strand
CCAACGAGCCGGACATCCATTTCCGCTCCGGCACATCGGAAATCAAGAACTGGATTGTCCATGCCGGCATGATGGCCGAAACCGGCCTGAAGATGGAATTACTGGATCTCGTGCCCTGCTATCGCTCGGAAGCCGGCACAGGCAGCACGATGGGATTTGCAGCCTGGACCTGACCCCCGTGCGCAACATCGCGCAAAAAAATTATTCATCCCGGAAAAACACGCGCACAAGGCGCGGGTCTTTGTTCGGGGATCATATTATCCCGCTCGGCGGGGCCATGTCCTTCCCGCGCTTACCTTGCAGCGCAGGTAACGTTTTGCTCAGGCGGTGCAGTTTCTGATGGCCATAGCTCCCAGCCGCCTGCGCACCTCCCTTGCATCCTTCACCTATCGCGACTTCCGGTATTTCGCAGCCTGGCGCTTCACCCACGGCCTTGCCTACCAGATGAAGAATGTCGCCATAGGCTGGTATATCTACGATATGACCGGCAGCGCGCTGGCGCTTGGACTGGCCGGCCTCATCACATTTCTGCCGTCCGTGGTGCTGGCGCTGATTACCGGTCACGTTGCCGATACCTACGATCGCAAATGGATAACCGGTCTTTCGAGCGGCCTCACTGCCGTAGCAATGGCGGCAATCCTTGCAGGCCTGTTAACCGGCAGTGCTCCGGTGTGGCTTATCTACGTCGCAACATTTCTCACCGGCATTGGCCGCGCGTTTTCCGGCCCGGCCTCGCAAGCCATCACGCCCAATCTTGTGCCGCGCGAATTGTTCGCCAATGCAGTGACGTGGATTTCGTCGGCCTGGCAGGTGTCCACCATTATCGGACCGGCCATCGGCGGTATCCTGTATGGCGGGCTGTTTTTTGCCGGCGGACCGGTCGTTGCTTTTTCCGCAACGCTCGTCGTGGCGCTTGTCAGCGTCATATGCGTTCTGGTTCTGCGCACCGACCTGAAGCCCAAGACGGAAGGCCGCGGTCCCGTGACCCTGACCACGCTCACTGCGGGCCTGACGTTCATGTGGCAGCGGCCGGTGATCTTCGGTGCAGTGGCGCTTGACCTGGTCGCAGTGCTGTTCGGCGGTGTTGCAGGCCTCTTGCCCATCGTCGCCAAGGATATTCTGCAGGTCGGGCCCGAAGGTCTTGGCCTGTTGCGCTCGGCCCCCGCAATTGGCGCCATTTGCACGGCCAGCCTCATTGCCTGGTATCCGATCCAGTCGCGTGCTGGCGCAAAAATGCTGGCAGCGGTCGCCTTCTATGGCCTTGTCATCATCGTGTTCGGCCTGTCGCAGAACCTTTTCCTGTCGCTTGCCGCCCTTGCCTGCATGGGCGCAGCCGACATGATCAGCGTCGTGACCCGCCACACAATGGTGCAAAGCGACACGCCTGATGAAATGCGCGGCCGCGTCTCTGCGGTCAATTCCATTTTCATCGGCGCATCATCCGACCTCGGCGATTTCCGCTCCGGCTCCATGGCGGCGTTTGCCGGCGCTGTTCCCGCCATCGTCTTTGGCGGCGCCATGACATTCACCCTCGCGATATTGTGGCGCTGGTTTTTTCCTGCGCTCGCCAAACGCGACAAGCTGGTTGAGTAGGCCAGCCAGCGCTACCCCTTCACGCGATTGCGAATTTCCGGACTGTCCGCCGCGTAATGCCGCGCCCGGAACAACCAGTTTATTGGGCCGAACATCGGGTGGTGGTTGAAATAGGGCGAAACATATTCCCAGACCACATCGCCTTCTGGTGTGACTTCAAAAATGCACCCCTTTGCGCCTTCACATATGAGCGTATTCCCGCTGGGCAATCGTTGGCAGCCACCGATCATGGGTGAGAAAAAACTCATCGGATTTTTTTGCGCCCTGTAGCGCCACACAATTTTGTTTGTTGCCGGGTTTATCTCCCACACCTGGGAGTGATGCAGGTCCGCAGCATATGTTCCATTGGCGAAGAGCAGAATGTTTCCATTCTCAAGCATCTGCGCGTCATGCTGGCCGCCCATTTCGTCGTTCTGGTAGTGCCAGACGATTGCGCCGGTTTTCCGGTCAAGAATGAAGACGAGATTTCGTGATTTGGAGTTCACGAGATATTTGCCATCCTGCAGCGGGATGATCGTATTCGTGTGACCGTTCGACCAGCGATTGGAATTGCGATGCAGGGGAAACCGGTCATGCCCCAGTTCCATCAAATCCCATTCCCAGACAATCCTTCCGTGATCGTCTACCTCGCGAATGACTTCGCCCGACATGCCGCCTTCAGGTTCGCTGCCGGGAATTCCGCCAGCAATACGGGCCTGTTCTTTCGGGTCCATAAATGTATAGGCAGCATATACGGCGCCGTTTTCAAGCCGCCGTGCATCATGATGCTGGTATGGATCAAGATGTTCCCACACCACATTGCCCTGCCAGTCATATTCGCGCATGAGTCCGCTGACTGTCAGCGCCACGCCCCTGGGATTTTCACACCGCTCGTTGACGAACAGATTTCCATTGGCGCGCAAATAGCACCAGCTGGTAATGCCTTTCCCCACCTTCCAGTGATGCACCACCTGGCCGGCATAGTTCACCAGAACAGCATCTTTGCTTTCCGATGGTTTGAACAGAACCAGGCCAGGTGTCGCGCGGTGTAAATCGTGGATGGTGACGCCGGTATTCTGAATCAGCATGGCAAACCGCTCGTAACTTTTCTGTTGCGATTGTCCAGCGCGGGTTCCATGTGGAACCGGCAACATGGAATAAAGTACTATACTAGCACGCGGCCGGGCCTCATAGTCCAGATGGCAAACGCGGCTGGCTGCACTCATGCAGGGGCAAGATCAGGGAAGACAAGATCATGGAAAACATGGCTGGGGATTTCGTATCGTGATGCAGACCGTTTTCCGCTTTGTGGCTCTGGCGCTTTTGTGCGCCTTTGCAATTGCAAATATCGGACATTTTCCGCCGCTTCTTCAGGTCTCACTGCTCACGGTGCTGATCGTGTTCTTGTGGGCGACGTCGATTGTTCCGGAGTTTTTTGCATCGCTGCTGTTTCTGGCGCTCGTGCTGGTGTCCGGCGTGGCCAGCGAACAGGCCGCGCTTGCCGGTTTTCAGTCCAAGGCTGTGTGGCTCGCCTTTGCGGGCATTATTCTGGGCGCAGCAATCCAGCAGCATAAACTTGGAAGCATCCTGTTCAATCGTGTGCTCGGCAAGGTCCGATCCTATCGCGCCCTGGTCTGGTCCGTCGCTACGGCGGGACTTCTTTTGTCTTTTGTCGTGCCCTCTGCCATGGGCCGCGTGGTGATGATGGTGCCGCTGGTGCTGGGCGTGTGCGATCGCTTCGAGCTTGAGAAAGGTTCGCCGGCGCGCATCGGCCTGTGCCTGGCATTGCTTGCCGGAACGGTATTTCCCGCCATGACCATTCTCCCATCCAATGTGCCGAACGTGGTGATGCTGGGCGCGATGGAAGCTGCCTATGGCCATGGCGTTACCTATGGCAATTATTTCCGCCTGAACTTTCCTGTTCTCGGCATAGGCTCATTCCTGATTCTACCCTTTTTGATTTGCCGATTATTCCCCGGTCATGTGGACCCTGTCAGTGTAGCCAGCGAGCAGCATGAATGGACGAGCGGGCAGAAGCGCCTTGCGTTGCTTTTGCTCGCCACCCTGATCATGTGGGCGAGCGATTCCCTGCACGGCATATCGGCTGCGTGGATTGGCCTTGCAGCGGCGGTCATCTGCATGACGCCTGTCATTGGTGTGCTGCAGCCGCAGGTCTTCGGCACGCTGAATTTCGGGCCATGGTTTTTCGTGGCCGGTTCCATTGGGCTGGGCGCCATGGTGCGCGAGAGCGGTCTTGTCACCGACGTCTGGCAGACGCTTTCAACAGCCCTGCCGCTCGCCGGTCTTGCAGCGCCGCTGCAATATGGCGCCATCGTGTTGATGACCATGCTTCTTTCAATACTGGCGACCTTGCCCGCCGCTCCGTCCATATTTACGCCGATGGCTGCGGGCGTTTCGCAAACGCTTGGCTGGCCGGTGGATGCGACCGTGCTGGCGCAGGTGCCTTCCTTCGTTCTGTTCATGTTTCCCTATCAGGCCCCGCCCATCATCATCGGCATCGCCCTGCTTGGCGTGCCGGTGCGTCAGGCAATGAAACTGCTGGTGACCCATACGCTCGCCGGGTTGATTGTGCTTGTGCCGCTGCACTATCTCTGGGGCAGGGCGCTAGGCGTGTTTCCGTAACTTGAAAACGCACACGCCGGGGCGCTGGCCCCGGCGTCCTCTTGACAATAGCTGCGGGCAGTCTTCCGCTGCTATTGGGAATGACGGCAATATTGTCGATCATACTTGGCATCGGCATGCCAACCGCTATCATCTACATCCTGCTGGCAATTCTCGTTGGGCCCTCACTGGTTGAATTCGGTATAACGCCAATCGCGGCACATCTCTTTCTGTTCTATTTCGGCATGTTGTCGATGATCACGCCGCCGATGTGTATCGCAACCTTTGCTGCTGCCAGCATCGCGCGTTGCGATTTCTTTCAGGCGGGATGGTGTGGCGTGCGCCTGGGCATCGTTGCCTACATCATCCCCTTCATGTTCGTTTATCACCCTGAATTTCTGCTGATAGGCACGCCGCTTGAAATCATTCTGGCAGTCATCACCTCGATCATCGGCGTGATATTCCTGGCTACGGGCGTAGCCGGATATCTGTTTCGTGATATGGATATGGTCAGTCGCATTGTCATGGTTTCGTCCGGACTGTGCCTGATCCCTTCTCCGACCGACAGCCGCCTGTGGCTGACCGTCAATATCGCAGGTCTTGCTGCCGGCGCAGCGGTCGCCTTGCGCCAACGCATGTTGCTGCGAAAATCGTTGGCGGCCGCCGCGTGATACCAAGATGCAAAATGTAACGGCACCGCGGACAATCGCTCAAGCGCGATAGTCCAGAACTTGCGTTGCAGGTTCGGCAGAATTTCCGTCTCCGGTTGCTTCATAACCGCGAACCCTGATGCTGCCTTGCCTGGCGTTGGCTTCCACTGCAATCCGCGTATAGCCATTCAGAACTGGCGCCTTGACCCAATCGAAATTTCCAAACTGGCGTGTAGCGAAGGTTTCCAGAAAGTCGCTGCACTCCTTGCTGTCACCGCGTTTGTCTTCTGCATCTCCACCAAGCGCCTGCCATTGTCCGGGGAAGGATCCGTAGCGCCAGTCGTTTGCCGCACTGGCAATACCTTTGTGCGTCTTGTAGCCATTTCGGTCGCGTTCGATGACGCAGGTTTCCGACGGCTCAATGCCAGCCAATGTAAAAATGGTTGCGGCTGCAATTGGCGTCGTTTCCAGCAGGGACCGGGCTTCAGCGAATGTTCTCGCCTGTTCAAATACATGCCTGAGCACATGCATGGACGGCTGGTCCGTAATATTCCACCAGGTATCAAACGTATTAAGCGCACCATCGACGCCAAGCATCAGATCGGATGAAAACCGTCTCTTGATCGGTGCCTGATTGATGGATGCAGCGAAGCGCCCGGGGGCCATGGCGGTGAGGACACCGACTGCGCCGGGCCAGGTGACATTCAGAAATTCTCCGGCCGGACCTTTTTGGCGGACGAGTTCTATGTTCCTGCCCAGGCCATTGAGCGGCCAGTCGAGTGTCCGGATGAGAAACGCACTGTCCTTCGCCGGCGTGGGTGCGGCCATCGCAGTGCAGCCCCATTCATAGGATGAATTGAGCATGAAAACACCCGGCTTTGCGATCAAGCTGGCGATAGCATCCAGTTCGCGCATGTAAGGTGTTCTGGTCTTGCGTAGCCAGGATGCAGCCAATGCATCCGCACGGCCAACGGCAAACCGCGATCCGGGAGACAAGGGGCCGATGCATTCATCCAGCAAAGAGCGCATTTTTTTCCACGCGCGCACGCGCATGGCCACGAAGCCCGGACGTAGTAGCGTCAAACACGGGGATGGATGGCAAGGTGGATTCAGCGGCGTGAGTCATATTTTTGCGTTGATCCTCGCGGTCAACAATGAGGTAGGCCTGATATCCGCTATCGGCAGTCATCAAGGCTGCACTGCCTGCGATGCTGCCCCAGATCAGACGGCGGCGAGAAATCATCCGACAACACTCCAATTGCCAAACAATCATACAGATTGATTGAGAAGGCAATAAGTGGAACGAAATTCACACCCCCCGGAACCCGTCCGTCGCCGCGATCAGCGCCGCAATGATGCCCGGTTCGCTGGTGGCGTGGCCTGCGTCCGGCACCATTTCCAGCCGGCAGGCGCGCCATATCTGGCACAATTCGTGCGCCGTGCGTGGCGGGGTAATCACATCGTAGCGGCCTTGCACTGCTATGCCGGGAATCTCCGCAAGACGTCCTGCGCCATTCAGCAATTGTCCGTCGCTCATGAATGATTTGTTGACGAAGTAATGAGCCTCGATGCGCGCCAGCGCCAGTTCGCCCGGCGTTGGCGCAAAGCTGCGAATGGTGCGCGGCTTCAAGGTCAGCAACGCGCTTTCCCATGCACACCAGGTGCGCGCAGCTTCCTGCTGCACATCAGCATCGGCATGGGTGAGGCGGCGATGATAGGCAGCAACAAGATCGTCACGCTCGTCATGGGGAATAGGCCCGACGAATTTCTGCCACTCGTCCGGAAACAGGGCCGAGGCGCCGAACTTGTAGAGCCAGTCAACTTCTGCCTGCCTCGCCGTGAACGTGCCACGCAGAATGATCGCGCGTGTGTGTTTCGGAAATACTTGCGCATAGGCAAGCGCGAGCGCCGCTCCCCAGGACCCACCCAGGATCAGCCATTGTTCGATGCCCAGATGCTGCCGCAGCAATTCCATATCCGCAACCAGATGCGGCGTTGTGTTAGCTTCAATCGAGCCCTTGGGCGTAGAGCGGCCTGAGCCGCGCTGGTCGAAGAGAACGATGCGATAATGTGCAGGATCGAACAGGCGGCGATGATCGGGCTGGCACGAACCGCCGGGACCACCGTGCAGGAATACCGCCGGGGCGCCGTGCGGATTTCCGCAGACTTCCCAATAGATCTGGTGGCCGTCGCCAACATCGAGCATGCCCGTCGTGTGCGGTGCAATGCTCGGGTAAAGCCCGTTGCCGGATGGTGTTATACGCGTATCGAGATTCAATTCCTGTCCTCGACAGTTTTGCCAGCGCCTGTTCCTTGCCGGGCCGTTACCGGCACTAGGCTACTACCTTGGCATCCACACGGCCAAGCGCAGCGCTCGTCGGGAATACCAGGGACTTGATGACGACAGGCACGGCGCCGGAGGTTTCCAGCATTGCGCCGATATCGATGAAGTCAAACTCCTTGAGGATGATGCCGTCGATGGACACGACCGCATTCGTCAGTTTCTGCTCTTCCTTGGCGTGAATGCCGATCAGTCCGCCAATGTCGCCATCGCCGACAAGGATCATCGGAAAACCATTGCCCAGGTGCTTTTCCAGACCTTGCTTCACACCGGTGCAGAAGTCCTCCAGCCGCCGCCAGGTGGCCGAACCGTTCCAGCGGTAGCAAAGCGCCACCGCCTGTTCGCCTTCGTGCAGGTCCAGCCGCCGCAGCGCAGTGCGCACGCTTTGTGCAATGGCCTCTACGTCTATCTCTTCGTCTATCAAGCGGCGTATCGGCCACGACCACCGGTACGTTTCGCAAAGGCAGTGTCTCGAGCGGCGAAACGAAGATCGTCGATCCCGATACCTGAATGGTATATTGCGATGCGCCGACAACTGTGGCGCGGATGCCTTGATCCGGCTTTTCGATCCGCACGCCCCAGGCTTCGATGCGCTTGCGCATGGCCCTGGCAAGCAACGGGCCGAGATCGCCAAAGCCCTTGTCCTGCAGGCCGTAAACATATTCCGACACACCGCCGGAGAAAGTAACCGCATCGGGCTTGCGCTCGTTCTGCAGGGCATTGAGCCGCAACAGATCGGCCGTTTCCGCGCTAAGACTCTTCTGCGAAATCGCTTCGAACAACCGGTCGGCCATTTTCTCGACCATGGCTTCCCGCTGGGCCTGGCTGATGGTCGAACCAAGTTCGACACTGAACCCGGCTTCCTTTGCAAAACGCCGCCCGGCTTCTTCCACGCGCTCGATCACATCATTTGTATTGAAGGAAATGATGCGCGCGCCCACATCAACCGCTGTCATTTCGGCGACTTCGCCGCTTTCGCAAACAGCGATTTTCGACGTGCCACCGCCAATGTCGATATTCATCACGCGATTGCTTTCGCGAATGGACCGCGCAGCAGCGCCAGAGCCGAAGGCCGCCAGTGTAGTTTCCAGCCCGTCACCGGCGGACACTGAAACGAACTTGCCGGTTTGCGCGGCAAAAAGATCGCCGATGGCGCGCGAATTGGCACGCCGCACGGCAACGCCGGTCAGGATCAGCGCGCCCGTGTCGATGGCCTGCGGATCGAGCCCGGCCATTTCATATTGCCGGTCGATGAAGGCGCCCAGCCGTCCAGCGTCGATGGTCATGTCGTCGGCATATGGCGTCAGCAGAACGTCGGACTCGTGAAACACTTCCCGCTCGGAGACGATGTAGCGGTTGTCGAGCCGTTCCAGCACCAGCCGGGAAAACACCAGATGCGAGGTGGACGAGCCGATATCCACGCCCACGGAAACGAGGCGGATTTCGTCTTCCTCTTCGAGCGAACGCCGGACATTGGAAAAAAAGACGCGCCCGCCCTGGGCTTCTTCGGTCATGGGTTTCCAGCCTTTTGCACGTGTGTTCCTGATCTTGAAAGCTAATCACACGGGGCGGGCGGCCTTGTCCAGTGCGCCGGCCATCTGCCGCCATGCAGGACAGGCCCTGCCGGGCGCAGGCGGCCCGTACCGGCTGGTTTGCGCGAATTTTCTGCTATGATGGCCGCCCGGACCCGCGCAAAGCGGGCATTTGCGGAGGTAATGTGGTGAGGACAGGATTTCGCCCGCTCGCGGCCGTGCTTGCGGTTTTTGTGGCAAGCGCCGCCCAGGCGCAATCGGCCGCTCCCATGCGCATGGAACAGCGCAAGATTGCCGATGGCGTCTACCTGATGGAAAATTCCACAGGGTCCAGCAATGCGGCCTTCATCGTGACGCAGGAAGGGGTACTCGTGTGGGATGCGGATGTGCGCACCGCGCCGCAAGTGCTGGCCGCAATCCGCCGCACCACCGACAAGAAAATCCGCTATGTCGCAATTTCCCATCCCGCCGGCGATCACGCCACCGGTGTCTGGCATTACCGCGAAGACAAACCGCTGATGATCGGAACGCGCAAGCAATTGCGCGATCTGTACATGCAGGAAGGCGCGGAATTTGCCCAGCGCAAGGCCTCCGGCAATCCGCGCGATGCAGCCTACAAGAATGCCGAGCTTGTTCTGCCCGACATTGCGTTTGAAGGCGCGATGACCTTGCGCTTCGGCGGATTGACCTTGCAGTTCACCGAAGAAGGCAGCGCCCATTCGCCCAGTGATGTGACGCTCTATATCCCGCAGCGGCGCGTCATGCTGATGGGCGATTTGCTGAATACGGAAATTCATCCGGGGCAGGGCGAATCCGCAGGCGTGTTTTTCTCCAACACGAAAAACTGGATACGCCTGCTCGACACGGTGATGGCGCGCAATCTTCCCGTCGATACCTATGTGCCCGGTCACGGTCCGCCCCACATCGGTCGCGGCCTTGCCGATCTGCAGGAACAGAAGCGTTATTTCGTCGTCATGCGCGACGCGGTATCGAAGATGATCACGGCCAGAAAGACGCTCGCGCAAATTCAGGAAGAATTCAAACTGCCCGCAGAGTTTGCCCATTACAAACGCCCGCCGCGATTGAAAAACTATCTGCGGCTGTTCTACAAGCAATTGCTGGAAGAAGGCTACTGGCCGTAGCAATTGCGGTGCGCGTAATAAAAAAGGCGTTGCGACTGTCCATCGCAACGCCTGTTTGATTTGGTAAATTGGCAAGCGCGCCCTAGATCACCGTGTCGCGCTTGGCGCCCTGGTCGGCATCGTTGGGTTTCACGAACCATGCCGGATCCATGCGGCTTGGCACGCCGTTCTTTTTCAGCGTCGCCTCGAATTCCTCGCGCAGATAGGGGTCTTCCATCCAGTAGGGAATGGCCGTGCCGCCCTTGTCGAGATCGATGGCCGTATAGTCCGTGTGCTTTTGCCCCGGTGCGCCGGGATCGCGGTCCGGGATTGTGCGGCCCGAACCATGCGGTGAGGCGGAAGTCGTCCTTCGACACCGAAAAATGCTGGTGATACCAGCGCGCGCCGCCGGGCGCTGCCGTCACCATGCCGAACGGCCCGTAGTCGAGCCGGCGCACCTCGTCGGCATAGCCGTCCTTCCACGGGTTGGGTCCGCAATGCTCCGGCCAGGAATAGGTATAGCCCTTGCCCTTCAGGCAGATCAGCACGGCGGCGGATGTATGCGCGTGCGCCTTGGAGTAACGGCCGTTCTCGTGCTGGCCGATCCAGTAATAAAACTGGTTGTTGGTCATGAACGGCTCGACGCGGCGATAGCCAACCGAGCGGCGGTTATCGAGCGGCAGTTCGCAGTTGACCACATCGGGAATGAAATTCGTCTTGCGCATGGCAAGGCCGCGCACCGGGTCGGGCTCGATCTCGTCCTTTGGCTTGTAGAAATCGTCGGCGCCCGAAAAGCGGTCGCGGAAAACGAACGGATTGTCGAACACCGCATCGACATTGTTGATCATGTTCATGACATTGGGGGCGGTCGTGCCGGCAATCAGCATCGCGCCGCCCGATGTGGCGTTGACGATGCGGTGGCACGCATTCATCGGGATCGAGAAGATCGAGCCCTTCTGCCATTCGAAGACATGCGCTTGCTGTCGCCGTCCTGCCAGACTTCCGTCGTGCCGCGGCCCTCGACCACCAGCATGATCTTTTCGAACATGTGCTTTTCGGGGTTCAGCGCGCCGCCCGGCGGCACCTCCACCACGTAGCAGCCCCATTTTGTTTCGGTGCCGTAAAGCTGCACATAGCTGCCCTTGCCGCCCAGGCGCTTCCACGGCGTCAGCGGCAGGTTGAGCACGCTGTCGATGCCGATATCGCGGAACACCGGAATGCCCTCGGCTTCCATGAAAGCGTCATAGGGGGTCGGCTGCTTCTTGAATTCGCCAAAGCCGGCCTTCTTCATGCCACCCGGCTCGTGCCAGTGAACTCCGTCTTTTGCGTCATGCGGCATGGAAATCTCCCTCTGGGCTATGGCTCTGGCGTCCGGGCCGTTTAAGGCCAAAACACCCTGTTGCCTGCGGTAATCGGGCTTTCCGGCCCATGTGTCAACGGGCAGGGCGTGTCAGGCGGGCCGCAGGCTTGCCCGTTCCGGCCGCCCGCGGCATGAAGGCGCAAAACGGGTTTCCTCATGTCAGCCAGATTGTCCATCCGCACCAGCAATGCCACCGCGCCGGTTCTGCGCGCCCTGCTGCAGGCGTTTGCAAGGGCGGGCGGCTTTGCCGTGGACCTTGGCGTGGAATCCTCCAGCATCGCGCCGGTGAGCATCGAGCAGGGCGCGCGGGGCGACATCGCCGTGCTGCAGGCCGCCTCCATCGACAGGCTGGCAGGGCAGGGCATTTTCCGGCCCGCCGATTGCTTCGCCTTTGCCCGCGCCCCCATCGGCCTGGCGGTTGCCAAAGGCGCGCCAAAGCCACCCATCGATACGGTGGAACAGGTGAAGGCAGTTCTGCTGAACGCCCGCGCCATCGCCCACACGCAGTCCGGCCCGAGCGGGCGCTATTTCGGCGAGCTGATGCAGCACCTCGGCATTGCCGATGAGGTCCGCGCGAAAGAAGTAACCCGCCCCGGCGGCTATATCGCGCAACTGGTGGCGGACGGGCAGGCGGACCTTGCCTTCCAGCAGATCAGCGAACTCATGGCCGTGCCGGGCGTCGATGTGCTCGGCCCGCTGGCGGCAGATATCCAGAGCGCGATTGAATCAAAGGCCGCCATCTTCGCGGAGACGCAGCACGCGGCGCTGGCGCGAGAGTTGATTGGCTTTTTTGCGAGACCGGACAACGCGCACATCTTTGCCGCCGCCGGGCTGGAGCAGGCGCGGTAATTTCGACTTGATACGTCCCTCATCCTGAGGAGCAAACCGCAGGTTTGCGTCTCGAAGGATGGGGAAGGCACGTCATGCGCTGCGAAAATGCTGACGATCGATCCTCGGATTTGCGTGGACGCGCCGAACCAGTGCGCTCGCACTTTCGCGACGGAATTTTGCGAATGCCAAGACGTTGATTTCATTGATCCGCAGACGGCGTTGCAAAACGGATCTGTTTTGCATCAAGGCTCAAAATATCCGTGACTTATGCAACTGATTTATGCAAACGCTAAGCGTCTGTTTCTATAGATTGAGTCGAGGCGTGCAAAACTCTTGAGTTATGCAACATTCTAACGATGTCTGAACCGCCCAGGTTTGCCGGATGCAATTTCCTTAAGTCACGCCGCAATGTCAGCACCCGCCGGTCCCAACACTTTAATGGCTGTTTAGTGGAGATGGTTGCCGACGCTGCAAGCGCAAAAAATCACAGCCTGACGGATTGCAGTTCACAGCAAGATTATTGCAGAATGCAAATCACATCGAATTTCCAAAAATATTCACGAGGGCAACCAGACATGCATATGGCGATGGTGATTGGCGGTGGTATCGGGCTACTCTGTCTTTTCCTGCTCTTCGGCAAATTGTGGGGCATCGTTGACCCGGCCTACGACGTAGCCGCCAAGGTGTTCATCCCGGTTTGGCTCGCTGTGTCACTGATCAATATGTGGATCGGCGTTACCAAGGCAGGTTATTCAGTCCGGGACGAGCTGCCGATTTTGCTGATCGTGTTTTTAATCCCTGCTGCTTTGGCTAGCTTCGCAATCTGGCGCTTTTCACGTTGAGTGCAGAAATTCAAAACCATCCGCTTCTTCGGCGACGCGACGGACATCATGCGCGTGTCAGCTTCGTCGAGCTATTTTTTGATCTCGTATATGTGTTTGCAGTTACGCAGCTTGCGCATCATCTACTAAATCATCTGACGGTTGGCGGAGCGATCCAGACCCTCATTCTGTGGCTCGCGGTGTGGCTAGGCTGGCAATACACGTGCTGGGTCACAAACTGGTTCGATCCTGAGACGCCACGTATCCGAAATCTGCTTTTCGCCGTGATGGTTGCAGGGCTGGTGATGGCCGCTTCTATCCCCGGCGCTTTTGGCGAGCGTGGGCTTGTATTTGCAATAGCTTACGTCGCGATTCAGGTGGGCCGGACGGGCTATATCGTACTCGAACTTGGGCCTTATCACCCGCTTGCCGCAAACTACCGACGCATTTTGTGGTGGCTTTCGATTTCGGCGGTATTCTGGATTGCGGGCGGGCTGGCAGACGGCTGGGCTCGCGCCGGATTATGGGCTTTTGCGGCGCTTTGTGAATACGCCTCGCCTATGTTTGGCTTTGCTTTGCCCGTGCTTGGCCGCTCCCGCACCAGTGACTGGACTATCGAAGGGGGCCATCTGGCAGAGCGCTGCCAGCTCTTTGTTATCGTAGCGCTTGGCGAAACAGTGCTAGCGACTGGCGCTACTTTCGCGAAGGCGACGAATTGGGACCTAACGGTCTATTCCGCATTGCTCGCTACATTTGCTGGAACACTCGCGATGTGGTGGCTTTACTTTGGGACTTCCAGCAAGGATGCGACTGGAACAATCACAAACTCTGACGACCCAGGACGGATTGGTGCGTATTTTCATTACGTGCATGCAGTGCTCGTAGCAGGCATCATTGCGACTGCCGTTGGCAATGACCTTGTGCTTGCTCATCCGCATGATGTGGTGAAAACGGGCTATGCCATCACCTTGGCTGGGGGCCCTGCGATTTATCTGCTCGGCGGCGCGATCTACAAAAAGATTGTGTATGGCGTGATTCCAGTGTCCCATATTGCAGGCGCCACGGCATTGCTTGGCGTCATTCCGCTTAGCGCGGCCTTCAGTCTACTGGTCATGGGATGGCTAACCACGATCATCGTCTTGGCAGTCTGCTTTTGGGAGAAATGGGCGATTCGCAGAAAGCAAACGGGGCGATTCAAGGCCTTTTAAAAGTCTTGATATGTGCAACGCACGGAACACAATCAGTTTGTGGGAAAAATGAGCGGCCTTTGAAATTTGCCCGTATGACCGTATAATGCCGCCACAATGGCTAAATTCGCGACAATCGACGATTATATCGCGGCGCTTCCGGAAGCCGTGAGGGCAGTTGCATCGTCTGTGCGAGAAACAATCAGGAATACTGCTCCGGACGCTCTCGAAGCTATGAAATATGATATGCCCGTCTTTCAGAAAGATGGCGCGTCCTTCGTGTATTTTGCTGTTTGGAAGAAGCACATTGGCTTGTATCCCATTTACAGAGGTACTGACGATTTTGAAGGTGCAATTGGACCGTACCGAGCCAAGAAGGCTACTGTTCAATTCCCACTCGACAAGCCCTTGCCCAACGAATTGATTGCAAAGATTGTCCACTCTCAGCTGGCGAAATTGAGGCAGGGCAAAGCCAACAAGGAAGCTTGATGGAGTGGCTGTTTTCGCGCCTCAATCTGTTGCACAAATCTTGATTTTTGCACAATCGCGTTCTCGCCTACACCCGCGATTCGCCTAATATCTCTTTTGGAATAGCATTCAAAAACTATAAAATAATCGATTTTATGGAAGAAAAATATTTCCCAAACTTTTCTCCCCCTCCCTCCATCCGCCTGTATTCTCCCCTCCGTCCCATGTCACTTTCTGCCCGCTTCCCGGGCGGAAAACCGGCTTCCACTTTTCCTGGAAGCGGGTGAAGGGGGCGGCTTCGCATAGGGCCGTCCGGCATGGGAGCGGAGGCTGTGTGGTGGCGATTTATGCCCGGCGCCATGCAGCGGCCCAAGCTGATTGATCCCGGCACGCTAAAGCGCCGCGTGCCATAAGTTCGTTTGCGTCCGAGAGGATGGATACGGCGACAACGGAAGTGAACAAGGGCCAGACTTCCGGGGTTCTTTCAGAGCAAGCCTCAAACTCCGTGTGTAAAATCGGGTCGTATCGGGAAACCGAAATGATCCGCCGGGATGCCGGACGCCCGTTCGGCTTTCGGACTTCTTTTTTAACGTTTGCTGCCGGAAGGCGGCGGACGTCCGGCATCCCGCGCCGTCCTTTTTTTGTGGCGCATTATTTCAAAACCCGGAGTTATGGACTCGCGGGATCGTGAGCGGCTGTTTTAAATTTAGTCGGTTCAATGCTGCCTGTCCTTCGAGACGCAGCCTTGCAGGCTGCTCCTCAGGACGAGGAAGCAGTTCTTGGCTGCTGCGTGAAACAAGCCCTCACCCTGAGGAGGCCCGCAGGGCCGTCTCGAAGGGTCGAAGGGCGAGGGCGAGTGCTGTAGCCCCGAAAATCCGGCCCACACGGGCTTGTGACTGGACTTGATCGGCGAAATTTCGCACCAAAACACCCAGATTCTGACAAGACCAAACGGATACGGACCCATTGCAACTGATCTTCGGATATATCGCCGGACTGCTGACGCTGATAAATCCCTGCGTCCTGCCGGTATTGCCGATCATTCTCGGCTCGGCCGTCCGGCAGGAGCGGCTGGGGCCGCTGGCGCTGGCGGCGGGCCTCAGCGTTGCCTTCGTCGTGCTGGGCGTCGCCATTGCGGCGCTCGGCCCGGCCATCGGGCTGGATGCCGACCGCATGGCGCAGTTCGGCGCGGTTGCCATGATTGGCTTCGGTCTGGTCCTGCTGGTGCCTTCGCTCAACATGCGCTTTGCCGGCGCGGCGGCGGGCATTTCCGGCAGCGCCGATCAGCAGCTCAATGCGGTTTCCGACAAGGGCCTGACGGGCCATTTCCTCAGCGGCATGTTGCTGGGCGCAGCATGGTCGCCCTGCATCGGCCCGACGCTGGGCGGCGCCATTGCGCTGGCCTCCCAGGGCAAGTCGATCCTCTGGGCAACGGCGATCATGACAAGTTTTGCGCTGGGCACGTCCACGGTCATTCTCGCGCTGGCCTATGGCGCGCGCGAAGCCATCATGCGGCGGCAGGCGGGCCTGCGCAGGCTGGCGGAAAATTCCAAGTGGATCATGGCCGTTGCCCTGATCGCGGTTGGGGTAGCAATCCTGCTCGGATTGCAAAAACTGGTGGAAGGCTGGGCGATCCAGATCTTGCCGGAATGGCTGCAGGATCTCTCGGTTGCGTTGTGAGTTGTGTGTAACTGGAAGAAGGAGAAGGGAATGAAGAAAACCATGTCAGGGCTGCTTGCGCTGACCTGGCTTGCAATTGCTGTCCCCGCGCCCGTTCAGGCTGGCGAGGGAACCACGCTCTACAAGCCCGGCGTCGTCGAAAGCATTGTAGCCAAGGGTGAAACCGCGCTTGTCGATTACAAGGCAAGCTGGTGACCAACTTGCGCGCGTCAAGATCGCGTGCTGAAAAAGCTCCGTGCGAGCTATCCCCAATACAATAAAGCGATCCACTTTGTGGTTGTCGATTGGGACACCTACAAGGATCATCCGGTAACGACGAGCCGCAAGATTCCGCGCCGCTCGACGCTGGTGTTGTTCAAGGCAGGCAAGGAAGTTGCCCGTCTTGTCGCCGAGACCGGTGAGCAGGAAATCAAGGCCCTGCTCGACAAGGGCGTCGCGCGCTGAACTGCGCGTGCTTTGCGTCAACAGATACCGGCGTGGCGTTTATCGTCGCGCCGGAATCGCGTGCGTAGCCGCGTCAGCCCCAGAGCTCCTTGCTCGCAAGGCGCGCGCCTTCGGCCAGCGTTTCATATTTCGCCCACATCACTTTGGGATGCACGCGCTGGTAGCCTTCGGCCTGGGCAAATCCGCAATCGGTGCTGGCGATGACATTTTCGCGCCCGACCAGTTTGGCAAAGCGGATGATGCGGTCGGCCACGAGGCGCGGATGCTCGACGGAGATCGTATGGTGGGTGACGACGCCGGGGATGAGTATCTTGTCCTTCGGCAGGCGGCCATTCTCCCACACGCGCCATTCGTGCTCGTGCCGCACATTGGCGGCCTCGATGGAATATGCCCCTGCATTCACCTTCAGGATAAGATCGATCATGTTCTCCAGCGGAGCATCGGCAGTGTGCGGAATATGCCAGCTGCCGAAGCAGATGTGATAGCGGATGCGATCCTGCGGAATGCCTTCCAGCGCATGGTTGAGCGCCTCCACCCGCAATTCCGCCCATTGCTTGTACCTCTGCGGGCTCTGGCGGACGAGGTGGTCGTACATGTTGGCGAGCACCGCATCGTCCACCTGCAACAGCAGGCCGGACTCGTGGATGATGCGGTATTCCTCGCGCAAAGCATCGGCGATGGCGAAAATCTGTTTGCGTTCGTCGCCGTAGAATTCATCGACGCCGTCATAGGCCGTGCTGGCCGGCGCCACTGAAGTGAGAAAGGCTTCCGTGGCAGAGGAATTGGCGATGGCCGCTTGCAGGTTGTCGCAATCGCGCTGGGCAGAGCCATCGTTCTTGTAGGTGATGGCGCCGACGCAGGCTTCCGTCGGCCGGCCTTCGACAGCGCTTGGCATTTCCTGCAGGATTGCCTCGGGAAATTTTTCAAGGTCGCGGCCCATCCAGACAGCGGGACGCAACTGGTCCGGGCGGCGTTCGAAGCCGGTCATGCGATCCAGCACATAGGCGGCCCAGCTCGACTTGCCCCATTCCCCGTCGTTGACCACATCAATGCCTGCATCGATCTGGGCCTTCACCACCTCGGCAATCTTCGTTTTGAGGACCGCCTCATAGGCTGCTGGCGAACCACCTGCGCGCGCTGTGCGGCTGGCTTCCAGCAGGTCCGCCGGGCGGATGATGCTGCCCACATGGGTCGTGAGAATTCGGTCGGTACTGCGTTTCATGTCGGGCGCTCCCAATGCGTTGTTGGCGTGACAATAGGCAGGTTGCCATGCAGCGTCCATGCGACATTCGGGCGAAAAAAAACCGCCGGATCCCGAAGTATCGGAACCCGGCGGTGTGTATCGGCAGGGACGTGGCTATCCGGCCCTGGTGGGCGCGTTGGCCATGGCCGAACGCATCCGCTGCGCGGTGAACGGTGCGCGGCGAAGACGCACGCCGGTTGCATCGAACACCGCATTGGCAATCGCCGCAGCGACCGGGGCGACCGCAGCCTCGCCAGCACCGAGCGGACGCTGGTCCGGCCGGTCGATCAGCTCGATGGCGATCTTCGGCACTTCCGGAAATGTGAGGAGCTTGTAACTCGACCAATCGAGCGAGGTCACGCCATCGCGTTCATATGTCGTCTCTTCATGCAAGGTACGCGAGATGGTCTGGATGATGGAGCCTTCAACCTGCGCGCGCACATTGTCCGGATTGATGATCTGTCCGCAGTCATGGGCGCAACTTGCACGCACGACCTTGATAGTGCCGGTGGCGCGATCCACCTCGACATCTATTGCAAGCCCGACCCACGTTTCGGTTCCCTTGTAATGGGTGAGTGCAATGCCGCGGCCCTTGCCATCCAGACGCGGCTTGGCGCGTGCCTCCCAGCCGTGCAGCTTCGCCGTCCTCTCCAGCGTTTCGATCGTCCGGGCAAGGCTGAGGTGATCCAGGCGGAACTTGACGGGATCTGCTCCTGCGAGCAGCGCCAGCTCGTCCATCATGGTTTCCACCGCCATGAGATTGCCGACCTTGCCAGGCGCACGCAAAGGCGAGGACCGCAGGGGCGTCTCCTTCATGTAGTGCAACACGGTCTCCATGTTGGGAATGTCATAAATCGGCGTTGCACCAACATGCAGCGATCCCGGACTGATGCCTTCGGTCTGCGGCAGACCGGCGGCCTTCGGCCCAGGCAGAACTATGTGCGGCAGCTTGGGCGTCGGGCGCGGAATCCACATCTGGGATCGCCAGGCCACAATCTTTCCGTTGGCATCGATGCCGGCGTCCACAGTCAACGTCTGCGGCGGGCCTTTCGGATCGAGCGCCAGTTCATCCGCGCGCGACCATTGCACGCGAACAGGCTTGCCCAGGGCGCGCGACAGCAGTGCAGCGTCTGCGGCGGCGTCTTCGTGCCCATTGCGGCCATAACATCCCGCGCCATCCAGATAGATCATGCGCACCTTGTCGCCGGGCAAGCCAAAGACGTCAGCGAACGAGCGCTGGTATTTGTGCGTGCCCTGCGATGCGGTCCAGATGGTCAGCGCGCCGTCGCGGAAATCAGCAACAGCACAGGATGGTCCCAGCGATGCGTGCGATTGCATCGGCCAGTAGAAATCTGCCGACGTCTTCTTGGCGATTGCAGAATAGGTCGCGTCGAAGTCTCCCTTCCTGTCGACCGTGCGATCGCGGTCGCGTGGTCCGTCCGTGCGCAGATATTTTTCCGCATCATTGCTTGATGTCGGAATGGCGCCGCCTTCCCAAACAACTTTCAGCTGGCGCGCAGCCTTCTCGGCATGCCATTCCCGATCGGCAACGACGCCAAGGAAATCCTTGATGCGAACGATACGCACGCCCGGAATGTTGGCGACAGAGGCTTCGTCCACGCTGACGAGCTTGGCGCCCGGACGCGGCCCGTGCAGCACACGCCCGTGCAACATGCCTTCGACAGCAAAGTCATGCATCCAGACAAACTTGCCGGTGACCTTGGCGGGGATATCGGGACGGCGAATGGACTTGCCGGTGTATTTCCATTCCGATGGCTTGCGCACGGGAGCTTTGGCATCAAGCGCGAGATCGAAAGTCTTGCCGGCAATCAATTCGCCAAAGGCGATGCGCTTCGCACCATCCCGTGTGCGGACCTCGCCATCGACCGTATCGAGTTCACCGGCTGCAACACCGAGTTTTTCGGCTCCCAGCTTGATCAGATGCGCCCTTGCAGTAGCAGCCGCGCGGCGGGTCTGTACACCACCGCGCATCATGCCGTTCGAACCTGATGTGGTGCCCTGATCCGGCGTCAGTGCCGTATCACCTTCGATGATGGCGATACGCTCGAGCTGAATTCCAAGTTCATCGGCAACAATCTGCGGCAGGGCAATGCGATGGCCGGTGCCAAGATCGACTTTGCCGGAATACAGCGTAACGCTGCTGTCGGCATTGATAACGAAATAGGAGTCGACCTGCTTGTTGCCCGTCTTGCGCGCCGCTTGCAGGGACGCAGCCTTCTGCGCATGGGCAGGACGGTTCATCGAATAGGCAACGACGAGTGCACCGGTTCCCAACAGGAAGGCGCGGCGATTGAGCATAACGTTCATGTGTGCCTCCCTTACTTTGTGGCAGCGGCGCGCAGCACCGCCTTGATGATGCGATCATGTGTTCCACAGCGGCACAAGTTGGCGGCCAGCGCATCGCGAACGTCTTCTTGCGATGGCGATGCATTTTTCGCCAGCAGCGCTGCCGCAGACATCACCATGCCATTGCTGCAATAACCGCACTGTGCAGCCTGTTCTTCGATGAACGCTGCCTGCACCTTGTGTGGCGCCTCAATGGTGCCAAGTCCCTCGATGGTTGTGATCTTGCCCTTCACCGCCGACACAGGTGTCTGGCACGAGCGAACAGGTTCGCCATCAATCATCACCGTGCAGGATCCACATTGTCCCAGTCCACAACCGAACTTTGCGCCCGTCAAACGCAGATCATTGCGAAGGACATAGAGCAACGGTTCATCGGAATCGGGAACATCTACGGAGCGTTTGCTGCCGTTCACATCAAGTGCAATTTGTACCATGGGTGCCTCCATCCATGCCGAAGTCTAGGCCGGATTCGCGCCTTGCGGCAATGGATCAGCTGCTGTCGCCCGCTTTATTGCGGGTTGCCTCATTTCGGGCTGGCACCTTGCGTTTGCTCCGGGAAAGCCGCATGGATTTCCCATGGCTGAAGCGCAACAGATCAAAACATCCGACATCCGTCGCGGCGCATTCTGGATGATCCTGACCGCCATGGCCTTTACGGCCATGCTGGTCTGCGTGCGCTCGCTGGAAGGCGAATATCATTCCGTCCAGGTTGTGTTTGTGCGCTCGCTCGTGGGTCTGGTCTTCATTGTCCCGCCTTTGTTGCGCCATGGGCTGCCGGGCCTGCGGACCCGGCGCCTGCCAATGCATATGGCGCGTGCGGCGTTCTCGCTGGCTGCCATGGGCGTCTATTATTTCGCCGTGCCTAATCTCCCCCTTGCCGATGCCACGACCTATACATTCGCCATTCCGCTGTTCGTCGTTTTGGGCGCTGCGTTTATTTTGAAGGAGAAAGTCGATGCATCGCGCTGGCTGGCGACATTGGCAGGTTTTGTGGGTGTGCTGATTTTGCTGCGGCCGGGGCAGGGCGGTTTCACCTTGCCGGTGTTCATGGTGCTGCTGTCGGCATTGTTCTACGCCGGCGCATGGGTGACCCTGAAGTTTCTCACCAGCACGGAATCGCCGTCTGTCATCATCGTGTACCAGAACTCACTGATCGTGGCCTTGGCAGCCATACCCACATTCTTTCTCGGCCATTGGCCCGATTGGCATGGTGCGCTCTTTCTGTTTGGAGTCGGCCTTTTCGGTACAATGGCGCATTATTGCCAGGCACGGTCTTTCGCCGTTGCCGACGCCAGCGCTGTGACCCCCTTTGATTTTCTCCGCCTGCCGTTCAGCGTCTTTTATGCATGGTTCCTGTTTTCCGAACCAACCGACCTGTGGACCTGGGCCGGGGCCGTGGTCATCTTCACGTCGACCTGGTTCATTACCTGGCGGGAAAGCCGCGCCAAGCGGGCAAAGGCCCGGACGGGCTGAATAGCCGCCTTTCTTGACATAATCCGCCGCATGGGCGAACGAACCGCAACAAACAATTTCGGGGAAACCATGGCCGAAGACGAGAAGAAAAAGAAGGTTCCTGCGCCCGAGGGGCATGAACTCGGCGATCACACCATGGGCGATGTCTATTTTCACGAGCATCAGGGTGGCGAAGACCATGACCACGACGACTGGTTCGATGATGTCCCGCTGGAAGAAAACCCGCTGTGGATTCAGGACAATGTGCATCTGACCAGTGTCGGGATCGATATTGGCTCCTCCGGAACGCAGGTGATTTTTTCACGCATACACCTGCGCCGCCTCGCCGAGGAACTGACCAGCCGCTATTATGTTGTTTCGCGCCAGCAATTGTTCATGTCGCCTGTTTCGCTCACGCCATACGCCAGCGAAACGCGTATCGACGATGAAAAACTCGCCGCGATCATCTCACAGGCCTATGCCGATGCGGGCATCGACAAGGCCGATGTGGATACGGGCGCGGTGATATTGACCGGTGAAGCCCTTCGCCGCGAAAACGCCCAGGCCATCTCCCAGATGCTGTCCGAGCAGAGCGGTGATCTGGTTTGCGCCACGGCAGGCCATCACATGGAATCCATGCTGGCTGCCTATGGGTCCGGCGCTGCGCAGGCTTCGATGGACCTTGGCAAACGCGTGCTGAACATCGACATCGGCGGTGGTACGACGAAGCTCGGCCTTCTGGAAGGCGGGAAGGTCATTGCAACGGCAGCCGTGCATATCGGTGGACGATTGCAGGTCACCGAAAACGGCAAGATCGTGCGCCTCGATCCGGCAGGCCGGACGCACGCGCGACGCGCCGGCTTTGAGTGGAAACTGGGTGATACCATCAACCCTGACGATCTCGACATTGTCGCAGCCGGTATGGCGAAGACACTGGTGGCTGCATTGTCGGGCAAGAACATGCCGGACGATGCAGCAAAGCTCTATCTGACCGATGCATTGCCAGATACATCCGGTATTGCCGGCATGATGTTTTCCGGCGGCGTTGCCGAATATGTCTACGATCGCGAGCAACGCGATTTTGGCGACATGGGCCGCCGTCTTGGCCACGCGATTGCGCGCGAGATCGAGGCTGGAAGCTTTCAATGGCCTTTGTTGCCAGCGCATGAATGCATTCGTGCAACAGCACTTGGCGCATCGGAATATTCCGTGCAGCTTTCCGGTAACACGAGTTATATTTCCAGGCCGGGTGTCCTGCTGCCGCGCCGTAATTTGCAGGTCCTGCAGCCACCGTATGAATCCGAAGACGATATTGATGCTGAAGTTCTGGCCAAGGCGATCAGGAACCATCGTATGGCCTTCGATGCGGAAGGCCCGGATGCGGAAATCGCTCTCGCCCTGCGCTGGCGCGGCCCGCCTGCCTATGAGCGCATTTTGAACTTTGCCAAAGGCATCCGCGCCGGACTTGCCGACATGATCGAGGCTGGCAAGCCGATCTATGTCATGCTCGACGGCGACGTGGCGCAGACTCTCGGCGCAGTGCTGCGCGAAGACTGCGGCGTGGAAAGCGAAATTCTCGTCATTGATGGCGTGATGCTGATGGACTTTGACTACATCGATCTGGGAAAGGTGCGCGTGCCGTCCTACACCGTGCCAGTAACGATCAAGTCACTGGTGTTCTCCGAGGATCCGCGCGGCCCGCGCTCGGTTGAGCGCATCCACCATGTGGAGGAAGAGCATCAGGGTCATGCACATCGCCACGGCCACAGCCATTCGCACGGGCATTCCCATGGCCATTCGCATGGTGACGGGCATCACCACCACCATCACGGCGACGGACACAGCCACGATCATGGGCATGATCACGGTCATTCGCACGATCACGATAAGAATTAGATAGTGGAAGCAAAGAAAAACCCCGCACGAGTGTGCGGGGTTGATATTGTGATAACCGGCTTTGAGAGAGTTTGGCGGTTAGGCCGCATTCTCCAGAATGATGTGACCGACGGCCGTGTTCGAGGCCGGAACCGTGTAGAAACGGTACTTCTCGTTCACCTTCTCGTCCATCGCGCCGCGCGCGACGAGCCACATCACCATTTCAATGCCTTCGGCGCCGGCTTCGCGCATGAACTCGATATGTTTCAGGTTCACAGCGTGTGAGGCATCGCTGGCAAGCGAGTCCAGAAACGCCTTGTCGAAGTCCGAGTTGATCAGCCCCGCGCGCGGACCGGAGATCTGGTGCGACATGCCGCCAGTACCCATGATCACCACGCGCAGGTCCTCCGGATAGCTTTCCACAGCCTTGCGGATCGCCTTGCCAAGATTGAAGCAACGCTTGCCTGTCGGTGGCGGGAACAGAACGACGTTCACGGCAAGCGGAATGACCGGGCAGGGCCATTCCTTGGGCGAGCCGAACATCAGGTTCAGCGGCACGGTGAGGCCGTGATCGACTTCCATCTTGTTGACGATCGTCAGGTCGAACTCGTCGAGGATGACGGATTCAGAGATATGCGCTGCAAGATCGGGATGACCTTTTACGACGGGAACCGGGCGCGGTCCCCAGCCTTCGTCTGCGGGCTTGTATTCGGCCGCGCAGCCGAGCGCGAACGTCGGCACGACATCCATCGAGAATGCCGTTGCGTGGTCGTTGAATC
>CAVOYX010000016.1:0-220887 GCA_963700795.1 uncultured Alphaproteobacteria bacterium | reverse complement strand
TCGGACAAATTGTACGACCGGGTATTGCCGCTGTTTACCGGGGATGTGAAGCCCAAGGGCATTGATCTGCACTTTGAGCGAATTGATGCGCCGCGTGAAATTTTCGATCGCATGGCCGGAGAAGGCGCCTTCGATCTGGCTGAATTCTCCTCGTCGGAGTTTATTTCGCGACACGTTCATGGCGACCGCTCGTTTGTGGCCATCCCGGTGTTTCCTTCGCGGGTATTCCGGCATGGCATGGTGTCGATCAATAAAAAATCCGGAATCAAATCGCCAAAGGATCTTGAGGGCCGGCGCGTTGGTGTGCCGCTCTACACGATGACAGCGGCCATTTATATCAAGGGCCATTTCCAGCACCAGTTTGGTTGCGACATCACCAGGATTAAATGGGTGCAGGGTTCGATCAACGAGGATAGTGCGCACGGTAATCCGACCCTGATGCCCTTGTTCAAACCTGTCGATATCGTTGAAAAACCGCATGGCGTGACATTGGGCGACATGCTGGAGCGCGGTGAGATCGACGCGATTGTCGGCACAAGCCTGCCGAATGCGATCAAGACCAATCCCGATATCGTGCGCATGTTTCCAAACTACAAGGAAATCGAGAAAGAACTCTGGATCAAGCAACGCATCTGGCCAATCATGCACCTGATAGCCATCCGTCGTGAGGCTTACGAAAAAAATCCGTTTATTGCGCAGAGCCTCTACGACGCGTTCAATGAATCCAAGGCGCAGGCACTGGCGGCGATGAAAAAACTGCAGGCCCTGCGTTACATGCTGCCGTGGTTACCTGCGGACCTTGACGAGATCGAGGAATTGTTTGGCGGCGATCCGTGGCCTTATGGCGTCGAACAAAACCGCCCAACACTCGAGGCCATGGTGCAATACATGCAGGAGCAATTCCTGATCGACCGGAAGGTGCCGCTGGAGGAGCTGTTTGTGGATGTGAAATAGCCTGCTGCCGATCCCCTTGATGCATATCATTTTCTAGCGCCCCGATTGGACTGATGATGTCCATCTTGTTTCTGTGGGGGCCGGGATGGGCTTGTGGCGTCACCTGTTTTTGGCGGTGGCCGTGGTCTTGCCGGCCGCTTCACCGGGTTCTCTGGCTCAATCACCGGCAATACGGTCCGTCCAATACACAAAGCCTCAAGCGAGGACGCCAAGCGGGCCCCGGTCGGTCGCCCCATTTCTTTGTGAAAATGTCCGGATATATGTCAAAGACGCGGTCATGCCCGATCTTGCGGCAATTTGTGACGCTGTTACACAAACACGACGGTGGTTTGAAAGGTGTGAGTTTAAAACAACTCCGGCAATGGATGTTTTCGTCGACGACCATCTCCACGAGATACTCGGGCAAAAGGCATTCGCGCTTTATTCTTCGCGTACCAACACGATTCACATTCTGGGAACGAAGCAATTTGCAGCTGACTTTTCCGGATTACCGATCTCTTTAACAATGACCTGGCGTGATTGGTACAGGTCAGTAATGGTACATGAAATGACGCACGCCAAAGTGCATGCGATTGCCGGTCATAAAGTGGACTGGATTATTTACGAATATATTGCTGCTGTCATTCAGGTAGGAAGTCTCGATGCCACCTCGCGTGCCAGCCTCTTTCGGGCTTTTCCGAATTTTTCAGCGCAAAACAACTCAGGCATGTTGAACGAAATCATCTATGCGATCGCACCGCTTGCATTTGTGATCAGCGCCTACGTAAATTCACAAAGCTTTTCAGACCAGTGCAAGCATATTCGCAAAGTGATCAGCACCAACGCAATCGCCACACAATAGAATTCTGCTGAATCATCGCTAGGCCCAGCCAAACACCTTCTTGGCATTCTGGTTGAAAATCATATTGCGCTTTTCCTCGCCAAACACCGGAGGGATGGCAAAATAGGGATCGTCGAAATCCCAGTGGGGATAGTCGCTCGCAAACAGGATGCGGTCCCAGCCGATCCAGTCCATTGTATCCATCACATCGCGCGGGCGTTCGCTTTCTTCCATGGGCTGGGTCGTGACCCAGATATTGGATTTCAGATATTCGGAAGGCGCGCGCCTCACATGTGGCACTTCCTTTTTAAGTCGCTTCCAGTTGCGGTCCAGACGCCAGCCAAGGGATGGAATCCATCCAAAACCGCTTTCGATGACTATGATTTTCAGCGTGGGTAAATGCTCGAACAGGCCTTCCATGATCATGCTGGTGACCATGGCCGAACAGGACGCAGCGTGCTCTGTCATCTCTTCGACGTAATAGGAGGCCCAGCCGGCAGATGTCGAGGGAAAGCCGGAAAAGCCAAAGACATGGATGCCGACGGGCAGGCCCGCTTCAACGGCCGCTTCGTAGATTGGCCAGTATTTCTTGCGCCCGAGCGGCTCGTTGGTCCGGCTCATCAGCAGGACTTGAGCGAAGTGTGGATCGCCTGCGCGCCGACGAATTTCAGCGACCGAGGCTGCGGCATCTTCATAGGGCACGACGATGGATGCCTTCAGGCGTGGTTCGGGCCTTGCCCAGCGTTCGAGCTGCCATTCGTTGGAGGCTGTGGCGAGGGCCGCGGACAATTCCGGGTTCATCTCGCCCTGGCCGCTCGGCGAGAGCGGGTTGAGGATGCCGGCTTCGATATCGTAGGCGTCGAGCAATTGTTCCTGCATGAATGACAGGCTTGATCCGGCCATCGTCCCGTCAGGGGGATAGGCGTCGCGACGCATGCCGCTATCGGGTTGTGACTTGGGGTAGGGGTGGCCCTTGGCGAAGCCGTGACGATTGCGCGTGCCATAGGTCTGCCACAGGTCCCATGCCCGCGAGGACAGATACGGCTTCATTTCCAGGGGGGAATGAATGCGCGGATGGACGTCGCAATCAATGATGCGCAGGCGGTTGCTGTTCTGGGTCTGGTTCGCTGGATTGACGTGTTCGTTCATGGCGGCGTCCCGAAGCGTAGGCCGACACATTGTAACGTCTTCTGCCGTGGGGTACAAATTCTCAAGCCGGCAGAAGATCGCGGCGGGTGGAAACGGGCCGATAGAGCCGCAGGAGAATGCGCATGATGGATTTTTATTTTTTCACCACGGACAATGGCTACAAGGCCCGCATGGCCATGGAAGAATCCGGCCTGCCGTACAAGATTCACCTGATCAACCTGCGCGCCAAGGAACAGTTCAGTCCCGAATTCATGAAAATCAGCCCCGGCCACAAGATCCCGGCGCTACACGATCCGGACGGTCCCGGCGGACCGGTGACGATTGCCGAGTCCGGCGCGATCCTGAAATATGTTTCGGAAAAATCAGGCAATGGCCTGTATCCAACCCAGCCTTCGGAGCGCGTCAAGGTGGATCAATGGCTGTTTTACGGCTCGGCGACTTATACCACCTGGTCGCAGCAATTCGGCCATTGGGTGCTTCGTTCTCCCGATGACAATCCGGGCGCCAAGAAGTTTTATACGGACCTGTATGTGGACATGCTTGGCATTCTTGACCGGCATCTGGCGAACCACGAATATTTTGCCGATAAATATTCGGTCGCCGACATTGCGATTTTCCCGGACACGCATTTGCACGGGGTCAACGACATCGGGCTGAAAGACTACAAGCACGTGCAACGCTGGCACGATGCGGTGTGGGCGCGGCCAGCTATTCAGCGCGCCTGGGGTCCGCACGACTAAGATCGGTCGGGTGAATTTATGGGAAGCGGTTGCACGATGCGCCTGGATTCGGTCCGGGCGCAGCCTGCGGCTGGAATTGATACGTGAAAGATGGAAATGGTGGGCCGGGAGGGCTCGCCAGTTTAGCCTATCTCAAGCAGTTATCAGCTGGGAAGTCCTTACAGCCGGCTCCAAGTGCTATCTGAACACTTGAAGGCTCGATCGGCCAATACATGGCATCAGCCGACTTTCAGCGGCTTGACCGACGCTCGCGGCGCGTTCGTGTTTCGCCATTCCATCAAGCCTGCTTCGACGAGTAGAAGATTTCTCCGTTGAGCAGTTCATCGCGAAAGCGGGCATTGAAGCCCTCATCCTGAGCTTGTCGAAGGATCGCAGTAGCCGTTCTCCGATGCGCTGCCCGGCAGGCAAGCGAATCGCCGCCGAGAGGGGAGACCCTGGCTCGATGTAGGCGGTCTTTGACCCAACTGCTTCAATCCAGTCGCGGACCTTTTGCGCGATAAATTCGGGACCGTTGTCGGACCGAATGAACTTCGGCGGCCCACGCAGGCTGAACAGGTCCGTCAGGGCATCCACGACGTCTGTCGAGTTGAGTTTCCGTTCCACGCGGATCATCAGCGCTTCCCGGGTGAACTCATCGATGATGTTTAAGCGTTCTGAAAGTACGCGACCGTCATGGGTCCGATCTTGGACGAAGTCGTACGACCAGACGTGGTTCGGATGCTCCGGCCTCAATCGAACGCAAGACCCGTCATTCATCCACAGCCGCCCGCGTTTCGGCTGCTTCTGTGGCACTTTCAGCCCTTCCCGGCGCCAGATGCGCTCCACCCGCTTGTGGTTCACGTGCCAGCCAGCGTTGTTCAGGAGCCCCGTCAGCACGTGAAGAATGGTGTGTTGCGCTTCGTTCCATCGAAGACGCGTCATATATCCCTTGAGGGCCTTGAGTTACCGATCTTACGAAGAATTGGCACGTGAACTGGAACAAGCTCCAAAAGGTTCCCTGACATTTTTGCTTACCGAATACGGCAAGCCTTTCACGAAGGAAGGCTTCGGTAATTGGTTTCGCAAGCGCTGCGACGCAAGCAGGTCTGCCTCATTCCAGTGCGCATGGACTACGGAAAGCTGGCGCTACCCGCGCCGCTGAAAACGGTGCGACCGAACGGCAACTTATGGCTATCTTCGGCTGGGCAACTGTTTCGCAAGCTACTACCTACACTAAGAGGGCAGACAAAAAGCGCTTGGCGCAAAGCGCCGAAACATCGCTTCGAAGGAATGAAAAATGAACAGAAGTGTCCCACCGAGCCGATCGCAGGGTCCCACCCAATTGCAAGTCACCGACAAGAAAGGCGAACAAAGCGGTAATGGTGGGCCGGGAGGGACTCGAACCCCCAACCAGACCGTTATGAGCGGCCGGCTCTAACCATTGAGCTACCGGCCCCGATCGCTGGCTATGCGCTTTTACAAGCGACCCGTTCGCCAGCGGTGCGAGGATGCTGCAAATACACTTAAATTGGCTTGAGGCGCAACCGGGCCAGTTCCAGCGGTTCGCCAGCGGGCAAGTTCGCCTTTGGTGGACGAATGCTGGCAACAGGGGCCGTGTCAACAATGCCGGGCGGCAGCGTGTGGCTGACCATCTGGATCGGCTGGCGGATGTCGAACCAGAGCGCGCTGACTATGAGCAATGGCGTCACGGCGAGCCCGGCGGCGATGGCCACTGTGCCAAACCAGGGCTCGGATATTCCCGCGCCATGCTCTTGAAGCACGGCATCGGCATCGCTGGCGTGAGCATGCCTGCCGGGGAGGGTTTCCATCAATGCTGCTGTGCTGATCATGTCCCAGAATTAACCCATCAGCCTTGCTGAAGGCTTGAGAAACCTGGTGAATAAAGTCTTGCGATACGGGTTCTATCGCCTTCGCGGTGGCGTCGGGACAGCCGTTTCACGCAGATACCGGACGCGGACGGCCCTGATCGTCCACGGCCACAAAGGTGAACAATGCATCGGTGACCTTGTCCCGGTGGGTTGTCTGAAACCGCTGCGCCCAGGCCTCGATGCGGATTTTCATCGAAGTCCGGCCAATGCTTTCAATCAGCGTGAAGACTTCCAGTACATCGCCCACTTTCATGGGTGCTATGAATGTCATGGAATCGACTTTCACGGTGACAACGCGGCCCTGGGCGCGTTCAACGCCCGCGATGCCACCCGCCTGGTCCATCGCCGACATGACCCAACCGCCAAATATGTCGCCGTTGGCATTGGTATCTGCGGGCATGGCGATCGTGCGTACCGTCAGGGTGCCTTTGGGAGCTGTGGCAGGGGTTGTCATGGGCATGTCTCCGGTCGAGCTACCGCATGGCGCGAAAAGTGGCTTTGCGTCAACTGGCAGCTTTCGCTGGTCGGCCGGGTTGCCAAATTAAATCATACCATATAGTATGTTATTTGAAGGAGGCTGGGTCATGAATTACTGGTTTCTCGCCGCTGCAGCAGCCGCCGTATTGACCTTTGTCGTCCATGTGTTTCTCGGCGGGCGCTATGTCGCCAAACCACTTCTCAAGGCCGATGGGCTGGGCGAAGTAGCCAAATACACCGCATATTATTGCTGGCATCTGGTTTCAATTGTTCTTGCCGGCATGGCTTTGGCTTTTCTGCGCGCTGGCCTCTTCGCTGGCGGGCGAGAGGTCGCAGCAGCATCACTGGTTTTTGCCACATGCGCCTTTCTGTGGAGCCTGATGCTGATCTCCCGCTGGAAACTGAGCTGGATCAAGTTTCCGCAATGGATGCTTTTCGCTTTGGTAATGATCCTTGGGGCAGGCGGGCTATGGCTCTGATGAGCAAAGATGAGACCAGGCCGCGTCGCTTTTCGCGTACGCACTGGCTGGAACTGGGGCTGGAAGCGCTTGCGCACAATGGTCCGGCAGGGCTGACGGTGGAAGCCCTGTGCGAACGCGCAAAAAAGACCCGCGGCTCGTTCTATTCGCATTTTGAAGGGACCGAGGACTTTCTGAAAAGTCTGGCCGATCATTGGCGCGAAACGTTTACGGATATGTTGATCAAGGCAAGCAACGCCCAGGGCAAGGCCGCTGCACGGCTGGATCATCTCAATCAACTGGCGGCTCGTCTTGATCCACGTATCGAGCAGGGCATTCGCAAACTGGCCTCGAGCGACGATGGCGTCGCGCAAGTATGTGCTCTCGTCGATCAGCGACGGATGGATTTCCTGGCAGGGCTCTATGAATTGTCCGGCAAATTCGATGCAGCAGATGCAAGGATGCTCGCACGCATTGAATATGCAGCTTTTGTAGGATTTCAACAGATCGCGCCCGATGCACCGCCATCGCAGATGCGGGATCTGTATCAGGGCTTCATGCGGCTGACAGGACGTGGATAGCACTTAGCCACGCAGAAATATGCGATCACCTTCCAGATCGATTATCTGACGTGCTTTCGACAGGGTCAGGCTTTCGGCTGCTTCGCGTGATGGCAATCTGTCGGCGCGAACGAACGTATGTTCCTTCATCTCACTATCGATTTGTTTCGAAATAACGCCGCATAATTGAAATGCGCCATTCTCCTCATATGGTGTCGCGCGGATGAAAAAACCCTTGTATTCCTCCGGCGGACTTTCCGGGTTCGTCTTTGCAGGCGCGCCGGCAAGGCCGAATAGTTTTTTCAAGAACGACATATCAGGCGCTTTCTTTTTCAAAACTTGCAATCGTTGCCAATGCACCGTCGAGCTCTTTGCCTTCGACGTCCTTGAGGGCCAGCCGAATAAGCCTGTCGGCCCATTCGGCACCATCTGCACGGCTCTGCAATTGATTAATGCCTTGCATCACCTTGTCGTATTTTCCAAGGCCGCGCGTATGAGTGTCGCTGTAGCCCTTGATCAGCCGGCGCGAACGAATGACCTGAACCGCAAGATCGTAGTTCTGCGGAAGCATGGAAAGGATATTGTTCATCCATTCGTCAATATGACGCCGCTCATTGGCGTGGCGAAGTGATCCGAGCCTGCGGCGGCGTAATCCGGCGAGCACATAAAGCATCAGAAATCCGCGAAGGGAATCCGTGCGGATTCTTTTGCCGCCCGCGAATAATCCGATGAGGGATGACCACAACTTGCTGGATTGCGCCTTCTTCCCCATTCGCTCCGGCAGAAGGCTTGCCATTTCCTCGACGCGCGGATGCAGAAACTCGGTCATGGCGACGATCTGATCATCAGGCGCATTGATGTCGTTGCGGATGCGCTGGAAGCGGGCCGGGCGGGTTTTCAGATCAGCGACGCGTATGACGTCTGAATAAGCCATGGCGGCGGCGAGATATTTGGCCGCTTCCTGCGTGGCGGCAAAATCTTTTGCGTTGCCGGATGTATTCCTGTCGGCCTCGTGAATTCGCAACAGCCGTGCGAGATAGTCCGCCCCGTAGCCCGAATCCTGAAAATCGATCACGCGGGCAAGGCCAATTTGCGCCATTTCACGCGCCTGCTGCGGCAGTTCGTTTTCGATACGTGTTTGCAATTGCTGATAGGCCTGGCGTTCTCTTTCGCTGCCACCATCCAGACGTACCGCCGCTGGCATTGCTGCAACAATGGCGGGCTTTGGATTGGCAATGGCATCGAAGCCGGTAGCAAAGGCGCGCAGGCTTGCGGCAACACCGACCCCGCCGTTGCGAATGGCTTCCTCGAAGGCCTCACGCGGAAACGGCAAAGCGCCGGATGCCGCGATGGCGCCAAAGAGCGATGACGAAATTACACTGCCTGCCTTTTCGGCGATGGCGGCCATGTCTGCTGCGAACAATGATTTCGAGGCGGCTTCTGCTGCTTTGCGCACAACCTCGGGATCGAGCGTACCGTCGCCCGGCTCGGATTTTTCCGTAACCGAGAACAGCCTGTGCGTGGATGCGACCAGACAAGTGCGATCAGGCGTGACAAAGCCGCGCTGAATGGCGCGCCCTGTTTCCATCCATTCGGCTGCGACCACCATGTCGACCATGCCGGGTGTCGGCATCAGCGACAGGATGGGTGTACGCTCCGACTTCTTGATCATCTCCACGTAATAGACGGTGGCGCCGGTGCGTTGGGCCACACCCGGAACGCTCGTGGACTGCGCGACCCAGCCCTGGCTTTCAGCCAGTTGCACAAGCCAGTCCATCATCACGCCGCCGCCCTGGCCCCCCAGGGCCATGATTGCAATCGTGATCGGGCGATCTTGTGATAGCTGCATGTTCATTAGACAGCTCCCGTAGCGCGCACGGAAACTTCGGTGAGGCGTTTGTTGCTTCGGCGCGCCTGCAGGCGTCCAATTATTGCCTTGCGCAGGCTTGCCATGGTGCGATCCCACCAGGTTGGGTTGTGGATCGCATCAGCGCGATAGAAGGACGGGCAGAGGACAGCGGCATCTGCAACTTCGCCGCAATGGCCGCAGGCGACGCAGGATGAATCGACCGAAGCAACCGGATCGTCTTTCAGCGGGTCGGTGCTTTTCTTCAATGTCAGTGAAGGACAGCCGGAAATACGGATGCAGGCGTGATCGCCGGTGCAGACATCTTCGTCCACGCCGAATTTCTCTGTCACCATGCGCTTGCCATCGCCGATGGCCTTGCGCATTGCAGGCTTCTCCCGGCGCTGACGATTGAGCATGCATTCACTCGACGCAATAACGACCTTCGGTCCGGGCTCCTTGGTTGTCAGTGCGTCTTTCAGCGTGTCGCGCATTTTCGCGACGTCATAGGTGCGATCAATCCGCCTTACCCAATCAACTCCAACTCCTTTTACGGCTTCTTCCAGCGGATGCTTGGTCGAACGGAAGGAATTGTCGGCGCGTGACGACAGGACATCCTGTCCACCAGTTGCAGCGGAATAATAATTGTCCACCAGAACGATGACATCGTCGCTTTTGTTGAACACGGCATTTGCTATGCCGCTGGACAGGCCATTGTGCCAGAAGCCGCCATCGCCCATGACAGCGATCGACCGCTTGCCCTTGCCGACATTGAGTCCGGCTGCAGAGGCAGCGCCCAGTCCGTAGCCCATGGTGCTTGAGCCAATGTTGAAGGGCGGCATGATGGAAAACAGATGGCAGCCGATGTCTGCGGAAACATGGCGTTCACCGACTTCGTTCTGCGCCAATCGCATTGCTGAAAATATCGGGCGCTCGGGACAGCCGGTGCAGAAACCCGGCGGGCGAGGTGGAATCGCGGCGGCCAGACTTACGAGCGCCTTTTCTCCCTCTGCGCCGTTATTGGCGGCACCTGTTGGGCTTTGTGGATTACCAACGCTGCCAGGAATGACGTCTGCAAAAAATGCGCTGAAGCCTTTTGCGAGTGCGCCGGGGGTGTATTCGCCGGCAATAGGGAGAATGCCTTTGCCGGAGACGGGTGTATCGATTTTCGCACGGCGCAAGATCGCGTGGACCGCCTGCTCAAGATAATCGGGCTGGGCTTCCTCCACCATCAGGACGGCTTTCTTGCCGCGGCAGAAATTTTCGATCTCATCAGGAACAAGTGGATAGGTCACATTCATGACGTATATTGGTGCGCGCGTTGTACCGTAAACATCTGCCAGACCCAGAGCACGCAAGGCAGCGATTACGCTATTGTACAATCCGCCCTGTACAATGATGCCTGCATCGGAAAGATCGCCGTCAAAAACTTCATTGAGCTTGTTGTCGCGGATGTATTTCACGGCTGCGGGCCAGCGCTGCTCGATCTTCTCGAATTCATGATTATAGGAAGCAGGGGGCAACACGATGCGTCCGGTGTCGCGCCGCGGGTTGTTGCGCGCTTCTTCCAGTGAAAAGGCGGGAGGCACGTTGTCTCTTGTCGTATAGGAGCCGTGCACATGGCAGGCGCGGATGCGCAGTTCCAGCATCACCGGCGTGTTGCTGATTTCCGATAGTTCAAAACCGTGCCGGACGGCGTTGACGATGCTTGCCGTGTTGGGGCGTGGATCAAGCAGCCAGACCTGGCTCTTCATGGCGAAGGCATGGCTGCGCTCCTGCATGATGGAGGAGCCCTCGCCATAGTCTTCCCCGATGATGATGAGTGCGCCGCCTGTCACGCCACCTGAAGCCAAATTGGCCAGAGCATCGGAGGCAACATTGGTGCCGACGGTCGATTTCCAGGTTACGGCACCACGAATGGGATAGTGCATGGACGCTGACAGCATGGCGCAGGCAGAGGCTTCGCTGGCGCTGTTTTCAAAGTGGACGCCGAGTTCGTCGAGAATGGGCTTGGCATCAGCCAGCACGTCCATCAGGTGGGAAATCGGCGCGCCCTGATATCCGCCAACATAACTGACGCCACATTCCAGCAGCGCCTTGGTGACAGCAAGGATGGCTTCGCCAGTGAAGGTATCTCCCTCGCGCAGACGAAGAACTTCAACTTCCTTTTTGAAAGACCGTTCTGCCATGATTTCATTTCCCCGGTGTGGCGCGGGTCTGCAAATGCGACAACCGCCCGCGGTTGAATTTTATCTCCCTGATTAGCAGATTTTGCCGTTCCGGGCGAGGTGGTGTGACCTAGTCAATATAATTGGGCAACCAGAGGGCTAGTCCCGGCCATGCGATTAGCAGGCCCAGAACGAACAATTCGATCAGGATAAACGGCATGGCTGAGCGCACAATCTGCCCGATCGTGACATCGAACGGAGCCACACCCTTCATTACGTAGAGCAAGAGCCCGAATGGTGGCGTCAGCAGGCTCACCTCCATGGCAATCAGCATCAAAACCATCAGCCAGGTCGGGTCGATATGGAATATGGCCATCATCGAACCGGAACCGAGCAGAAAGAAGGGCAGTGTCAGGAGCATCATGCTGACCTGATCCATAAAGGCGCCCAGGAACAGCAGCACCAGCACCATGATGATGACGACCTTGAGCGCCGTAAGATCAAGGGTCTTGATGAGGCCGAGCAGACCCGATGTTGCACTTGAATTGGACAGCGCCTGCGAGAACACCATGGAGCCCGCAATGATGAACAGGATCATCGTATTGATCTTGGCGGTTTCCATCAGGGCGTGCCAGATATCGCGCCAGGTAAAGCTGGCCCCATCAATGCCCGATATGCGGATGACATTCTTGAAAAGGCGGAAAATATAGCAGGCGACGAGGGCTGCTATGCAGCCAAGGGCTGCTGCTTCGGTTGGATCTGCAATCTTGAACATGATGCTGCCGACAACGACAACAAAGATGCTGGTAAGCGGCAGGATGTAAATGAAGAACGGCAGAATACGGTTGATTGTCTTGCGGAAGCGCCCGTCATAAGTCCCCGAAAGGAGGGTCTTTCCCGCAAGCGATAAGGCAAATGTTACCGGGCGATCGTATTCGCTGTTATCGACGTCATAGGTGGGTGCGAGTGAAGGGTTCAGTTTGCAGCGTATAATGACATAGGCAAAAAACAGGATCGCCATCAAGACGCCGGGAACGATGCCCGCGATGAGAAGTTTGGCCACCGATTGTTCCGCTAGGCTTGCAAGCAATACGGCCAATGCAGACGGCGGGATCAACATCGCAATACCACCCACCGCCATGATCGGACCCATGGAGATTGACGGGGAATATCCGCGTTTGATCATGTCGGGAAGCAGGACTGAGCCAAGTGTCGCCGTATTGCCGATGGTTGATCCGGACAGGGCCGAGAATATGGTGCCACCAACGATGGAGACTATCGCCAGACGGCCCGGCACGCGTGCGATCATGCGGTCAATGGCGCCAATAGCCTGGAAGGCCACGCCGGTTTGCAGCAGGATTTCTCCCATCAGCAAGAACAGCGCAATGGGGGCCAGTGAAAACTTGATCGAATTGTGAAACTCCATCGCCATGAACTGCAGGCCGATGTCGCCGCCAATAAAAAGATATGTACCCAGAATGTTGGCTGCGAAAAATGCAAACGCCACGGGCATGCCCAGAAACATGATCAGGCAGACCGTTCCAAGCAGCAGCGCAAATGCCCAGTACCATTCCATTGCGCGCTCCTATAGTCCGGCGCCGGTGTCGCGCTGGGCGACAATTTCCTGTGCGTGACGCACACGGAAGACAAACTCCATTGCCAGCAGGATGAAGGACAGGGAATAGGTGCCTAATATTATCCAGTTCGCGATGCGCAGATCCCTGTCAGGCATGGTGCCCATTTCAAATTCGGAAATGGCGGCGCGCATTCCATAGTAAAACAGTGTCAGGCAAAGCAATATGCCCGCAAAGTCCATGATCTGCTCCATTCGCGCAGCCATGGACTTGGGTAGTGCTGCCAAAAGAACGTCAACGCGCACGTGGGCGCCCAGTCGCAGCACCCATGGCGCCCCGAGAAAGACACCGAAATAAAGGGCGTATTCAATCGATTCATACAGCCAGCTGATGGTCCCAATATCGTATTTTACCATCAGCAGATTGAGCGGAATAAGAGCAGCCATCAGGCCAATGGATATTGCTACTATGCCAGCCAAAAACACATAGATGTGCCCGGTCCAGATTTCGAGTTTTTCAAACATGTCACATCTGCCTGACCGCGAAAACGGGGCAGCGCGCCTGGCGCTACCCCGCAGATAGAAGCGCTTTCATATTATTGCGCGAAAAGTTTTTTCAGCTCGGCTGCATGTTTGGGTGACCGGTCGAAAACTTCTTTCCAACCAGCCTCACGTGCAGCGTCGAGCCATTTCTTGCCCTTTTCGCCGGAAAATGTGATCGTCTTGACGCCCTGCTTTGCGAGCCAGTCGAGCTGCTTTTGCGCTTTGGCATTATATTCCGCGCTGCCCGGTTCGGACTTGTTTTCGAAATCCTGTACAACGGCCTGCACGATCTTCTTTGCTTCCGGTGACAGGCTGTTCCACGTGCGCAGGTTCATGACGGTATGAAGCGTGCCGCTATAGAAACCTGGATCAACCCGGAATTTTGTCACCTTGGCCCATGATGGTACCCAGTCGATAAGCGGCCAGCCAAAGCCCTGCACAGTGCCGTTTTCCATGTACGTATAGACCGAAGCGATATCCGACTGCTGCACCGTCGCACCGAGCGAGGTGAAGAAGGCTGTATAAACAGGCGACACGCGCAGATGCAGGCCCTTCAAGTTAGGTTCGCTGATTTCCTTGTTCAGCCACAGATGGAACTTGCCCGACACATGGTGACGGCCGAGAAAATATACGCCCTTTGCATTGAGCAGTTTCTGGACGTAGGCGATCGCGCCGTTCTTGCGCAGTTCTGCATATGGTTTTTCTGCAAGCCGCAGGGCAGGGCCTTCCGGGAATATATTGCCGAAATAGGCTTCAGTGCAGCCCACCATGTCGTAAGCTCCGGCGGCCATCTTTTGCGTAAGGGTGAATGGGCTGCCGATAGCCGGCGCTCCGCCGATCAACTTGACCTGTACGACGCCCTTACCCTGTTTGTTGATCGCCTCGACCACAGCCTCGAATGGTTTGGAAGTAGGGCTGCCGATGGGAAAGCAGCTTGCTCCGTTGAGCGTGACTTCAGCAGCGTTGGCAGGCACTGCGATGGTTGCGATCGCGGCAGCAATCGCTAATGAAACAGCATGAAATTTCATATTCCCCTCCGTATTTTTTAGGTATTCCGATCTTGCCGGAACAGCTCTGCTAGAAACATGTTTGTATGACACATCCCGTTTGGGTGCAAACGCTCGGACAATTTACAACCCTTTTGGGTTTGCCATGAATTCTTCGATGATTTCAGGTGGCGGCTTGACGAAGTCGGACGTACGGCTGACTGCAATCCCAGTCATTTTTTTAAGTTTCACTGCCATTTCAGCCATTTTCACAACTATAGGAATTCCGTTGATGACGGGCGCCCCGGCGACCCGATGCCCCTGGATTTGCGAGAACAGCAACATGGGTATTCCGCCACCGGGAATGATGACGTCGATTCCCTTTTCGACCAACGGTTTGGCCTGTTCTTCGAACAAGCGTTCGACATCGCGCAGGCGTTGATCCGAGCCGAAAGCCGCCAATATCTGGCCGGGCTCGAACTGCATGGCATCGACACCGGTCACGCGTTCTTTCAGACCGTATTTGCCGAGCTGATGATGAAACCACGGAATGTACCGACGATTGATTGTGACGATGCCTATCTGTTGGCCGAGCTGACATGCATACAGCATTGAAGCCTCGCCCATGGCGAGAACCGGTATGTCCACGACTGAACGCGCTTCGTAGAGGCCGGCATCCTGAAAGTGACCGATGACAAAGGCGTCGTAGCCCTCACGTTCGGCGATAACCGCATTGCAGATGACTTCGCGCGCGCAACGCCATTCGACGATGGGATGGGCGTAGTTATCAAAGGGTGTGATACCCTTGATGTCTACCTGCGTTCCCGGATCGACAATTGCGTCCAGGTGTTTGCGCAGTTCGTCCCAATATTCCTTGCCGTTTTCATAGTCGACGTAGCTTTGATACCAAATCTTCATGACTGATAGCTCCGGCCGTTTTACTTGCGTCACATTGTCGGCGGTTTTGCCAGGCCTGCGTTATTCAGAGCATTCAGAAATGCCCCAAGCCTCTCCCGCCGATAGGCGTCAATATCCATATTGTTATAGTCGAGGAAACCGGAGCGCGTTCGCAATCCGATGCGGCCTTCTTCCATATTTTTTTTCACAATTTCAGGAGCAGCAAAACGGTCGTCATTATAAGCCTTGGTGAAATAATTACTGGCGTAATAGAGAATGTCACCTCCGCCCCAGTCGATAAACTCAAGAAGGCCCAGCACACCGAAACGCAAGCCAAAGCCATATTTCACGGCCTTGTCCACGTCTTCGGCGCTGGCGACGCCTTCCTCGACCAGTCGCGCTGCTTCGTTCATGGCGAGGGCCTGAATTCGCGAGACGATAAAGCCCGGTGAAGCCTTGCAGACAACCGGGACTTTGCCAACCGATTCCAGAAACCGGTTCATGCGCGCCAATACTTCTGGCCGCGTTTCGTCAGCCGGACTCACCTCTACAAGCGGTACGAGGAAAGCCGGGTTCAGCCAGTGTGCATTGAGGAACCGGTCGGGATGGCGTGTCATCCCGGCCAGAAAAGTCGACAGCATGCTCGATGTGGTTGAGGCGAGTATGGCGTTTGTGTTCGCATGCGCATCAAACAGGGCAAAGGCTTCGCGCTTGGCCTCCTCCACTTCAGGCACACCTTCGAAAGCGATTTCGGCTTCCTGCAGTGCGGCGTGGACATCACTCAATGGCCAGATGGAAACTCGGGCCATCATGGCCGGAATGGCGACGCGATCGAAGCCACCCAGATCCAGCACCATCTCAAGGCTCGCTTGCACTTCTGCCAAAGCCTCCTTCTTCAAGGCTTCAAAGGCATCGGCTTCGCGTTGCTTGGCATCGATCAGCCGAATCTGGTGGCCGGCCCAGGCCATACTGTGGGCGATCCCGCGGCCCATCCGGCCTGCGCCGATACAGGCAATCACTTCCCTGGCGGCCATCAGAAACCGTCCTGCAACATGACTTGCAGCGTGGCGCGGTCCAGTTTTGCCAGGCCGAGATTTTCAATTGTGCGGCCGGTGGCGCGGAAATCCCGATTGTTGATCGCACTGGCGATTGCCAGCAGGCCGGTGGCGACGGGAGCTTTCACCCCTGCCCAATCCGCGACAGAAACCAAAAGGGCAAGGCCGACGCCGATATCTTCGCTCATGTAGCGGTGGGTGGTGAGGTTGAGCTTTTCATGCCAGTCGCCGGAATCGACCAGTTTGTCATGGGCAAGATTGCCGTACATCCATTGACCGGTGGTGTAATGGTCGTCCAATGGCCAATGTGGCGCCTTGTAGCCAAGCGCTTCTCGCAGGGCCATGCGCTCGCCATCCAGGGCTGCATGGACGCGGCGAATGGAAGGCTGGGTGCCTTCGTTGTGAATGTCCCACTTGTCGAAATGTTCGATCGGCCCGGCGTTCATCAGGATCAATGGAGGATGGATAATCGGTCCCGCGTTCATCAGAGCGCCTGACAGGGCGTCTTCAACGGGCAAAATGACACCGCCGGGGAATGCTTCGGAAATTATTGCCAGCGCCTGTTTGGTCTTCTTTGCAGGAAGCACGCCGGTGGGAAGGGCAGAGGCGCGGGTGGTAATGCGTACGGCTGCCGGGCCTTTCTTGCGGGTAAGCCAGGGCAGGGTGCCAGTTTCGGCGATGGCGAAATCTGCCTTGGATCCAGCCTCGCGGATCAATTTATACATCAAATATGAGCCGAAAGAGCCGGGCGGCAGATAAATGACCTGACCATCGGCGAGATGCGGCGCGAGCGTCCTGGCAAGGTCTTCCTGGGCATTGGCGGGGGTGGGAGCGAAAATCAGTTCGGCGCCGGAAATAGCCACGCCTATGTCTGCAATCGGATTGATCGTGATCGCGCGGTCGCCCTGATGGTCGGTCACGGTAATCGTCCGCGTTTTCAGCAGGTCGCCGAAGCTGTTGATGTCACGTCGCCACCAGCGCACATCGTGGCCAGCCTCGGTAAAATCAGCCACGGCAGCGTAAGATCCGTTGCCGCCGCCCAGAACTGCAATTTTCACGTGGTTCCTCCCCGGTAATACCGTCTGCAATCTTGCACTCCGGGCGTTGATCGGCAAGACTGAATGCTCAAATAGAATAAGGGCAAGTGGCGGAAAAATTTATGTTTCAGTCTGGAAACGTGTTTGGGAAATTGCCGCCACCGGCATTCGGGAAGTCGAAATTATGAAACGCTATGATAACGATCCCAAAGCAGTGGCCGCGCTTATACGCGATGCGGAAGTCCATCGCGACGTCTATGTCGATGAGGAAGTCTTCCAGCTTGAGATGAAGTATCTTTTTCCATCGACCTGGGTGTACGTCGGGCACGAAAGTCAGGTTCCTGAAGCCGGCGATTTCATCACCACCGAGGCCGGGCGCCAGCCGCTGATCATGGTGCGGCATACGGACGGTGAGATATATCTCCTGCACAATCGCTGCATGCACAAGGGGGTGAAAATTGCCGCGGACCGGTGCGGCAATACAGGTAAGCGATTTCGTTGCCCTTATCATGCCTGGTCGTATCGCACCGATGGGCAATTGCTGAGCCAGCCCTTGCAAAAAGGCTATGACAACACCGGTTTCGAAAAGAGCGAAGCGGCAGCGGGCTTGAAGCGCGTACGCGCAGTCAGGAATTATCGCGGCTTTGTCTTTGCGCGTCTAAACGCGGAAGGGATCAGCTTTCGAGGAATTTTTCGGCGAACTCGCTGAGTTCGTTCGACAATATGGTCGATCGCTCACCGGCGGGCAGGCTCGAAGTGGCAGGACCGCCCTTGCGTTATATGCACAATTGCAACTGGAAGATGCTGGTCGAAAACCAGACAGACACGTGTCATCCGATGGTGGCGCATGAGAGTTCGGCAGGCACTGTCGCGCAATTGTGGAATGAAATGCAGATGCCGCCAGATGCGAAAAAGCCCATGGCGGTGGAGGTCGTGGTGCCTTTCACATCGCCCTATGAATTTTACGAGAACATGGGCATCCGTGTCTGGCCGAACGGGCATGGACACACCGGCGTGCATCGGGCGAATCCACTCCAATTACTCGACCATCCCCGGTTATTACGACCAGATGGTCAAGGCCCATGGTGAGAACAAGGCGCAAGCGATCCTCGGAGAAAACCGACACAACACCGTCTATTTTCCCAACATCATGATCAAGGGCCCGATCCAGCTATTGCGCGTCTTCACGCCGCTGGCAGCGAACAAGACCCTGGTGGACAGCTACATCTACCGGCTTGTCGGACGCACCGGACATGCTGCTGGAGCGCACCGCCATGTATAATCGTCTGATCAATGCGCCCGACATCCGTTGTCGGGCACGACGATCTGGAAATGTATGAGCGGGCGCAGGAGGGTCTGTATGTCAGACGGTGCTGAATGGGTGAATATTCAGCGGTCTGTATCAGCCCGATGAGGAAACTGGACGTAACAAAAGTGGTCAACGGAACCACCGAACAACAAATGCGCAACCAGTTTCAGGCCTGGAAGAAGTTCATGCTCGCCGGGCATGACGGGAGTTGCGGAGCGGCGGATGAGCTTTCCCGCGCGTGAAGACCTGATCGACTTTGTCTACGACGAAGCCCATATGCTCGACGAAGGCCTGTATGAAGAGTGGCTCGCTCTCTGGGCACCGGACAGCTATTACTGGATGCCGCTGGAATATAAACAGACCGATCCCAAACTCGTCACGTCGCTGCTTTATGAAGACGAATTCTTGCGCAAAATGCGTGTACACCGGTTACGAGGGTGCGCGGACGTTTTCGCAACAGCCGCGCAGCCGTTGCAGTCATGTGCTCAATCGCCCGCGCGTTCTTGAACGCGATGCAGACGCTGGCCGCCTTGTCGTCGAAACGGCATTCCATTATGTGGAGACACGGCTTGACGACCAGACCGTTGCTGGCCGCTAAAGCCCGTCATGAACTGGTTCTGATTGACGGCATGTTGAAGATCAAACTGAAACGTGTCGATCTGCTGAACTGCGATGCCGCATTCGGCAATATTCAATTGTTCCTGTAAGAGTTGCTTCATGTCCATTTTCGAGCATGCGCCCCAATCGGTCTATGAGGCTGTCGCCATTGCAGCGCGTCTATGGCCGGACAGGCCATTTTTGCAGGTCCTGCCGGAAACCGCCAAAGTCTATGGCATCGACGCCGGCGAAATCACCTACGCAAACATGTTGGCTGAAGCCGATCGGGTGAAGGCACAATATGAAGCGGCTGGGTATCGCGCCGGACAACGCGTGCTTGTTCTGTTGAAAACCGTCCCGCCTATTTCATTCACTGGTTTGCGCTTAATGCGCTCGGCCTCTGGATTGTGCCGGTCAATCCCGATCTGCAATCGCCGAACTTGCCTATATGGCCGGTCACGCGGAGCCGGTGCTTGCGGTTGCGATCGAGAAACGTCAGGCAGACTTGCGACGCGCGTCAAAAGATTCAGGAATAAATTTTCCTGTCATTGGTCCGGACGATGAGCCGCCGCCCGCGCCACCCAGCGGGGATGAAATCGTTGTCCAACGGGGCCTTCATCGCCAGCCGCGATGCTTTACACATCCGGCACGACAGGGGCGCCAAAAGGCTGCGTTCTCTCGAACCGCTATTTTCTGAAGACTGGGTCAGTGGTATGCCGACATGACGGAGCTTGCGCAATCAGTACGGCTGGCGAGCGCATGATTACGCCATTACCACTTTTCCACATGAACGCGATGGCTGCGTCCACCATGGGCATGATCGGTGTTGGCGGTTGTCTCATTGCGCTTGATCGTTTTCATCCGCGCAGCTGGTGGGCCAGTGTGCGCGAGAGCCGCGCCACTTGTCTGCATTATCTTGGTGTGATGCCGTCCATTCTGATGAAAGCGGAAGCCTCACCCAGCGACCGCGACCATCATTGCCGTTTTGGCTTCGGTGCGGGCGTTGATCCCAAACTGCATGCCCCGTTTGAAGAGCGGTTTGCCATTCCCCTGGTCGAGGGATGGGCCATGACGGAAACCGCTGCCGGCGCTACGCTGACGAATAATCGGGAGCCCCGCAAACGCGGTGAAATCATGCCTGGGCAAAGCCATTCCTGAACTTGCCACAAAGATCATTCGCGACGATGGAAGTGATTGCGATGTCAATGAACCCGGCGAATTGCTGGTACGACAGGCGGGATCTGATCCTCGCGATGGTTTTTTTACCGAATATTTCAAAGACGCACAAGCAACCGCAGAAGCCTGGGATGGCGGCTGGTTCCACACAGGCGACATCGTCCGTCGCGGGCCTGAAGGTGATTTTTATTTTGTCGATCGCAAGAAAAATGTCATTCGCCGCAGCGGGGAGAACATCGCAGCGGTGGAAGTGGAATCCATGCTGATGCAGCATGAAGATATCCGTGCTGCCGGTGTGGCTGCCGTGCCGGACGCCCTTCGCGGCGACGAGGTTTTCGCATGTCTCGTGGTCGATGGCGAGCGCAATGAAGCACGTGCGCGCGATATCGCATCGTGGTGCCTGCAAAGGATGGCGTATTACAAGGTGCCGGGCTATATCGCTTTTGTGGATGGGCTGCCGCTGACCGGGACTCAAAAGATCCAGCGCGGTGAATTGAAAGCGCTGGCAGTGCGTCTCCTTGATGCTCCGGAAACAGTCAATACGTGCGACATGAAAAAGCGGCAGGTCGCATAATGGGAAAAAATACGCAGCGCTTGTCGTACGATGGTGTTGTGGCTGTCGCGCCTGCGACTATCCCGTATCAGCGTTATTCGATTGAGACCGCACATTGGTGGATTGCACGCGCATTGCGCGAAAGCCTGCGGCAGGCAGGACTGACGCCGCGCGAACTTGACGGCTTCTCGGTTGCAAGTTTTACTTTGTTTCCAGATACAGCTGTCGGCCTGACACAGCATTTGGGTCTGACACCGCGATGGCTCGATCATATTCCCATGGGCGGTGCAAGCGGTGTTGCGGCCCTCCGGCGCGCTGCGCGCGCGGTGCAGGCAGGCGACGCTGATGTTGTGGCCTGTGTTTCCGGCGACACCAATCATGTGGATCTTTTCGCCGGATGTTGTCCAGCTTCAGCCGGTTTGCGCAGGATGCGTCCTATCCTTATGGCGCGGGTGGTCCAAATGCCTGCTTTGCCTTGTTGACCGATTATTACATGCGCGAGTTCAATGCGACGCGCGAAGATTTTGGCCGCATTTGTGTGGCCCAGCGCGCCAACGCCTTGCGCAATCCCCATGCGGTGATGAAAACACCGTTGACGATGGAACAATATATCAAGGCGCGTCCGATTTCGGATCCGATTTATCTGTTCGATTGCGTCATGCCGGTCGCTGGCGCTGAATCATTTCTGGTGATGCGGGAAGAAAATGCGCGTGCTGCTGGATTGCCATTCGCACGCATTCTATCGACGATCGAACGGCACAATGCTTTTCAGGAGGACCCGATCCAGATGCGTGGCGGATGGGCTTTGGATATCGACGAACTTTATGGCATGGCCGGTGTCTCTGTGGACGCAATCGACGTTCTGCAAACCTACGACGATTATCCGGTCATCGTGATGATGCAGATTGAGGATCTGGGATTTTGTGCAAAGGGTGAGGGGCCGGAATTCGTGCGCAAGACCGATCTCACCATCGAGGGCACACTGCCGCACAACACATCGGGCGGGCAATTGTCGGCCGGGCAGGCAGGCGCAGCGGGCGGATTCATCGGACTGGTTGAAGCCATCCGTCAGGTGACGGGACGGGCCGGACCGACACAGGTTGCTGGCGCAAAGACGGCACTTGTGTCGGGCTTTGGCATGATCAATTACGACCGTGGCGTATGTTCCAGTGCGGCGATCATTGCTGGAGATGGACCGGCATGACGCAGCCCCTCGTACCTCCACCAAAAAAAGATCCGCAAAAGCGCACGCGCGTGCCTACGCGGCCTTCGCATTTTCGCAGCCGTGCAGCACTTGGTCTTGCAGCCGCAGCTGCGGAAGGCCGCTTCATGTTGCAGCAGTGTGGCGAGTGTGGTGTGTTGCAATATCCGCCCCGCGATGCCTGTGCGTCTTGTTTGTCTGTCGACTTGCCCTGGAAGGATGTTTTGCCGGCAGGCAAGTTGATTGCCGATACAATCGTGCGGACAAGTACGAATGTTTATTTCCGTGAACGAACGCCCTGGCGTGTCGGTACTGTTTTGCTTGATGCAGGCCCGTCTATCATCTGCCACGTGCATGGCGATGCGGCCAATGGCGGCAGCGTCGAATTGATTAACCGCCTCGATAAATCCGGACAGGCGGTGCTGTTTGCCTTGCCGGCCAGGAAAACACCTCATATGGAGGACGATCCGCAAATGCGAGAACTCACCTGTGATCCAAAATTCCGGCGCGTGCTGATCACGGATGCGCGCAGTCCAAATGCACTGGCTTTGGCGAAGGCATTTTCTGCTGCACAGGCATCAATCATTTTTGTTGGAGAGTCTGAAACGTGGCGCGACTATCCAGAACAGAAATCCCTGCGCCAGATAGCCAATGTCGAAATCCTGCCGCTTGATGTGACGGATACAAAATCGGTACAGGAGCTAAGTGCGGAGATCGGTGGTCGCACGGATATTCTCGTCAACAATGCGCGTTTCGTTCGGCCAGGTGGCATTATCGGGCGAACAGATGTCTTGTTTTCCAAAGATGAAATGGAAGTCAATTTTTTCGGCATGATGAGATTGGCGCAGGCTTTCGGCCCTGCCCTTAGGGAGCGTGGCGCGGATGGCCAGAACAATGCGGCGGCCTGGGTGAATATCCTGTCTGTCCATGCGTGGTCCAACATGCCGGATTATGGATCGTTTTCAGCCAGCAATGCGGCAGCCCTGTCGCTATCGCAATGCTTGCGGGCCGAACTTGCTCCAGGGGGTGTACGGGTCATGAATGTATTCACCGGTCCCACGGAAGACGAATGGCACCAGCCCTTGCCGCCACCGAAGGTTGCGCCTGAAGCTCTTGCGCGCTCTGTGGTTTCCGGACTGAAGGACGGGTTGGAGGATGTGTTTGTGGGGGATGTGGCGAAGGATCTGATCGAGCGCTGGCGCGCGGGGCCAAAGATACTCGAACGCGAAATGATCGAAAACGCGGGACAGAGCACATGAGCACAGTCACAAGAAACGCGCCCGCCGTTCTCGCCGAGATGGCCATGGCAATTGCGTCGGGGGAGATCGAGGTGGTTGATCTTACCCATACGCTGGATCCGGAATTTCCGGTCATCATTTTACCGCCGGAATTTGGTCAGTGCGCGCGCTTCCGGATGGAGGAAATTTCCGCCTACGATCATCGCGGCCCAGGATGGAAATGGTACAACTTCACTTGCTGCGAGCATACTGGCACTCATTTTGATGCGCCGATCCACTGGATTTCGGGACGGGATCTGCCCAACAATGCTGTCGATACGATACCGCCGGAACATTTTGTTGGACCGGTATGTGTGATCGATTGCAGCGAGGGTTCGAAAACCAACGACGATTTCGAGCTGACACCGGGCATTATCGAATCCTGGGAAAAGCAACACGGGCGTATTCCAGCCGGCGCTTGGGTGTTCATGCGCACGGATTGGTCCAAGCGTAGCGGAGCCGCATACGCAAACATGCGCGAAGACGGGCAACATTCGCCGGGGCCCACTCCGGAGGCTATCCGGATGCTTGTGTTCGAGCGGGATATTCGCGGCTTCGGCACTGAAACCATCGGCACCGATTCAGGTCAGGCCGTGCACTACACGCCGCCACATCCTGCGCATTATTACCTGCACGGCGCAGGCCGCTATGGCCTGCAATGCATGCGCAATCTCGATCAGCTGCCACCCACCGGCGCCATGCTCTTTGCCGCGCCGTTAAAGATCAAACAGGGTACCGGAAGTCCATTGCGCGTGCTTGCGCTTGTTCCGCGAGGTTGAGCCTATGGCAGAGACAAATACAGCAGTTATCACGGGCGGCTCGAAAGGCATTGGCGCTGAAATCGCACGGCAAATGCTGGTTCAAGACTATCGCGTTATCAGCATAGATATTACTGCGCCGGAAATTTCCCACGAGCGTTTCAATTCCGTGCATTGTGATTTGCTCGATGCGGCATCCGTGACCCGGTGTGCTGCAGAAATTGCAGCAGTCAATTCTGTTACGCATTTCATTCACAATGCAGGACTGATCTGGCCAAATCTTGTCGAAGACGCAAAACCGGAGGATATTACGGGTCTTGCGCAATTGCATCTGGGCTCGGCGCTGACTTTAACGCAGGCTTTTCTGCCGGCAATGAAGAAGAACCGCTTCGGACGTATTATATTCAATTCATCGCGTGCGCTTCTGGGTGTTCGCACACGCACAGCCTATAGCGCCACGAAAGCTGGTATTGTGGGAATGGCGCGCACCTGGGCGCTCGAAATGGCGCCGCATCAGATTACCGTCAATGTCGTCGCTCCTGGACCAATACTCACCGACAATTTCTGGGGTATCGTACCCAAGGATAGCGACCTGCAGGGGCAGATTGCAAAGCAAATCCCGGTTGGCCGGCTTGGTACTGTCGAGGATATCGCGAACGCATTCCTGTTCTTCGCCGACCGCAAGAGCGGCTTTGTCACCGGTCAGACGCTATATGTCTGCGGCGGGGCCAGCGTCGGCACAGTGGTGCTGTAATCACGCCGCGGCCTTGGCCTTGTCCCAGTCCTCCAGAATGAATTCTGCGGCGCGTTCACCGATCATCATAGAAGGTGCGCTGGTGTTTCCCGATGTGATCGTCGGCATGATGGAGGCGTCGGCGATGCGCAAACCTGTGAGGCCGTGAACACGTAACCGATGATCGACAACGGCGTGGGAATCGCTGCGGGGACCCATCTTGCACGTACCGACTGGATGATAAACGGTAGCAATGTTTTGCCGGATGTAGGTTTCAATTTCAGCATCGCTCTGGACATGTTTGCCGGGCAGTAATTCTTCCCTGCAGAATGCGGCAAGGGCGGGTCTGGCAAATATGGCGCGCACTGCCTTGATGCCGCGAATGAGCGTTTCGACATCGCCTGCATTGTCAAGAAAATTTGCATGCAGTACCGGCCTGTCTTGAGGCGATGCTGAACGCAATTCCATAAAACCACGGCTTTCGGGACGGCACACATTTACAACTGCCATATAGCCGTGGGTCCGGGGAATAGTGCGCGCATTGTCTTTCAATCCTGCCAGGCAAGTCACCTGAACGTCCGGACGGTTGAGCCCGGCCCTGGAGCGCAGGAAGCCACCGGCTTCAGCTGCATTGGATGTAAAGGAACCCGTTCTGAACAGGAGATAGCGCAGCGCGTCGCGCGCCAGTCTTGGCGCTGCACGCCAGGACAGTGCCATGGATTGGCCTGAGTCATCCTTGTAGGCGATCGTGATGCCTGGATGGTCCTGCAAATTCTGCCCGACCCCGGCAATATCCGCGACGATCTCTATGCCATGCTTGCGGAGCTGGTCTTGTGGACCGAGGCCCGAAAGCATCATCAGATGCGGTGAGTTTACTGCGCCTGCGGACAGGATGATTTCACGGGTGGCTGCGACATTTATTTTCTGTCCGCCGCGCTGCACAATCAGACCCGTTGCGCGGCCGTTGCTGATCTGGATTTTCTCGACAAGGGTTTCGTCGAATATCGTAAGATTCGGACGGTTCATGGCCGGATGAAGAAATGCGCGCGAACTCGACAATCGTTGCCCGCCGCGCTGGTTGACGCTGTACAAGCCAAAGCCATCCTGTTCGGGCCCGTTAAAGTCACTTGTCGTTTCGTGCCCCGCTTCAACTGCGGCACGAACCATTGCAAGCGACAGGGGATTGGGCGCGCGCAAGGGGCTTACGTCCAGCTCGCCGCCCGAGCCGTGGTGATCCGGGTTTTCGGTGCTTGCCCAATTTTCCTGACGCCTGAAAGCGGGAAGGACGTCGGAAAACCCCCAGCCTGGATTTCCCTGCGCTTCCCACTGATCGTAATCGCCGGGATTGCCGCGCATATAAACCGTGCCATTGACGGAGCTTGAGCCACCGAACAATTTGCCACGTGGGCAAATCACAGTGCGTTCCGGCAGAGCTTCGGTGGCAATGATTTCATCATGCCAATTGTATCGCTTGTCGGGGAGCAGGAGAATATTGCCCAGTGGCAGGCCGGTTTTTAGTCTCAGAGCCAGGGAACGATCAGACGCGCCCGCTTCGATCAGCAATACGCTGCAAGCCGGATCGGCCGACAACCTGTTCACCAGTACGCAACCAGCCGATCCGGCTCCAATAACGATATAATCGAATGTTCGCTCGCTCACGCTCTGCCTGCTCCGTGCCAACATGTTCTGAAGGACCTGCTTGTCAATCATTGCCGCTGGCGTATACCATTGCAAGAGACCCGCGAAATGACGGGCAGTTTTGTGAGGGAGCCTTGGGATGGAAACCACAAGATATCACGTGCTGGCGTTTGCCATGGCAGCCGGAATTGCCGGATCGGCGATGCCGGCCGGCGCCGAGACGTTGAAGATTATCGTGCACAGCGGAATGCCGCCTGTCACCACGCAAGTCAAAACAATGGAATCCTTCTTTTTCCCGGAGATCGACAAACGCCTCAAGGCTTCGGGGAAGGACTTCAAGGTTCAATGGACCCGGGCGTGGGCACAAAGTCTGGCGAAGATGGAGGAATCCTTCGAGGCGACCGAGGAAGGCATAGGCCATATCGGTTTGATCCCGTGGGTGGTCGAGCCATCTAAATTGCCGCTGGAAGTTGTCGCCTTCTATCTGCCGTTTACCTCGCTGGATGCAGCGCTGACCGGCAAGGCAATTTCGCATCTGCACAAGGTCATTCCCGAAATGGATGCCCAGTTCACCAAACACAATCAGGTGCATCTGGTGACGCTGCCAAGCGAAAACTATCACCTTGCCACAAAGTTTCCGGTTACCAAGCTGGAAGACCTCAAGGCTAAAAAGATCGGTTCCACCGGAGTTTTGGCCAATCTGCTGAAAGGTTCCGGCGCAACGATTGTGTTTTCGAACATGACGCAGGCTTACACGTCAATTCGTAACGGCGTGTATGACGGATATCCGATCAGCTACAATCTGTCGTTCCCGTACAAGGTTTATGAAGCGGCGCCCTATTTCACCATTGTTGACTATGCCGCACCTGCGGGCAGCGGCCTGTCAATGAACAAGACGATGTGGGACAAGCTGCCGCCGCATGCCAAGAAAATTTTCAAGGATGTCGCGGAAGAAACATCCGGCGTCTACCTGAAGGCCGGTCAGGTTGCGACCACGCGCTTTGAAGGCATCATGCGCAAGAAGGGTCTGAAGGTTCACGTGCTTCCACCGGATGAGCGCAAGCGTTGGGCCGCAGCCATGCCAAATGTTGGCAAGGAATGGGCTGACAGCATGGAAAAACGCGGACTGCCCGGCAAGAAAGTTGTGCAGGAGTTCATGAAATACATTCGTGAGAACGGCGGAGAAAAAGATATCCTGCGCCATTGGGACAAGGAACTTTGATCCAGGCGCCTTGCGAAATGAAACGCTGAAGATACGCAATATGCTTGCGAACGGATGAATAGCTGACGGCCGGATGACAATCCGGCCGTCAGCAAATTCCGGGGGGAATGGGGTCAAACATGTTTTCACGTCTGTTCGACAGACTGTCCGATGTACTGGCAGCCATCGGGGCGGGTTGGATTTTTGCCCTTATGCTGGCCATCAATCTGGATGTGTTCGGCCGTTTTCTTTTCAATAGACCGTTGGCGGGTGTTCCGACACTGGTTGAAAATTCGATCATCGCAATAGTGTTTCTGGTTTTGACCGCAGCGACCCGCAAGGGCCGTATCACGCGATCAGAAATGTTTTTGAATATTCTGGAAAAGCGTAAGCCGGATGCAGAGCTGTTCCTGTTGATGTTTTATAATTTTCTTGGCGTTGTGCTGCTGGCATTGATCTTCTGGTACGCATTTCCGATGTTCCAGAAGTCTTTTGAACTCCGCTCCTATGTTGGGGTCGAAGGGATATTTACGATTCCGGTCTGGCCTATCCGGCTCGTTGTCCTGGTCTGCGCCGCTCTGGTAGGTGCACAATTTGCAAGGGAAACTTACGCGGACGGGATGCGGCTTGTTCAATTGATCAAAGACCGCAGGGCGACATGGGCATCCAGTGCCAGTTACGCTTTCATCATCGCGGTTCTTGTTGCTGCCTTTTACATTCTGTTCGTCTACGGCGGGCTTGAACCGGTGCAGGTCGGACTTGTGTCGGTGCTACTGGTCCTCGGGCTTGTTTATGTCGGCATGCACGTGGCTGTGGCTCTGTCGCTTCTCTCTTTCATCTGCATTTGGGTTCTGCGTGAAGATCTTGAAATTTCCGGAAAAATGATTGCGCTGGCGACGAATGAAAGTCTGAACCGCTATGAATTTGGTGTGATTCCACTATTCGTCTTCATGGGCCTTCTGGTCAGCGTGAGTGACATAGGCAAGGAAGCCTATGAGGTTGCCAACCAGATTTCCCGCAAGTTGAAAGCTGGTGTCGCCATCGCGACTATTGGCGCCAGCGCGGTGTTTGCGGCGGTTACCGGAACGAGTATTGCATCTGCTTCCGTGTTTACGAAGGTGGCCGTGCCTGAAATGCTGCGGCTGAATTATAATCCGCGCTTTGCTGTCGGCACGGTGGCTGGTTCGTCCGTGCTTGGAATGTTGATTCCACCGAGTCTGTTGATGATCCTGTTCGGTATTCTGGCCGAGACCTCGATCGGGGATTTGTTTACCGCTGGTATCATTCCAGGCATCGTGCTTGCGCTGGCCTATTGTATATTGATTTCCTTCATGGCGAGGTTTTATCCAGCCATGGTCTCGCTGAGTGGCGAGACGCAGAATTATTCCGGTTCGTTGATGTCGACCGGTGAATTGATGTTGAAAAGTCTGCCAATTCTGTCGCTCGTTATTGTCGTTTTGGGCGGAATTTATGGAGGCGTCTTCACTGCGACAGAAGCAGGTGCTGTTGGCGCGCTGGGCGCGCTAGTCCTCACGTTGATCAAGCGCCAGATGACATGGTCTAAATTGTGGGAAGCCCTGTACGAGACAGGCCTGGTGACAGCTGCAATTTCATTTTTGCTGATTTCAGCGCATATTTATTCGCGCATGATTACGCTGAGCGGCATTCCTGCTGGCATGGAAGCATTCATAACTGGATCGGGTTTCAGTTATGCCTTGATCATCACGTTATATCTCGGACTTATCATTTTGCTTGGCACCATACTGGATGCGGGCTCGATCATGTTGCTGACGGTGCCGCTCGCTGTAAAAGCATTGACATCTTTCGATGTCGATATGGCGTGGCTGGGTGTCTTGACGGTGATCGCCGTTGAAATTGGTCTGCTAACGCCACCCATGGGGCTTGCAGTCTTTGTGATTCACAGCAATCTAGACGACAAGCGAATTAGCGTAAGCGATATTTTCTGGGGCTCGGCGCCGTTCGCCGTCGTCATGTTCATCGTGCTGGTTCTGGTGGCGGTCTTCCCGAGGCTGGCGACAGTGCTTATCAATTAGATTGATTGAAATACGACAATGGTGTCGCGTTCAAAGCGGCACAACAAGAAGAATATCGACACGCCGCGATTCCAGCACAACGATGCGCGACTTCAGCTTCATGACGCCGTTTTGCAGCACGATGTCATCCAGATATTTTCCCGTCGCAAACCGGAAGTCGCTGCCGTTCTGCATGGTGCGGATAACTTCAAAATTGGTACGCGCCTTGAATGATTGGCCCACCTGCGTCACCCGGCTGCGTCCCAGCAGGTGGCAATAGGTATGCGGTTCGAAGACGTTTGCGGTGCGCAGGGCAAGGATGCGGTCGCGCATCATCCCCTGACTGTCGCAATACATGATGCCGAGAGGCCAGTCATTGGCGTAATTCTCGCGGGTGGTGATCTTGTAAACACCATCGTTGGTGAAAAAATCCGGCCAGCGTTCGAGTTCGTCATCATCCAGAACATGCACGCTGTCAGCAATCAGATCGTCGATGATCAGCCGGGATGCCAATTCGACGGGGGCAGCCGGGGCGGCTTGGTCTTTTACATCGCTCACTGTTGCGCTCCTAAAATTCCATCAGTTTGCGGTAGCCTTGCCAAAAGCCCCGAATAGCCACTTCGGTGGCCCTGGAATCCTTGCTGGATTCGACTTCACGTCCACCCATCTGGATGAAAGAATTCACATCTTCCGAACCGACGATGCCACGTTGGACGAACTCACTGATGCAGCCGTCTTCCAGTGAAACAAGACCTGCCGAGCCCGTAAGGTTAGCCTGACGCAGCCGCATCTGGGTCTGCTCTTCCGTATCGTCCTCTACGCCAAGGTAAAACCAGAACAGTTCCGTCTTGTCTACGCCGCGCGGCACGAAGAAACGCACTGCGAGCGAGTTGAACGTAAGCTGAAATCCCAGATTGGGAAACACAGTCTGAATTGAATGGGTTATTCCGTCATCGAATTCATCCCAGCGTTCCAGCAATTGCGGGCCATCCAGCTTGGAGGAATATTTCGTCGCGTGGATATTGTCGGCTTTGTATTCGTCGGCAACCTGCAATGTGTCACGTTTGGAATAGCTGATATGATGCCAGTTGTTATGTCCCAGCACGATGCCACCATCCATATCGAGGCGATTGACGTTGAATGTCGTATAGAACGTGTGCAACAGCGTGGCATGGTAGGAATTGCGGATATTTTCCGCATATAGCTTCCAATTATTATAGATGACCTGTGACTGCACGCCGAGCACCTTGAGTGGACGACCGAAATTGCGCTTCGTGAATTTTGCCATCTCGGGACCCATATAGGTCGTCATGTCTGGCGTCTTGTCAGAGAAGGTCGCAAAGACGAGGCCACAAAAAACTTCGACACGCAGAGTTTCGAGGCGATGCGCCTTGACGTCGAAATCTTCGGGCATGCCGCCCTTGCCTTTCACGCCCCTGCGAAAGGCCACGCCGGTAAGGTCGCCGCCAAGGTTGTAGGTCCAGGCATGATAGAGGCAGGTCAGCTCGGGGCTGTTGCCACGCTCCTTGGTGCATACGAGCGCACCCTTGTGGGCGCAGCGGTTGACGAGGACGTGCACCGAACCATCATGGTCTCTTGTAGCGATAACCGGGGTCTCTGCTATCCAGGATGTCTTGTAATCGCCGCCATTTGGAATTTCGGTTTCCAGGCAAATGTAATTCCAGACCGGTCCGCGAAACAGCTTTTCCTGTTCCAAGGCATAGATCTCCGGGTCCGAGTACAGCCGGAACGGCACACTCGTGTAGCCTGGTTGCGGCCACTCAAGAGGTTCACTCAGGGGAGCAGGATTGCGGGCGTCCATGATCGCGTCCTCTCAGGTTCCATTTTGTCGCTACCCTAAACCGGATTGGCCATAAAAAACAACGCAATTGGTGAATTTAAACTTGCGAATATTGCTTCGTGCAGTGCCAAATATAGTTTGGCGGGACTTCTTGCGCCGGTATGATCGTAGCAACAGGGAAGAAATGCCGCAGGGATTTTTCGATGTCTGAAAAAAAGTCAAAAAAATCTATCTATGTTTCGCATCCGGCCAGTGGACTGGCACGATCGAATTTTCCCATGGTGACGGAAGTCGAGGATGGAAAAATCCTGCGCTCAATGCCGTTTTATGTTCCGGAAGAAACGCGGCTGTATGAAATCAAAACCTCGCGTGGCACATTTGTGCGGCCGCGCAAGGAAGTGCAGATGCCGCTAGCCATTGCACACAAGAAGCGCGTGCATTCGGATACGCGTGTGCGTTATCCGCTTTTACGCGACGGCTGGAGCGCGAAAAATCCCAATGCTGCCGAGCGTGGCAAAAATTCATTCTCACGGATTTCCTGGGATCAGGCGACCGACATTATCGTCGAACAATTGCATTCCATCAAAGAGAAATATGGCTCGATGGAGCCTGTGTTTGTGCAGGCGGATGGTCACGGCCAGAGTGGCTACATGCAGTCGCTGCATTTCTGGGGACATTACCTGTTTGACATGCTCCAGAAGAAAAAGGGCTGGGGCTGGTGGACGCAGCAGGTGCGCAATCCCGACAGCTGGGAAGGTTACTACTGGGGCGCCAAGCACGTCTGGGGTTTCGATCATTCCCTTGGCGAGCCGTTTCAGGATGCTGTTTGGGACGATGTGCTCGAGCATTGCGAAATGGTGATTTTCTCCGGCAATGATCCGGAAGCCACGGGGCTTGGCATGTCCGGTTCCATCGCGCTCGAAATGCCAAAATGGCTGAAGCGTGCTGGCATCAAGATCATCGCGATATCGCCCGACCTGAATTATGCCGCTGCTGTACATGCAGACAAATGGATACCACTCAAACCGAATACCGATCCCGCGCTTTATCTTGGCATTGCGCACACCTGGATCGAGGAAGGAAAATACGACAAGGAATATGTCCGCACCCATACCACGGGCTTTGAGGAATTCCGCAAGCACGTGATGGGTGAAGATGATGGTGTGCCAAAGTCACCCGCGTGGGCGGAAAAGATTACCGGCGTTCCCGCTCATACGATCCGGGCGCTGGCACGTGAATGGTTTGCCAACAAAACGTCCCTGTCGGTTTATTTTGGCGGCGCAAAAGTACGGGGAACGCTTTCGCATTTGTCTACGCGGATGGAGGCTTATGTCCTGTCGATGCAGGGTATCGGAAAACCGGGGCGGCAGTTTTTGCGCACCGGTGCGCCATCATTCTACAAGAAAGATCTCGCACAGGTTCCCCGATACCCGGAAGTCGATTTCAAGGGGCTGGCACTCAATCCGATGATTGAATACGCCATTGGGAAGGCGCCTGTGACTCCGGTATTCGTACCGCGCACACTGGCAGCAGAAGCCATTCAAAACGGCAAGGTGCAGTGGAAGAGTACCACTTCGGCGCTTGCAAAGACGGAAGACCAGTTCAACAGCTATCGATATCCGCCAACAGACGATCATCCGGGTATCCGCATGGTGTGGAATGAAAACGGCAGCCAGCCTGGGAGCTGGGGTCATGGGCTGAATTGGCTGGCCGCTCTGCAGAATCCCAAAATTGAATTTGTGGTTGGCATTCACCCCTGGCTCGAGAACGATTTGCCCTTCTCCGATCTTATTCTGCCGGCACAGACCAATTACGAACACGAGGACCTGGTTGTTGCTCAACGGTCGGAAATTCTCGGCATGTTCTATCAGGAGCAGGCGATCGAGCCAGTGGGCGAATCCAAAAGCGATTATGAAATTCATCGCATGATCGGCAAGAAGCTCGGATTGGAAGCAGAATTTCCTCCGGTCGATGACTGGTTGAAGAAGGCGTATGACGGCACCATTGCCAACACGAAACATGGCATGAGCTGGGAAGCGTTCAAGGAAAAGAAATATATTATCTATGATTGCCCGACCTGGGACGAATGGGTCGAGATCAAGAAGCAGCATGGGTATCGTGAGCATAGTGGCGGAATGTCCTGGTTTTGGGACAAGGCCGGTGGACTGGATACGCCCTCAGGCAAGATTGAGTTCGTGTCGTCGCTGATTTCAGAAACATGAGCCCGACAACAAGGAGCGCCCGCCGCTGGCAAAATGGGTCGAGCATCCCGAATCCATGGGCAATGCAAAATCAAAAGATTATCCGCTCATCGTAATGTCCAATCATTCGAAATTCCGTTTTCACGTGCAGGGCGATGACATTTCGTGGATCAAGGAATTGTCGAAAGTGCGGGGCTCTGATGGTTATATGTATGAAGCGTGCTGGATCAATCCTGCGGATGCTGCGTCGCGTGGAATCCAGAATGGCGAAGTGATCAAAATATTCAATAATCGGGGAATAGTTCTGGCGGGTGCGTTGGTGACCGAACGTATTATTGCAGGTGCAGTATCGATCGACCATGGCGCGAAGATGGATCTGGCATCGCTTAACAATCAGCTGGCGGACCGGGGCGGCTGCATCAATCTGATTGCGCCTGTACCGGGAGAAAAATACGCGAAGGGTGCGGAGATCAATATCCCGGAAATGAATGTCAGCGGCTTTCTCGTACAAATCGAGAAGATCAATCCGAAGGATATCATTCCCGGCACAGGTGTTGGCCATTCTGCACGGGTCGCTGCAGAATAGTCACTGGTAATACACAACAAGACGCAAGTCGGATTTCAGGGTTTAAATCGTTATGGGCAAGAAAGCTTTTCTGGTGGATGCCGACAAATGCACGAGCTGCAAGCTCTGTGTGATTGCCTGCAAGGATGAACACGTGGACGCATCCTATGCGCCATGGACCGGGCCACAGCCCGATACCGGACATTTCTGGGTCGATATTTTGACTCATGAACGCGGGCGCATTCCTCGCGTGAAAATGACCTATCAGCCGCTTTTCTGTCAGCATTGTGAGGATGCACCATGCATCAAAGCATGTCCCGAAGATGCAATTGAGACGCGCGGCGATGGCCTGGTCTGGATCGACGAGAAATCCTGCACGGGGTGTGGCGAATGTCAGCCTGCTTGCCCTTATGACGTCATATTCATGAACAGCGAATTGGGTGTTGCGCAAAAATGCACGGGATGCGCTCATCGCGTCGATGAAGGTTTGCAGCCGCGCTGTGCCGATGTGTGTCCGCATGAAGCGATCCTGTTCGGAGATGAAGACGATGCGATGTTCGCTGCAAAGGCGGGGGTGAAGCCGCTGGAAACTTATCTTCCGGAAGCTGAGACTATTCCCCGTGTGTTCTGGCGTGGATTGCCGCGGCCCTGGATTGCCGGATCAATTATCGATGGTGCGAAGGATGAGGTTGTCGCAGGTGTCGATATTGTAGCGACCAATCTGGACGACAATTCGGAAGTGGCAGTGAAGACCGATGCCTTCGGTGATTTCTGGATACGGGAACTGAAAGAGGGTGCGCGCTACCGTGTGGATATTAGAGCGGCGGGCTATCTCCCTGTTGCCGAAGCCGTGACAACGCGTGGCGATCAGGATTTGGGAACGATTGCATTAAAAATGGCGGTGTAAGGCCTTGCAGGACGCGCCGGATATCGCAGCTAACAAAGCGCTGGTCGCGCGCCTTTATCGGGACGGTTTCAACAGGCAGGACGCGCAGGCCGCTGCTGCAATGTATGCGGAGGATGCATTCAATCACGGCATACGCGTCGGGCGTATTGGTATGAGAAATGTTTTTGACGCGTTATTCGCCCTGTTCCCCGACCTTGTATATACGGTGCAGGACTGCATCGGGGAAAATGATCGCGTCGTCTGCAAAGTTCTTATGAACGCGACGCATCTGGGTGTAACGCAATCCAAAGATGTATATGGCGGCATGCTGGCAGGAGTTGCTGCTACAGGTAAAGCCATTCGCGTCTTGCAGTTTCACAGCTTCAAGGTTGCCAATGGTCTGATAGCCGAGCACGCGGCGGTGCGCGATGATCTCGGGATGCTACAGCAACTGGGGATTGTCGCTGCACCGCAAAGGCCATAGTGCTGCGATGTGCGTTTAATCGTTCTCGATCACATATCCGTCTGCGTTTTTCTTTACGAAACCGAAGCCTGGAAAATCCAGATGCATTCCTGCAATGCGAGTGTGATCGGCTGAGGTTTGGTCTAGCAGGCGCTTGCGGGAAGCAATAGCCTGTTGGGGGTCTGTGTCGAAAATGAAAGCGATCGCCGGGTTTTTCAATTGCAGAAAATCCATATGGATTGTATCGCCCCAGATCATCAGGCTGTCGCCGTCTCCTTCGACGATCCAGCAATTGTGTCCCGGTGTGTGACCCGGTGATTTTTGCGCAATAATGCCCGGTAAAAATTCTCCGTCGCCGATGCGGGTTGTCTGCTTGAGGTATGGTGCAACAGAGGCTCGCGCACGCACCATGTTGCCACGCTGACGCTCATGGGCGGCCTCGTTTAGATCGCGCTCTATCCAGAACTTGTATTCTTCATTTTGCACGACCAGTTCAGCATTGGGGAACCAGGCGTTGCCTGCGCTGTCGATCAATCCGTTCGAATGATCGGGATGGATATGCGTTAATAAAACATGGGTGATTGTGTCAGGTTCTACCCCGGCGGCCTTCAGGTTCTCAGGCAACTTGCCAAGTTCATTCCCCATCGTGTCGCTTGTGCCCGCATCGACAAGAGCGCGCGTTCCCTTGCCCTCGATCAGAAATGCATTGACGGCAAGGTAGACAGGATCAGTCAGCGACTTGCCGCTCATTGCCTGGGTCATTTGCTTGTCGACACCGACCGTAACATCGATGGTAGTCTGAAAAATACCGTCGCTGAACGCCGTGATCGTGTAATCGCCTATGCGAATGGTATGCCCGTTCATGTGCGGCTCCCGTGTTCCGATATTCTGTTTGTAAATCCATCAATTCAGGTGTGACGCAATCCTGCCTTGCGCATGCGAGGCAGAACTTCAGCCACAAAGAAGGGAAGCTCCTGGCGGTAGTTCACGAATGTTAGCGAGGATCCGGCGAGGCCCATGCGATGCAATTTGCCGATCTCGGCTACGACATCATCGGGGGAGCCAACGATAGGGTGCACACCCGGCAATGTACCGGAATAATGCTTGCCCATTGCATTGGCGTGCCGCGGCATCAATTTGTCTTCGATTGTGATTGCCTTCGGAGACTGGCCATCGGTGCCGGTTTCATTGCGCTTGCGCGTAAAAACTGATGTTGCCTGCCGGTCAGCCAGCTCCTCGGCAACGTGATAGTAATAGTCTTCCGCCTCTTTGCGTGTAGGGCGGCATATATAAAACGCCGATGTATATACATCGGTCTTGCGACCGTATTGCGCAGCGAAAGCCTTCACATCATCGACAATGGTTTCCGCTTGCGACCATTCACCCGGACCGGTGAACAATATATCGGCGGTTTGAGCGGCGAAATCCCGGCCCTTTGTCGAAAATCCTGCAGACATGACAACAGGTCCTGGCCGCTGTAGCGAAACCGGATCGGTTCTCAGGCCTTTGAGTTTGTAGAATTCGCCATCCCAATCAAACTCAGGCCCACCCTCCAGAAGTTTCGCATAGATGCGATACCATTCCAGGCCCTGTTCGTAGCGGGTGTTGCCGTCGATTGTGACGCCATGTTGATCGAATTCGGATTGGTTCCAACCGCAAACGATGTTGAGACCCGCGCGGCCATGGGTGACGTGATCGATCGTCGCCATTGCCTTGGCCGCGAATGCCGGCGAAACCAGCGGCACGTGGATGGTGGCAAAAATGCCAATTCGTTTTGTCAACGCGCCGATTGCAGCGCTATGGGTCAGCACTTCAAACGAGCGATCCCATAATTGGCTTTCACTTCCAAAGCCCCGCCATTTTGCGACGGGCAGGATGAATTCAATGCCTGCCTTGTCCGCCTGTTGCGAAACTGCGACGATGTCATCCCATTCGGCAGCCCATCGTTCGGGAGCGGTCGAGAAGGTCATTCCGCCGTTACAATTGGCGCAGAACAATCCGAGTTTGAAAGGATTGTCCCCGAAAATGCCGCGCGGGTTTTCTGTTTGTGCCATCGTCGCAGCGAGCCCCTTCAGTCCTTGCGCCCGCTGGTATGGCCGCGGTCGCCATCACCTGGTGCGCCCACGTCGACGCGTGCATCGATAACGTAAATGCCGCCGTCACGCACAACCTTCTCGCCGCGCTCAAGGGCCTTGGCAAAGTCGGCCGCATTCATGACCGGGCCCTCAACGTCCAGTCCCTGCGCCTTTGCAATGGCGAGGAGATCGACGGCGGGTTTGATCATTTCCTGACCGACGAACTTGTTCTCGACCGGACGGCCGCGCACTTTTGCCATCCGCTCCTGATGGGCGACGTCGTTGTAATAAACCTGGTTGTTGGCAATGACGACGAGCAAGGGAATGCCCATATGCGCGGCAGTCCAGAATGCGTTGCAGCCCATACAGAAATCACCGTCGCCAATGATGGTCATTGGAAGGCGTCCGGTGCCCATGACAGCAAGCGCGGTTCCAATAGCATTGGCAGGACCTGACCCGACACCGCCACCGCCATCGCCGCCGACAAAGTCGAGCGGGTGATTGAAGGTGCAGGTCTCCGAAGGCCAACCAAGGGCGTAGCCAGCGATTGTAACTTCGCGGCTTGCCTTGAAGTCGCGCACGACCAGCGCCAGATCCTTCAGTCCCATAACGCCGGTCTGGCGGGGCTTGGGCAGGGCAGGGCGCTTGCGCGGCGGCCATTTTGCTTTTGCGGGTTTGTCGGACTTGCGCAGGCGGCGTACTTCGGCGAGCAGCGGGCGCACAAGCTGGTCTGGTGTCGACAGGATTTTCAGGTCTGCCGGCGGCAGACCGAAATAGTCCATGCTCCAGCCCTTGTGCAGATAGTCGTCAACGCTGCAGTTGATGACCTTGGACTTTATGGCAGCCTCCTTGCCGAGGGTCAGGGCGAAATGGCCCTTCAGATCGATCCAGTCGAGGGACAGGATCACGTCTGCATCCTTGGTAACCTGCGCTGATTCAGGAGAGGGGCGGAAGCGCGGCTCGACAATGTGCAAGGGATGTTCAGTCGGGAATGAGGCAGCGTTCTTTGTGTCGGTCAAAACTGCTGCGCCCAATGCTTCAGCCAGCTCGATACGGGCATTCCAGTCATCCATGCTGCGTGACACGCGTCCCATGAGGATGACGGGCTTCTTGGCATTGACCAGCATTTTCGCAGCCTGCGCTACTGCATCAGCGGATGGCGCTGGCGGTTCGCCCGGCTGATACCGTTCGATGTCGGGGAAGGTAATCGGCCCCTCCAGTTTGGATTCCTGCAGGCCGACGTCCAGACACACATAAACCGGGCCCTGCGGCTGGGTCGATGCTATCTGCCAGCCGCGCAGAATGGATTCCACGGCAGCCGAAGCCGACCGAGGCTCGTCGTCCCATTTGGTGTAATCGCGAATAAGAGCGCCTTGATCCTTTGCTGTATGGATCCAGTCAATCCACGGGCGGCGTTCCTCGGCATCACCGGGTCCGGTTGCCCCCAGGATGAGAACCGGATTGCGGGCGCACCATGCGTTGAAGACGGACATGGTGGCGTGCATCAATCCAACGTTGGAATGCAGCGCAACGGCCATGGGTTTTTCGGTGACCTTGGCATACCCTTGGGCGATGCCCACGGCATGTTCTTCATGCAGGCAGACCATCATTTGCGGATCGCGATTGCCAAGGTAGTTGACGAGACTGTCGTGCAAGCCGCGATAACTGGCGCCCGGTGTCAACGCTATATATCGCACATCGGTTTTGCGCAGCATTTCAGCCATGGCATCGGAAGCCCATCCCATCTGTGCATTGGATTTCTTCAGTAATGCGTCCTTACCGTCGAAACGGGCGGTTGCTACGGGTTTACCCTTAGAATTCTTCGGCGCGCTGCGCGGCTTGGTGGCCATGACGTTTCCATTGGTTTGTTGAGTTTGAATTTTTGTTGTCCGACATTATTAGCGCGAGCGCAACACCTGTGCATTCTCGACGCATTCGGCGAAGCTCCGGACGGAACGCCAGTCTCGGACACGAGGCAGGTTGCGGGCACTATTTCACGCCGGCCGCCTGTTTCAAGACTGCCTTTACCTCGGCTGGCGTGTCATTCAACATTTTGGTGAGAATAGCGCTGGCATCCTCGCCGCTCACCAGCGACGGATCCGATTTGATAATGCGTTTGTATTCTGAAATGAAGTCCTTGTCGGTGCGCAGGGCCAGATAGGCCTTGCGCAACTCGGCAAGGGCCTCGGGAGAAGCCTTGCTGGGCAACATGACCATGCGGGCCAGGCGAATGTTGGCATCTGCGGTGAGTGAAAGCGCCTTGTATTTTGGACTGTCAGGCATCTTTCCATATGCCTGCTTGTAGACATCTTCGAAATAGGGAATGCCGGCTTTTTCAAGTTCCGGACTGCCAATCATTTTTCCATCTGGGCCAACAGCTCCGACCTGCCACATGGGAATGGCGACTCCAGGCTTGATAAGGTTTGGAATGACCTGTGTCTGATAACCGGGAAGCGTGGACAGCATGAAATTGATTTCGCCCTGCAACATTGCCTGATTTACGGCGCCCACTGAACGGAAGCCCGTGACGACCTTGTATTCCGGTCCCATGATGTCCAGCATCAGGCGAATGCGAATATCGTGGGATGCAGAGCGTGAATAGCCCGCTGCAAATATGCCTTTGGCCTTGGCAATATCCGGAGGTTGTTGCTTGCCCGGCAATTTGTTCTTCACAGCATAGGTTATTGAATATTGCCCCACGCCACCGATCAGCGAAAAGACATCCATCTTCACCTGCAGGGCTGGATCCTCGATCAGGGGAGCGATGAGGTTGAAGGTGAAATATCCCATGGTCAGGGAAGGGTCCTTCATGCCAATGCCCAGGCCCATGCGATTGACGGCGGTCATGCCGCCAGCGCCAGGAATGTTATTGATGACGATAACCGGCTTGCCGGTAATGTGTTTGGACAGATGGCGCTGGAAAATGCGGCCTTCCGTGTCGGCATTGCCTCCCGCTCCATAGTTGATGACCATTGTAACGGTCTTGTCCTTGAAGACCTGTGCGGGCGCTGGATATCCGGAGGCTAGGAACAGGGCGAGGGACGGTAAAGCGCAAAGCAAATGAGACCAGCGAAGCTGTTGCATGGTGCGTTCCTCAAATCGCAGCCGGGTTGTCCAGGCCATTGGGAGAAGAATGAATTTACCGTGCGCCAGCGTCAAGCCGTCGGAACCAAACATTGCCGGCCTGTCGCATCGTATTGCCCGCCTAACAGGGGCATTCCGGCTCATTCTATCGTAATGACCGGATCGCCCTAAAATAGGCGGTTCAATCAAAGGTCTGCGAGCGCCGGCATGACATGATCACGGAACAGTTCCATGGAGCGCAAGGCATCTTTCAGCGACAGGGTTCCGAATTGCATGTAGGCCAACAAATAGTTGATGCCCATGATGTCTTTCTGCTCACGAATGGCATTGAGCACTGTTTCGGGACTTCCGGCGATCGTGCTGCCCTCGGCGATCATGCCCTCCAGATCATGTGCGCGAGGGACATTTAGCCGGGCGGTAAATTCGTTGATGTTGTGCTTGTTGCGCAGCCAGTTGATCGAAGCATGGTGATGTTCGCAAGCCGGTTTCGCCAATGCCAGGGCTTCGGCGTCGGTATCTGCCACAACGATGTGGCGCATGATGCCGATGGCGGCCCCGCCGGAAAATTCGGGCTTCGGTTGTGCGGCGCCGCCGCGTTCCCGCAGGGCTACGCGAAACGCTTCGATATTGTTCTTGGCGAAATGCGTGGGGCCGTTCGCGGTAAAATGCATGCCTTCTCGGCCTGCAAATGTGGCGCCGGTTGTATTGGAGGAACCATACCAAAAAGCAGGGTAAGGCTTTTGCAACGGCTCCATCCACATCGGGACGTCCTTGTAGGAATAATACGGCCCTGCATAATTGAGCGTCTTGGATGTCATCCCCGCCTTGATGCATTCGTATGCATCGGTAAATATTTCGCGCGATTTTGAATGATCGACATTGTTGTAATTCATTTCGAATGGCGAAACGCCCCGGCCCACGCCAATTTCCATACGCCCATTGCTCAGATGATCGAGCATGCATATTTCCTCGATCATGCGCAGAGGCGTGTAAAGCGGAAGAAGATAGCAAAGCGGTCCGAGTTTTATGTTCTTTGTCGCGCGAGCGGCTATTCCGAGATAGACGCTGGGGCTTGGAACCATGCAAATAGGCGCGCAATGATGTTCTGCGATGTGGACACAATAAAACCCGGCTTCGTCGGCAGCGGCATGAAAGGCAATACGCTCATCATAGACCTTGGAAAGGGGCTTTTCGCCAATTGCAATGTGATCGAACAGGCCAACGCGCATAAATTTGACTTTCTCTTCGGTGAATAGATGGATTCTACAGGGACTTTATTTTCGGCATGACGTCCGATTGGAACATTTGCAACGATGCGAGGGCGTTATCGAATGTCATGTTTCCGAATATCATGTAACCAACCAGATAGTTGATATCGAGGTGGCTGGCCTGTTTGCCGATCTTGTCGATTACGGTGGATGGCGAGCCTGCGATCATTACGCCGTCCTCAACAAGGTCTTCGTATTTCACACCGTCGGGGACACGCAAACGGTCGACAAAATCTGTATGCCCGTGTTTTTTCCAGAGCCAGTGCAGGGATTCAAGATGGTGCATCACGGCAGGAGCGGCGATGGCATTGGCCTTGTCGTCGGTCTCTGCCACGACGATATAACGCAAGGCGCCGACGGCTGTGCCTCCGCTGAATTCGGCTTTCGGAGATTCTGCCCCGCCCCGTTTGTTCAGGGCTTCCCGGAACGTGGCGATATTTGACCCCGCCAGGACGGAGGGGCCATTGGCAACAAAATGCATTCCATTCTCGCCGGCAAAGGTGGATCCAATCTTGTTCGACGAACCATACCAGAAAGGTGGGAATGGCTGTTGCAAGGGCCGATTGGGCATCGGTACGTCCTTGTAGGTAAAATGCTTGCCTTCGTAGCTGAAAACGTCGTGTTTCAGGGCTTCGCGCAGGCATCTATATGCATCAATGAAGATGTCGCGGGAATCTTCATGTGCGATCTTGTGGTAGGCGAGTTCATAAGGCGAGATGCCGCGCCCGACACCTGTTTCCATCCTGCCGTCGCTGAGGTGATCAAGGATGCAAATTTCTTCGGCCATGCGCAACGGCGATACCAGTGTCAACAAATAGACCAGCGTTCCGATGTGGATACGGTTTGTAGCTTGCGCAAGGGCTCCAAGCATTACACCAGGAATAGGGGTCATGTTGACGGGTGAACAATGGTGCTCGGCCAAATGTACGCAATAGAAATCTGCGGCGTCGGCAGCCTGATAAAATGCAATTCGCTCCTTGAACAGACTCGCAACAGATCGGCCGGAATGGGCCACATGGTCGAACAAGCCAACCCGCATGTAATCCTCCCTCGAGGTATATATGTTTGCCCGGTTCGTGCCGGATGGCGGACGTTATCCAGACTTCACCCGGCAGTATCGTTTGCCCGATTTGCCGTGGCAAGGGGAAGTTTATCCGGTTGACAGAGAGGCCCCGCGCCGGGACATTCTTTACCAGACGCTGGCACGATCGCGGGAGCCTTTACTTTACGCCAGCCAAAATCGGGGTGCGCCTCCCGTGAGTCCTGGATAGCGGATTATAAAATATGTCCACAAACAGCGCTATTCTAAAATTGTCCCATAGCTGGAGATGAGAAATGCAACAAAAAGACAAGATCGATGTGCATGTGCATTTCATTCCACCGGAATATCAGAAGGCGGCTGAGGCATTGGGTGCAACACCTGCAAAGGGCAGCTTTCCGGAATTTTCCGAGGATGCTGCGCTGAAGGTGATGGACGACAACGGCATAGCGACCAGCATCATGTCTATGAGCGCGCCGGGATATCGATTTTGCCGTGATGGGAAGAGCGCTGCTGAACTGGCGCGCCGATCCAATGACTGGGCCGCGGCACTTGTGCACAAGCGCCCGGACCGGTTTGGACTGTTCGCTTCGCTACCGTTTTTTGATATCGAGAATGGAAAGTCCGGCGACGTGGGCGATGCCGTATCGGAGACCGTGCGGGCGCTGGATGATCTGAAGCTCGATGGAGTGGGCATATTTTCCAGTTATGGATCGAAATATCTGGGGGACCCTGTGTTCGATCCGCTACTGGAAGCACTAAACGAACGGTCCGGCGTCGTGCATATCCATCCGATGTTTCCCAAGGCGATGCAGGCGCTGGATCTTGATTTCACCGGAAACGTTGTAGAGTTTCCTTTCGACACGACACGGGTGGCGCTCAATCTAGTGTTCAGCCACGCGCTGGAGCGGTTTCCGAATATTAGATATATCCTGTCGCACGGCGGCGGAACTTTGCCTTTCATCGGCTGGCGCGTGGCTTGGTCGCCGTCCTTTCCTGCGTGGAAACCGGATGACATCACCGCACTGCTGAAGCGTTTCTGGGTCGATACTGCATTGTCTGTCGATGAGGGGCCGGTGCGTTGCTGGAAGAATTTTGTGCCGATGGATCAAGTGTTGTTCGGCAGTGATTTTCCGTTTGCGCCCCCACGTAAGGTCGCGCAGCAGACGGGGATTATAGAAGCATCGCCGGCGCTTGACGAAACCGAGTTGAAAAATATAGCGCGAGGAAATGCGCTATCGTTGTTCCCGCGTCTTGGAAAATAGCTATTCGGCAGCAAAAGCAAAACTTGGAGGATTCTTCATATCGAAGTCCTTCCAGTCGAGCCCTCCGGGATATCGAATAGCCAGGGCACGAATGGCGCGGTAGTCGAGATTATCATCAATGCCGAATGGCATTTGGCCCTTGGCGTGATCATCCAGTGCCTTCAGGAGCATGCGTCTTGTACGGACGACTACGACATCGCTGGAACCGAGGAACTCCTTGCTGCGATCGGTAATCGGCCCCATCGATTCCTCGATGATGAAATCCTCATAGACAAAGTTCTTCTTCAAGCCGCTGAAGTGGCCCTGTTTCATCGCCTCACGGTCCTGATGCCACATGTTGCTTTCATTGCCGCGGTCTGCGGCAAAGTCATCGTCATCGGGCCCTGCGCGGTCCAGCGCGTTGAAGCGATACCAGTCCGGAACGGGTCCAAACGGATTGAGATAATAATACCAGTGCGCGCTCCACTCGTCGTCAATGGGTACAACAACAACGACAAAACGCGGTTCGCCATGATTGCCGGGAATGAAAGAATAATACGGCAACAGCACTTCGCGAATGCGTGCGTAAGTCGAGCCATCCGGCATCTGGCGTAGTGCCGCTTCGCGGAAGCCATATGGCTTGTCGATAAACTCAAACTGCGGAGCGGCATCGTGCTGCACCATCAATCCGGTGCCACCGCTGGGGGAGCGAGGTACGGACGATGAATGGAGAAAGTTGAGGTGGGCGGAGTCGAGCTGACCTTCCAGTCCCTGCAACCAGTTGCCGTTGACTATTGCGCAGCGCAGAAGCGCCTCGGCGGGCGGAAAATGAAATTCGAAATCGTAGAATTTCGGTGGTGTCTTTCGCTCGCCCATATAGACCCAGACCATGCCGCCTGCTTCACGCGCAGGATAGCGTGTCACCGGCACTCGCTTGGCGAAAGCCTCCCGGTTGGATGCAGGTTCGGTGGGTACATCAACAACCTCACCCGAGACATCGATCTTCCAGCCATGAAAGATGCAACGCAGACCATTGCCTTCGTTGCGGGCAAGGGCCAGGGATGCGCACCGGTGCGGGCATTGCTTCTGCAGGATGCCGACACGGCCATCCGTGGCCCGAAAAGCAACAAGGTCCTCACCCAGCAGCCGGAAAGGTTTTGGCGCCCCGTCGGCCTCCAATGCGGCAGAGCGCAAGGCGGGTGTCCAGAATTCGCGCAGCATTTTCCCCATTGGCGTGCCTGGACCCACCCGGGTGATGCGTTCGTTGTCTTCCCTGCTCAGCATGGGGTCCTCCCCGAAATATGTTTTGCCGGAATTACTATCGATCCGCCGGTTTGCTTCGTCAACTTGCTGACATCCGTTCAGGTGTGGGAAGATAGGCGCAAGAGGCAGGGAGCGGGACGTGAAAAAGGTTGATCGCAAGCGTAGTCGCACCGGTGTGCGAGATCAGGTGAAGGCAAAATCGGCCAGGGGAACCGGCCATGCTTCGGCGCGCAGGCGTTTCAAGACCAACGATCCGGTACTGACCGAGATCATCCGGAACGGCGTCATGGCTGTTACGGAGGAAATGAAGTCCAACCTGATGCGCACCGCCTATAACATGATCATTTATGAGGCGCTGGACTTCACCGTTGGCCTGTTCACGCCGGAAGGAGATACTGTATCGATTGGCCTGGGCCTGCCAATGTTCATCCGTGGCATGGCGGAGACGGTGCGTGCCAAGTTAAAACATTTTGGTCGCGAGAATATCCACCCCGGTGATATCCTTGTGACCAATGATGCCTATACGACAGGCAGTCATCTTAATCATTTCACATTCAGCATGCCGGTGTTTCACAAAGGCCAATTGTGTGGCTTTGCCTGCTGCATGGCCCATTGGGTGGATGTCGGCGGACAGCTCGGCGGCGTGACGACTGACATTTATGCGGAAGGTATCCAGATTCCGATTGTCAAATATCAGGACCGCGGTGTCGTCAATCAGGACCTCGTCGATATCATTGCCATGAATGTACGTATTCCCGAGCGTGCAATGGGTGACCTGCGCGCCCAGATTACCGCCGTTACGACAGGGCGACGCAGGTTTGGTGAATTGCTGGAGCGCTACGGCGCTACTGAAACCCTGGCTGCTATCAACCAGATCATGCAGCAATCGGAAAAAGCTGCGCGGGCAAGGACAGCGGAAATTCGGGACGGCATCTATGAGGCTACGTCCTATATGGATGATGATGGCGTTGACATTGGCAAACGGGTTCCTATCAAGGTCAGGGTCATCGTCGAGGGAGATGAGCTAACGGTCGATCTGACCGATGTATCGTTGCAAGTGCGAGGCTTTTTCAATTCAGGAGAAACAACCGGAGTTGCCTGCGCACAAGTTGCCTACAAATGTCTGACATCGCCGACCGATTATCCGATCAATGATGGCAGCTTTCGTTCGCTGCGTGTGAAGCTTTCACCCGGCACTATCGTTAGCGCCGTGAAACCGGCAGCCATGCGGGCATGGATGACGTTTCCGATGACCATTATCGACACGATTTTCAAGGCGATGGAGGCCGCTGTGCCTGAACGCGTGATCGCTGGCCATCACGCAGATTTACTGAGTGTGCGCGTTCATGGCCTCTCACCGGCAACCGGTCGCTTCTTCATGGGAAGCTTCGGTCCACTCGGCGGTGGGTGGGGCGCGAAGATGACAGAAGATGGCATGAGCGCCACGGTATGCCTGAATGATGGAGACACCCACAACAGCCCGGTCGAATCTGTGGAAACGAAATATCCATTGCTGATCGATCGTCTGGCTTTGCGGGATGGCTCTGGCGGAGCGGGAACATATCGCGGCGGTCTTGGAATCGAGCGTAAGGTAACTGCGCGCGCACCGATGACACTGAACAGCCAGGTCGACCGGATGCACTGCAATCCGTGGGGGCTGGCAGGTGGCTGCGATGGATTCGGCAATGAGGTTATTGTGGCCGGTGAAAATGGCGAGCTGAAAGATGTTCCCAACGCCAAAGTATTCTTGCAGCGATTGAAAACCGGAGACAGCTTCTTTGCCAGATCAGGCGGAGGAGGCGGATTTGGCCCGCCGGAACAGCGCGATAGTGGCCGGGTAGCCCACGATGTGCGGGAAGGGTATGTCACCGCAAAGATTGCTGAAGAGATTTACGGTGTTGTTCTGGATGACGCTGGCCAAGTGGATCATGCCGCGACAGAAAAAAGGCGCTCTCAATTGCGTGCTGCGAGCGTCTCCGCCAACCTGGAATAAGAAAGCCCTGTGGGTGTGCCTAAAATGGTCGAAGGCGATGCCTGCCCTTGCTTCCAATGGTCAATTGCCGCTAACCTCAGGCCAGACCGGCGCTCACAGAGCATCAGCCGGCGCAAATTCGGGAGGAGTGTTCCAATGAAACGCAGTGCGATTTGCAGTATCGCGTTCACCGTTGCTGCTCTGGCAGGGGCGCAAGCGCAGACAAAGACCGACATAACATTTGGTTCGGGGACCCAGGGCGGGTCGCAATATCCGGTGACCGTAGCGATGGGCCAGGTTCTGGAAAAAAATCCAGCCATCGGAAAAGTCACCCTGCAGCCAGGTGGTTCTGTTGGCAATATCATCCGCGTCGATACCGGGCGGTCGCTGATCGCGATATCCATGTCGCAGAGCCTGCGTGACGGCAGGCTCGGAAACAAACCGTTCAAGAAGAAGACTGATGGCGTTGTCAATCTGATGACACTGCATGCCTTTCACGTTGCAATTATCGTTGCCGACGAATCGCCGATCAAGACCTTCAAGGATTTTGCGGGCAAGAAACTAAACATCGCACCGAAAGGATTTTCCGTGCGTGAGATCGGTGAACAATATATCCGCATGGAAGGACTCGCCGGGAAAGTCGATGTCGGTTCGCTGCGCATTGGCGAGGCTGTGGAATCGTTCAAGGATGGACATCATCAAGGCTTGATGTATGCACCTTCCGTTCGCTTCGGGCCGTTTCTTAATCTGGCGCAGACCCGCAACATTCGCCTCATTCCAATGGATGCGAAACTGATGCAGGATTTTGTAAAAAATGATCCGAGCTTTTATATCACAACCTGGCCAGACGATCCGAAAGCCTATCCAAAGCTGAAAAATACCGCTGAGGTGCTTGCCTATCCTAACGTGATTGTCGGTTCGGCCAAACTCAGCAACGAGCTGGCGTATTCCATTGTGAAACAGGTTGCGGAAAATTTTGATCCGGTTCGTCCGGCAGATACCTCACTTGCTGCATTCGATGTCAAAAATCTCGCGCGTGATGCTGGATCGCCTTTCCATCCGGGCGCCGTCAAATATTATAAGGAACGCGGGTGGATGAAATAATCGACGCGATAAGAGCCTCGACTGAAGTATTGGCGGTAGCCGGGTAGTTTGACTATCCGCCGCTACGGGTTGCAAAATGTCACTAGCTGTCATCAAGGACCAATCAATCCGCGCCATCGCACTCGCGATGGCGCTGTTTCATCTATACACGGCCATGTTCGGCTTGCTGGATGCCTTGTTGCAGCGTGGACTACATTTGCTGTTTGCCCTGGTTTTGTTGATTTTGATGAACCCATTGAACTGGGGTGAAGGCAAAGAAGGTCGTGCAACACGTTTCGTCAGTTGGATCACCGATGCGGTCATTGCGGCTGCGGCAATCGTTCCGCTTTTGTATATCGTCATCAACTACGAATATCTCACAGATGGTCGGATTCAATATGTGTCCGATCTGTCACGTACCGAAATGCTCCTGGGCAGCGCATTCATCATTGCGCTGCTGGAGTTATGCCGGAGGATCACGGGGCCGGTGCTGCCTGTCGTTTGTATCGCATTCCTTGCATATCTGTTCATCCCCAATCTGCCTGGCGTATTGAATCACAATGGATACACGCTGTCTGAAAGTCTTGAATTTCAATACATGACATTGTCTGGCATTTTCGGATCGCCGCTGGCTGCGTCGGCAAATTTCATCGTACTTTTCATTTTGTTTGGAGCATTTTTGGAGCGATCCGGTCTTGGCGGATTTGTGATGGATTTTACCATCGGCCTGTTCGGGCGTTATCGCGGAGGACCTGCAAAAGTGGCGGTAATCTCGAGCGCATTGACGGGTACCATTTCGGGAAGCGCAATGGCGAATGTCCTGACGACTGGCACCGTGACGATCCCCTTGATGAAGCGAACCGGATATCCGGCCTATATGGCAGGAGCAATCGAGGCTGCTGCGTCCACTGGCGGCGCGCTTATGCCGCCCGTGATGGGAACCGTTGCATTCATCATGGCAGAGTTTTCCGGTGTGCCATATGGACTGATAGCGTTGTATGCGGTTATTCCCGCGGTGCTTTATTACATCGGAATTTTTTGCACCGTACACTTTGCTGCCATACGGCTCGGCGCCAAGGGTTTGTCTGCAGGTGAAATACCGGAGTGGCGTAGCGCTTTCCGGGAGCGTTGGCATCTGTTCCTGCCGATCGTGGTGCTGATCTATTTCATGTCGCTCGATTATTCGCCGCAGTTCTCCGTCAGCTATTCGATACTTTCCGTGATCGTTGTGTCCTGGTTTCGCAAATCCACGCGGCTTGGGCCTCGCGCCATATTGGAGGCGCTGGAAAGTGGTGCAAAAGGTGCGGTGCTCGTGGCCGTGGCCACGGCTTGTGCAGGTATTATTGTCGGCGTTTTCGATCAAACAACAGTCGGCGTCAAGATGGCGCAACAAGGCAATGCTTTGGCAGGAAGTCTTTTTACCGGCCTGCTGATTACGATGATTGTTTCTCTGTTTCTGGGGATGGGTGTTCCACCGACCGTCAGTTATCTCGCCCAAGTGGTCGTTACGATCCCGATGTTGCAATTATTCCTGACGGGCCAGGGTATGGATCCTTATACAGCAAAGGTCGTAACACATTTCTTCGTCATGTATTTTTCAACCATCGCGGTCATAACGCCACCTGATGCTCTGGCTTCCATCGCTGCTGCGGGAGTTGCCGGAAGTCCTGTCATGAAAACGGCAGCACATGGAACACGGCTGGCATTCGTCGCATTCATTGTACCATTCATGTTTGTTTACAGACCGGCGCTTCTCATGCTCGGAACATGGGATCAGATTTTATACGATTTATTTTTTGCTCTGACCGGTGTCGTCATTCTGGCCGCCGCGATGGAAGGCTACGCCCTTCGCAAGCTTGGGGTGGTGGAACGCTTGCTATGTTTTGCGGCCGGCATAGCTCTGGTTGTACCGCACAAGATCATGGATTTTGTCGGGCTAGCCTTGATCGCAGTTCTGATAGTGTTTCAATTCACGGGAGCGTCGAAGGCTGCGCCTGCGAAGGCGCCCATCCAGCACTGACAGCGTTGTCGGTCCGTATTCATGGGAGAGATCATGCTCGAGAAATTGAAGATTGGCGGCGATGTTGTTGTGATAACTGGCGGCGGCGCAGGCATCGGAAAAGCGGCTGCTGAGGCAGTGGCCGAATTAGGCGCAACAGCTTTTATTTGTGGGCGCACGGAAGAGACTTTACGCCGGACCGCGGAGGAAATAAGGGCAAAAGGCCATCTTTGCGAGTTCATGACCGCAGATGTGTCGCGGGAGGAAGATGTTGCGCGGTTGGCCGCTCATGTGAGTGAACACTGGGGCGAGGCGAAGGCAGTAGTGAACAATGCAGGTAATAATTTCAGTTCGATTCTGGAAGATTTGCCTACCGAGAAATGGCGCGAACTGGTCGCCACAAACCTCGATAGCGTTTTTTATATGAGCCGCGCATTTATTCCGCTTTTGCTCAAGAGCAAGGGACCGTCCATCGTCAACGTAGCTTCCACATTTGGCGTTATCGGCAATCCGAAAATGCCTGTCTATTGCGCGACGAAGGGTGCGGTGGTGAACCTGACGCGGCAAATCGCTATCGATTATGGAGCCAGGGGATTGCGTGTGAATTCCGTCTGTCCGGGATCAACGCTATCGCCGCGTTATCGGGGATACCTTGAAAAGGGCTTGGTGAATATGGATGCGGTAAAGGCGCGCATCATGTTGCAGAGGCCAGCGGAATGCGAAGAGATCGGTGACGTAATTGCTTTTCTGGTTTCCGATGCTGCTTCGTTTGTAACTGGCGCAACCATTGTTGTGGATGGAGGCCAGACAATTCACTAGCCGTGTGCATGCCGATCGTGACTTCCATCTGGCGAACGCCGTCTTAGTGGTCGTGTTGTCATTGGTTGGATGTAGATTGCGGATGATGTGGACGTTGCATCTTTTCAGGAACGCAACGCCACCCTGGATCAGGAAAACCTAGGTATCGGGGCGTTTGTATTCCAGGTTAGGTCCGCCTTTTTGGCTGTCGAGATATTTTTCGACATCGCCAAGCGGGTCCATGGCATGGCGCAGCCGGGAGCCAACAAGTTGATCAACCTGTATCGCCTGATGTATTCCCAGATCGCGACCCAGCTGGACAGTAATCTTGTGATGTTCCAGCGGGGCAAGATGACGGGACGCGATTTCACGCGCAATCTGCAGGGTGAAGCTTTCAAGTTCCGCAGCCGGGACCGATTGCGAAATGATGCCCATGGCGTCGGCTTCCTTGCCGCTGAAATTGCGACCCACCAACGCAATATGGGATAGCTTCTTGACCGGCAAACCACCGTGCAGAAGCGTCGAGGTGACAAGCTGGCCGAAAGAGCCACGCAATATTTCCGGCATGCCGATCTGTACATCGTCGGCTCCGTAAACAAGATCGTGGCAATTCATGATGCCGAAAGCACCGCCAAGGCAATATCCGTGGATCTGGGCGATCATGATGCGCGGAAAGCCTCGCAGAGCATTCGCGATCTGGATTGTCGGTGTGGGGCGGTCCCAATCAAGCAATGGCCCGTTGGAAACCTCGCGCAAGAATTTAAGGTCGAGGCCGGACGAGAAGACTTTGCCTGCACCGCGCGTGATGCAGCATTTCAGTGTCTTGTCGGCCCGAATGATCTCGAGGCTTTCGAGAAACGCCTCGCACATCTCGCGGTTCCAGCAATTGCGCTTGTCCGGGCGGTTCAGCGTGATGCGTGCCACGCCCGCATCTTCCAGCCGTTCCAGAATGAGTTCAGGCCATTGTTTGATAACAATCCATGTGTCGGCCACGCGTCGTCCTCCAATTTAATTCAGGCTGCGAAAGCCCTTTTCTCTGCATAACGTTGCTGCAGGCGCGGCAGCACATTGCGGCCAAACAGCGTCAGGCTGTCGACAACTTCCTCATGTTGCATGCGACCGCCTTGGCCCATCAGGATGAGATGGCCAAGGCCACCGATCGCGTCGATGAATTCGGAAATCTGGCCAAAGGCCTGATCCGGTGTTCCCGTAAAGACGATGCCACATTCGATAAAGTCATCAAGGGTCGCGCTGGACAGTTCCACTGGCCGGCCTTTGGGCGTGTAAAGCGTGCGGAATGCCTTGGGATTCGCTGAACGCATGGAGCGGAAGGCGCCTTCCAGACCGAAATAACCTGGCGGTTTGTTGAATGGTTCGGCAACCTGTGCATTCGTGCGCAGATAATCTGCGATTTTGTCAGCGCGTTTCCGCGCTTCTGCTTCGGTGTCGGCAATCGCGCACATGCCCATGTATCCGAAACGGTCAACCGGTACGCTATCGCCCCGGCCTGCCGCACTCCATCCTTCTAGATAGGCCTGGTGCAATTTTACCGTTTCGACCGTTCCGCCCATAAAGCTGCCCACCACGTAGCCTTTCGCGGCAATTTCTCTGGCATTGGAAGGCGTTGCGGTAGAAATCCAAACCGGTGGATGAGGCTGTTGCAAGGGCCTTGGCCAGATGTTGATCTGGCGGCTATGAAAATACTTGCCCTCAAAATTGAAGGGGCCATCGTGCTTTGTCAGGGCCTGCATGATGAGGTCGTGGGCTTCCCAGAAGCGTTCCATCAGGTCCGTCGGGCGCGAGTTTGCCGGGGCCATTTCATATGGAACGCCCTTGATCATGCCCAATTCCAGGCGACCGCCGGAAATGACATCGATCATGGCCATTTCTTCTGCGATGCGGATCGGGTCCGTGCGATTTGCTATTGGCACGCCAAGCACCAGCAAGCGCGCCCGTTTGGTGACGCGAGCCAGGATGGCCAGCATCAGATTAGCCGAGGCGGTAAGACATGTCGCCGTCGAGTGGTGTTCATTTATCATGATGTCGAGACCGAGTTCGTCGGCCAGCATCCACTCATCTATGTATCGATGATAAAGTTTATGGGCGATCTGGGGGTCGCATAATTCATTGGGAATTGTTATGCGCAGGGAATCGCGCTCGGGAGTCCAGACATCTGGATAAGGCTGTTCGGAGAAGTGATATACGCGCATTGTCTGGTCCCTTTTAGGATGCTGCGCCAGTATCGGCTGTTGCGTCAGTCCCGGATATTTCGCTGGCGAAAGCGGCTATGCAGCGCGCCACCGATCGAGGCTGCTCGACATGCGAAAGATGCCCGGCACTGCTTATAAGTTCGAACTGTGCACCCGGAATGGCATTGGCAAATGAGCGGCCGTAGTCGGGGCTTACGATGCCATCCCGGTCACCCCACAAGACAAGCGTCGGCACGCTTATGCGATGCAGGCGTCCCTGTAGCCGCGGGTTGTGCATGAAGGGTTGCCAGCCATAGTGGGCCAGGCCGTCGCGAGCCCGCAAACGCCTCCGTAGTTCATCATCGTCGTTGATCGCGCGCAAATTGTCTGCGCCGTCAGGTGGATTGGCATATGCCAGCTTGACGAGATCCCTGTCTGCAATTCCAAATATATCGGCGATGTCACGATCGTTGCGACCACCTGGCCGAATGCCCAAAGCATCAATCAGTATGACTCCGGAAAGCGCGGAGCAGTTCTTCGTCGCCATTTCAGCGGCGATCCATCCGCCGAAGGATGTACCAGCCAAAATGACATTACGAAGTTTCATCCGGTCGATAAGGTCGAGGTAGAAATAGGCCAGATCGTCTGCTGTTGCCATATTGCCTGGTGGGTCGGAGGCGCCGAACCCGGGGTGATTGGGGGCGATAACGCGCACATGTCCGGCTAGTTCGCGCAGGAAAGCCTTTTCGTTCCCGAGCCACAGACCCGCATGAAGAAACAGGACGACTGGCCCTTCACCCGCCGTGAATGTCTCCAGCCGGACGCCACCATTGTCGATCATCTCGCGTCCGTCTTCGACGGGCATCGTCATGTGCTTTCTCCCTGGCGGCGAAATCTGGGGATCCAGCAGTTTATGCTGCAACCCGCGTGCTTCGTTCCGCTTGTTATTGATTTGCACGTAGCAACGGCTACCGGAACACTCCGGACCAAACGCTCGCTACCATGCAAATGCCGTGTTAGAAAGGTGCATCTTGCAGGAGTTTCCTGTCAAATTATTTCTTAAGTGACCGAAGCGGTAAAAACTGCACGGGTGGATGGAGGCAAGATGAGCGAGGATGGCGTAGTACGCGACGGTATGAAGCCCGGCGACGGTGTGGTGATCACAGGCGGTGGCGGCGGCTTCGGACAGGCTTTCACCAGGCGGTTTGCCCGGCTGGGCGCAAAAATATCCGTCTGGGATATCGATGAAGCTAGCGGCGAGGCCGCTGCTGCTGCTGCGCGCGGACTAGGGGCCCAAGCCCATTTTGTAAGAGTGGATTTGTCTGATGCGGACGATATAGCCAGGGCGGTCGCTACGACACTCTCGACCATCGGCACACCCTATTGTCTGGTCAACAACGCAAGCGTATTTCCCCGCGGCGAAGTTCTTGACCTGTCACTTGCTGATTGGGAACTGACTTTGCGGGTCAATATCACTGCTCCATTTCTGATCGTTAAGGCATTTGGTCCGGCGATGATCGCAGCGCGCAGGGGAGTTGTCATTAATCTGGCATCGGGGAGGGCACTGGAAGGAGCACCGAAAGGCGCCAATTATGCTTGTACGAAGGCTGCTATTCTGTCGCTGACGAAGTCACTGGCGCTTGAATGGGCGCGTCATAATATCCGGGTGAACGCAATCATTCCCGGACAATCGCTGACTGCCATGCCCCTTGCCGCAACTCCGGAAGAAAAGCTGCACGAAAACGCAAAGACGCGTGTGCCGCTCGGCCGTATCGGCTATCCGGAAGACATGGCCGGCGCTGCTGCATTTCTCGTCAGTGCCGATGCAGCCTATATGACGGGTCAGGGTATTGCAGTGAATGGTGGCGTGGTGATGATACCGTGACGCCTATTTGTTGCGCACAGCTACGGTCATCTCGCCAATGCCGGAGCAGCCGCATGTCATCACATCGCCGGCCTTGACCGAGCTGACCCCTTCCGGCGTGCCGGTCATGATCACATCGCCGGGATGCAGCTCGTATACACGCGAACACATTTCGACCAGCTCGGCGATGCCGACGGTCATCACGCCTGTGGAAGATTTCTGCTTTTGAACGCCGTTGACATTGATCCAGATGGATTGGGCTTCTGGTTCGGGTAGTGAATCGGCGGTCGTAAGCCAGGGGCCGAAAACCGTGTAAGAATCGGCAGACTTGCGCCAGCTCCGCCCTTCAGTCCCACGTACGGTCATGTCCAATCCGATCATGTAACCGCAGATGTGCTTGAAAGCGTCCTTGCGGTCGATGTCCTTGCCACCTTTTCCAATGACACAGACGAGTTCGACTTCGTGATCGTTGCGCCTGTCCGTCCATTGCAGGGCTACACCCTGCGAGGGGCCGACAGCCGAAGACGATGCCTTGAGAAACATGCCCAGTTTTTCGACAGGACGCTCGACGCCCTCAAGGGTCTTGTGATGAACACCATGGTGCAGGCTAGGGTCCTGGGCATCGATCGATACGTGCAGCGCGTAATTTGCGGGCGCGGCCATTATCTTCGTGGGCTGTGTGATCGGGCTGTATAGCGAAACATCTGCCACGTTTTTTGAACTGGCTGTCGGGCGCAGTTTGCGGATTTCCGCAATAATCGCATCGAGATTTTGAATCAACGGATCGCCCGCTGGCCAGGGCCATGCCGGGGAGGGGATGACTTTCAGTGCACCGGTGACATCGAAGACCTGATCATTTTCCACGACACCAAGCCGATCATCGTCAAAGCGGCAAATATGCATGTTCCCGTCCCCAATTTGACCCGGTCAGAGCGCGCGCGAGCGGATGCTCTTTACCGGTAGACTAGGGGCTGGCAATGGCGGCGGCAACTCTGCGTTTGTGTTCTGCTTCGGCGCATGGACAGCGCTTCAATGGAAATGCAGCGATCCTTTGGGGCAATTCAGGATATGGCTGAAGATGAAATGTGACCTGCCGGGCCGTCTGACATGAAGCTTGTTCTTGTCTTTTTCCGATGTCGCGTTGAGCGTTGTGCAGGCACGTGACTGGTCAAGCTGACAGCCTTCGTTCAGCCCTCGGCCAATTATTAATTCTAATATTATCAATAATTTACCGAGACATACAGTTTGTGGCGTGTGTCGCGCGGCCTATCCAAAAATGCACTTTACTTATTATAACGCACGTTATTATATGCTGTGTAAGATAATACTGGCGACGTGATTTGGATATCGAAAACGATCCTATTTTTTTGCTTTACGACGTTGCGCGGCTCATCCGCGTGCGAGCCGATCAACGTGCGCGTAGGCTTGGCATGACGCGGGCGCAATGGGTGATCATGGCGTGGCTGGAATTGCGGCCAGGTATTTCACAAAATGAGTTGGCCGGTTTTGTAGATGTCGAGCCAATCACCATTGGACGTCTTGTTGATCGCCTGGAGGCCCGCGGCCTGGTCGAGCGCCGTCACGATCCTGCGGACCGGCGCGTGCGCAGGCTTCATCTGACCGGGCAGGCAGAGCCGGTGCTGCGGGAAATTCGTGCCTATCGGGATTCTATCAACAGCGGCGTTGTGGCTTTGTTGGGGCCTGAAGCGCTGGCGCTCCTGACCAAGTCCTTGCGAACAATCAAGGCAGAGTTGGGTGACGACAATTCCCAGATGGTCAACAACAACATCAGCAAATCAAATAAGAGCAACGCGAATTCATGAGCGCATTTGAGAACAATTCAAAGGACGGGAATTCGGACAAGTCCGAGGCGGCAGCCACCGAACCTGCAAAGGCGAGGCCGGCTCTTGAAATCGTCGCGTCGGCCAATGCTGACAAGCAACCTTCCGTGGAATCGCAGAAAGAAGCCGGGCCGACCATTGCCGATGGCGTAGAAAGCCGCGCAACGCCAACCAATGCACCCGGACATGCACCTGGGGACAGCAAAACACAGGTCACGCGGGCAGCAAGCCCGGCCAGAGTGCGAGGCTTTGTGCGCCGCGTTCTGATGCTTGGCGGATTGCTTGCGGTTATCATCGTTTCCAGTGTCATGTGGCTGCGCGGCGGACGGATTATTGTCACCGACAATGCTTATTTGCGCGCAGCAAAACTGATGGTGTCCACGGATATCTCGGGCATAGTCAAGTCGATCGAGATCAGGCAAGGCCAACAGGTCGTCAAAGATCAAATATTGTTTCGCCTTGATCCGGTTCAGTTTCGTATCGCTGCAGAATCCGCGCGGGCGCAGTTGATGCGGGCCAAACTTGAGGTTCTAGCGACACAGCGCGATTACGTTCGCCTGCAAAGTGACATTGGTTCGCAACAGGCAATCGTTGCGCGTGCCCAGGTAGCTTTCGATCGCGCCGATGCGCTGGTAAAGCGTCGCGCTGGATCGGAAGCAGCCTTCGACCAGGCCAAATTCACTTTGCAAGCAGAGCGCAAGAAGCTGGATTCCCTGCGCCTGCAGGCCGATGTGGCGCTCACCAGGCTGGGCGGCGATGCGCAGTCCTCGCCGGAAAAAAATCCACAATGGCTGGAAGCAAAGGCGCGCGTGGAGGAAGCCGAACGGCAGCTTGCCCGGACGATTGTACGCGCTCCCTTCGCAGGTGTCGTCACTGCCGTGGAAGCCCTGCAGCCTGGCACGTTTCTGGTGGCACAGACAGCAGCGCTTACAAACACCGGCGCGGTGGGTCTTGTTTCGACGACCGATTTCTGGATCGAAGCCAATATCAAGGAAACCGATCTGACGTATGTGCGGATCGGCAATCACGTCGACGTAACGGTCGATGCCTATCCCGATCGCCATTGGCGCGCAAAAGTTTCGACCATCTTTCCTGCAACCGGGGCGGAGTTCTCGATACTGCCTGCGCAGAACGCCAGCGGAAACTGGGTGAAAGTGGTGCAGCGCGTGCCTGTCCGCATTGCCATCGATCGAAAGTCGGACGATCCACCGCTGCGGGCTGGTATGAGCGTGACTGTGCATGTGGATACAAAACACCAGCGGAAAATGAAAGATCTCTGGCGGCTTGTCGGATTGAAAAGCGATCCCTTGCCGCTATTGTCGTCGTGGCTTGATGGCCTCATCGTTCCTGAAAAATAGGACGCAAGCCATGGAAGCGGACCAGCCAGTTCCACATCGAACGCTGATCGTATGGTGTCTTATCGGCGCCACGGTGTTGCAGACCCTGGATTCGACCATTGCAAATGTCGCCCTGCCATACATGCAGGGCACTTTCTCCTCCACACTCGATCAGGTCACATGGGTGCTGACATCCTATATCGTCGCCACGGCTGTGTTTACCGGGCCGGTTGGCTGGCTGGCCTCACGTTACGGGCGGAAGAATTTTTTTATCTATTGTCTCGCGGGTTTTACTACCGCTTCCATGCTTTGCGGTTTCGCCACGTCGCTGACAGAAATGGTCATATACCGCATCATACAGGGCGCGACAGGAGCGGCCATTGTACCGCTGTCGCAGGCCATCATGATGGATTTGTATCCACCGCAAAAACGTGGATCGGCAATGGCGATGTGGGGCATGGGCGTTATGGTCGGACCGATTATCGGTCCAACGCTCGGCGGTTATCTTATCGATGCCTACGACTGGCGCTATGTCTTCTTCATCAATCTGCCATTCGGCATAGCGGCTATCGGCGGTCTGGCATTGTTTCTAAAGGACAAGCCCGCCAACAAGGGCCTGCAGTTCGATTGGACGGGTTTTGCGGCGCTGGCAATTGGACTGGGCGCGTTGCAATTGATGCTGGACCGGGGGAGTGACAAGGACTGGTTTGAATCCGGTGAAATCATATTTGCCGCGGTATTGGCTGCGACAGGCTTCTGCCTGTTTCTCGTTCACATGCTTTTGTCCCCGAAGTGTTTCATCCCTCCGGCATTGTTTCGCGATCGCAATTTCACCGTCGGTTTTATCACGATGTTTCTGGTTGGAGCGGTTTTGATCGCGAGCGTTGCTCTTCTGGCTCCGTATCTTCAGGTATTGGCGGGATATTCTGTCTGGGAAACGGGATTGCTACTTGCGCCCCGCAGTTTTGGCGTGATGGCAGCGATGATGGTCGCCGGACGCATTACGGATACGTTCGACCCTCGTGGCATGATAATGTTCGGCGTTCTGCTTCTGGGATTATCGTTTTGGGAAATGGCGCATTGGACGAAAGATGTCGATCATTTCAGCTTGATCTGGGTGACTATTGTTCAGGGCGCGGGACTTGGTTTTATTTTCGTGCCGATGCAGGTTATTGCTTTCGCGACATTGTCTCCGGCATTGCGGACGGATGGCAGCGCTTTGCTGAGCCTGATCAGAAATGTCGGCAGCGCCATTGGCGTGTCGCTGGTTGCCACGATGCTGGCGCGCAATGCCCAGATTGTCCATGCCCAGATTGCCGAAGGCATTACGCCGTTTAACCGGATGCTGCAGAGCCATGGCGCATTTTTTATTTGGAACCCTGTAACGTCACGCGGACGCGCAAACCTCAACCACGAAATAACGCAGCAAGCCTTGTCAATTTCCTATTCGAACGACTTCCTGATGTTATTGTGGATCGTCATACCAGTTCTCTTCCTGCCGTTTCTCATGCGCAGACCGGCATATCAGTTGCGGCGATGACTATGCTCAATTGATTGTGCTCAGAGTAACGTTTTTGCACATACCTTCTTAATGAAGTATCAGCCCAAGCAACCCATTGCGGAAGTCTCATGCGGCAAGGTTGAATAGGCCGCATGCATTGGTGCGCCCGATTTTTGTTCGATCCAGCTCAGCTATAGGAGCATTGTCGAACCATTCACTGGCCTGGTGCAGGTCTTCAAACGGCCAATCGGCGGAAAACATGATGCGATCTGCACCCAGGATTGCCATGGCGGCCTGCAGCGACTGGGTGCTGAAATTACCGGACGTCGTTATCCAGACATTCTTGTTGAAATACTCGGCGATCGGTTTGGCGCCGTGGTGCATGTACTCGCCTGAAGTTCGCCGCCAAGCATTGCAATTGTCGATACGCCAAAGGCCGTATGGCAGGTTTTCGCCGAGGTGACCGAGAATCAATTGCAGCTCCGGATGCCGGTCGAACAGTCCTGACCCCATGAGCCGCAATGCATGAACGGATGTTTCCTGCGCAAATCCCCAAGCTGCGCCCAGCATCCAGCGATGTCCTGCGTAATTCTCCAGTATCGTTTCGGTCGAGTTGCGGGGATGCAAATAGAAAGGAACGCGCAGGCCGGAGATCTCGCTCCAGAATTCTCCATATTGCGGAAGATCGTAATAAAGTGCTGACCCATCCTGCGCTGAGGAATATCCATTCACCAGGGCTCCGACAAATCCCAGTTCCTTGACGCAGCGGTGCAATTCCGCGCAAGCAGCATCGGGGGTCTGCAACGGCAAGGCAGCGAAGCCGCGAAACCGGTCCCGTCGTCGTTCTATCAACGCTGCCAACGCATCGTTTGCCCTTCGCGCAACATCAATCGCAAGGCCGGCATTTGTAATGGCCTGCACCGCCGGCGCATTGAGGGATACGATCATCACCTCGACACCGCATGCATCCATGCGCTTGAGCACGTTGTCATCGAACTCCATGAGCCTGGCCTGCATCTGGTCCCAGACGTGGGAAAACAGGGGCAATCGCAAATCAGCCAATGTTTCGGCAATTGCAAAATGCTCTTCGAGTGCGACTTTTCCCTGCATCTTGTCCCCCCGCCCTATCAAAAGCCATGATCCGGCTAAAACAGATTACTTTTGGCGGTCAGCATCGCCGGGACCGGGTGACGGGTCAAGAAAGGTATTTAATAAGCTGCCTTCGCCATTTAATCAGAAATTCAGCCTTTGCAAAACGCGAAATCCGGGCGAAACTGACTGCTATAACGCTGGCCTTGACCGAGGGTCGAAGCGGACAATGATGCCCTTCGTTGGTGCATTTCAATATGGTCGAGGAGGAGATTCCATGAAATTGAAGCAGCCGATTTTCCAGGCGGGTGCATTGCTTCTCGCATCCGCGCTCATGACTGCGCCGGTTCTCGCGCAGAAATCGAAGGACACATTGCGTGTTGGCGTCTATCAACCGATTTCAATTGTGGACGGTGTGTTTGATCCGCATCCGCAAACGAACATGATGGATCGAATGGTCTTCAATTCGTTGCTGACCTATGATACTGACAATAGAAAATATCTTCCCGGCTTGGCTGTATCCTGGAAGCGCATCGATTCCACGACGATGGAATTCAAGTTGCGGCAGGGGATAAAGTTTCACGACGGCTCGGAATTCGATGCCGACGACGTGGTCTATACGTTCAATTTCGTTACCGATCCCAATGTAAAATTCCGCTTCAAGGGACACGTCCTATGGCCATCTCGACAAGGTGAAAAGATCGACAAGTTTACCGTACGGATCAAGACCAAGACGCCGTATGCCGCGATCGAAAGCCGCCTCTCCGATGTCCGCCGATTTTTCCTTCCGACTATCACAGCAAGCTGGAAGAGAAGAATTTCTTCGGCCGCAAGCCGATCGGCACCGGTCCATACAAAGCCATCCAGGTCGATGCGAGCAAGGGCGTTATTCTGGTTAAGAACCCCGATTACAAGCACGGCAATGCCGGCAAGCCTGCGGCCAAGATAGGCCGGATCGAAATTGTACCTGTTCCTGATACGCAGACCCAGGTCGCGCGCATGATGACGGGCCAGCAGGACATCATGTATCAGGTGCCCAAGGATATAGCGGATTTTCTGGCGAACAATCCCGACCTGGCTGTCACGACACGTCCAAGCATCCAGTTTATCTATTTCATTCCCGATGCCGCCGACCGCTCCGGTATTGGTGTGTTCAAGGACAAGCGTGTGCGCGAAGCGCTGATGATGGCGATCGACCGCAAGGCGATAGCAAATGCGCTGCTGCCCAAAGAGATCGCTGATATGCCGCTGCAAAAGTCCATGTGCCATGAATGGCATGTCGGATGTGCAGCGTCGTTGTCTCCGCCGGAGTTCAATCTGGCCAAAGCCAAGAAGCTTCTGGCCGAAGCAGGGCATCCGAACGGTTTCAAAATTGCGCTGACGACATGGGGGCCGTCGGTTCAGGCAGCCGAAGCCATCGCGGGGCAATTGCGCCGCATCGGCGTGAACGCGTCGGTGGATGTTCAATCGGTGGGAGGATTTGTGAAAAAGCGTGCGCCGGTGGCGTGCAGGCTTTCGTTTCGCTCTGGGATAACGGCAGCGGACAGCCTGATGTGGATTCGACGGCAGGGTTCTTTTTTCTGCCTGGATCGCGCAATTATACCGGCGATAAGGCGCTGACGAAGCTCGTGTTTGCGGGCAAGTCGGAGCTCGATCTTGCCAAGCGCGAAGCGACTTACAAGACGTTGTTCGATACGGTGACAAAGGAACGTTATGCCATGCCGGTTATTCCGATTCCCGCGGTCACGGTGCATAGCAAGGATCTGGTGATCCCGGGGGGTGTGACCAGCAAACCCGAGGGCTTCATGTTCAACCAGATCGGATGGAAATAGTCGAACATCAGGCAGACAATCCAAGGGCGGAAACAATGGTTTCCGCCCTTTTTCCATCCGAGATTTGCGTTTGGCGGCAAGACCCTTAAAACACCTCGCTGAAAGCAGCATGTGAGGTTCCTGTGGGCAGTGGTTACAAAATCGTCGTGGCGGGCGCGGGATTGGGCGGCTTGGCCGCTGCAGCATGTTTGTTGCAAGACGGACACGACGTGGAGGTCTACGAGCAGGCAGCGCAATTGAGTGAAGTTGGCGCCGGGATTCAGGTGAGCGCCAATGCAATGCATGTGATGCGCCACATCGGTTTGGGCGAGGCTCTGTCGCGCGATGCAGTCCGTCCCGAGGCCTATACTTTTTGTATGGCCGATACCGGGGAGATCGTTCAATCGTTTGAATTGTCGGAGGCGCATGAGCGCGCCCATGGTGCGCCCTATTATCATGTCCACCGGGCAGATCTTCATGAATTGCTTGCGCGCCGGGTTGATGGATTGAAACCAGGTTGTATCAAGTTAAATCACCGCATTTCGGATTATGCAGAAACGTCAACGCACGTTACCTGCAATTTTGACAATGGTCACAGCGTGGATGCCGATTTGCTCGTCGGTGCAGACGGCGTGAAATCTGTTGTACGGGCGCAAATGAAAGGTGCCGACAATCCTGTGTATACAGGGGATCTGGCCTGGCGGGTTCTGGTGCCAGCCGCACCGATACGGAAATACTTTCCGCGTGTTCAGCAAACGCTCTGGATGGGGGCGGGTGGCCATGCAGTGTCGTATTTCGTGCGCCGCGCGGAATTATTCAATTTCGTCGGTATTGTCGAAAAGGAAAAGGCCTCGGAAGAATCCTGGACGGTGAAAAGGTCGTGGGCGGAATTCAAGGCAGATTTTGCTGGCTGGAATCCGGCGGTTCAGGCGTTGATAGATTACGTCGACAAGGACCAATGCTACGTCTGGGCGCTCCATATCCGTGAGCCTGTCGAAGACTGGAGTTCGGATCGGGTGACTTTGCTTGGGGACGCCATTCACGCGACCTTGCCATATCTGGCGCAGGGGGCAGCCATGGCCATGGAGGATGGTGCCGTGCTCATGCGCGCGTTGCGGCAAGAAAGCAGTGTCGCAGGCGCGCTACAAATATACGGCAGAAACAGGTATGAACGCACTGCCCGTGTGGTGCGCGAGTCTTCAGCCAATGGCAAATTATTTCATCATCGATCCCGCGAGGCCATACTGGACGCTTTTTCCAAGCGGGACATGGGCGCCGAACGCTCCAGCTGGTTGTTCAATTACAATCCACTCACTGTGGCGCTGACATAGAGCGGTGATGTGTTTGCTGCTTCTGTGCGAAGATGGCGACTTCCTCTGAAACAGATGCAAGAAAAAAAGGGCCTGCAAACGTCTGTTTGCAAGCCCGTTCATTGAATGTCGCGATCATTATTTCGCGGCAGTGCGGGTTGCCTGTCTTACCTGCCACGCCCATGTATTCCGTCGCTCGAGGTTTTTATAATATTCTTCGAGGAAATTCGGGGCGACGGCCCCGGTTACGATCGGATTGGACAGCAGCGCATCGGACCAGGCCTGCGTCAGCGGGAAGTCTTTCATCAGACCGGTTTGCAGAATTTCGTCGACGAGTTTGAACCTCTGCAGGAATGGGGCATAGGCTGCGTCCACGAGGCAGAGTTTGTCTCCACCAAAATACGGTGCCCCCGGTGCTTTGTAGGTCTGCAACGCGTATTCTACCCGTCCGACTTTCGCTGGAGCGGCTTTCAGTCCTGCTTCCATCTCCTCACGCGTCGCCGAATAGCTGATGGCATTGAGTGCAGAGGAGAAGTCGGGAACGAAGTCGGTCCATGCACGATGTCGTGCACGTTCCAGCGGATCTTCCGGGTGTAACCTTGGGGCTACTGTTTCGTCCAGATATTCAGCGATGGCGTTGGATTCAAATAGCGGCACGCCATCCACCTGCAGCACAGGCACCTTGCCGTGTGGCGAAATTTTCAGAAACCAGTCCGGCTTGTTCCGCAGGTCGATGTAGGTGACGTCGAAGTCGATATTCTTTGTGCGCAGGGCAATCACGGCCCGCTGCACCCATGGTCAGGTATAGGCGCTGACCAGATGATATTTTTTTGTCATTGTCCATTTTCCTTCACGCATAAGCGATGAATTGCGATGCCTGTAGCCTAGGCCTTTTCCTGGTGTGTCTCAAGCTGCCAATTCCTTACCTCTGACAGTCTTGCCGGGACACTCCATGTACGTTAGCACAGATGCCATTGGATTTGGGCACAATCGATCTGCAGCGGGGAACGGCAGGGCATGGCGAAGCAGGGCAACAAGCCACCATTGTTGCGGGTGCTGTCGCATCGTAAATTTGCGCTATTTGAAGGCGGGCTTTTTCCACAATACATGACCGGTTGGATTCAGAGGGTAGGTTCGGGCTGGCTCGCCTGGGAGATGACGCAATCGCCGACCTGGCTTGGTGTGATCGCTGCAGCCGATCTTGCGCCGATGATCGTGCTGGCGCCATTCGCCGGCGCTGTCGCCGATCGGCTGGAACCCCTGCGCCTGATACGGTTGGCGCAAATCTTGTTGATGTTTCAGGCGATTGCCATGGCTTCATTGACTGCCGCAGGCCTGATGCGGATTGAAATCCTGTTTGCATTGGCTTTGTTCAACGGGCTTGTTTACCCGTTTCATTCCACGGCCCGACAATCCATCATCCCTTCGGCGGTCTCGCGTGAGGACTTTTCTTCGGCCGTTGCTGTTGATTCAGCCTGCTTTCATTCCAACAGATTCATCGGGCCTACGCTGGCAGCGTTTATCATTCCAGCTTTCGGCGTAACCGGCGCTTTCGTCGCCCACGTCATTGGTTCATTGATCAGTGTCGCCGCCTTCCATGCATTGCGCTTGCCGCCACCGGATCGTTCAAGGCGCAGCCGCGGAAATTTATTTGGCGATGTTGGTCAAACCTTTTCCTATGCATGGAATCATCAGGCTATTCGGCCGTTGTTGTTGATCTTGTTGTGCGCGTCGTTTTTCGTGCGCCCAGTGCAGGACATGTTGCCCGGTTTTGCGGAAGCGGTTTTCAAGGGTGATGCCCGCACACTGGCGTGGCTGACATCGGCGATGGGCATTGGAGCGCTGCTGGGCGCCATGCATGTAGCGATGCGGGGAGGCGTGTCCGGACTGACGAATTTTGGCCTGTTCGGCTACATGTGCACGGCGATTGGTGCGTCTGGGTTTTGCTGCGACCCAAAACCTCTGGCTTGGCATGGCATTTGTGTTTGTTGCCGGCTACGGACTGAACGTCATGTCGACCTGCGTCCAGGCCTGATGCAGCTTGCTGTCGATGATCACATCCGCGGGCGGGTGCTGTCGCTATATCTGCTGATCTACCGCGGAATTCCGGCCATTGGCGCGTTGATGATCGGCATTGGCGCAGAATTCTATGGATTGCAATGGGCGCAGGGTGTTGGCGCCATTCTTGTGCGTCGCTGATGATGGTTTTCATCTGGCCGGCCCGAAAGCCGATTATAGCTCTGCTGGAGGCATCGCGCGTTGATGTCGCGCGATAACTTGCGATAGAGGAAGCGCCCGGAGCTTATTGCTCCGAAGCTATCCATTCGGCGGGGATCAATGCCGGCCTTGCGCGCCTTGTTGGCATAATAGCTCCAAAGCTTTGCCGTTGTGAAAATCGCGCATCTCGTGCCGGTTGATCTGCTCCAGCTCTTCGGGAGTCAGCGGCAAGGGGCTGCTGGCCTGCCTGCAAGACCTGCAATTGGGCGCGTGCGTTTTCAGCAAAGTGGACTGCGTCGACAAACAGGGCCGGAATGGATTCGGCGACGATCACCGAGCCATGGGCACGCATCAGGCAGGCATGATGTGCGCCGAGATCCCTCGCCAGTTGCTGGCCCTGTTCGATGGTCTTGATGTGACTTGGGTCGCCGTTCATCGGAATACCGCTTTCCCAGCGAACCGCCCTCGGACGCATGGGTGCTAATTGCACGCCCTTCATCATGGTGAACCAGATCGGCATTTCCATATGGCTGTGCAGCACCGCATTCACATCCGGCCGTGCCTTGTAAATTTCGCCATGGATCGGGATTTCAACCGGTGGGCGCAGGCCCTTGTTGTCGAGATACCTTGCCGTCGAAATCGACCTTGATAAGGCGATCGGGCTCGACGTCGCTGCGCGGGTCGGTCGCAGGCTGAATGAAATAGGCGTCTTCACCGGGAATACGTGCGGAAACATGACCGGAATAATCCAGCAGGTCTTCCATCACCATCATGCGCGTGGCTGCAGCAACGTCGCGCTGCAGGTTTTCGATTTCCATGTCCCGTGCAGTCATAGCTCTATCCTGTGCCTTGTGCTTCACCTGGAAGTTTCCGGAAAACGGTGACATTAACGATCACTCCGAATACCAGCAATGCTGTGCCGAGAATAACAAAAGTATCGCGAAACGCGAGCATCTGATTGCCATGCCGGTCAAGCAAATCAAAGAGCCAGGTAATGCCGGCAGCGCCGGATACTATCCCAAGCAAGCGGGCGACATTGACGAGACTTCCAGCAACGCCGCGTTCGCCAACACTTAAAATGGACGTGGTGAGATCGAGGTTTCCGACCTGAAATGTGCCGAGGCCGAGCCCGGTAACATACAGAAAAATCGCCGCAGGTATTATCGAATGCATCGAACCGAGTAAGCCGATGGATATGAGACCGCACGACATGATTGCGAGGCCGATCCGCACCAAAGCAAGCGACGACACTGTCCTTGACAACCGGCCACCCAGATAGCCACCGGTGACTGTTCCGCATGGGTAGACGGCAAGGACAATTCCCGACCACAGCAATGAGATATCGCCGCGCGAGGAAAGCAGATAGGGCAGCATCAGGAATATGACGAAAAGGAAAAAATTTACCGCTACGGTCGTCAGTTGAATTCCAGCAAACACTGCATTGGCATAGTAACGGACATTCACGACCGGATTGGCAGTCGCTTTTTCCTGACGCACGAAAAGCCAGGTTATCGTGAGCCAAAGCAGGAGCAGGCCCAACGGTATCAGGCCGCTGCTGGCCCGCCGTGTCATGGCAAGCAAGGCAACGAAACTGGCCAGAACGCCAACGAGATAAATGGCGCCCCGAAAATCGAAGGGCTGACGGATCGCCGGCTTCTGGTGTTCCATTGGCAGGAAAATCGCCAGAATAAATGCGGTTGCGGCAATGGGTACACGATACCAGAACACGGCAGGCCAACCATAATTTTCGAGCAGCCAGCCACCCAGACCGGGCCTATCGCCAGCCCGGCCCCAAACAGCATTGTGAACAGCCCCAGCGCGTATCGCTTTTGCGCTGGTGGATACAGAAAGGTGACAATCGCTGGCCCGCAAGACAAGGCGATGCCGACAGACAATCCCTGCAGCACGCGCAATCCGACCAGAGCGCCATAGTTTGGCGCAAATCCGACGAGAAGATGAATGATTGCGCAAGCGCCGTGCCGATCATGAAGATGCGCTTGTGCCCGTATAGATCGCCGAGATTGCCGAATACGATCGTGACGCAGGATTGCGCCAGAACGTAGACGATCACGATCCATTGGATATCGCTGATCGCGCAGGCCGAAAAGCCTTGGTAATCACCGGAAAGGCGACGTTCACCGCAGCGTCCAGTGGTCCCATCATCGAGCCGAGGCTGACGACCAGCAATCCGTACAATGCGCGGCGCCGATCATGTTTATCCTCACGATCGTGTCGCGGATGCGTTCGCCTGGCGTCATTCAAGCCGCACGTTCTTGGTGAAATCGTAATCGAATGCAAATGCGCAATCGAATCGACCATGTCATGTGCGTGGGTTTGAACTGCGGAGCTGACACTTTCTTCATGAATGCTTGCTGATCGGCCCATCCGGCATCTGCTTGCGGCGCGCGATAACGTCCGGGCATGGTGTCGTTCAGCCAGCCATGCGGCGCGTCTGGATAGACATGGATCTCATAGGACTTTTTCATCGTTTCAAGCGTATTCGCTGAAACGGCAGACATCATCGATGGAGATGATGTGGTCGGCGGCGCCAAAAGCACCGAACACCGGACAGTCGACAGCAGCAATGATGTCTTCCAGCTTCCTGGGTTGCAGCTTGTTGACGGCCCATTCGCGTTGCGAACAGGCCCCATACCACACGACGGCAGCGGTAAGTTTTCGTTGCGATGCATAAACCAGCGGGTGGCGGCCTGTCTGGCAGTACCCGGCGACAATCAGCCGGCTCATGTCGGCATCCTTGTCGGTCTTTGCCAGATCGAATGCTGCATCGATCAACTCGACCGATTCCGGATCGGTCAGGTCATAACGGCTGTCGCCGGCATTCAGTACTTTCAGATCGGGATGTTTGAAAAAGAAATTGGGCGATACGACGAGGAAGCCGTCACGAGCGCAACGCTGAGCCAGATCGAGGGTGTGCTGGACCAGACCATAACGTTCGTGCATGATCACGACGACAGGAAAGGGCCCGCCGGTTTTCGGTTTGGTGATGCGCACAGGCATGCCGTTGGTGCAGGTTGTATCGTTCAGGTTGAAATCGCTATCAGCCATTGTTCCTCCCCTTATTCGCACATCAGGGCGACTGCCTGATCTGCCTGCATGACGCGGCCCATGCGTGGAAACACTCGCGTCAGAAAAAATTCATTGTTGTTGCCCCGCGTAGAGTAACAGCAATCGCCGATCACGACGATACCGTAGTCCAGGTCACGTGCGGCAAACACTGTGGAAGCAATACCGACATCTGTTGAGCCGCCACAGATGATAATCGTATCGATGCCTCGCACCCGCAATTGCAGATCAAGATTGGTCTGGTGAAACGAGTTCCATCTGTTTTTCGGAATGAAAACGTCTCCCGTGGCGGGAGCTATCTCCGGCGCGACCTCTGCGTCCGTTGATCCCTTGTAGAATCCGGGCTTGATTGTCTGCCTGGCATTATCGATGGGGCGCAGTTCCATATCCGTATCGGTGAGCCGGGCTACGGTGTCGGATCCATCGTCTGCGTGGGCTCCACTTGGGTAAAAGACGGTCATGCCGGTCTTGCGGGCGCCCGCAATCAACCTCTGCATGTTGGGGATGATGTTGCGTTCGGCCAGAAACTTCACCTTTTCCGGGTTGTCGGGATGCAGGTAGCCGTTCAGGGCATCAAACATTATGAGCCCCGTCCGGCTGGCGGACAGGGACTTATCGAGGCGCGACACTTTCGCCATGCTCTGTTTCCTCCGAATGTTATTTCCCAGACTGATAAACCGGGGAAGCAACGGGCACAATGTCCGGAAAATGGACTAGGGCGCAGATCATGGACCCGGGGAAGCTGGAAAGGGCGGCCGGGGTCAGGCAATGCCGGTAGCCTGGCGAATAGGCCGGCAGGCGTGGCGGCTGTCTTGCGTTTGGAGACGAGTTGTCGTTAGGTGCAATTCAATCGACCACTGGTGAAAACTACCGGGGGAGGGGTGGGCCTTCGGGACTACTGGAAGACTTAGGGAGAAGATTATGAAAATGCGTTTTCCGTTTCTTGCCGGGGCGTTTCTGGCTGCCCTTGCATTGCCGGCCCAGGCCCAGTCTGTTGCCGATTTTTACAAGGGCAAGACGGTAACGATGATAGTCAGCTCGTCGGCCGGGGGCGGATATGACGCGCTATCCCGGGCCATTTCAAAGCACATGTTCGTGCATATTCCCGGCAAGCCAAACATCGTCGTTCGCAACATGCCGGGCGCAGGCGGTATCGTGGCCACCAACTATGTTGCCAATGTTGCGCCGAAAGATGGAACAGTTATCGCCGGCGTGCAGAACAACGTGCCATTTGAGCCGTTGATGGGGACCGCCCGCGCCAAATATGACGCCACAAAGCTTCAATGGCTGGGTACACCTTCGGTGGAAACAGGCTTGCTGATTGTGTGGCACACGCATCCGGCAAAGACGATCCAGGACGCGATGAAAATGAAGATCAAGGCCGGATCATCGGGATATAATTCCGCGCCAAGTCTTTATGCTCGTTTGCTCAATGAAGTGGTCGGTACGAAGATCGATCTCGTGCTGGGGTTCCGCGGCCAGAACGGCGCTTATCTGGCGATGGAAAAAGGCGAGCTGGACAGCTATGGCACCACATTCTGGAGTTCGCTCACAGCGACAAAGAAAGACTGGCTGAAGGAAAAAAAGATCCGCATTCTCGTCCAGTATGGGCCGGAAAAGGAGAGCGATCTGCCGAATGTTCCCTATGGTCCGGACCTGACCAAGAATGCCGCTGACAGGGCGTTGTTCGAAGCGGCCTATGCCCCGCTTGCTGCCGGACGCCCATTTCTTATTCCTGGGGGCGTGCCAGGCGACCGCGTCGCTGCCCTTCGCAAGGCTTTTATGGACACCATGTCCGACCCCAAGTTCAAGAAAGATGCGGACCGCATTGGCCTGATCGTCAACAAGCCCAGGTCGGGCGAACAATTGCAAAAGCAGATTGCGGATGCCTATCGCGCACCTGCCGATGTCATCGCCCGTTTGCGTCGTATCGCTAATCCGCCCAAGCAGTGAGAACATCGAGAAATCGTTGAAACGGAGAGATCGGTGGTAACGCTCACGTCAATAGTTGGAGGCAGGGCCTCGGAGAAGGCCACACGGGCAGAGGTGCTTGCAATCGCCGAACGGCTCGTTCCGGTTCTGGCGGAGCGCTCGAAGTCTTGCGAAGAGCTACGGCGCGCGCCGGAAGAAACGGTGCGGGATTACGTTGAAAGCGGCCTGCTGCGTGTGTGTCAGCCTGGCCGTTACGGCGGTTATGATCTTGGATATGATGTGCTTTGCGAAGTGATCCAGACCTTGGCACGTGGCTGCGGTTCACAGGCATGGGTCTATATGGTGCTCGCAGACAATCCGCTCAAACTTGCCGCCTATGACTTGCGCGCGCAGGATGATGTTTGGGCGGAAGATTCCGCAAAAAAATTGTGCGTCGCAGTCTCTCCGGTTGGCCGTGCCCGAGAAGTGGATGGTGGCGTGGTCTGGAGCGGCTTGCACGGATTTTCCAGCGGTATCGATCATGCCGATTGGGTCATGTGCGGTGGTTATGTCTATGACAAGGACGGCAATCGCGGTCGCGGATTGATGGCGTTGATACCGACGAGCGAGATTAAAATCATCGATGACTGGCGCGTGGTGGGACTTGCCGGATCGGGTTCGAAAAGCTTTGAAGTCAAGGACGTGTTCGTGCCGGCGCACCGCACGCTCGACAAGGCACAAAATGATGCTGGCCAATCGCCTGGGATGCTTTTCTACGATGCACCTGTCATGAAGCTGCCGCGAGGCGGTGTTTCGGCTGTCAGTTATACTGCTGTTGTGGTCGGGGTGGCCCAGGGCTTTTTGCAAAGTTTCTACGACATCACGGCGCCACGACAATCGCGCGAAAAATCGGTCTCCACCCAGCCAGGTATTCAGATGTCGGTTGGGCAAGCCGCAGCGGAAATCGAAGCAGCCGAACGTATGTATCTTGGCGCGATCCGGGAGACGATGGAGGCGCTTGCGAAAGATGGCGCGGTCAGTCCGCATATGCATGTGCAAGGCAAGCGCAATGCCTGCTATGCTGCGCAGCTGTGCCTCAATGCCGTGCAACGGCTTTTCAACATTGCGGGTGGGCGGGCGCTTTACGAAAGCAGCGTCTTGCAACGCCAGTTTCGCGATTGTTTTGCCGCGGCGGCGCATCATTCCCTCGTCTGGGAAAGCGCAGCCATCGAATATGGCAAGCATGTACTCGGCGCCGATACGAAGTAAGCGCTTTTCAAGTACATCGTTTTACCGGTATGCTTCCCAGAAGCTGGCTCTCAAGCGCCAGCGACAGGGAGGCAGTTATGATCGGTAAAATATTGACCGGCTTTGTCGGCTTGTGCGCTATGGCCGCCATGCCTGCGATGGGGCAATCGCCCGAGCAGTTTTACAAGGGCAAGACAATCACGATCGTTGTTTCATCCGCGCCAGGCGGTGGCTATGATCGCATCGCCAGGATTGTTGGCGCACATTTGCCAAAATATGTCCCGGGAAACCCAAAGGCCGTTATCAAGAACATGCCGGGCGCCGGCGGTATTATTGCACCGAATTTTGTTTATGCGAAGGGCGATCGCGACGGGACGATGATCGGCCTGATGCAGAACACAATCCCGTTCGAACCGCTGGCTGGAAACAAAAAGGCCACGTTCAAACCGACTGAATTTGGCTGGCTCGGTTCGCCAACCATCGAGACGGGTGTGATGATGATTTATCATACCTCGAAAGTCCGCTCGATAGACGATGCCCGCAAAATTACGGTCAATTCCGGTGTTCCAGCGCTTGCATCGACACCTGCATTCAATTCACGGCTTCTCATGAAGACCCTTGGCCTGAAATTGAAAATTATTCCGGGCTTCCGCTCATCGACTGCCGCCTTGCTGGCGATGGAGCAGGGGGAGGTTGATGGATTTGCCAATTTCTATTCGTCCATGATGGGTTCTCGGCCAACATGGCTCAAGGAAAAGAAGACCTTCGTGATTGTGCAATGGGGTCCGGAAAAAGAAAAAGGACTGCCTGGCGTTCCTTACTTGCCGGAGATCGTGAAAGATCCCGCCGATCTTGCGCTCGTCAAACTGGCTTCCGCGCCACTGGCGCTCGGTCGCCCTTTCATGATGCCACCAGGCGTTCCGAAAGACAGGCTGGACGTGATGCGCAAGGCATTCGTCGGTGTTTTCAAGGACGCTGAATTTGCAAAGGATGCGGCAAAAGCAGGATACGACGATCTGTCGCCGCAAAGTGGCGAGCAGATGGAGAAAGTTATTCGCGAAGCATACGCCTCGCCTCCGGCCGTTGTGGAAGCACTCAAGGTGCTGGCTACCGGCAAGGGAATGTAGAGAAGGGTATAGACGAATGGCAATTCTAGTTACCGGGGCCGGCTTGATCGGCACAGGGTTTGCGCGAGAGGCAATTGCCCGGGGAGAGGAAGTGATTTTTCTCGATCCGGAGCCACGCGCCGATTACCTGCGTTTCAAGCTGGGAGACAAGGGATACCGGTTGATCTGGGGTGATGTACGCGATCTCCCGGCCCTGGTGCATGCTATGACTGCCAATAAAGTATCCACAGTTGTCCATACGGCGGGATTGATTGGCGGCAAGGTACAGAAATCCCTCTACAATGCCTTCGACATCAACCTTGGAGGCACGCGCAATGTTGCCGAAGCTGTGCGGCTCTCGGGAGTGAAGCGGCTGGTTCACCTGAGCACGATGGGTGTCTTCGATACGCGCCGGGAAACGAATGCAAACGTGCCGGAAGATTTTCCGCGCGGGGCCAATCGTGGATATGGCAATTACAAGGCTGCAAAGGAAATGATCCTGGAAGCCTATGCGAATGAATACAAATTTGAATTGATGATCTTGCGCCCGGCCAATGTGTACGGCTTCGGTCATTTCTTTGCGGGCTCATCGGGCGGGATGAAAATGCAGGCTTTGCTGGAAGCCGGCATGGATGGCAGATCCGCTACAATTCCCTCTTCGGAAACCATGGCGAACGAGTATGTCTACTGGAAAGATATCGGTGAGGCAGTCGATATTGCCACGCGTATTCCAATGCCGAAGGATTATATCTTCAACACAGGCAATGGGTATGTGACACCATTCGATCATGTCGTTGCAGCCGTGCGTAAATTGTGTCCGGACGTATCATTTGATGTCGAGAAAGGTGCGCCCCCGAAGTCCAAAGCATATGCGATGGACATTACCCGGGCCCGCGAGCAATTAGGCTGGCAGCCGAAATATTCCATCGATGAGGGCTTTGCCGATTATCTCGAAGAACTGAAGAGTGCGCGGGCATTTTTTGCGGCAGGCTAAGTGCGGCTAGGGTCCAAAGGCGGCCATTGGAACAGCTCTCTTCGAACCAGAATCCGCAAAAAGGCTTCTGGTTCGACGCACATTTGGTATCAGGCTGCATCCTTTTTCGTCGACTTCCCCAGATGCGCCAGCACTTCATCCACATGCATGACATCGGCATATTTATGGCCGATGTCGAACAGGTTGACCTTGTGGATCAGTTCGGAACGGTCGTAGGTGCATTCTTCAACCAGCGAGACGTGAAAGCCTGCGGAATAGGCGTCGACAACCGAAGCGCGTACGCAGCCGGACGTGCTTTCGCCGCAGACGATCAGGCTTTTGATGCCCAGAAGATTCAGATGCGACATCAGCGGCGTGCCGGAAAAGGCGCTGGCGCGCTGCTTGCGGATCACGACGTCTTCAGGCTGCGGCGCAAATTCGTGATAGATGCCGAAACCCTCATCATCCAGACGCGGCATTTTGCGCTGGGTGGACCAGGCGCCGGCGGGCCGTGAATGGGGCCGGATATCCTGTGTGCAATAAAACACAGGCAGACCGGCCTTGCGCACAGCAGCGAACAATTGCTTGGTCGGTTCAATGGCGGCGTGCGCAAACTTCCCACACGTATTCTGGTATTTGTCGTTCAGATCGTAAGGTGACAGCGGGCCGCCGCGATAGACGGCATTGTAAAGGTCAATCGCCAGAAACGCAGCGTCCGGTCCGACTTTGGTTTCCCGGCGATAATGCGCATAGAGTTTCATGTCCGCTTCTGGAACAACATCCTTCCAGCAATGGTTCTCAAAGTCTTCGATCGATGCCATTGGAGGCTCCCCTCATGCGTTTGCCTGCCCGCTTGGCCCACTTTAGCATCTTGGGCATGGACCGGAGCATTTTCTGTTTCTAGTATGTGACGCAAGGGCCTGACAAGGCCAGCTGGCAAATTGAATCGGGAGGTGGTCTCATGAAAGAATGGCTCAGCATCGTGCCTGAAGACGAACGCCGGGTTTACGAAAAAGCCGGGTTTGCCCTACCGGCATCCGTTGGTGAAAACACAGCACTTATCGTCATTGACGTAACCTACGGTTTCACGGGCCGGGAGGGGTTGTCGATCGAAGATGCGATATCGGAATATTCCACCGCTTGCGGACCGGTGTCGTGGGAGACCATGCCGCGTATCAAACAACTCATCGCCATGTTTCGCGAACTTGGGAGGCCGATCATCTACACGCGCAGCGCGCCGGACGATACGCCGTTTACCGGACGGGCGACAAAAGGCACGCGGTTGAATGAGGCACCGCCGGGTTCAAATGATATTCCTGATGTGATCAGGCCAGGGGAGGGCGAGTGGGTATTGGAAAAGACCAAGGCGAGTGTGTTTTTTCAGACGCCGCTGGCAAGTTACCTCGTCCGCAGGAAGATCGATTCTGTCATCGTGTGTGGAGTTTCAACATCCGGTTGCGTGCGTGCATCGGTAGTAGATTGTCACTCCAACGGTTTCACTACATTCGTGGTTGATGATTGTTGTTTCGATCGCTCGCACTTTGCGCATTGTGCAAACCTTTTCGACATGAATGCCAAATATGCAACCGTGCTTTCCCTGAACGAACTGGAGGGCATCATGCTCGGACAGCAAATGCAGGACCGATCCCGCTAGCGCGAAGCTGGAATATACGTCATGCGTTATGGTGTGTGGACGCCTCTACCGCATACAATCAGGCCCGAACCAGGAATGATTTCGGCGGAACGAGACCTGCGCAGTGCCGGGATTACGGGCGTGCCCGACCAATCACACAGGCTTGCTGTGGATGTGGCTCGGGCCGGCGAAAGACTGGGCTATTCGACCACGTTAATTGCCGAAAGATGGCTTGGTCCGGATCTGTCCGCCTGGATGCTGGCGTCCGCCATGGCGGTTGAGACGTCCATGATGGAATTGATGGTCGCCGTGCACCCGGGCATCATAGCGCCGCAGCAGACCGCAAAATTTGCGGCATCGCTTGATAGAATTAGTGGAGGCCGCGCTGCGATCAACATTGTGAACGGTTGGTGGGAGGAAGAATTCCAGCTATTCAGCAATGGCGGTTCGCAAATTGATGAAGCTGATCGCTACCGAAGAATGGATGAATATATTCGGGTCATGCGAGGGCTCTGGGCGGGTGACGCGGTCGCTTACGCCGGAGAGTTTTATCAGACAAATGGCCAAGTATTGCCATTGCGCTGTTCGCAATCTGATGGACCGGTCGTATATGCCGGTACCCGCCATGCACCGGGAATGCAAGTCGTGGCTGAACTTGGCGATTGCTGGTTCGTGAATTACGAACCGGATTTTCGCCAGGCCGAAGCCAATATCGAAATGGTGGCGCGTGACATAGCATCGATGCGGGCGAAGGCGGCGCGTCACGGCAGAGCGCTGCGTTTCGGCATGTCGTGTCATGTCATTTGTGCTCAAAGCAACCGAGATGCAATTCGGGATGCGACGACCTTGGAGGCGCATGGCAAGGAAAACCGCATATCATTCATTTCTGCAAAAGCTTTGGGCCCAGGTTTGGTTGGAACGCCTGACTTGATAGCCAGTCGCATACGTGCCTATGAAGCAGCGGGTGTCGACACGTTGATGATGCACTACCATCCCATGCTTGAAGGCATGGAAATGTTTTCGCGTGAGGTGATGCCGCTGGTGCAGCCGGTAGTAGCCTGACTAAACCAGAAAGAGAGCGCCATGAGCGAGCCGTTTCCGTTTTTTCCCTACCGCGCAATTGTCGATCATGCCCCTGTCACCTGGCCAGGAGGCGCCCGCGTTGCCGTTTGGGTCATTCCGAATATCGAACATTTTCACGTCGAATTGCCTGGACCCATGCCAGACATCCGCAATCATTCCCGACGTGATTATGGCAACCGCGTAGGTATCTGGCGGCTGATGGAAGTTATGGCCAAGCATGACGTCAAGGGTACGGTTGCGCTGAATGGCGAAGTTGGAACATTTTATCCCCGGATCATGGAAGAGGCCGTCAAACTGGATTGGGAATTGATGGGGCATGGTCTGACCAATTCAACATTACTTACGCAGATGCAGCCCGATGAAGAGGCAGCATGCATTTCGCAGGTTCGTTCGATCATCGAAAGTTATGGCAAGAAAATGCACGGTTGGCTTGGGCCGGGCTTGTGCGAAAGCTGGAAGACGCTTGATCTGCTGAAGGCTGCCGAATGTTCCTATGTCGCTGACTGGGTGAATGACGACCTGCCATACGCGATGAACAATGGCATTTATTCCATTCCCTATTCCATCGAACTCAATGACATGCCGCTGTTCAATGCGCCGAGTATCTCCAATGACGAATTTCTCAAGCGTATCTGTGATGCATTCGACGTACTCTATGAAGAGGGCGAAAAAGGCGGACGTGTAATGGGACTTGCGCTGCATCCGTTTTTGATAGGAACGCCCAGCCGCATCAAGGTTCTGGACAAGGCGCTGGCGTACATGCGCTCCCATGAAAAGGTCTGGTTTGCGCGCGGTGCAGAAATAATAGATGCTTATAAAAACCAGTCATCAATCGGTTGAACATTTTGATCCTGCAGATCGGGGTATCTCAATGAGCGTTTCTGAAACAAAGTCCAATGATCGGCCAGAAAACCAAAGGCGAGCCCGATTGGGATTGCTTATTCCAGCCGTCAATTCGGAAAGCGAGCCGCAGTTCAACCGATACGCACCGGAAGATATTGTCCGTTCACGTCATGCGTGCACGGATAGCTCCAAGTGCTGGGGTAACGCTTTCAAAAATGGGCGACACGATTCGCTCCTCATGCGATATTCTGTGTGATGTAAAGCCGGATCTGATCGTCTACCACTGTACAGGCTCATCAATGATGGAGGGACGAACCGGTGATGCCTTGCTGGTTCGCATGGTCCACGATCATACCGGTGTCGCAACATGTTCGACGATTGGCCTTGTAGTGGAGGCCATGGAAAAGCTCGGCATGAAAAAGGTCGTTATCCTGTCGCCCTACAAAAGCAATCAGGATGCTGTAGATCTATCTGCGTGAGGCTGGCGTCGAGACTGTCCACAATGTTCCGCTGGCGCTTGCTAGCGGGGCCGAGTTTCCCGCGATCACGCCTCAACAATGGGTTGATCTGGCAATTGCCAACGATCGTGCCGATGCGGACGGATTTTTCCTGTCCTGCACGAACACAACACAGATTGAGGCCATAGAGGGGATAGAGAAAGGCAACCGGGAAGCCTGTCGTCAATTCGAACCAGGCCGTCCTCTGGGGGGCAGCGCAGCGGTTGGCTGGTGCTTCGGCCCGGTGGCGAAGCTGCCGGCACATTTGGGACTGACTCGTGACCGAGACCAGGCTGGACGCTAGGCAGGCATCTGGCAACAACGCAATCGGCCCAGCCTTGCGCGGGCCGTTCCAGCCTGCCACAAGCTGCACATGTTCGGGCTGACATCCATTCTTGATACGTTGCGGCAAGACCGGCAGGTCTGGCCGTTAATGTTGCTGATCTGCTGCACAATGATCGGCAGCGCGCTGGTCGTGCCGATGTTGTCGCTCTACGCGCAGATCGTTCGGCGTGTCGGCGACGTTGGTCGGCATGCTCGTGACGATTTTCGGTGTCGGCCGGATTGTAGCGAATTTTCCGTCCGGATGGCTGAGCCAGCGGCATCGGCCGCCGTCCATTGCTTGCTGCGGGTCCGGCCATTACAGCCGTTGGGGCGATAGGCGCTGCGCTGACCGGCGATTTTTACTGGCTGCTGTTCTGGCGTTTCGTGCAGGGCGTTGGTTCGGGCATGTACCAGACGGTTTCGCTGGCGGCGCTTGCCGATCTGTCCACGCCGCAGACCCGGAGCCGGCTGGTCGGCCTTTACCAGGTGCGCTGCAATTCGGTGCATCCATTGGGCCCTTGATCGGCGGATATGTGGCCAAATACTTTGGGATTGCCGCGCCGTTCTGGTTGCTGTTGGCATTGCGGTTGTAACCTGCGTGCTGGCGGTGACGACATTTCGCGATGTCCAGGTCAACCGCGCCGACCCGCTCCATGTCCGGAGCGTTGGGCGCAACGCGCGGACTGCTGTCAGTTCCGTTTCTGTCGATTTCGCTTGTCAATTCGATCATGTTTTTCGCCCGCACTGCATGCATGTTTCAGTTGATGCCGCTGATGGGCGTGGAAAAATTCGGGCTTGATGTCGGACATATCGGTCTTTCGATCACGATTATTGCCTTCTGCAATGCTCATCGTTCTGCCCGGCGTCTGCGATATTATGCGAGACAATGGGCTCGCGCTTTGCCGTATTGATTTCCTGCTTGCTGACCATGGTGGGTATTGGTCTGATTCTGATGGGGAGCGCATCCCGCATGGTTCTGGGCTATCGATGCTCATCTACGGTCTGGCCGGCGGAATTAACAGTGCCGCAGTCGGCTCCTACACGATCGAGGTCCTGCCGCGGCACAAGTACGGTGAAGGCATGGGCCTGCAACGGACGATCAGCGACATCGGTTACGTCGTTGGCCCGGTCTTCGCCGGGGTGGCGGCCGACCTGAGTGGCCATGGCAATGCGGGCGGCATCGTTGCGACTCTCGTCATGGTAGGCCTGGTGACGACGTTTTTTCTGTTTGCCAGCGCCGGGGGCCAGGCAGGCCGGCCCTTGCAGAAGAATGATCGGGCATCTTAGCCTGGGGTTCCATGCCAAGCCCGTTTTCGGCATCTTCACGTACCGGTCACCAATTCGTGTTCAACGCTGAACCTTTGTGTAAGGCGCAGGACCGCGTGCAACGTTAGAGTTTCTCATCATTTCAGGGGATTATTCTGCTGCTTCAGGCTTGGCGGCGAGCCATCTATCCTGAATTTGGTGCGCAGCTGAAGCGAAGGCACATGATGACGAAAAATGCGTCGGGATTTGCGCTAGCAACACCGTCAGAGGCGGCTGTTCTGGCTTTTGACAAAGCGGTTCACCTATTCATCCGGCATGGCCGGGACGTCCCGGATGCGTTGTCTTCGGCGTTGGCGGAGGATCCGGACCTTGCTGCCGCTCATGCATTTGCGGGTTTCGCGCAAATATTGCTCGCGCGCGGCGAAACCGTCGAGGCGGCAAAGCATTTTGCGCAACAGGCGCGAAAAGCCGCTACTTTGCGGCCATTGTCTATGGCCGAGGCCGCTCTCATCGATGGTCTTGAAGCGGCCTGCAAAGGGCGATGGAAAGATGCTGCGGATGTGTTGCAGAACGCGATAGATCGGGATTTCCCACAAGCGCTGCTCATCAAACTCGCTCATAGTTTGCGGTTCATGATGGGCGATTGCGCAGGTATGCTGGAGCTCACCAAGCCGTTTGCGGCGCGTGGGGCTGCCGGCGAAGCGGGGTATGGTTTTATCATGGGGTGTCACGCCTTTGCCCTGGAAGAGGCCGGATGTTTTGACCAGGCTGAACGGACCGCGCAACAAGCATTGCATCTTGCACCCGATGACATATGGGCGATGCATGCGCTGGCGCATGTATATGACGCCACAAACAGAACCGGGGAGGGTTTACTCTGGGTTGAATCCGGTAGGCAGTCATGGACGCACTGCAATAATTTCTCGCACCACATGGCATGGCATCTTGCGCTGTTCAATGTCGAGAGAGGCAAATACGAACGTGCGCTCGAAATTTATGATGGCGAATTGCGTGCAACTACGTCAGAAGACTTTCGCGACGTGGCAAATGCTGTATCTCTGCTAAAACGTATTCAGCAAATGGGTTTTGATGTAGGTGAGCGTTTCAGCGAACTTTATGAATGCGCCAGGCGCCGTAAGAGTGATGTAACTTATATATTCGCAAGCCTGCACCACTTGCTGTCTCTGCTCGATCAAAATGATATTGCGGCAGCGGGAGAGCTGTTGCAGGCCGCACGGGAATCGGCTGATGGACGTTGTGATCAGGGTTTGGTGGCGACGCGTGTTGGTGTCCCATTGATGGAGTCCATGATCACATTCGCTACAGAAACGAAGATCAACAGAGACCTCGTCGCACTGGCAAGAGATTTGCCCGTTTTAGGTGGGAGCTTCATACAACGCGATATCTTCATGCGATATTTGATTTTGATGGCTGATGACTTGTGCGACCACAAGATGGTGTCTCAACTCCTCGCCCTGCGTGGAGAAATGCGCGTCTCGGATTCATTCTCGGAGATGATCGGACAACGCATGTGCTATGGGTCGTCTACGCTCGGAACCGCAGGCCGGGAGGTAGCGTGAACAGATTAGCTGTTTATCCTGCGCACGTGCGACGATGATTTGCGAAAATATCCACACCTATGCATAAACTTTTTCCATCAATTGTTGCTGCTCCATTGGGTAGACACGCGCTGGCAAGATCATGAACGCCCCAACTGCATCACCGCAAATCCAAATCTCCCGGCAGCGCGATCCACGCCTCGACTTTTTTCGTGGGCTTGGGATGTTTATCATTTTGATTGCCCATATCCCCTGGAACTCCTGGACCAACTGGATTCCTGCCAGATTCGGATTTTCTGATGCTGCGGACATGTTTGTGTTCTGTTCGGGGATGGCGTCGGCGATAGCGTTTGGCGGTGTCTATGTTAATCGCGGCTGGTTGATGGGGACCGTGCGGATTGTGCATCGTATCTGGCAGGTCTATTGGGCGCATATCGGATCGTTCTTTGTCGTTGTTGCATTACTGGCCGCAGCAGATATGTATTTCGGCGGCGACCGTTATACAAAAACCGTCAACCTTGACACTTATTTTGCCATGTCGCAGGTGCGTATCCTGCAAACCATGTTGCTGTCCTATCTGCCGCCGTTTTTTGAAATCCTGCCGCTTTATCTGTTCATACTGGCGACGATTCCCATCGTTATGGGCCTGGCGCGAATGCACATGGGTCTGGTGTTTGCCTGGGTGATCGGGCTGTGGTTGCTGGCGAATGTGGGCAAGGTGAATTTGCCGGCACAGCCTGAAGGTGGGCGAGACTGGTTTTTCAATCCGCTTGGCTGGCAGATCGTATTTTTCAGCGGATTCGCGCTCATGCGCGGATGGTGGCCGGCGCCACCGCGCGACAAACGGCTGGTCTGGTTGTGTCTTGCGGTAGTTGTCGTTGCAGCGCCGATATCCTGCAGGACTGAGTTTGTATGTTATCAGGGCTGGGGCATATTTTCCGGTCCTGTCGAAAATTCAGGACTGGCTCGGGCCGGTCATCACGAAAACCGAATACGGTGTGTTGCGCTATATTCATTTCATGGCGACTGTCTATCTGGCCTGGTATCTGGCGGGAGAATATGGAAAAAATCTGACCGGACGTTTGGTCGACATCACCCGCAAGGTTGGGCAACAGACACTGGCCGTATTCCTGACAGGTCTGGTTGCAGCGCACATTCTTGGTATATTCCTCGACAGGATGGGCAGGGGCTTCTTCTCTACCGCATTTGCCAATCTCCTCGGCGTGGCCATCCTGATCGCAGCGGCCTACCTGACAGCCTGGTTCAAATCATCGCCCTGGCGTGTGTCGCGGACCGCATCCCCGGCAACCGGACCGACTTCTCGCGATAATTGAGCTCGCAAATCGCAACTGTTCGTCCGCGTCTCCCATTTCTGAAAGCCCGGCAGCACTTCGTATGAAATTCATTCCCAATCGTGGCTATTGTCTTGACCATAAGCCGGACAATGGAGCAAACTGAAATGTCCCGCCTTTTTGGGTTGCGGGCCGTTTTGAGGCGTTTGTATTGTGCTGCGTTCAGTCAGACAGAAACTGAAATGGATTTGCGCGGGTGTCATTGGCGCCTGCTGCATGCCGTTGCCGTTGAAGGCGGGCGCCTTCCTGTTGGAAGCGGGAACAGGCCAGATCATCATCTCCACTCGTTTCGAGCAGTCTGATCGGTACTTCGATCGTGCGGGCAAACTCATGCCTGTTCGCGACTACCGCAAATTCGAGTTTCAGGTCTGGATGGAATACGGGCTGACCGACGATATAACGTTGATCTTTGCCCCTTCGATGAGCCACCTGTCGTCCAGCATGCCGCCAACACCGGTGCAGGCGGAATTAAAAGTTCAGAATACTTATGGCCACGCTGAAGCAGGCGCTCGCATGCGTCTGCATCAGTCAGAGGCGGGAGTATTCAGCGTTCAGGCGACAGTTCGCATTGGTGAGAAAATTCATGGCATGGCAGCGCCACTCGTCCGGCAGGAAGCAAATGAATTGGACCTCCGCATTTTATATGGGCGCAAATTTTCGCTCGGTAAGTTCAGCGGCTATCTCGATGCGCAAACCGGTTATCGTTTTCGCGCGGGACTTGGCGATGAATGGCGAACAGATCTGACATTGGGCATTGCAATTTATCGCAACTGGACCGTGTTGCTGCAAAACTTCAACCTGGTTGCGCAGAAGACAGCTCGTGATCCGGCAAAGCGAAGCCACAAATTGCAGACAAGTCTTGTCTATACATTTTCTCCGCAGTGGTCGTTTCAAGCAGGCGTCTTTACAACTGTGGCAGCACGCAATGCGCGTCAGGACAGCGGCGTCATTGCAGCCGTTTGGCGCAAGTTTTAAATCCTGTGTTCAAAAGCGGCCGGAATACATGGCCGCGATTGTCTGAGCCTCGCGCAGAGCGTTACCGGTGACAGGCGATGATTGCGCAATAGATGCAGCCTGCACAGCCATGGCAATTCTGGAACCATCTTGTGGCACGCTGACAGGGGTGTCGTTGCTGCCTGAAATCAGGGTGCCGATCAAACCACGCTCTTCGGCGGTCCCCCCCGATTCCACAGCCAGGATGAGTGCGAGCGGCGCGAACGCTGACGTCTGGTTCCGGATCAGACGATAGACATTCACAAAGTGCTTTATGTCCCGCGGGGTTTTTCCTGCAATCGAGGACAAGGCTGTGAGCAGTTCGGTCTCGCCCGGGCGCATGGGTTCGTCGAGTGCCGAGAACGTCGCGTCCGGTGCTGTGGCAGTTGTGCCTTCGGCCTTGTCTACCATGGTTCGTACCAGGCCGCTGAAATCAGTAACCATCCTTTTGTCCAGGCGTAAGGGTATGTCGACGAGACGTGCTGCAGCCGCATCGAACCGGTCATCGGATAGGCCGCTTGGGCTTTCCGCCAGTGCGCCCAGTCCGGTTTTCAGATGCGCAGGATCAATGGCGATAATTCTGACAATTCCCTTGCCGCTCAAAAGGGATTGGGTTTGCTGAATGAAGGATGCGGCCCTGGCAGGTGACAGGGCGTCGAGATTATCAATGGCAAGGATCAGGCGTTGGGGCGCGTTGCGCGAATCCTTGTTGTCCAAGCTGACCGAAATGGCTTGAAGGAACGACCGGGCGCGACCCTCCATGCCATCAGATCCAGCATTGAAAGGTGAGCGTTCTGCCGAGCCAGCTGCATCGCGTGCCGCATCAGCGCGCCGTTCAGCCTGGGAAAGCTGACGCGTATGCTTCTCGATTTCACCGCCCAAATCTTCGACGCGCTTGCTTTGCGTAGTGATGAGGCCATCAAGGTCACGGCGGCGGGCATCAACATCGGCATGCAGAAGTGTGACACCTCTACGGATTGGCATCAGAAACCGGATGGCCCGGAAAATGTTAAGAGCTATTGCGCCAGCCGCTGCCCAGAGTGCGGTATGCTTTAATAGCGTAAACAGCGCGGTATTGGCGGTTATCCAATCAGAGGTTGCCTTGAAAGCGGCAAACCTGTCCTGAAGGTTGGCCAGCATGTTTGTTAGCCAGGTCGCCTGCGGCGCCTCGCCCTGAGCCATCAGCCATGCAAGCGCCACGAACAAGATCGCCAGCAGGATCAAACGTGTCTGACCCCTAAACGCCCAGAGAGAATGCAGAAAAACGCTGGCTCGCCTGACAATGCCCCCATGCTCGGAATAATCACGCACCAGATCCTTATAGGTTGCGATTGGGTCCGGGCCAGTGAAGCCAAATCCGGTCAGGCGGTTTTCGATGCCGGTGCGATTGTTGCGTGCGTAGCTGTCTATACGCGTGCCCGCTGCGTCATACAGAACATTGTCGATGAGCCGGGCCCGGCGCGTATTTATTTCCTGCAGGGCTTCCTTTTCCGAATCGTGGCGACGCCGCAAATCGCCCAATCGTTCTCCCGCCTCGCGAATGACCTGCTGCGGATCGCCGGAATTATAAGTGGCATCTTCGGCCCAGGCGGCGAAAGCCGCACGATGTGGCGATTTTGCGTGTAACGCTGTGTGGACAGCGCTTGCCAGGGCGATTGCTGGTTCTGAATACGATGCCGCATCCACCCGCGCTGCTACGATCCTGCCGAGAAAAGGTGCTTCCTTGCGGCCGGAAGCTGCATCCGCTATGGCGCAAATATCGTTGATGAGGCGGTGGACTGCGAAAGACTTGCCAGATCCGGCAGAACCAAAAACGCCAATGGCGAGCGGAGTTTGGGTCTTTGCATGGCTGGAAAGTTCGGCGAGTCCCCGGATCGCCGGAGCAATACCCAGGGCGTCGGGCAGCGCGTCCGTGTCGGCTGAGAAAACGGGAGGTTTCGCCGATTTTGCCGGAGCGCTGTCGATTTCTACAGCCGGCGCGCTGGTTGCGGGGGCCTGGATCGTCTTTTCAGGCTCTTCGCCAGCGGGCTTGCGTATGCGATCAAGAAAGTTCGTCACATCCATCTCCTGTACGCTGCCAGACACCCGTCGGTAACCGGGACAGCTAAAATAGCTCTATCCTGCCAGATTGCATTCCCGCCCGGCCTGCAATCCCGCCTCGATATGGCGTCAGCTATACAATGGCGGCTATTTACCACGGTTTGCCTTGTGCCGACAGGCCAGCCAAAGCGACAAATACGCTGCATATGTGGCAATTCCCCACTTGGATGACGATATAGGACCAAAGTGGTTCGAATCCGGTTTTCACAGGCGACGGAACCCACTAAAAGGGCACACAATTTCCTGGCAAACTTATGAGGACCATCGCCGATGGCGCGGCAATTCATCTATCACATGCAGGGTTTGAACAAGGCCTATCCCGGTGGCAAGAAGGTCTTGAACGATATTCATCTTTCGTTCTATCCAGACGCCAAGATCGGTGTTCTCGGCGTCAATGGCGCCGGCAAGTCGACTCTCCTGAAAATCATGGCCGGTCTCGACACCGAATACACCGGTGAGGGCTGGGTGGCCGATGGCGCGAAGGTCGGGTATTTGCCTCAGGAGCCCAAACTCGATGACAGCCGTGATGTACGCGGAAATGTCATGCTGGGCGTTGCCGAGAAACAGGCCATTCTTGACCGCTACAACGAACTGGCAATGAATTATTCGGACGAGACCGCCGACGAGATGACCCGCTTGCAGGACGAGATCGAGGCCCAGGGCTTGTGGGACCTTGATGCGCAGGTCGAGCAGGCGATGGAAGCGCTCGGCTGTCCGCCGGACGATTGGGAAGTCAGCAAGCTGTCGGGCGGCGAGCGACGTCGTGTCGCCCTCTGCAAGTTGTTGCTTGAAAAGCCGGAACTGCTGCTTCTCGACGAACCGACCAACCATCTGGACGCTGAAACAGTGAACTGGCTGGAAGGCCACTTGCGCCAATACCCGGGCGCAATCCTCATCGTGACCCATGACCGCTACTTCCTCGACAATGTCACGGGTTGGATTCTCGAACTCGATCGTGGTCGGGGCATACCCTATGAGGGAAATTATTCGTCCTGGCTGACCCAAAAGCAAAAGCGCCTGGAACAGGAAGGGCGCGAAGAGGAGGCGCGGCAGCGCGCTCTGGAACGGGAAAGCGAATGGATTGCCTCTTCGCCCCGTGCCCGTCAGGCAAAATCCAAGGCGCGTATCCAGCGTTATGATGATCTGGTCCAAAAGCAGAACGACAAGGCGCCATCCTCGGCCCAGATCATTATCCCGGTCGCTGAACGGCTGGGTAACAACGTCATCGACTTTCAGCAGATCAACAAGGGTTTTGGCGACAAGCTGTTGATAGACAACCTGACGTTCAAATTGCCGCCCGGCGGCATTGTTGGCGTTATCGGTCCAAACGGTGCTGGCAAGACGACATTGTTCCGCATGATAACGGGGCAGGACAAACCAGATAGCGGCTCGATTTCAATCGGTGAGTCTGTCCATCTTGGCTATGTTGACCAATCACGCGATGCTCTGGATGACAAGAAAACCGTCTGGGAGGAAGTTTCCGGCGGCAACGATATTATCTATCTGGGCAAGCGGGAAATGAACTCCCGTGGATATTGCTCCACTTTCAACTTCAAGGGGCCTGACCAGCAGAAAAAGGTCGGCATGCTTTCAGGTGGTGAACGCAATCGCGTCCATCTTGCGAAAATGCTCAAGAGCGGCGCCAATCTTCTACTCCTCGATGAGCCGACAAACGATCTGGACGTGGATACGCTTCGGGCGCTTGAAGATGCCCTGACCGATTTTGCCGGTTGTGCCGTTATCATCAGCCATGATCGCTTCTTTCTTGATCGCATCGCCACCCATATGCTCGCTTTTGAAGGCGACAGCCATGTGGAATGGTTCGAGGGCAATTTCCAGGATTACGAGGAAGACAAGAAACGGCGTCTTGGAATCGACAGCGTCATTCCCAAGCGGCTCAAGTACAAGAAGTTTGCGCGATAGGCTTTCAGCCGGGCGGTTTGGCACCCTGTCGAGACGGAGGCTGTGTGCGGTCGCGCACAGCCATGTTGTCTGTTGTCCGATTTATTGGATCAATGGCGTGCTGGGCTATCAGTGCCGTTGCATGGCAGACGCAAAAGCCGTAGCCTTTGCGGGATCATGAGTGAACTGCAGATGGTTGGAGCTGCGGGATGAAAAAGCTGGCGTCAATATTGCTGATGAATATTGCTGTTTTTGCGAGCGCTGCTGCTTCGGCGCAAAACAGCAACGGGATCATCGTTGACGGTGAGCCAAGCAGCGTTTTGCATCGCAACGATGTGCCGGTTAAACCGCTATCGCCCATGCAGCACCAGCCGTTACAGGCTTCTGCGCGGACATTAATCAATTCGTCTGAAGTGTTCATCTCGATCGGCACGCGCAAAACCGAAAAGCTGGCCATATCGTTTGCTCAGGAATATTTTCGCGACTTCCGCTCTGCTTCTGCGGCATTCCTTGGCGATGGCCGTTGGGTGGCGCTTATCGGGTGGACGGATACGGCGAGTGCTCCTGCACTGATGCAGCAATTGCGGCAGGCCGGGCGAATTCCATTTGGATCGTTCACCCTTTCTGCAGATCAGATCGAAACCGTGACCTGGGGTGCCGCCAAGGCTCTGAACCGCGAAGCATTGCAAATTCCTTCCAATATCCGGCGCAGTTCGATCCTTCAGGGCCTGGGCATTGCAGGCACATGGGGCGCAACACCCGCTGCCTGCACAGCCGGGTTCAATCGCGATGATCTGCTTGAAGGAACGCTTCAGATTGGAACACGCGACTTTGTTTGGGGATCTTTTGGCCGCTGCAGCCTGGGTTCGATGGTTCGCGTTGGAGGTGGATTGTTCGTCGGGGCATCATGTGGCAGCGGCAATGACCAGGAAAAATTTGTCCTGTCCCTGCGCCGGCGCGGTCCAAAACTGGAAGTCATCACGGACCCGGTAAAGGACAGTAAAATCTACTATCAATTTGATTGGTGTCCGCGACAGAATACGATCATCGCAAGCAGGGGCAGTTCGCCACAGTCGCCGCGTGTCGCCCGTGCGCCCACTCCCCCGCGCGCTGCCTCACCCGATGGCAGTGGAACAGGTCCATCAAACAAGCCGCGATCGACAGGCTCAGGTTTTTTTGTCAGTGCCGCCGGCCATCTGGTGACCAACGATCATGTGGTGCGCAATTGCGGAGAAGTCTTCGTCAAAGGCTTTGGCCGCGCCCAGATCGTGCGCCAGGATTCCAACAACGATCTGGCCTTGCTGAGATTGAAAATTATAAAGCCGGTGCATTATCTGAAAGTACGGACCGCACCAATTCAGCTTGGACAGGAAGTAGTCGTGTTCGGCTATCCGTTGTCGTCGATATTGAACAACGGACTTAATGTAACGACAGGCATCATCAGTTCCGAAACCGGTATGCGAAACGATCAACGCATGCTGCAGTTCAGCGCGGCTATTCAGCCAGGTAATTCTGGTGGGCCGATTGTCGATCGCGCCGGTAATCTTGTCGCAGTTGTGCGTTCAAAATTTTCGGACAAATATGCGCTCGACCGAGGTAATTTCGTTCCCCAGAATCTCAACTATGGAATTCGGACAAATATACTTGAGACATTTCTGAGCGCGAATGGAGTTGTTGCCCAGAAGGCGCCGGTGAGTCAGGAGCGGAGTGTTGCCGATCTTGCGGCAGCTGCCAAAGCCCATACCATGCTTGTGACGTGCCACTGACGTTTGAAGCAATTGCAAAATAAATCCCGGCCCCTTGGGGGCCGGTTTTCGTTTCTGTGATCTTTGCCGAAGTGGTCAGTCGCAGATCGGGTTGACGCGCTGCCAGCTGACAGTGCCAGGTGAGACCATCGTCCGGTAATGACGGGTGGCATAAACCGCTGGGACAGTCCGTTCCACCAGCCTTGCCGGTCGTACGACAACCTGCTTGCTGACAGTCCGGTATTCGGCCGGAATCACCGAGTAACTGACGCCAGCTGGACGTACCACTATTGTGCGGTATTGCGTGGAATAGACTGCGGGCTTGTGAACCCAGCAACCGACCTCCTGGCCGTGCCGGTCCCGCGTCACGCTCCATACTTTAGCCGGTCCCTGGACCATCACGCGCTGGGCAATCGTTCGGGTTACGGCAGGAATATGATGGCCAATACGCTGGGCTGGCCGGACCATCACGGTTTTATGGACTGTACCGTATTGGGCATCAATCTTGTGAATTGATGTCTGGGCAGGACGTATCAGGACCTGTTTTGCAAATGTGCCGTACACCGGGGCTGTCGCAACCTTGCGGTAGCAGGCGCCGCCTGCATGGGCCGCTGTTGAAACAATGGTCAACGCTGCGACAATCAGGGCGCTGCGAGTAACTATGGTCATAAGAGTGTTCTCCAGGCCTCGTTGAAAATTTACCGAATAGCCCGCCGCAAAATTATCCATCAATGTTTTGCGCTGTGGCGCAAGACGCAATAGGATTTAACCTTAACGGGCCAGTGATCGGGAGCGGGCAGTGAGCGAAGAAACGATTGTGTCGGGAATGTCAGGCAATGCCGGTATCAGGGTTTTGTCTGCGAGCGCCCAGCGGGCAGCGCTGACGGCCTGTGCGGACGTATTTGCCAAAGGTAATTTGCAGGGCGTTCGATTTTCGTGGGCGACCTCGGGAGCTGTCACCGACCGGATCGAATCCGGAGAAAAATTTGACATCATCGCTGCATCGCAATCTGCCCTGCAATCTCTGGCAAAGAAAGGGCTGGTCAGCTCTGCAATCCAGACGGTTGGCATTTCCAGGCTCGCACTTGGCATGCGCAAGGGCGAAACGCCTCCCGACATTTCCAGCAGGGAAAAATTCTGTGCAGCGATGCGTGCGGCGAAAGCAATCTCGCGCGGAGATCCGGCAGGCGGAGGAACAGCGGGCACGTTCCTGGCAAGTCTGCTGGAAAGAATTGGAATTTTTGATGACACTAAGGACAAGTCCATCCTGCGGGTTGGCGGATATAATGTCATGAAAGAAGTTGCAGAAGGGCGTGCAGATTTTGGCCTGACACAATCGACCGAGATCGTTGCCGTTGATGGCGTTGAAATTTCTGCATGGCTGCCTGACGAGTTGCAGATGGATACTGTCTATGCAGTTGCCGCATCGCCGGCGCATCTGGGTGCCGAGGCGCAAGCATTTCTTGATTTCGTTGTCGGGCCCAACGGCCGGACAATCTACTCGGATGCGGGCTTCGCAGCACTCCCAAAATGACGGCGGGATTTTGCATCCTTGCCAAGTTGCAAATTCATTTAAGCGCGAAGGACGTGCATCAAAGATGAGCGACGGTTTTATCAAGCGTCACGGTTTATGGAGTGAAGAGCAGGATCGCGCTGCAGCAGAATTGCGCAAGCGTGTTGCGAGTGAAAACCTGCGCCTGATACGCGTCGCCTGGTCTGATACTCATGGACACACGCGTGCCAAGGCAATCGCAGCTTCAGTGTTCCTGAATTCTCTGGGCGAAGGTTATAATACAAACGTTGCGACATTTACACTTGATGCTTCCGGCGGCCGTGTTTTCCGCTCCTTCGTACGTGGAGGCGGCATGGGTCTGGAGGAAATGACGGGCTCGCCCAATCTTGTCATTGTTCCCGATCCCCTGACATTTCGCATATTGCCTTGGGCGCCTGGTGTTGGCTGGATATTGTGCGATGAATATTTTACGGACGGAAGGCCATTTCATTTTTCTGCAAGAAGGATATTGCGCAATCAGGTAAAGCGCCTTGCGGATGCGAAAATGGCCATGCTGGTCGGTCTTGAAACAGAATGGTATCTGCGTCGTGTTGTTGCGGATGGGTTGTCAGATGAGAATACTGCTGTGCAGGGTGTTCGAGGTCTGCCTATTGCAACAGCGCCAGTTGAGCCCGGCTATTCATACCATAGCGAAACGAACATGGACATGATGCAACCCGTGTTCGATGCCCTTGCGGATGCATATGAAGGGTTGGAACTTCCGTTGCGATCGATTGAGAATGAATTTGCTCCGGGGCAACTTGAAACGACGTTCGGGGCGGAGGCTGCGATGCGCGCAGCAGACAATTATGTCTTGTTTCGCACGGCAACGCGCCAGGTGTGCCGGCGCATGGGTTACTTTGCCAGTTTCATGTGCAAGCCAGCTTTTCCAGGTCACTATACGAACGGCTGGCACTTGCACCAATCTCTTGTTGATCTGGCAACAGGAAAAAATCTCTGCATGCCCGAAGGTGACGGTGATAGTCTTTCACCCCTTGGAAAGTCCTACCTTGCAGGACTGCTGGATCACGCGGTGGATTCTGCAATTTTTGCGACACCCACAGTAAACGGCTATCGTCGTTTCCGGCCCAATTCCCTTGCGCCTGACAGAGCTGGATGGGGCATTGATCACAGAGGCGCCATGGTGCGCGTACTGGGTGGCCCCGGCGACAAGGCAACACGATTTGAAAACCGCCTGGGTGAGCCTTCCGCCAATCCCTATCTCTTCATTGCATCGCAAATTGTCGCCGGGTTGGATGGGATGTCACGCAACGCCTTGCCGCCGCCACCTGACGATGCGCCGTACGAATCCGAACGTCCGCTGCTGCCGACAACGCTTGGGGGTGCGCTCGATGCGTTGGATAAAAGCGTGCTCTTCCGCAAGGCTTTTGGCGATCTGTATGTGGATTATTATCTGAGCCTGAAGAGATCTGAGCTTGGCCGATATCACACGGCGCTCAAGGTTGCTGGTGAAGTGGAAGATCCCGACAAAGTTGCCGAATGGGAACAGAATGAATACTTTGATTTCTTCTGAACCGAAGAGATAGCTGTCCGATGGCGAGAGGCAAATCATGACCGTGCAATCGACGGGAAACAAGTTGGGTGCGATCAATGCAGCCTATGATTTTGATCGCTTGATCCATGAAGATCGTGTGCATCGTTCGCTCTATACGGACGAAGCAATTTTTCGTCTGGAAATGAAAAATATTTTTGGTGCTGTGTGGGTGTACCTGGCGCACGAAAGCCAAATTCCCAAAAATAACGATTTCGTTACCTCCAAGTTGGGTTTGCGACCTATCATCGTCGTGCGCGACAACAAGGGTACGATCCGCGCGCTTTACAACAGATGTACCCATCGCGGCGCGACAATTTGCAGACAAGAAAAAGGTAGCGCTCGCGCATTTGCCTGCCCCTATCATGGTTGGAGTTATTTCAACACCGGCAAATTGTCGGGAGTACCTTGGAGCGACGGCTATGCCTGCGATTTTTCCGAGCCAAAGTATAATCTGGCGCAAGTTCCGCGTGTGGCTTCTTATCGTGGCTTTATATTTGGAACGCTCAATCCGGATGCTCCTGCGCTTGAAGACTATCTGGGGCCGGTACGCCAACCGCTGGATGAATGGCTTGATCGGCATCCCGGCGGCAATATCGCCTATTGCGATGCGAACCGGCTGAAGTTCAAGGGTAACTGGAAATTGCTTTATGACAATTCATGCGATGGCTACCACGTTATTTTTTCGCATCGTTCCTTGCTGGCAATGGAAAATCGGTTTGTCAAAGGCAATGAAGCCGAGAAAGGCATGGCGTTTTACAAAAACAATCCGGATGCAGGGCCGGTCCATTTGAAATATTTTGGCAATGGTCATCATTTCAAGGACAAGCGCATGACCATACCGAAGCGTCCCGGCGCCTTGTGGGACATTGAAGGACCGCACCCGGGAATGGAACACTATGAGCAGATGTTGCGCCAACGGCTTGGAGACAAGGCAAATGCAGTGCTTGATCTTGCCTCTTCGGAGCCGGTGAATATCAATATTTTCCCAAATCTGCATATTCTTGGCAATCACGTTCAGGTCTGCCAGCCGGTATCGGTAACGGAGACTGATACGACCTGGTGGGGTACTGCAGTCGTCGACGATGGCAATGAGCTGCATGGCGAAGTTGACGCAGTAAATGCGTTACGAATGCGAACGCAGGAGAGCTTCCCTAATTTTGGTGAAGTGGATGATCTGATGAATTTTGAGGAGATCCAGATTGGCCTTGCGGCAGAGGAAGACGAGTGGGTTTACATGCACCGTGGCATGGGATTGCCCGAGCGATTTAAGCAGGATGCAGACGGCGTGATCACAGGTCCGGCAACCGATGAAGTCTTTCTTCGCGAGACCTACAAGTTTTACAAGGGTCTCATGAAAGCCAATCCCCGCATTGAGGTTGTTCGTGAGGTTTCCGATGTCTGATTTAGGCAATCGCAATCCATCGTTGAGTTCCTATTACGTTGGTGATGATTTTTATCAGGATCTCGTCGATGCTTTTAGCAAGTGGCAACAAGACGAAACCGAAATTGGCGACATGGAAACGCGCGATGCTTGCCGACGCACGCTGGAGAAAGAAGCCCGCTTTCTTGATCAGGTGCGTCTCGACGACTGGTTGAAACTCTACGCGCCCGAGTGTGTCTATTGGGTTCCTGCCACACCGCATGGAGGCGATCCACGCAAAGAGATAGCGGTGTCCTTTGATGACCGCCGGCGGCTTGAAGACAGGGTCTTCCGCCTGAAAAACGATTTCGCCTGGTCCCAGCGTCCGCAATCGCGCACAGCGCGTCTCATTGGCAACGTCAGTGTCTTTTCCACCAGCGATCATGATGTCGTCATGGTGCGTTCAACCTTTCTAACCACGGAATTCCAGGCCGGTGACAAGCGGACATATACGGGCTGGTATGGTCATCGCCTGCGGAGGGATGCAGGCCATTGGTCGATTTTGGTCAAGCAAGTCAATCTGATCGACTGTGATCAAAACCTGCGAAATCCGAGCATTATCCTCTAGCGATTTCCCAATTCATCATGGGGATCATTATTTTGTTGCCAGCAAAGTCGTGATCCGATTTACTTTCCCGCAAATGCGGCTCAAGTCCGCGTGTTCCGGGAGGTTACGATGGCATTTGTGCGCAAATTATTGCTTGGCCTTGCTGCGTTAGCTTTTGTGTCAGGTTCGGCCCATTCGGCCGAGCTCGTCTATGGCACCTGGGCTAGCCCCAAGCACAGCGCGATGCGTTTTGGCATGTCGCAATATTTCAAGGCTATTGCTGCCGACACCAAGGGCGCCGTGACATGGAAATCTGTGGCAGGTGGCCAGCTTGTCGATGGCAAGGGCACTTTGGCCGGTTTGCAAAACGGATTGATAGATGGCGGATTTATAATTGCGCCATACACGCCGAGTAATTTGCCAGCCAGCTCGCTCGTGTTCAACACGCAGATTTTCGGTAGCGATTCAGTCGCTGCGGCGGGTGCAATGAATGAAGTTTTACTGCTGACTTGCAAGGAGTGTATCGAGGAGGGCAAGAAGCAAGGCATTATTCAGCTGGGAAGTTATGCAGCAACACCGTTTGTGTTTATGTGCCGGGGTAACCCGACCACGCTGGACGATTTAAAGGGCAAGAAAATACGATCAGTTGGTGGAGGTGTTGCGCTCGTCCGGCTGGCTGGTGCAACGCCAGTTGCAATGAATCCTGCCGAAGCAACCCAAGCACTACAACGTGGCGGGCTTGATTGTGTACATGGTGCCATCTCATTTCTGATATCGTTTGGCTACGCGGATGTAGTCAACACGATATTTACTTACCCATTGGGAATTGGCGGTCCGACGATATTTCTGACGCTTGGCCGCAAGAAATGGCCGGGCCTGACACGCGAGCAAAAACTGGCGCATATAAAGCGTGCAGCCGACTTTGTGGCATTGTCGACGATAGAGGCATATATCAATAACGACAGGCGAGTTATCGAACGCGTCAAGAAGAAGGGTGTCAAGTTTGTCGATGGCGGCAAAGACTTTGATGCGCTGGTGGAAAAGCGCGTTGCCTCGATGGATGAGCCTAACATTGCGAATGCGCGCAAGTTTGGCGTGAAGGATCCAAAGGCGATTGTTGATGCATATCGCGTCGCGTTGAAAAAATGGCAGGCCTTGTCGAAAGATATAGGCACTGACGTCAACAAGTTTTCTGCCGCCTTGCGGCGGGAGATTTATGACAAGCTCGATCCGGACAAGATTTGATACCAGCCGGCCTGTAAGCCGGGTTTTGTATGGCAGCAGCCCGAAGACTGTTACGTGACGGCCATTCATCTGGGGCGGCTGTTGCCAGACGCCTCATGCAACCAACCCGGGCAGCGATGCGGAGATGCATCTGGAATGTTGCCATTCCTTGCTGCCCCTATTCGGTCTTGCTCCCGGTGGGGCTTGCCATGCCGCGCCCGTTACCGGCCGCGCGGTGCGCTCTTACCGCACCTTTTCACCCTTACCTGATGATGAAGTTTCCCTCATATCCGGCGGTTCGATCTCTGTGGCGCTATCCCTGGGGTCACCCCCGCCGGACGTTATCCGGCACCGTATCTCCATGGAGCCCGGACTTTCCTCTGACCTTGCGATCAGCGGCCGTCCGGCCGACTGGTAAAACGACGCTAGGGATACAGGGCGAGGCGGTCAAGTGCTCTGAATTCAGCGGTTTGCCATGAGCTTTCGGGCACGTGCGCAATAAGTCAATGTAGCATGCGACATGCGGCCTGCGCCGGTGCCGGTCTGATAGCGCTTGATTGCGCCGCAGACGTTGCCGCGCGAACCGCGCCATGCCCGGGCGAGATATTTCATGCCGTATCGCAAATTGGTGTCTGGATGCAGCAATTGACGCGGGCTGCCGCGAAAGCCCATGGCGCGGGCGGTGCCGAGGCGGATCTGCATCAATCCGTAATTGCCCTTGCTGACTACATTCGGGCGATAGCGGCTTTCCAGAACGACAACGGCATGGGCAAGCCCGCCAGGTACGCCCTGGGCGGCCGCATGGTGCGCCACCATGGCGCGCAGCGAAGCGGCGGCTGCGCGGGACTGGTTGACGAAGATCAGGCTGAAGCCTGCCAATGCTGCGGAAAATACCAGCAAGTACCTGAAATAATTACGAAAATATAATTTCATCAACGCTGATCCTGTTTCTCGATTTGCGCGCAACATAGCGCTCAATGGGGCAAGAAAACGACCGTGAGAACGACGCGCGTAACGACGGTCGCTGCGACGCTTTGCCCTGGTGCTGAAATCAGGCGGTAACTAGTTGAGAAAAAAGGCATCGCTGGTGCAGGAAAATTCCACAATGCGGCCCTCATCTGCGCTAAGATCGCTTGGGGTCGGGACAAGTTCAAGTCAGAGGCGCGCTCCAGTCGGCGCTCAATACGGAGACGAAAAATGAAGAAAATCAGTATTATAGTAGCTGCTCTCGGCGCGTCGCTGATGGTTGCAGGCTGCGATGGCACGCCGCGTGAGCAAGCCGCTGCACAGGGCGGCCTTCTGGGCGCGGCCACTGGCGCCGTGGTCGGTGCTGCAGTAACGGGCCGCGCCAGCGGCGCGCTGGCTGGCGCTGCAATCGGCGGCGTGGGTGGTGCTGTGGTCGGCGCCAATACCGCTCCGCGCCGTCGCTGCGCGCGGGTGGTCTATGACTATGACGGCAATGCTGTCTGCCGCCAGTGGTACTACGATTAATCATTATTTTCAGGTACTTGCCAACGATCAGGGCCCTGCTGCCGGGAACGGTTGCAAGGCCCTTTTCCTTTTTCGCCGGGAAGGTTTAAGTCTGAAAAATGGACACTTTCCGCGCTGATTCCAGGCTGGTTTCGACTGTCTGCCCCTCGCCCAATCGCAATGCGCGCAAGGGCGGAACCGGCGATGGCCCGCGTGCGCCGGACCTGCTGATCCTGCATTACACGGGCCTCAAGACGGATGCGCTGGAGGCCTGGTGCGCGGCGCCGGGGGCTGAGGCGCTGGCCTGGCTTTGTGCTCCGGAAGCGCAGGTTTCAAGCCACTATCTCATTGAAATTGATGGTAAAATCGCCCAGCTGGTGCCCGAGGCCGAGCGTGCCTGGCATGCCGGCGTGAGCAGCTGGAAGGGCGAGACGGACATCAATTCGGCCTCCATCGGCATAGAGATCGTCAACACCGGCCATGAGGGCGGATTGCCCGCCTATCCCGATGTGCAGATTGCCGCCGTCAGCGCGCTCAGCGCCGATATCTGCGCCCGCTGGCAGATCAGGCCGGAGCGGGTGCTGGCCCATTCGGACATTGCGCCGGGACGCAAGGCTGATCCCGGAGAACATTTCCCATGGAATCAATTGCATAAGGCTGGCGTCGGCCATCTTGTGCCGCCGCAGCCGGTCACAAGCCCGGGCGAAAGGCTCGCGCCCGGCGACAGCGGGCAGGCCGTGCGCGCCCTGCGCGCGGCACTGGCAGCTTACGGTTACGGCCTGCCGGTAACCGATGTCTATGACACGTTAGCGCAGGATGTCGTGCGCGCCTTCCAGCGTCATTTCAGGCCGCAGTGCTGCGATGGCATTGCCGATGCAGGAACACTTGCGACATTGCGCGAACTCTCGGCAGCTCTTGCCGGTGCGCGCGAGGCCTAGTTGATTTCGTTTTGTTTTTTACGATGGGATGTGTGCGCGCATGCGCAAGACATCCTGCAAATGAGCGGGAATTCGCGCGCGTGATTTCAACCTGCGCAAGGCGTTGCGTGTGGCGCACAACCGGTTTGATGTGATGCTGAAAAGTGCAGGTCCTGCCTGACGCAGCCTGTCCCCTTCGACCCTTCGATACGCGGGCTTCGCGCATCGGCTCGATACGGAAAGTCGAACAATTTTTCGGGCCGATGCGGCGACGGCTGCTCAGGGTGAGGGCGCTGAACAGAGCCTGCCGATCTTTACCTTTGCCGCGAGCGTCACCATATGTTTGGATGGTGGCGAGCGGAGACCCATCCCCGATGAAACTGAGTAACGATTGCCTCAAAAGCCTTTGCAACATTGCCGTCGTTGGTGGCGGAGCAATTGCCGGCTATCTTGGAATAAAGGTCGCAGCCGAAGCGATAACGATTGTCACCAAAAGCGGGGAACTGGCAGTCAGCTTGCGAAATGAGCAGGCCAATGCTTGCCGCAAGATTGTGCAGAACGTCAGCAACTCGGTATCCAGCAATTTCGAAGCCTGGATCGCGCAGGAATTTCGTGGTGATCGGGCAGCGCAGGCCGATCTGGAAGATGCGGTGAAGGAGTTCGACAAGATCATTCACCTGTGCATACCGGATGCACAAACCGTGGTTGCAAAAAACATCGACGCTGAAGCGTTGACGGATGCGATGATGGAAAAGGCCGTGGAGGCTAGCCTGTTCGTCAAGCGTAGCGAGATTGCGCAACGTGTCTTCCGTACCATCATCATCAATTCTTTCGCGCAGATTCGCGTGAACGATGCTTTCTTCAAGCCTCTTGCGAGTTTTTCGTTTGAAGCCTTGTTGAAGGGGCAGGACGAGATCAAGACGAAGGTCGACGAAGGAACTCGCCTGCAAAAGGCTCATCGCGAAGAAACACGTGCAATTCGCTACGAGATTGCCCGCGAGAAGGGCATGGAACCGGAAAAACTTGTTCCGATCTTCGAGGCGCTTGGGCACGAAAACCTGACGCCGGACGAAATGCGCGAGAGTGCAGAGGAGGCGATCGCCGGTATCGTTGCGAAAGCGAACGAGCCGGTGAAGCCGTCGAACGATGGCGCAGACATCGATGCGACCATCGGCGCGGCGCGCGCGAAACTGAAAGTAGATCGACACCGCCGGCGCGCGCGGCATTCTGGCGGCGAAGATCGCGGAGGAAGAGGAGAACCGCAAGCGCCGGCTGCTGCCGCTGCTGATGGAACAGGCGGACATCGAAAAACTGGCGCTGGATTACGCACGCTGCCAAGACCACTCTGCAGCAGATCGTTGCCCTCGATCCGGCGAACGGTCTGGGCCTGGGGGAAATCGGCGACCTGGAGCGGATCGCAGGCACGACCGGTGCTGCGCTGGAGGCATTCGGCAAGGCAATCGCTGCATTTCGGCGAAGCCGGCGACGAAATCAACGCCAATGTCGCGCTGGACCGGATCGGCGACGTGCTTGTGCGCAGGGCGCGCTGGAGGGGGCGCTTGAGAATTATCGCGAGGGTCTGGAGATAAGCCGTCGTCTGTTGTCGCAGGACCCGAGCCATTCGGAGCGGGCGCGGGACGTGTCGGTGAGTTTGGACCGGATCGGCGACGTGCTTGTTGCGCAGGGCGCGCTGGAGGGTGCGCTTGAGAATTATCGCGAGGGTCTGGAGATTTCGCCGTCGTCTGTTGTCGCAGGACCCGAGCCATTCGGAGCGGGCGCGGGACGTGTCGGTGAGTGTCAACAAGATCGGCGACGTGCTTGTTGCGCAGGGCGCGCTGGAGGGAGCGCTTGAGAATTATCGCGAGGGTCTGGAGATTCGCCGTCGTCTGTTGTCGCAGGACCCGAGCCATTCGGAGCGGGCGCGGGACGTGTCGGTGAGTCTGGAGCGGATCGGCGACGTGCTTGTTGCGCAGGGCGCGCTGGAGGGAGCGCTTGAGAATTATCGCGAGGGTCTGGAGATTTGCCGTCGTCTGTTGTCGCAGGACCCGAGCCATTCGGAGCGGGCGCGGGACGTGTCGGTGAGTCTCGAACGGATCGGCGACGTGCTTGTTGCGCAGGGCGCGCTGGAGGGAGCGCTTGAGAATTATCGCGAGGGTCTGGAGATTAGCCGTCGTCTGTTGTCGCAGGACCCGAGCCATTCGGAGCGGGCGCGGGACGTGTCGGTGAGTGTCAACAAGATCGGCGACGTGCTTGTTGCGCAGGGCGCGCTGGAGGGAGCGCTTGAGAATTATCGCGAGGGTCTGGAGATTCGCCGCCGTCTGTTGTCGCAGGACCCGAGCCATTCGGAGCGGGCGCGGGACGTGTCGGTGAGTGTCAACAAGATCGGCGACGTGCTTGTTGCGCAGGGCGCGCTGGAGGGAGCGCTTGAGAATTATCGCGAGGGTCTGGAGATTCGCCGCCGTCTGTTGTCGCAGGACCCGAGCCATTCGGAGCGGGCGCGGGACGTGTCGGTGAGTGTCAAGCAAGATCGGCGACGTGCTTGAGCGCAGGGCGCGTTGGAGCGGTGCGCTTGAGAATTATCGCGAGGGTCTGGAGATTCGCCGCCGTCTGTTGTCGCAGGACCCGAGCCATTCGGAGCGGGCGCGGGACGTGATCGTTTCCAGCGTCAAGCTGTCGGAGGTGGAAACGGACAAGGCCGCCTCTTATCTGTCCGAGGCATTGCGCATCGCAGAAGGCCTTGCGGCACAAGGGCGGTTGGCGCCGGTGGATGCGTGGATGCCGGGCCGGCTGCGCGAAATGCTTGCGGCGGCGCAGGCCGGGTAGCGGTGTTGCGATTTCTTGCCGGCCGCTATGTTTCTCCCGTTGCAGGCGGCGTATCGAAGGATGCTGGTACGCGCCCGCTGCGGTGCTTCGACCCTTCGAGACGGGCTGCTTTTTTTTCGCATCGGCTTATCCGAAAAGTCTGCAACTTTTCGGGCCGATGCTGCCGCCCTCCTCAGGGTGAGGGGATGCGGGTGCGGGTATGCCCCTGCCGCTATTTCATGAACTGATCGGTGAACGTCGTGGTCACGTCCTTCACCGTGTCCTTCTCGGCCAGCAGGCCGGCGCCGACGGCGAATTTCTGGCTGTTCTCCAGGCCGACTTTTGTGGACTTCGAATCCTTCGAATGGGCGATGGAGACCATCTTCCAGGCTTCGTCCAGCACCTTCGGGTCAAGCCGCTTGAAGCGCTTCTTCATCATGGCCAGAGCCTCGGCCGGTTTGGCGTTGATGAAGTCCACCGCTTCCTTCGAGGCCTTGGCCATGCGCTCGCATTTGGCGCGCTGCTTTTCGCACACTTCCGGGCGCGTATAGAGCACGACGTAATCGAAGGGGATGAACTCGGGCATGTCGCCGCGCGGGCCGCTGAGCAGCATCACCGCATCGCCGGAAAAGACAGCCGCCGTGGTGAAGGGCAGGGAAGTTGCATAGGCGTCGATCTGTTTTGATTTGAGCGCAGGCAGCATGGCGGGCGGGGCCATGGAGGTGACGCGCATGTCCTTGTCCGGATCAAGCCCGGCGCGGCGCGCAGCCAGGCGCTGCATGGCGTGGATGATGGAGCCGATGCCCTGCACGGCGACGGTCTTGCCCTTCAGCGCTTTCAGCTTTTCCGCGATGGGCGTGTCTTCCTTGATGCCGGCTGCGTCAGCCACATCCTTGCGCATGACAAGCTCGACCATCGGCCGGTTGACCAATGTGCCGATGGACATCAGCTTCTGGCCGCTGGCCACAGCGCGCAGGAAGGTGGTGCCCGTGCCCACGGTGAAGTCGGCGCTTCCGGCGATGACGGCATTGGTGGAGGCAACGCCGGTGAGGTTGCGTTCGGTGACGTTGAGGCCGTTCTTCTTGTAGTAGCCGCCGTCCATTGCAATGTAATGGGACGAGAAGGTCATGGTGGGCGCAGGGATCGCGATGATGGTCGGGATGTCCTGCGCCTGGCCTGCCACTGGCAGCAGGGCAAGCCCGGCAGCAATTGCGGCGGTCTTCATGGTCCTTGCAACAAACATCATTGTCCTCCTGGTTGAAAGCCTTGTCCGCTGATGGAGCTGGCGCGCTTTCGCCGCTGCGGAACATTTGCTAAGGGAGACTAGCCAAAGTGCTGCAGGCGCACAATGCGCAGCACTGCAAAATTCGATGTAACCAAAACGGGGCGAGCGGGTGAACAGGTCAATGCCGGATGCTTTGTGGTGCAGGCCGCGCATTGTGCGCTGCGCTTGCGCGCGACGAGCGCCATCATGCGAGCATGTTGCATGAGCGATGTTGCGCAAACACGCACAGCAACGGGCCCGGCAGCCATGCTGATGCGCAACCGTGACCGGCTGGCCGTGTTCGTGGCGCTGGTCGCCATCTGGCAGGTGCTGAGCCTTACACTGGGCACCTATTGGGTCGGCTCGCCATGGGGCGTGCTGGTGCGGCTGGTGCAGGGCATTGCCGGTATCGAATTGTTGAACCATGCATCCTACACGCTGGGCGAGGCGATCATCGGTTTCATTCTGGGCGGCGTGCCGGCGATCATCCTGCCGTTTGCATTGCGGCGCATGCCGTTTTTTACAGCCGTGATCGATCCGTTCATGGTGGGCGGCTATGGCATGCCGAAGCTGGCGCTGGCGCCGCTGTTCGTGCTGTGGTTTGGCATTGGCATTGAATCGAAGATCGCGCTGATCACCTTCACGGTATTCTTCATCGTCTACTTCGCCACGCTGGGCGGCATTCGCGCGCTTGATCCAAAGCTGGTGCAGATGGCGCAGATTTCCGGCGCTTCCGAATATCACGTGGCGCGGCGTGTGGTGTTTCCCGGCGCAGTGCCGCATATCTTTGCGGGCTTTCGCCTGGCCATGCCCTACGCCATTGGCGGCGCTGTGGTGGCGGAACTGATTTCGGCCAATCGCGGGCTTGGGTATCTGGTGCAATTCCATTCGATGAATTTCGACACGACCGGCGTGTTCGTTTCGCTCACGCTGGTGTGCATCATCGTGTTCATCGGCAACTGGCTGGTGAACACAATCGAGAAGCGGCTTTTGAAATGGCGGCCTGCCGCCGACAAGCTTATGCAGGCGGAGGCCTGAGGAATGAATGTGCCTTTGCTGGAAGTGGAAGGTCTGGGAAAACGGTTCGCGCCGCGCGGTGGGGAACCTGCGCCCTGGATCATTCAGGATCTGACGTTTTCTGTTGCGGACGGGGAATTCCTGACGATCGTAGGCCCGTCGGGTTCCGGCAAGACGACATTGCTCAACATGATCGCGCAGATCGATACGTCATCGGCGGGCGATGTGCGTTTTCGCGGACAGAGTGCGCCGGGCATGGATGCCAAAGCGCTGAAGCCGGGCCTGGGATGCCAGATCGGCTATGTGATGCAGGAAGACAATCTGCTGCCATGGCGTTCGTGCATGGACAATGTGCTGTTCCCGCTTGAGGTGCAGGGCAAGATCGATGCAGCTGCGCGCGAGCGGGCGGCAAGGCTTGTGGAAGCGGTGGGGCTGAAGGGCTTTGAAAATCATTATCCGCACGAATTGTCCGGTGGCATGCGCAAGCGCTGCTCGCTGATCCGCACGCTTGTGTATGATCCACCGGTGATCCTGATGGACGAGCCGTTTGGCGCGCTGGATGCGCAGACACGCGCGCAATTGCAGGACGATCTGCTGCGTCTGTGGACCATGGGCCGCAAGACCATCATATTCGTGACGCATGATATTGCCGAAGCGATTTCGCTTGCCGACCGGACGCTGGTCCTGTCACGTGCGCCGGCGAAGGTCGCAGGCGAACATGTCATCGACATTCCGCGGCCGCGCAATGTGCAGGACCTGATTACGGACCCCGCATTCACGCGGCTGTATGCGGCTATCCGCGCACAGGTAAAGTGAGGCCGATGTGAGCGCGATCACGCAAACGCAAGGCACGACGGGGACGTCCACCATCAACTGGCGGCGCTGGAGCGTGCTGGCTGCGCAGATTGGCCTTGGCGTGTTTTTTGTCTGGCTGTGGAAGATCGGCGCGGACCGGGCGGGCGAATCCTATGTCGCCGATCCATTCAAGGTGTGGGAACGGATTGTTGAAATTGCGCTGAACGGCGAATTGTGGACGCACACCTATGTAACGCTGCGCCTGTCTGCGCTCGGCTTTGCCCTTGGCTGCATTGCCGGAATAGCCCTGCCTTTCGTGCTGCGCGCCATGCCGCGTTTTTCCGCGGCAATCGAGCCTTACATCATGGCATCGATGGGCGTGCCGAAATATGCGCTGATCCCGTTGTTCATCCTGTGGTTCGGCATCAACGATGCGCCGAAACTCTGGCTGGTTGGCCTACTGGTTTTTTATCCCGTGTTTGTCGGCATATTTGCGGGCATGCGCAGCGTTGACGGACGGCTGCTGAACATGGCGCGCATCGCCGGGGCATCGGAGCAGGCGATCTCGCGGCACATCATCTGGCGCTCGTTGCAACCGTTTTTCTTTTCGGCGCTGAAGATTTCGCTCCCCCGCGCGGTGAGCGCAGCAATCATCGGCGAATTTCTCGTCGGCAACGAGGGCCTTGGCTATTACATCGAGAATTCTCGCCAGTCTGTCGACACGGTGGGTGTGTTCGCCGGTATCGCGATTGCGACCGTGCTGGTGCTGGTGATCAACGCGATGCTTGTGGCCATTGACAGGCGTGTGAATGCCTGGCGGCCGAAAGACCGCAACATGGAATTGTAATCATGCGGAGGATTGCGGTCCTTCACGCTGCATGCCGTCCCGATCCCTTGTGTCCCTGCGGCCAGTGGTCATAAGATAGTGTTACCTGCCGTTCTTGTGCGGGGACAAGACAGGTCATAGTCGTTCATGTTCAGACAATTTCTTTCCCGCTGGCTGTTCTTGATCAGCATCCTCACGGTTGTTCTGGCAGGTGGCGCATATTGGTATGTGCGGGCGACCATGATCACCATAGCGGTTGGTCCGGAGGCTGCGCCCTACGCCGGCTTCATTCGCGACATGACAAGTGCCGTCAATTCAAAGCGAACGGGTTTCCGTTTCAAGATCGTCTATACGTCTGGCGCAGAGGAAAGCGCAAAGCGGCTGATCGAAGGAAAGGTGCATCTGGCTGCACTGCGCAGCGATTATGACGATGTTCCAGAGGCGCGCGCGCTGGCCATCCTGCAACGGCGTACCCTGTTCGCCATAGCGCGCGTGCCTGAGAAGGCCGCAAAGGCAAAACCGGCGGATGCAAATGCGGAAAAGGACGATAGCAAGCCGAAGCTGCTGGACCTGCTTGGCCGCGTGCCGGGCGTGCTGGTGCGCCGGCGTGGCAGTCTCGACAATTCCGTGATCGGCGAAGTCCTGGATTTCTTCGACCGGAGCGAGGACCGGAAAAAACTATCGATCATGAGCCTGGAGGAAGCGCAGGAGGCCTTTGTCTCCGGCAAAGCCGATCTGCTCATCCTGCTCGCCCATCCATCGGAAGAGGACACGCGCGGGCTGATTACTGCTGCACGCAGGATTGCCGGTGCGCGATTTGCCTTGCTTGCTCCGCCAGCGGCGAAGGGACTGGTCCACCAGTTTCGCCAGCTTGAGGCATCGACCATTCCCATGGGCGTGTTTGGCGGCAATCCGCCGGCGCCTTCAGAGGACATGGAAGCTGTTGCCATTACCTATGATCTGGTGGCAACGACTGCCATGAGCCAGCGCCGGGCTGCACATTTGACCAAGACGCTGTCTGATCTGCGCAGTCAGCTTGTGGAAAGCGGCGGTGAGTTCGGCATTGAATTGCCGTCGCTCGAGCAGAGCAGACGATTTTTACCGCATGCGGGAACGGTGGCCCAGATCAATGGTGAAAGCCAGACGGTGCTGGAAGAATACAGCGACATCATCTGGCTTGGCCTGTTCATGGCGGGCGGCATCGGTTCGGTTTTGTCAGGTCTGTTTGCGTGGCTGGGTCTGGGCCGCAGGCGACCGGACGCGCAGGCATCCTGAGCAGAAAGGCTGAGACATGATTGTGCTTTACAGCAAGGCAACGTCCAACGGTCGCAAAGCCTCCATCATGCTGGAAGAGACCGGGCTTGCCTATCAGGTGCGGCCGATGGCGCTGGAACGCAAGGAACAGAAGGAAGACTGGTATCTTGCCATCAATCCGAACGGACGCATCCCGTGCATTGCCGATGACGACGGACCGGGCGGACAGAAAATCGTATTGTTCGAATCCGGCGCCATCCTGCAATATCTGGCAGAAAAATCCGGCAAGCTCATGCCGTCCGATCCGGCTGCGCGATGGGACGTGCTGAACTGGCTGTTCTTTGCATCCGGCCATGTGACCCATACCGGCATGAACGTGCATTGGCAGGTGCGCGAGCGCGATGCAGGCCGGGTTCATCCGCACCTTGGCGAATGGCAGACGGAGAACAACAGGGTCTATGGCATTGTGGATCAGGCGCTGGCGCAGCGGGATTTTCTTGCCGGTGATTATTCGATTGCCGATATTGCCGCCTATCCCTGGATCTTCCGCTGGAAGATGCAGGAGATCAATATTGCAAAATATCCCAACGTAAAAGCCTGGCTGGCGCGGATTGCACAACGGCCTGCCGTGCAACGGGGCATGAACATTCCACCGCGCGACGACGGCATGTAGTGCGAGCGGATTATGGTTTGCCTATTGCGCCAGCGGATGCGACCATCCGCACATGAGCGGAAAGTCCAAAGCAAAACAGTGGCAACGATGGCTCTTTCTCGCAAGCCTGATGCTGGCAGGCGAGTCCATCTACATGCTGGTCTATATGCGCAAGACCTTTCAGACCAGCATGGAGCAGGTGTTCCAGGTCAGTGCTACGGAGATCGGTTTGCTGAATTCGATGTTCGGCATTCTTGCGCTGGCCTGTTATTTTCCCGGTGGCTGGCTGGCTGATCGTTTCCCCGCGCGTGTTCTTTTGACCTTTTCACTCGTGGCGACAGGTGCGGGCGGTTTTTTCATGGCGACGATCCCGTCCTATGCGGGTCTGCTTGGCGTCTATGCCTTCTGGGGCATCACCTCGATCCTCACGTTCTGGGCTGCACTGATCAAGGCAACGCGTTTGTGGGGCGGGCATGACAGCCAGGGCGCAAGCTTCGGGTTGCTCGATGGCGGGCGCGGCCTTGCCGATGCCCTGCTAGTGAGCGCGGCAACAATTGCATTTGCAATGGCCGGTTCGACCCGCGAGGGACTTGTTTCTGTGATCCTGGTCTATGCCATCGCTCCGCTTGTTGCTGCGGTGGCTGTCTGGTTTCTCATTCCGCACGAGGTCGGCGATGCCACAACGGATACCATTGCGCGCGATGGCCTGGCGCCGTTGCGCGATGCATTCGCACGGGTTGAAACATGGCTGCTCGGCTTCATCATCCTGACGGCCTACATGCTCTACATCGGCAGTTTCGATTTTGCCGGTTTCGCCGAACGCGCCTATGGGCAGAGCAAGCTGTTTGGCGCCCAACTGGCGACGTTTCGTGACTGGATACGCCCGGTTGCGGCTTTGGGCGCGGGACTTCTGGCGGACCGCATCGCGCCCACGCGGGCCATTCTGGGCGCTTATATCCTGCTGATTGCAGCCTATGCCGCAATGGCCGTCTTGCCTGCCAATGCGGGGGCCATCAGCTTGTTATGGGTGCAGGTCGCAGCTGTCGCCATAGCGGTCTTTGCGTTGCGCGGGGTCTATTATGCTCTCATGGAGGCGTCGGGAATTCCGGCGGCCTCGACGGGCACCGTTGTCGGTGTCGTCTCCGTTATCGGCTATTCGCCGGATATATTCGGGCATTTGCTTGCCGGCATGTTCGTGGATGCCCATGCGGGCGCGGGCGGCTACCAGTTATATTTCGGGTTCCTGGCTTTTGTCGCCCTTGCGGGATTTATGGCAACATTGGCAATGCACCTGCGGATCAGGCGCAAGACCGCTTTTGCATCGCCTTGACCTCAAGAGCCCGGTGGCCATTATGGTTGCCACGCTATCGGCATATTTCAGGAGAGCGATTTGTTCGACTTCGACCGCGTTATTGAACGCAGGGGCACCCATTCAACGAAATGGGACAATATTGCGAAATATTCCGGTATCACTGCTCCGGACGCTTTGCCCATGTGGGTCGCGGACATGGATTTTGCTGCCCCGCCGGGCGTGACGGAGGCCTTGCGTGCGGAAGTCGAGCGCGGCACGCATGGTTATTATGCCGATACGGGAAGCTGGGCGCAGGCTTGCGCTGACTGGCTGAAGATGCGCCATGGCTTTGCCATCGACCCGGACTGGATCAGCCCGACACCGGGTATTGTCTCAGGCTGCGGGCTAATCCTGCAGGCGCTAACCGAGCCGGACGACGAGGTTGTGCTGTTCACGCCGGTCTATCATGCCTTTCGCCGGATCATCACGAGCAACGGCCGGAAGATTTTCGATTCACCGCTGGTGGAGGAAAACGGGCGCTACCGGATGGATCTGGACGGGTTGGCCAAGTCGCTGACACCGCGGACCAAAATCGTGTTCTTCTGCTCGCCGCATAATCCCGGCGGCAATTGCTGGTCGGCCGAGGAAATACGCGCGCTGGCCGATCTTTGTATCGAGCGCGATCTCATTCTGGTGTCCGATGAAATTCATTGCGATCTCGTGTTCGAAGGTTCGCGGCACGTACCGGCGATGCTGGCTGCGCCGGATGTTGCGGACCGGCTGATCACCTGTGTGGCGGCAACCAAGACATTCAATCTGGCAGGTGCGCATGTCGGCGCCTGTGTCACGTCCAACGCACGCATGAAGGAAAAGCTCGATGCACGCATCGTTGCAAGCGGGCTGGCGTCGTACAACCTGTTCGGGATGCTGGCGACCGAAGCGGCCTGGCGCACGGGCGAGGCATGGCTTGATGCCCTGTTGCCCTATCTGAAAGCCAATTGCACCCGTTTCGATGCAGGCATTGAAGCGGCAGCGCCCGGCGCGCGTTCGATGCGGCTGGATGCGACCTATCTGGCGTGGGTGAATTTTGCGGGCACGGGACTGTCCGCCAAAGAGGCGGCGGAGCGTGTTGCGCAAAAGGCGCGAATTTTTGTGAATGCGGGTCCGCAATTCGGGCCCGGCGGCGACACATTCCTGCGTTTTAATCTGGCCACGCCAAGACCATTGCTTGACGAAGCACTGGGGCGGCTCGACGAGGCCTTTGCAGATTTGCGATAATCAAGCCTGCTGAACAGGATAGCACCATGAGCAAACCGGTTATCGGCGTCATCGGAAACTCCTACAAGATCGAGGATCGTTTTCTGATGCAGGGAGCGGGGGTGAAGAGCCTGCGCGCCGTTGCCGATGTAACCGGCGCGATGCCGCTGATGTTCGCAGCCTGCCCGGACATAACCGATACGGATGCGCTGCTGGATTGCGTGGATGGCATTGTGCTGACCGGGGGCCGCGCAAATGTGCATCCGCGTCATTACGGCGAGGAGCCGACGGAAAAGCACGCGCCGTTTGATGAAGATCGCGATGTGCTGGCGCTCAACCTGATCCGGGTGTGCGTGGAAGAGGGTATTCCGATTCTTGGCCTGTGCCGCGGCTTTCAGGAAATGAATGTCGCATTTGGTGGCACGCTGCATCCGGAGATCCGCGAATTGCCGGGCCGCATGAACCACCGCATGTTGCGTCTGGCCAATGGCGAAATGCATCCCGATCCCGACGTGTTGTTTGCCGAACGGCATGATGTGCATCTGACGCCGGACGGTGTGTTTGCAAAAATATTCGGGGCGCAAACCGTGCATGTGAATTCACTGCATGGGCAGGGCATCATGCGGACAGGTGACCGCATTATCGTGGAGGGTGTGGCCGACGATGAAACGATCGAGGCCATTCGTATCGCCGATGCGCCGGGCTTTGCCCTGGGCGTGCAATGGCATGCCGAATACAATCCGCAGACCAATAATGTGAACGGTGCGCTGTTTCATGCCTTCGGCGATGCCGTACGGCGCTACGCCTCGGCGTGAGCGAACGCCGGATTGGGCGGGCTTGGCTCCCCGGCGATTATGCGCCATGATGGTGAAAATGCCCTGCATACGGGCATGAACATCACAAGGGAGTGGAAATGCCAGACCTTCGTTATGAAGCGCCCGGAAGTCTTGCCGACGCGGTCAAACTGCTGGCAGGCGGCGCAGGGCCGGCCACGCGTTCTGGCGGGCGGAACCGATGTGATCGTCCAGATGGAAATGGACCTGATCGAGCCGGAGCTGCTGGTCGATATCAAGAAAATCCCGGATATGCGCGCGGATCGCCAAGGAAAACGGCGGCTACCGCGATCGGTGCAGCCGTCAGCGGCATGGAAATGTGCGAGAATGCGGACTTCTGTGCGCCATGGCCGGGTCTCATCGACGGCGTGAAGCTGATCGGCTCGATCCAGGTCAAGGGCCGCGCCACGATGACAGGCAATCTCTGCAATGCATCGCCGGGCGCCGACAGCGTGCCGCCACTGGTGACCGCCGGCGCAATTGCCCGTGTCGTCGGACCCGACGGCGCGCGCGATGTGCCGGTCGAAAAGATTCCGGTCGGACCGGGCAAGACGTCTCTGGCCAGAGGCGAGATGATCGAATCCTTCTTCCTGCCGGCGCGGCCGAAGCAATTCCGGCGACGCCTACCATGCGCTTTACGCCGCGCACGGAAATGGACATCGCCGTCGTCGGCGTTGCGGTCAACCTGACGCTTGATGACGCGGGCGTCTGCACCGCAGGCGCGCGTTGCGCTGGGCGCCGTCGCGCCGACCGTCCTGCTCGTCGAGGAATGCGCCAGATGCGCTGATCGGCACTAAAGTTGACGAGGCTGCGCTGGACAAGCTGGCGGCGGCTGCTTCGGCCGCGTGCAAGCCGATTGACGACAAGCGCGGCACGCAAGAATTCCGCATCGAGGTGGCCGGCGTACTGGCGAAGCGCGTCGCACAAAAGGCATATGAACGGGCGAGGCAAACGCATGAGCAAGAAATATCACGTCGAATTCACCGTGAATGGCGATGAATACGAAGTGCTCTGGCCGAACCGCAGCAGACGCTTGCTCGACGTGCTGCGTGACGAATTGATGCTGACCGGCACCAAGGAAGGCTGCGCGACCGGCGATTGCGGCGCCTGCAGCGTGATGGTTGACGGCCGGCTGGTCTGCTCCTGCCTTGTGCTGGCGGCCGAAGCCAACGGCAGCGAGGTCGAAACGATCGAAGGCATGGCGAAGAATGGCGAGTTGCATCCGCTGCAACGCAAGTTTCTGGAAATGAACGGATTGCAATGCGGCATCTGCACGCCCGGCGTTCTGATCGCGGCGAAGGCGCTTGCTGGAGCGCAATCCCGACCCGACGAAACCGAAATCCGCTACTGGCTGGCCGGCAATCTGTGCCGCTGCACCGGCTATGACAAGATCATCCGCGCCGTCATGGCCGCCGCCGCCGAAATGAGAGGGAGCCTGAACATGCATGACATTCTGGAAAAGTCCGGCTTCAATCCCGATGCGAACTACAAGATCGTCGGTACGTCGCCGGTCAAACATGACGGCTACGACAAGGTCACCGGCCGCGCGAAATTTGCCGCCGATGCGTTTGCTGCCGGGCATGTTGGTCGGCAAGGTCCTGCGCAGTCCGCATCCCCATGCCATCCTGAAGCGGATCGACACTCAAAGGCCGAAAAAGCTGCCCGGCGTGAAGGCGATCATCACGCGCGACGACTTCCCGGAGAAGAAAGCAGGGCACCGGCGCGGCGACATGACGCGCATGGTGATGGCGCGCGAGAAGGTCTACTGGGAAGGACATCCGGTCGCGGCGGTAGCTGCGACCAGCGAACGCGCGGCCAAGAAAGCGTTGAAGCTGATCGAGGTGGAATACGAAGTCCTGCCGTTCGTCATCGATGCCGTCGAGGCGATGAAACCGGATGCGCCGATCCTGCACGATTATCATGCGCACCAAGGGCGCGACCGGGCCGGACGCCGAAAGGCCGACGAACGTCGTCGAAAAAAGCGTCCTGAAGCAGGGCGACATCGCCAAGGGTTTTGCGGAGGCCGATGTGGTGATCGAACGCACGTTCGATTCCAAGCCCATGCATCAGGGCTATATCGAACTGCAATCGTGCATCGCAAACTGTTCGGACGATGGCCAGGTCGATCTGTGGTGCTGCACGCAGGCGCCATGGGTCTATCGCGACCGGCTGACCGCGATCCTGGATATCGATTCCTCGAAGATCAACATCCAGCAGTCCGAACTGGGCGGCGGCTTTGGCGGCAAGACGACGTTCTATATCGAGCCGCTGGCTGTGGCGCTTTCGCGCAAGGCCAAGGCCGCCGTGAAGATGACGATGACCGCGCCGAAGTGCTGCAGGCGAACAGGTCCGGTCTCGGGCACGCAATCGAAGATCAAGATTGGCTGCAAAGAAGGACGGCACCATCGTCGCCGCGCAGTCGGAGCTGGTCTTCCAGACCGGTCCGTACACCGGATCGGCATTCGTCAATGCACAGCAGGCGATCTGGACCCGCTACGACATCGCGAATGTGGAAACGCTTTGCTATGAAGTCGTGTCGAACCGGCCGAAGGTGGCCTCATTCCGTGCGCCCTGCGTGCCGCAGGTGATGTTCGGCGCAGAAGCGATGATCGACCGAACTCGCCGACGCAATCGGCATGGACCAGCTCGACTTCCGCCTCAAGAACGCAGTCGCGAAGGGCCATACGACGATCTACGGCCAGAAATTCGACGAGATCGGACTGATCGAAACGATTCGAGGCTGCCAAGGCGTGCGAGCATTACACGCTCGCCGGTCCCGAAGGGACAGGCGCGTGGCGTTGCCTGCGGCTTCTGGTTCAATCGCGGCGGCGAGACGTCCGGCACGATGAGCCTTGCGCCGGACGGGACGGTCAACATCATCCTTGGCACAGCGGATGTTGCCGGCTCGCGCATGTCGATGGCGATGATGGCGGCCGAAGAGTTCGGCATTCCGGTCGATCGCGTGCGCGCGACACTGGCCGACACCAATGCGCTTGGCTTCAACCGCGTAACGGCTGGCAGCCGCACGACATTCTCCTCGGGCATGGTCGTCGTCAACAATGCACGGCAAGATCATCGCCGAACTGTGCCGGCGTGCAGCGAAGATCTGGAACGTGCCGGAAGAGGGCGTCATGTTCGAAGATGGGCATTGCCGTCCTGCCAGTTCCAACGTCGGCGAATTCGAACCGATGTCGATGAAGGAAATCGCTTCCAAGACGACCTACACGATGGGTGCAATCTCCGGCCATTCGGAAATGAATGTCACCGGCGCAGGCCCCGGTTTTGCCGTGCATATCGTCGATGTGGAAGTCGACAAGGAAACCGGCTTCGTTGCGATCAAGCGCTACACGATCGTCGAGGATGCGGGGAAGATGATCAACCCGATCCAGGTCGAAGGTCAATTGCAGGGCGCTGCCGTGCAGGCGATCGGCTGGGCGCTGAATGAGGAATATATCTACGGAAGCGACGGCCGCCTGCAGAACACGGGCTTTCTCGACTATCGCATGCCGGTTGCATCAGACGTGCCGATGATCGAAACGGTGATTGTCGAAGTGCCGAATCCGAAACATCCCTATCGGCCTGCGCGGCGTCGGCGAAGTGCCGCTTGACGCCGGGGCCTGCGGCTGTCGGCAATGCCATCGCCAACGCTATCGGGGTGCGCCCGACATCGCTGCCGATGTCGCCGCCAAAACTGCTGGCGCTCATGAAGCAGGCGCGTGCAGGCTAGAACCTGTCGCACTTTGGTTGCAAACAAAAAGAGCGGGCCTTGCGGTCCGCTCTTTTTCATTATGGGCGCTGGCCAAACAGATCGATGGCAATCAGGCGGCAGTGCCCCAGACGGCTTCTGCAGTTTTGACAACCAGTTCCAGCTTGCGGCGCTGATCGTCGAAAGTGATGGCGTTGCCAACTTCAGTCGAAGCAAAACCACATTGCGTGGAAATGCAGAGCTGGTCCAGCGGGGCAAATTTTGTTGCTTCGTCGATACGGCGCTTGAGGTCGTCCATTTTTTCCATCTCGGGGAACTTGGAGCTGACAAGGCCCAGAATGACGCGCTTGTGGCCCTTCGGCAGAAAGCGCAATGGCTCAAAGCCGCCGGCACGGTCGGAATCGAATTCCAGGAAATAGCCGTCGATATCGGCCTTGTTGAACAGGGCTTCGGCCACCGGCTCATAGCCACCGGAACCGACCCAGGCGCTGGCGGAATTGCCGCGGCACACATGCATGCACACCGTCATGCCTGAAGGACGGTTGGCAGTGCACTTGGAGAGAAGTTCTGCATAGAGCGGTGTCAACGCGTCCGGATCTTCACCGATGATGGTGCGAACCTCGTTGCGCAAATCCTTGTCGCAGAGATAGGCGAAATTGGTGTCATCGATCTGCAGATAGGTGCAGCCCTCCTTTGCGACAGCGTGCATCTCTTCGGAATAGATGCGCGCCAGGTCATCGAAATATTCTTCCATGGTCGGATAGGCTTTTTCATCGACACCTGCGCGGCCGGAACGGAAATGCAACATGGTCGGCGAAGGAATGGTCAGTTTGGGCGTGACATCGCCGCTGCAAACGGATTTCAGGTATTTGAAGTGATCGGTAAAGATGCCGTCCTTCGGCAGAGCCATCTTGCCTTCGATATAAAACCCTGGCGGCTGGGCACGGCGTTCGCCGTCCTTGGTCTGGAAGCGAAGGGTGAATTGCGAGGGGCGTGTAACGACATTGCCGATGGCGGTGAGGAAATCCCCGCTCCAGCTTTGCCGCCGCAGTTCGCCGTCGGTGGCAGACGACAGTCCGGCTTCCTTCTGCAGTTTGACTACATCCTTGATGGCTTCATCTTCCAGCCTGGACAGCGCTTGCTGGGTAATCTTGCCTTCCCGGAACTGGTTGCGCGCATCCTTCAGATTGTCAGGGCGCAGAAATGAACCGACATGGTCGGCGCGAAAGGGTGGCTTGGCGGAAGACGGCATTGGAAGACCTCGGCAATTGCAGGGCGGAACGTACGGGTTTCATTTAGGGAAATTATGCTTTTGTCAAATATTTGGAAGCGAAGTTGCATTTTGTTCGCCCAGTGGGATTTGTCCCCCATAATCCGCTGAGTGGATAGATGGTGCTGGCACTGCTCTTTTGTGTTGGTGGCGCAGGCGTGACCGGCTGGCTTTACACGACCGATCATTTCCGGGGCGATGAACTGGTTGAAACAATTCATTGCGTGGTCGCGCATCAGGTCGTGCTATTGGCAGCGCTGCATGTTGCAGGTGTGATTTTCACGTCCTTCCGGCAGCGGGAAAATCTTGTAGCGGCCATGGTGCATGGAAAGAAAAGGGCGCCCGAACAAGTTTCGCGCGCCCTTCCCGATTGCCTTGCCAGTTCTGGTGCGTTTTCATTCAGCCGCAACGCGTGCAATCGCCGCCGGATCATAATTGAGAACCGGCGCCAGCCAGCGCTCCATTTCGGCGACGCTCATTTGCTTGCGCTGCGCATAATCCTCCACTTGATCGCGTTCGATCCTGGCAACGCCGAAGTAATGCGCATCGGGGTGCGAGAGATACAGACCCGAGACAGAAGAGCCCGGCCACATGGCGTAACTCTCGGTAAGCTTCACGCCTGTGCGCCGTTCTGCCTGCAAAAGTTCAAACAGAGTTTTCTTTTCCGTGTGGTCGGGCTGTGCGGGATATCCCGGTGCAGGGCGAATGCCGCAATACCGTTCGGCAATGACCTCTTCCTTCGACAGTTTTTCGTCCGGCGCATAGGCCCAGAATTCGCGGCGCACGCGCTCATGCATGCGTTCGGCGAAAGCTTCAGCGATGCGGTCGGCAAGCGCCTTGACCATGATGGAGCGGTAATCGTCATTGTCGCGGGCAAAGCGCTGGGCGATGCGTTCTTCCTCTGCGCCGGCGGTGACAACGAAAGCGCCGATGTAATCGGCCTTGCCGCTGCCTATTGGCGCAACAAAATCCGACAGCGCGACGTTTGGCTTGCCGCCGCTGCGTACCAGTTGCTGGCGCAAGGTGTGTAGAGTTGCCAGGTCCTGTGTGCGAGACTCGCCGGTGAACAGCTTGATGTCATCGCCGTCGGCATTGGCAGGCCAGAAACCGATAACGGCCTTTGGGTTGAACCATGCGCCCTTGACGATGTCATCGAGCATGCGGCGCGCATCATCGTATAGAGCGCGGGCAGCATCGCCGAACTTTTCATCCTGCAGGATGGCGGGAAAGCGTCCGCGCAGTTCCCAGGTCTGAAAGAACGGGGTCCAGTCGATATACTCGACCAGCTCGGCCAGATCATAGGTCGAGAACGTACGGGTGCCGGTAAAAGTGGGTTTGACCGGCTGAAAGGCTTGCCAGTCTGGATGAAAGGCGTTGGCTCTTGCCTGCGCGAGCGGCAGGCGTTTCTTGTCGGCCTCGGCATTAGCATGGGCTTCGGCGACCTTGACGTATTCGCTTCGCACGGTCGAGATGAAATCCGTGCGGCTGGCAGGCGACAGGAGTGTCGAGACAACGCCGACGGCGCGGCTGGCATCGGTGACATAGACCGCCTGGCTGCGTTCGTAGTTCGGGTGAATTTTCACCGCGGTGTGAACGCGGCTTGTGGTAGCACCGCCGATGAGCAGGGGAATGTCGAACCCTTCGCGCTGCATTTCGGAAGCTACGAAACACATTTCGTCCAGCGATGGCGTGATCAATCCGGACAAGCCGATAACATCGACATTTTCCGCACGCGCCGTGTCGAGAATCTTTTTCGCCGGAACCATGACGCCCAGATCAATGACTTCGTAATTGTTGCATTGAAGCACAACACCAACAATGTTCTTGCCGATATCGTGTACGTCGCCCTTGACGGTCGCCATCAGAACCTTGCCGGCGCTCTGGCGTCCCTGGCCGCCGTTGCGTCTCTTTTCTTCCTCCATATGCGGCATGAGCCAGGCGACCGCCTGTTTCATGACGCGCGCGGACTTGACGACCTGCGGCAGGAACATCCGGCCGGAGCCGAAGAGATCGCCGACAACATTCATGCCGGCCATCAGCGGGCCTTCGATGACTTCCAGGGGACGGCTCGCTGCAAGGCGCGCTTCTTCTGTATCTGCATCGATGAATTCGGTAATGCCATTGACGAGGGCATATTCCAGCCGCTTGTTGACGGGGGCCTCGCGCCAGGCCAAATCGCGGGTCTTGGCGGCGACGCCTTCGCCGCGATAGTCTCGGCGATTTCGAGCATGCGCTCGGTGGCTTCGTTGTTGCGGTTGAGCACGACATCCTCGCATGCCTCGCGCAATGACCGGGTCAATGTCTTCATAGACGCCGAGCTGCCCGGCGTTGACGATGCCCATGTCCATGCCGGCCTTGATGGCGTGATACAGGAAAACCGAATGCATGGCTTCGCGCACGGGCTCGTTGCCGCGGAAAGAAAACGACAGGTTCGACACGCCGCCCGAATACATGGACGTGAGGCAATGTGCGGCGGATCTCGCGCGCAGCGTCAATAAAGGCCACACCGTATCCGTTGTGTTCCTCGATGCCGGTGGCGACGGCAAAGATGTTGGGATCGAAAATGATGTCTTCTGGCAGGAAAGCCAGCTTGTTGCGTCAGAATGTTGTAGGCGCGCGTGCAGATGCTCACCTTGCGTTCGTAGCTGTCGGCCTGGCCCTGTTCGTCGAAGGCCATGACAACGACTGCGGCGCCATGCAGACGGACGATACGGGCCTGTTCGAGAAACTTCTCTTCGCCTTCCTTCAGGGAAATCGAATTGACGACTGCCTTGCCCTGAATACATTTCAGGCCGGCCTCGATGACATCGAACTTGGAGGAATCGACCATGATTGGCACGCGGGCAATGTCGGGCTCGGCTGCAATCAGATTACAGAACGTCGTCATGGCCTCGGCGGAATCGAGCAGGCCTTCATCCATATTGATGTCGATGATCTGCGCGCCGTTGGCAACCTGGTCGCGGGCAACGTCGAGAGCCGCGGCATAGTCGCCATTCTTGATGAGTTTGCGGAATCGGGCCGAACCGGTCACGTTCGTGCGCTCGCCGACATTGACGAACCTGATGTCGTCGGTCAGTGTGAACGGCGTCGAGCCCGGACAGACGCAGGCGTTTTTCGATCAGCGGAATCTGGCGCGGCTTGATGCCCTGCAGTTTTTCGGCAAAAGCGCGAATATGATCGGGCGTCGTGCCGCAACAGCCGCCGACGATATTGACGAGGCCGGCCTGCGCAAATTCTGCCAGCAGGTCCGACATATAGTCGGGGCTCTCATCGTACAGACCAAATTCGTTGGGCAATCCCGCATTGGGATAGGCGCAGACGAGCGTGTCGGCAATGCGCGACAGTTCTGCGACATGGGCGCGCAATTCCTTGGCGCCCAGAGCGCAATTCAGACCGATCGACAAGGGGTTGGTATGGCGCAATGGCATTCCAGAAAGCTTCGGGTGTCTGGCCCGACAAAGTGCGGCCGGACAGGTCCGTGATCGTGCCCGACATCATGACCGGTATTTCGCGACCGGCTTGCCTGGAATGCATCGCGAATGCCGGCGTAAGCCGCTTTTGCGTTCAACGTATCGAAGATGGTTTCAACCAATAGCAGATCCGCGCCGCCTTCAATCAGGGCCCTGCGCGGCTTCGGCGTAATTGGCGCGCAATTCATCGAAGGTGACGGCGCGAAAACCGGGGTCGCTGACATTGGGTGATATCGAGGCCGTGCGATTGGTCGGCCCCATGGCGCCCGCGACAAAGCGGCGTTTGCCATCCTGTCTTTCGGCGCGATCGGCGGCTTCGCGGGCCAGACGCGCGCCTTCGTGATTGAGTTCACCGACCAGGTGTTCACAGCCATAGTCGGCCTGTGCGATGCGCGTCGACGAAAAGGTATTGGTCGCAGCAGATGTCCGCGCCGGCGATGAAATATTGATAGTGCAGGGCGCGAATGGCATCTGGCTGGGTGAGTATCAGAATGTCATTGTTGCCGCGCAGATCGTGCGTGTGATCTTTCAAACGCTCGGCGCGGAAATCGGCTTCCGTCGAACTTGCGATCCTGGATCATCGTGCCCATGGCGCCATCGATGATCAGCACGCGTTCGCTGGCGGCCTGGGCTATGTCGGCGCGGATTTCGGCGGCCGTCGGCAGAGCCTTTTGGGGAGGCGCGACAATCGATTGGGCCAGTTCACTGGCGGGCTTGCGGTTCGGGCGCAACCCAAGCAGGTGGCAGATGGCCAGAACCAGATCTGCCTTGTTCATGGTGTAGAAGTGAAAGTCCTCAACCCCGTGGTCGACAAGGTCAAGGACCTGTTCTGCCGCAACGGCTGCTGCAACCAGCCGGCGCGTGTCGACATCGTCATCGAGCCCTTCGAAGCGATCGGCCAGCCATCGGGGAATTGTTGCGCCGGTGCGTTCGGCGAAATTTGCTATCTGGCGAAAATTTTGTACCGGCACGATTCCGGGAATGATCGGAATATCAATGCCCTTGGCGCGCACGCGTTCGAGGTATCGCAGGTAATGATCGTTGTCGAAAAAGAACTGGGTGATTGCGCGCGTTGCACCCGCATCGATCTTTGCTTTCAGGACATCGATATCCTGATCGAAGGTTGCACTTTCGGGATGTTTTTCCGGATAGGCGGAGACGCTGATGTCGAAGTCTCCGATATCACGCAGACCCCGCACCAGTTCGGTGGAATTGGCATAGCCCTGGGGATGGGGCTGATAGGCCGTGCCGACGCCGGCTGGCGGATCGCCGCGCAGGGCAACGATATGGCGTACGCCAGCGTCCCAATATTGTTGGGCCACAGTGTCGATCTGCTCGCGCGAGGCGCCTACGCAGGTCAGATGAGCTGCGGGTTTGAGACTGGTTTCGCGGACGAGGCGTGCCACCGTCGCGTGGGTACGCTCGCGTGTCGAACCGCCTGCACCATAGGTGACCGAGACAAATTCCGGACATACCGGCGCCAGCGTTTCTACCGAACGCCATAGCGCGTCTTCCATCGCCTCATTTTTCGGCGGGAAGAATTCGAAAGAAACCTTTATCGCGGACTTTTGCCGCGAGCGCCGATTGCTCAGGTCGTTCATGATGGTACTCCGGAACGCTTGTGCGGAATTAAGCGAATGTGCCGCCGGCATTGCCGATCACATCGGTCACAATGCGCGGATCGCGGCCGATCCAAATGGAAACTGTAAGCTTGTCGCCATCCGTTTTGGCGGGAACCAGGTCCTCGTGTCCGATGACTTCGAGGCCGATTTCGCGAAAGATGGAATTCACTTCGCCTGCTTCGAAGCCAAGGCGTCGATGCTGGTGATCCTGACGCAGAAACTCCTGTTGGTGCGGAGCGAAGTCGACGACTATCAACCTCCCGCCGGGGCGCAGACACCGTGATGCCTCGCGCAATGCACGCGCAGGATCGTCGAGATAGTGCAGCACCATGTGCAGTACGATCAGATCGAATGCATTGGCGTCGACAGGCAGGGCATAGAGATCGCCCTGGCGTAATTGAACGTTGCGAAGACCGGAGCGATCAAGATTTGCCCGCGCGATATTGAGCATGGCCGGGCTCTGGTCGATGCCGGTGGCGCGTGTTGCCAGTGGAGCCAGCAATTCCAGCATGCGGCCGGTGCCGGTTCCAAGGTCCAGCAGTGATTGGACCGCTCCATCACCGATAATGGACACGATCTTACGTTCGACATCGGCCTCGGGAACGTGCAGCGATCGCAGGTGGTTCCAGTCCTCTGCGTGGGCGGCGAAGTAATCGGTAGCGCGGGTCGCGCGAGCCCGCCGCACTTCTTCAAGGCGCTGGCGGTCTGCGGTCGTCAGCGGGTCGCCGGAATCAATGCGCTGGACGATATTGCGCGCGATAGCGGCCTCCGGTCCGCTTTGGGCAATATGGAAAAATGCCCAGGCGCCTTCGCGATGGCGCTCGATCATGCCAGCTTCCACCAGCAGGCGCAGATGCCGGGATACGCGCGGTTGGGATTGCCCGAGGATCGTCACCAGTTCGCTGACGGTCAATTCGGTCTCGGCAACCAGCGCCAAAATCCGCAAACGGGTGATTTCGCCTGCGGCCTGCAAGGCATCCAGCACATTTGCCAGCGGCGCCCGCAGGTTTTTAGGCCTCAATTCGTCAAAACTGCTCATGCCGCACCCTTGCATTACCGTTGCATTCCTAACGGGGCAATAAATGTCGCGTCAGGTAGATATAAAGATATGCTTATACGGTAATTTCCAATTATGGCAAGTGGTCTTGGTGGCGATCTGAAAGTGAGCGGAAATTTTGGCGGCAAGCCAACTGGCCCGGCCGCTGCGTGAGTCAATTTGCCAGCTCCCAGGGGCCTGTTCGACGTATCGTGCAGGATGCATCTTGGCCGGGAACCGAGGCGAGGAAAGCCAGGACCATGAATCGGCTTACTTCTAAACGCTTCCTTAAGATTAACGAGTCCTAATGGCGGTGTGTGCGGGTCCGTCCCGTTTCGATTCACCTTATCGTTGACGCCCATAGTATCCCATGCTATCCCAAGGCATCCCTGATTGCGTCGAGTTTCTCCCAGGGCAGGCCGGTGGCTTTCACGCTGCCATGGCCGCTTACGGGAGACGTGCGCGTGGGGGTGGCGTAAGGCGTTTCAAGGCCGCCAGCCGGGGAAATCCGGGGGGCGGCAGGCCGGGTGAGCGTGCTGGACCGTTTCGTATCCAATTTTACCAACCGCCTGGATTCCAAGGGGCGGGTCTCGATACCGGCGCAGTTTCGCAGCGCGCTGGCGAAGGACGGATTCGAAGGGCTCTACGTGCATCCCAGCCTGCATGCGCAGGCGCTGGATTGCGGCGGCAATGCCTTGATGCGGGAGATAGACGGGATGCTCGGCCGGTACGTGACCTACACCGAAGAGCACGACCTGTATTCGACCGCGCTTATGGGTACGAGCGAAATCCTGAAGGTCGATCCGGAAGGTCGGGTCATCCTGACGGACAAGCTCAAGGACTATGCGGGTATTTCCACGGAAGTGACCTTTGTAGGCCATGGACACAAGTTTCAAATCTGGGAGCCGGGCCGCTTCCAGACGCATCTGGTAGAGGCCAGACACCAGTTGCGCGAGCTGCGCAAGCAGCTTGGGGCCCGGCAGGCGGGCGAGGACACCGGCCGGGGGGCCGGAGGGGACCAGCCTCAGCCTCGGGGAGTACGGGAATGACACAGGGCAGCAGCGGGCAAACTTCACCCGCTGCAGGCGGACCAGCCCTCCACGTTCCAGTACTCCTCGAGGCTGCGCTCACCGCGTTGCAACCCATTCAAGGTGGACGATTTATCGACGGCACGTTCGGTGCAGGCGGTTACAGCCGCGCCCTGCTAGACGCAGGCGCGCGCAGCGTGCTGGCCATCGATCGCGATCCGACTGCCATTGCGGCAGGCCAGGATCTGGTGCGTGCGGGCGCAGGAAGGCTTGTACTGGCCGAAGGCGTGTTCGGCGACATGGACGCGCTTGCCGCTGCAACCGGCTTTGTTCCTGTCGATGGTGTCGTGCTCGATATCGGCGTTTCATCGATGCAGTTCGATCAGGCCGAACGCGGTTTTTCGTTCCGCTTCGATGGCCCGCTTGACATGCGCATGGGGCGGAGCGGGCGCAGCGCTGCCGATATCGTGAACGAGACTGAAGAAACCGAACTCGCAAACCTGATCTATCAATTTGGCGAGGAACGCCAATCGCGCCGTATTGCCCGGGCGATTGCGCTGGATCGCAAGACCACGCCGTTCACTTCGACAAAGCAGCTTGGCGATCTCATTGCGCGCCTCGTGCCGCACAAGCCGATGGATATTCATCCGGCGACGCGCACGTTTCAGGCGTTGCGGATTGCCGTCAATGACGAGCTGGGCGAACTGTCGCGTGCGCTTGCTGCGGCTGAAAAAATACTGGCCCCCGGAGGCCGGCTTGCCGTGGTCAGCTTTCATTCGCTGGAAGACCGCATCGTGAAGCAATTTTTTGCAGCGCGTTCGGGACGTGGGCAGGCGAAGTCGCGATTGCTTCCAGGCGAAACCGCGCCGCCCGATGCGACATTCGATGTCGCGGGCCGTCAACCGATTGTAGCGAGCGAGGAAGAAATGCGCGCCAATCCGCGTGCGCGTTCTGCCCGCTTGCGTTTTGGTATTCGCACAGATGCTCCGGCGAGAGGGTCCCTGCAATGATTGTGCGTTATCTCAATATCATTGCGGTGGCAGCGTTGATTGGATCAGCGGCCTATGCCTATTCCATCAAATACGAAACGATCCTGTATTCGGCAAAAATCCAGAAGCTCAAGAATGCAAACCAGAAAATGCGCGACCAGAACGGCATACTGGAAGCCGAATGGGCGCATCTGACGCGCCCGGCGCGAGTGCAGGAATTGGCTGACCGCCACCTGAAACTGCAACAGCTGGATTTGAAACAGATCGTCTCGTTCAAGGCCATTCCCGAGCGCCCGCCGAAAACCAATTCCATCGGCCGGCAGCTCAAGCTGCTGGGACTTGCCGAGCCGACCAGCACACCACGCACACCTTCGTCAGCAACGCCGGACACCACTGGCTCGATCAAGGGAAAAGGCAAGCCATGACGAAGGACGTTAGGACGCCAGATTCCATGGCTTCGGGCAATGCGGGGGAAACGCAACTGCCGCTGGACTTGCCGGTCGATGTGCCGGTTTCAAACCACGCGCAGGAACACAGGCCGCAGTCGCAGAAAGCGCCTCGCAGGAAACTGTTCTCGTTGTCGGCGCTGATGCGCACGAAAATCGGCAAGAGCGGTGTGCGCATCAAGCTGGTGGCGGCAGCGTTCGCATCGCTTTATATCGTGATCGGCGGCAAGCTGGTCTATCTTGGTTCCAAACCAAATCCGGAAACCACAAGACGCGAGGCAGTCGAGGCTACGTCGCGGGCGCGGCCGGATATTCTGGACCGGGAAGGGCGCATCCTTGCAACGGACCTGAAAATCAATTCGGTCTTCGCCGAACCCAAGCGCATTGTCGACAAGGACGAGGCGATCGAGCGGTTGCTCTCGGTGCTGCCCGAACTCGACCCGAAAGACCTGCGCCGCAAGATCATGTCGCGGCGCGGCTTTGTGTGGGTCAAGCGCGGCGTCAATCCGGTGGAACAAAAGGCAGTGTTCCGGCTGGGCCTGCCCGGCATCGGTTTTCTGCCCGAGCATAAACGGGTCTATCCGAACGGCCGCATTGGCGCGCATGTGCTTGGGGCTACCAATATCGACAATATCGGCATTGCCGGTTTTGAAAAATATATCGACGGGCTTGGCCTTGGCGATCTGAGTGGTGCGGGATTCCGGGTCACGCACGCCAATCTCGAAGCCGATCCGTCTTTCGCTTGATGTGCGCGCTACCCATGCCCTGCGCGACGAAGTGGAAAAAGGTCTCATCAAGTTCAAGGCCAAGGCCGGCGCGGCGGCGATCATGGATGTCCAGACCGGCGAAGTTATCGCTTTAGCCTCGCTGCCCGATTTCGACCCCAATAATCCGGTTGATGCACTGGAGAACAAGAACATCAACCGTCTTTCCGTCGGTGTGTTCGAGATGGGATCGACCTTCAAGGCGCTGACACTCGCCATGGCGCTCGATTCCGGCAGGGTGCGGTTGAACTCCATGGTCGATGCACGCAATGCGCTCCGGTTTGGCCGGCAGAAGATTGGCGATTACCACGCCAAGGCCCGCGCGCTGACCGTAGCCGAAGTGTTTACCTATTCATCGAATATCGGAACGGCCCGGCTGGCCTTGATGCTGGGTGTGAAGCACCATCAGGATTTCCTGCGCAAACTCGGACAACTCGACCGCATGCGCACCGAGCTTGCCGAAAGCGCCCGGCCCATCGTGCCAAAGCGCTGGGGCGAAGTGAATACGGCGACGATTGCCTTCGGACATGGCCTTGCTGTTGCGCCGCTGCAGTCGATGATGGCAGTGTCTGCGCTGGTCAATGGCGGCAGGCTGGTCAAACCATCCTTCCTGTATAATGAAACCGGTGCGATGCCGGACGATGCGCCGCGCGTGTTGAAACCTGAAACCAGCGAGCAATTGCGCTTCATCATGCGGCTCAACGCGGAAGTCGGTTCAGCCCGCAAGATCGACGTTGCAGGTTATTTTGCCGGCGGCAAAACCGGTACGGCCAACAAGGTTGTCAACGGACGCTATTCGCAGAACGTAGTGTTCACGACCTTCACCGCAATTGCACCATCGGACAAGCCGAAATATCTTTTCCTGACGTTGTACGACGAGCCTCAGGGCACGACCGAAACCCATGGTTTCCGCACTGCGGCGTGGAACGCCGGATATGTCACCGGCAAGATCATCGAGCGTGTTACGCCGATCCTTGGGTTGCCTCCGCGTGAGACCTATCCCGACAAGCCATTCCCGCAGGTGGCGCGCAGCGGGCTTGGACTTCCGAGTAACGGAAGGAAATGGCGTTGACGCAACTGGCCGAACTGTTTCCAGAATGCGGCAGTGCGCTCACGGTCGAAGGACTGACAGCAGACAGCCGCAAGGTTGCGAAAGGCCATGTATTTTTTGCCGTACCCGGCACGCGGGCCGACGGTTTGCAATTTGCACCGCAGGCGATTGCGGCAGGCGCCATCGCGATAGTGTGTGAGCACGTTCCAGACAATGCTGCAGGCAGCGTTGCGTGGATACAGGTGAAGGATGTACGAGCCGCGCTGTCACAGGCCGCCGCGCGGTTTTATAATCAACAGCCCGCTACGATTGTCGCAGTCACAGGCACAAGTGGCAAGACGTCCGTTGCAGCATTCGTGCGTCAGATATGGTTGCGGCTGGGCAAACAGGCTGCTGCACTGGGCACGACCGGCATCATCGCGCCAAGCGGCGAGACTTATGGATCGCTTACAACTCCCGATCCGGTCACGTTGCATCAAACGCTGGCCGGATTGGCTGGCGATGGAGTGACTCATCTTGCGATGGAAGCCTCTTCCCACGGGCTCGATCAGCGCCGTCTGGACGGCGTTCATTTGCAGGCAGGCGCTTTCACGAACCTGTCGCGCGATCATCTGGATTATCACCCCGATCTGAATTCCTATCTGACAGCCAAACTGCGTTTGTTCGATACATTGCTGCAACCCGGGCAAGGCGCTGTGATCAATACCGACAGCGATGTGGCTGCGCGGGTGCTGGAGGTGTGCCGCGCACGCGGACTGAAAATTCTCACCTGCGGCGCATCGGGCGAGATCAGCCTGACGGCGATGCACGCTTCCCAGTCGGACATGCAAATCGGCCTGTCGTATCAGGGCAGGACCTATGATTTGCGCTTGCCGTTGGCAGGAGCGTTCATGGCTTCCAATGCAATGGTTGCTGCTGGTCTGTGCATAGCAACCGGCAGCGATCCGGGTGAGGTGTTTGCCGCGCTGGAGCATTTGCGTGGTGCGCCCGGCCGTCTCGAGCAGGCAGGCGAAAGACATGGCGCACCGGTCTATATAGATTACGCACACAAGCCGGATGCACTGGAAAAAGTCTTGCAGGCCCTGCGTCCGTTGACCAAGGGACGTCTGATCGTTGTGTTTGGATGCGGTGGCGACAGGGATCAGGGCAAGCGTCCGATCATGGGCGAGATTGCAGCACGCAATGCGGATGTTGTGATTGTCACCGATGACAATCCGCGCAGTGAACAGCCTGCCCTCATTCGTTCGCAGATTCTGGCCTGTGCGCCGGGAGCAGTCGAAATTGCCGATCGTGGCAAGGCGATTGCCGAAGCCGTGGCAATGTTGCGCGAAGGCGACGTGCTTGTGGTGGCCGGCAAGGGACATGAGACCGGTCAGATTGTAGGAGACAAGGTGCTTCCGTTTTCCGATCATGAGAGCGTGCGCAAGGCGCTGCAGGAGATTGCGGCATGAGCAATCGCCAGCTTTGGACAGGCTTGTCCCTCATCAATCATCTGCAGGCGCGCATGTCCGGCAATCTGCCCGCAAGCGTGTCTGGTGTATCCATCGATACGCGCACGCTTGAAAAAGGCGATCTGTTTTTCGCCATTACCGGTGAAAACAGTGACGGGCACGATTACGTCGCAAAAGCATTCGAAAGCGGTGCTGCTGCAGCGGTGATCGATGAAGCCCATGCCGATAGGCTGCTGGGCTCAGGGCCGCTTTATGTTGTGCGAGACGTGCTGGCGGCAATGGAAAGCCTCGGTGCTGCAGCGCGGGCGCGTTCGGGCGCAGGCATCATTGCGGTAACCGGATCGGCCGGGAAGACCAGCACGAAAGAAGCCCTGCGCGTTGTCCTGGGCAGCGTCGGCGAAACCCATGCATCTATCGCTTCATACAATAATCACTGGGGTGTTCCGCTCACTCTGGCGCGCATGCCGGTATCGGCACGGTATGGCGTATTCGAAATTGGCATGAACCATCCTGGCGAGATTACTTCGCTCACCGCCATGGTGCGCCCGCATGTTGCCATCATAACGACAGTAGCCGCTGTGCATCTGGCTGCGTTTGCTTCGGTCGACGAGATCTCCGATGCAAAGGCAGAAATTTTTTCCGGCCTTGAGCCGCATGGTGTTGCCATCATCAATCGCGATGTCGCGCAGTTCGAGCGCATGCGCGTGATCGCGCGGCAATCCAAGGCGACGGAATTTCTGAGCTTCGGAGAGCATGAGGATGCCGATGCGCGTCTGCTTTCAGTGACACCGGACGAAGGCGGATCCGTCGTCGAGGCCAGTGTGCTGGATACGCAATTGCGTTATCGCATTGGCGCACCTGGCAAGCACATGGCGATCAATTCGCTGGCCGTGTTGCTTGCAGCGCGTGCTGTGGGCGTTGAGCTGCCGGACGCTGCCCGAGCGCTGGCGCAATTTGCGCCGCCACAGGGACGGGGATCGCGCATGGAATTGCCCATTGATGGCGGTTCCTTCACCGTGATCGATGAAAGCTATAACGCCAATCCGGCTTCGATGCGCGCCGCGCTCAACCTGCTGGGATCAGCGCAACTGCGCGGAGAAGGCCGGCGCATAGCCGTGCTCGGCGATATGCTGGAACTTGGCGATCAGGAAAACAATTTGCACGCTGAGCTGGCAGGGGTGGCAGCATCGGAGAAGATCGATCTCGTATTTGCCTCTGGCCCTTTGATGAAAAACCTGTTTGACGCATTGGATGCACCGCAACGGGCGTTGTGGAAGCCATCGTCTGCGGATATATGCGAGCCGTTGCTGGACGCAATAAGGCCGGGCGACGTCATCATGGTGAAGGGTTCGAACGGCAGCCGGATGGGGCCGCTCGTGAAGGCCATGCGGGAAAAGTTCGAAGCCGGCCGTGGTGAATCTGCAAGCGAGAAACCTGCAAGCGAAAAACCTGCAAGCGAAGAAGATCGGAATTCCTAATGTTTACTTTCCTTGCAGATTTTTCGACCTATTTCGGTCCGCTCAACTTGTTTCGCTACATCACTTTTCGCACTGGCGGGGCTACTGCGACCGCGCTGCTGTTCGTGTTCCTTTTCGGTCCGGCGATCATTTCCGCCCTGCGTCTCAAACAGGGCAAGGGCCAGCCCATTCGCAAGGATGGTCCGGAGGGGCATTTGCTGACGAAGGTCGGGACGCCGACCATGGGCGGCCTGATGATCCTTTCGGGCATACTCGTGTCGACGCTGCTCTGGGGCAATCTGAAAAATCCCTATGTCTGGATTTTGCTGCTCGTGCTGGTCGGTTTCGGCCTGATCGGATTCTACGATGATTATCTGAAGGTGACGCGGCAGACCCACCACGGGTTTTCCGGCAAGTCGCGTCTGTCGCTGGAGTTTCTCATTGCGGGATTGGCCTGCGCGGCGATGATGTATTTCGGGTCGCCGAAAACGACCGGGCTTGCGATACCCATGGTCAGCGGTTTCGTGCTCGACATGGGCAAGTTCTTTATCGTGTTCGGCGCATTTGTGATCGTGGCTGCGGGCAATGCGGTCAATCTTACCGATGGCCTCGACGGTCTGGCGATCGTTCCGGTGATGATTGCGGTAGCAACATTCGGAATGATTTCATGGTTCGCGGGTAATGCGATCTTCTCCGGCTATCTTGGCATCAACTTCATGCCGGGTACGGGCGAGATGATGGTTGTGTGCGGCGCGATGATTGGCGCCGGCCTTGGCTTTCTCTGGTTCAATGCACCACCGGCGCAGATTTTCATGGGCGACACCGGCTCGCTGGGCCTGGGCGGCATGGTTGGCACAATAGCGGTCGCCGTGAAGCATGAAATCGTTCTGGCTATTGTCGGTGGTCTGTTCGTGCTCGAGGCCTTGTCGGTGATCGTGCAGGTCGCGTCGTTCAAACTCACGGGCAAGCGCGTTTTCCGCATGGCGCCATTCCATCACCATCTGGAAAAGCTAGGTTGGCAGGAACCGCAGATCGTTATTCGCTTGTGGATCATATCCTTCGTGCTGGCGATGATCGGCCTGGCAACATTGAAAGTACGCTAGAATGACTCCAGTCACCTGTTTTGCCGGAAAGACTGTTGCACTGTTCGGGCTGGGTGGTTCGGGTCTTGCCACAGCGCGTGCATTGCTCGCCGGTGGAGCAAACGTGCTTGTCTGGGACGATACGGACAAAGCGCGCGAGCGCGCAGCAACTGCCGGGTTTAAAGTCAGCGATTTGACGCAAGCCGATTGGCGCAGGTTCGACAGTTTCATTCTCGCGCCTGGCGTACCGCTCACCCATCCCGCGCCCCACTGGACCGTTTCGCATGCGCGCTCGGCAGGTGTCGAGATCATCGGCGATATTGAATTGTTCTGCCGCGAGCGTGCAGCAATTGCGCCCAATGCCCCGTTCATTGCGATCACGGGCACCAATGGCAAGTCGACGACAACAGCATTGACTGCACATATCCTGCATGAAGCGGGCATGGATGTGCAATTGGGCGGCAATATCGGTACGCCCATTCTTGAACTGGAACCGCCGGCCAACGACCGCTTTCATGTTATTGAGCTGTCCTCCTTCCAGATCGACCTTACGCCTTCGCTGAATGCCAGCGTTGCCATGTTGATCAATCTGTCGCCCGATCACATCGACCGGCACGGATCGATGGAGCATTATGCGGCAGTGAAGGAGCGGCTGGTTGCATCTGCGGACACGGCCATCATCGGGGTTGATGATGCGTTCTCCTGGTCCATTGGCGAGCGCCGCCGCAAGGACAAAGCGGACAGCCTGACCATCCCGGTTTCCGCGCAAAGATATCTCCAGCGTGGTGTATTCGCTGACGGGAACAAGATTGTGTCTACGCTGGCAGACGGTGGTCTGCGTATTTTGTGTGACCTGCAAGGTGTGAACAGTCTGCGCGGCTCGCACAACGCGCAGAATGCAGCTTTCGCCTGCGCCTGTGTGGACCTGTGGGAATTTGCCGAAGGCACAATTGAAGCTGGTGTGCGCAGTTTTCCTGGTCTGCCGCACCGGCTGGAAGATGTCGGACATGCGGGCCGTGTTATCTTTATCAACGATTCCAAGGCGACCAATGCGGACGCTGCTGCCAAGGCGCTGGAATCTTTCGACACGATTTACTGGATTGCCGGCGGGCGGGCGAAAGAAGGCGGCGTGCGGCCGTTGCGCGATCTGATGCCGCGTGTGCGCAAGGCCTATCTCATCGGCGAAGCAGCCGAGGATTTTGCCGCCACGCTTGCCGGTCATGCTGAAAGTCGCGTGTGCGGCACCCTGGAAACGGCTGTTGAAGAAGCGTTTCGCGATGCTCGGCAGGATGATGGCGCAGAGGTTGCCGTTTTATTGTCGCCGGCCTGCGCTTCCTACGATCAGTTTACCAATTATGAATCCCGCGGAGATAGATTCCGTGAACTGGTTCGCGCGCTGCCGGGTGTGCACGCGGGCTGAATGACAATCACAAGGGGTGCTCATGCTGTCGCGAGCCGAACGGTCCTATTTCACAGACTGGTGGTGGACTGTCGACAAATGGTTCATCGGTGCGCTGTCGGCGCTGATGGTGCTGGGCGTGGTGCTTGGGCTTGCTGGCAGTCCGGCGGTTGCAGAACGGCTGGGCCTGCCAGCGTTTCACTTCGTCAACCGGCAGCTCCTCTATCTCGCCCCGGCGATCGTGTTGATGGTGGCGACATCATTCCTGCCGCCGCGGTTGATCCGCAGGGCTGCCCTGTTCGTGTTTATTGTCGGCATGGCCGGTGTAATGGCTGCGCTGTTGTTCGGAGCCGAAGTCAAGGGCGCCCGCCGCTGGATCTTTGGTCTGCAGCCATCGGAATTTGTGAAACCTGCATTCGTCATTCTTGCGGCATGGGCCTTTTCGGAAGGCGCGCGGCGCAATGACGTGCCCGGCAATCTCATCGCGATCCTGCTGTTGCCGGCAACCATCGTGCCGCTGGTTCTGCAACCGGACTTTGGCCAGACGATGCTGATTTCGGTTGTTTGGGCCTCATTGTTTTTCATGGCCGGCCTGCACTGGTTCTGGGTCGCGGGCATCGGCGGCATTGGTGCGGTGGGGGTCTTTACTGCCTATCACCTGTTGCATCACGTGCGCGAACGTATCGACCGGTTTCTTGATCCGGCCAATGGTCCGGGCACGTCCGATACGTTTCAGGTTGATACTGCGACGGAGAGCTTTCTGTCGGGCGGCTGGTTCGGCAAGGGGCCGGGCGAAGGGACTTTCAAGCGTATCCTGCCGGACTTCCCATACCGACTTTATCTTCGCGGTAACGGCAGAGGAATTCGGCATCATCGCCTGCCTGCTGATTGTTTCGATCTTTGCCTTCATCGTGCTGCGCGGCCTGCTCCTGTCTTCACGCAACGAGGATCCGTTCTGCCGCTTTGCAACAGCCGGGCTTGTCGTTCTCTTCGGCCTGCAGAGCACGATCAACATGGCCGTGAATCTCAGCCTGATACCGGCGAAAGGCATGACGCTGCCGTTCATCTCCTATGGCGGTTCCTCGCTGCTGTCGCTGGCGCTGGGCATGGGCTTTCTGATTGCCGTGACGCGGCGGCGTCCGCGCTCGGAGACGCTGGGGCGGCTTGAGGCGCACGAAGGCGACGGGCGGTATCAGGCGCAATGAGCCAGGTGTCGGTTAGCCAAAGACCTGTCCTTGTTGCTGCAGGCGGCACCGGTGGACATTTGTTTCCCGCGCAAGCGCTTGAGCGCGGAATTGCAGGCGCGCGGGCTTGTCGTCGATCTTGTGACGGATGAGCGGGCCTTGCGATATGGCGGTGAGTTTCCCGCGCGCGCCATGCATACGATTCGCTGCAGCGACTCCCGACCGGTGGTTCGATCGTATCCAAGGCGATGGCAGCCGCTGACACTTGGACGGGGGACCCTGTCGGCGATTGGCCTGATCCGCCGTTTGAAACCTTTATGCGTCGTTGGCTTCGGCGGCTATCCGACCGTGCCGCCGGTATTGGCGGCAAGTCTGTTGAAAGTGCCAGCCATCCTGCACGACCAGAATGCGGTGATGGGCCGGGCCAACAGATTTCTCGCCGGGCGTGTGCAGGTGATCGCCACCGGCTTTCCCGATATTGGCGGTATAAGCCCTGCGCTTGCCGCGCGTTGCCGGTATACGGGCAATCCGGTGCGCCCTGCTGTCATTGAAGCTGCGAAGATCGCTTATCCCGAGCGCACTGATGGCAGGTTGCATGTGCTGGTGACGGGTGGTTCGCAGGGCGCGCGCGTGATGTCGGATGTCGTGCCGGCTGCCATTGCGCTGCTGAGCGAGGCCGAGCGTGCGCAAGTGTCGCTGGTGCAACAGGCGCGTGGCGAAGACGAGGCACGCGTCAAGGACGCCTATGGCAAGCTCGGTTTTGCGGCAGACGTTCAACCGTTCTTTTCCGATCTGCCGCAGCGCATTGCCCAATCCCATCTGGTGATCGCGCGGTCCGGTGCTTCGACGGTGTCCGAACTTGCGGTGATCGGCCGGCCCTCCATTCTCGTGCCGTTTCCCTTCGCGCTTGATCAGGATCAGGCGGCAAATGCTGCGCAGCTGGCCAAATCCGGTGCGGCGCGGGTTATCCCGCAGCCCGGATTTACCGCACAATGGCTGGCGGACGAAATTCGTGCTGCCCTGTCCGATCCGGCAGCCCTGGTCCGCCGGGCAGAAGCAGCGCGCGAGGCCGGTATTCCCGATGCAGCCGGACGGCTGGCGGACCTGATCGGCGACATCATCGGCAAGTGAATATCTCCCTTCATGGTTCTGCACAGCCGGTCCACGGCCGGTATTAACCGCACCGGTTAAGGCTGCTGGGCCGGAAGGGTAGTTACCGCTGACTTTTCAGGCTATGAAGCCGCGCTCCCGGCGCGTGGCCGGAATCTCTGGAGCCTTTATTATGAAATTGCCGCAGGAACTCGGGCCCATCCACTTCGTCGGTATCGGCGGCATCGGCATGTCCGGAATCGCCGAAGTGCTGCTGAACCAGGGCTACCGGGTGCAGGGTTCGGACGCGTCGGAAAATGCCAATGTGCAGCGCCTGCGCAAGCGCGGGGCCAAGGTCGCCATCGGTCACGACGCCAGCAATCTGGGCGATGCGGAAGTGGTTGTCGTATCCACGGCCATCCGGCGCGACAATGCCGAACTGATTGCGGCGCGCGAACGGCGCTTGCCGGTGGTGCGGCGCGCGGAAATGCTGGCCGAGCTGATGCGCCTGAAGCGCTCCATCGCCATTGCAGGCACGCATGGGAAAACCACGACGACTTCTCTGGTGGCAACGCTGCTGGATGGCGCAAATCTTGATCCCACGGTTATCAATGGCGGCATCATCAACGCCTACGGAACCAATGCACGCATTGGTGCGGGCGAATGGATGGTTGTGGAAGCCGACGAGAGCGACGGCACGTTCCTGAAACTTCCGGCCGACGTCGCGCTGGTCACCAATATAGATCCCGAGCATCTCGATCACTTCAAGACATTCGACGCGATCAAGGAAGCGTTTCGCGCGTTGGTGGAAAACCTGCCGTTCTATGGATTTGCCGTCATGTGCACGGATCATCCATCGGTGCAGGAACTGGTTGGCCGCATCGAAGACCGCCGCGTCATTACCTATGGCGAAAACCCGCAAGCCGATGTGCGGCTGATGGACATCGATCTTGCCGGCGGTGTGTGCAAGTTCAACGTGCTGATCCGCGATCGCAAGACTGCGAACGCAACCTTCCTGCAAGATCTGATCCTGCCGATGCCCGGCCATCACAATGCACTGAATGCCACTGGCGCAATTGCCATCGCGCACGAACTGGGGGTCGATGCCGATACCATTCGCAAGGCGCTCAGCGCGTTTGGCGGTGTGGGACGCCGTTTCACCAAGACAGGCGAATGGAAGGGCGCATTGATATTCGACGATTACGGTCATCACCCCGTCGAGATTGCAGCGGTGCTGCGCGCTGCCCGCGCTTCGACAAAAAAGCAGGTCATCGCAATTGTGCAGCCGCACCGTTACACGCGTCTGCAAAGCCTGTTTGCGGATTTTTCCACCTGCTTCAACGATGCCGATTATGTCGTCGTCGCGCCGGTCTACAGCGCGGGCGAAGCAGCCGATCGAAGGCATCGACCGGGATCATCTGATTTCGGCAATCAAGGCGCACGGGCATCGCAATGTGCTGGCGCTGGACGGGCCGAAGGATCTGGCCTTCACCATCGCCTCCATCGCCGGCGAGGCGATTACGTTGTGTGCCTTGGCGCAGGCAACATCACGCAATGGGCCAATGCGCTGCCCGGCGAACTGGCGGCGTTGAAGCCATGAGTTCTGGAAGCAGTTTTCCCGATATCAGCGGTGAACTTGCAGGCGATGCCGGATTTGCGCGGGCGCATTGGCGCCAACCAGACGCTTGCGACCTTACACATGGTTCAAGGTGGGCGGACCGGCGCAAATTCTTTTCACGCCGGCCGATGAAGCAGACCTTGCATACTTCCTGAAGCAATGTCCTGCAGATGTTGCGGTGACGGTGATCGGCCTTGGCTCCAATCTCATCGTGCGCGATGGCGGTGTTCCGGGCGTCGTTATCCGGCTGGGCGGGCGCGCCTTCGGCGAAGTGGAGTTTCTGGAGGGCAATCGCGTGCGCGTCGGCGCTGCGATGCCGGACCAGATATTTGCCAAGCGCGTGGCAGAGGCGGGGCTTGCGGGCCTTGAGTTTTATTGCGGCATTCCCGGTTCCATCGGCGGTGCGCTGCGCATGAATGCGGGCGCCCATGGCGGCGAGACGACCGATGTGCTGATCGAGGCACGCGGTGTCACGCGCAAAGGCGACATCGTCACATTCAGCCATGCAGACATGGGTTTTTCCTACCGTCACAGCGAAGCGCCGGAGGATGTGATCTTCACCTGGCGCTGTTTCAGGGCCAGGCCCGATGCGAAGCGACGCCATCCTCGCGCGCATGGCGGACATCACGAAGAAGCGCGAGGAAAGCCAGCCGATCCGCGAGCGCACCGGTGGTTCGACCTTCGCCAATCCGAAACCGCAAAGCGCGTGGAAAGTGGTGGATGCGGCCGGTTGCCGTGGTCTTGTGGTGGGCGATGCGCAGGTCTCCGAAATGCACTGCAACTTTCTCATCAACCGCGGCAAGGCAACAGCAGCCGACATCGAAGGTCTTGGCGAGGAAGTGCGCCGCCGCGTGAAAGACAATTCCGGCGTAGAGCTGCGCTGGGAGATCAAGCGGATTGGGGTGAAGGCCTCTGACGACTAGCGAGCAGGGAGTTTGGCCATGAGTGAGCCCAAATGGAAACACGATGGTGTTGCGGTCGTTCCCGGCAATGCACTGGATACGAACACGCCGCAGACGCCGGGGATGAACCGCGCGGCGGCCATCGATTTTGCCCGCGCGGGCGCGCAGAAATTATGGGCCGGCACGGTTACGATCCACGCAAACGCCAGGACCGGCGCCCATCACCACGGGCATCTGGAAAGCGTCATCTATGTGGTGAAGGGCAAGGCGCGCATGCGCTGGGGCGAGAGCCTCGAATTTGTCGCAGAGGCCGGGCCGGGCGATTTCATTTTCGTGCCGCCCTATGTGCCGCATCAGGAAATCAATGCCTCGCCGGACGAAGCCGCTGGAATGCGTGCTGGTGCGCTCCGATGGTCAGGCAATTGCGGTCAATCTGGACATAGAACCTGTCGAAAAGCCCGAAAACGTGAAATGGATCGACCCCGTCCACCGCGGTTAGCAGAATTTATAGCGGCTCTATTGCACCGCACAAAATATCCGCTATATCCGGCCCATGGCCATTCCTTCCGACCTTTCCGCCGGATACCGGCAGTTTCCGCGCCACCCGCTTTGCCGAGGAGGCCGGACGCTACCGTTCGCTTTCGGACGGGCAGCAACCCACCACAATGATTATCGGCTGCGCCGACAGCCGGGTCGACCCGGCGACGATCTTTTCGGCCGGACCGGGCGAGTTGTTTGTCGTGCGCAATGTCGCTGCGCTGGTTCCACCTTGCGAGGATGGCGGCGGCTATCACGGCACATCGGCGGCGCTGGAATTTGCGGTCGAAGGGCTCAGGTTTCCAACATCGTGGTCATGGGCCATGGCCTGTGCGGCGGCGTTGCTGCCTCCCTCGACCGCGGCCACGCGGCGATGTCCGTCGGACGGTTTATCGGCCCCTGGGTCGGCCTTCTGGAAAAGGTGCGCGATGACATGTTCGGCGCAAACGCACATCTTACGGGCGATGCGCGGCAGCGGGCGCTGGAACATCTGGCGGTGAAACTATCGCTGCAAAACCTGCGCGGCTTTCCGTTCGTCCAGCGCGAGGCAGAAGCGCGGGCCTTGCGCCTGCACGGCGCCTGGTTCTCCATCGCCGAAGGCCAGCTGGAATGGCTGGATCGAGGCTACGGGCGAGTTTGCTCCCGTTCGCGATTGAGACCTGACTTGCTTCCTGGCAGATTAACGCCTGCACCCGCGTGGACCGGGCCGCATCATCCTGTCGGAATAGCTCGTCGGGAGACAGGGAGGACGGCCATGATCATCGCACGTGCGGCGCGGGTTCTGTGTGCCTTGCGGAATTAGCTTGCGGCACTGCCGGGACCATCAGCGCAGGCGCAGGATTTCTACGCGGGCAAGCGGCTGCTCTTCATCGTCGGCTACGCTGCCGGCAGCGGCTATGATGTCAACGCGCGCTTCATTGCGCGCAATATCGTCAAATATCATTCCCGGTCAGCCCGAGCGTCATCGTCCAGAACATGCCTGGTGCCGGCACACTGAACGCCGCCAATCATGTCGCCAACAATGCGCCGAAGGATGGAACGTGTGATCGCCTTCGTTGCGCGCGGCATGGCGCTGGAGCCGCTGTTCGGCGGCAAGGGCGTGCGCTTCGATCCGCTGAAACTGAACTGGATCGGCTCCACGAGCCGCGAAGTCTCCGTGATCGCCGTGCGCGGCGATGCCGGCGTCAACACGATCGAAGACGTGCGCAACAAGCAGATCATCGTCGCCGGGCCGGCGCCCGGCACCGACGGCGTGACCTATCCGAACGTGCTGAACAACCTGCTTGGCACGAAGTTCAAGGTCGTGATGGGCTATCGCAGCGGCAAGGCGATGGCGCTGGCGGTCAAGCGCGGCGAAGTGCAGGGCCGGGGCTCGTGGTCATGGGCGAGCTTGCGCACAGGAAGCGATGCACGAACTTGAAGAAGGGCGAGCTGAAACTGCTGCTGCAGATGGGCGTCGCCAAATCGCCCGATCTGCCGAACGTGCCGCTGGTGCTCGACTACGCAAAGACCGACGAGCAAAGAAGAATTCTCGAGATCGTTCTGGCCGGGCAGGCGATGGCCTGGCCGTCGTTCATGGCGGCGGACGTTCCGGCCGACCGCGTTGCGACTTGATCCGCAAGGCCTACATGGCGATGCTGGCCGACAAGGCCGTGCGGCGGAAGGCGACAGCATGGGCGTCGATGTCGATCCTGTTTCCGGCGAGGAAATCGGGCCTTGCTGAAGCGGGTCTATTCCTCGCCGAAAGCGCTGGTCGACAAGGTGAAAGCGCTGGCAGGGCGAGGGTAAGCGTTGCGTGCTGCAGGCACCTGATTTCGCGCCTGCTTCAGCGGCGCGGCGCGTCAGGACGCATCATGCTGAAAATGCGGATGGGACGTCCGAAGCCGGCGGGTGGAACGCCGATCGTTGCTGCAAGCGCCGACCAGAAAAAACTGAAAACTCCAAAGGCGATGTAGATGAGAATGCGCAGGTCCGTCGATATTCCGGATGCAAGCCAAAGGAAAAAGCCGCCAAGGCCCATGAGGATAGCGAACAATGCGCCAATGTCTGCCAAAGCGTAGGCGATACGGGTCATGGTGGTGGACCTCCAGCGGATCTTGCGAGCGCAAGCCCGCATAACATTGAGCACGATAGGCGCATCCGATAAATGCAATGTTAAACCCACCTCACCGGCACATCTTGTTGTCGCCGCGCAACCAGCGCTGGCCGTTGAGATAAAGCCCGTCACTGCCCATCTGCACGTTCAGGCGGCGCTGCTGGCCATCGCTTCCGGTCAGTGTGATGGCGCCAGGGCCGTTGGTCTCGCCGGACGCGATCCAGCGACCGCGGTTGCCACCGCGAAACGCGCCGCTTGCAACACCGGCAGTTGAACCGCCGCCATCGGTCGAGGCTGCATAGCTGCCATCGGAGCACAGCCATATCTGATGGCGCTCGTGATAGCCGCTGCCGGAATAAAAACGCGCGAGATAGCGCCCGCGCAGATAATTCGTCCAGCCATTGTTAGCTTGTTGCTGCGGGTTGATGGCGCCAACGGCAATCGACTGCATCAGGGCATATTGCATGGTGCGCAGCGCCGGTGCGGAGGCCTGCGGTGCGATGCCGACCAGTGCCAGCGCGCGGCCATCGGTGAAACGCTTGATCGTCACGATGCCGTGGGCCGGGGCAGTCGCGCCTGCCACGACGAAGTCATTGGCCAGGAAGTCGTTTGCGACATAGGGCTGGCGGGCAGGCGTCAGGACAATGCCGTTGCCGAGATTGGTCTGCCCGGTCAATTGCTGGGTGACGGCCTGCTGGGTTGCTGTATCCAGAATTGCGATGATGGTTGTGTTCTGGTCGGGGCCGACGAAAACGATCTTGTTTGGTTCGGCCGGGCGAACTACCCAGCCGGCGGGAGCCGGAACGGCCATGCCGGCGCTGACGGTCACGTTCTGGGCCTGCGCCTGTCCGGACAGGACGGTGAGTGTGGCGGCCAGCCCGAATGGCATGCCTAGGGTCATGCCAAGGGTTAGTCCAAGAATGCAGCGGCGGATTGTCGAAATGGCGGTCATGGCTCTCTCCTTGATCGTTGAAGCCATAATGTCCCAGGGACGCGGGCCTGACTGTTCCGGAGGGAACAGGGCAGCATTGACGGAGGCAGTCCATGCGAAAAGAAAGTTTCGCTAGGGGCCGCCGCTGCTTTCATAGTTAACAAAGTCTTTCAGATTTGACGGCTAACCTGCCTGGCGAATCGGTGCGCAGTTGCGTGCTTTAGTCCGGGGAATTTGTATGCCGAAGCATGTTGCCGTCCTGATGGGTGGCTGGTCGTCCGAGCGGGAGGTGTCGCTGCGTTCGGGCGCGGCCTGCGCAAAAGCGCTGGAAGGGGAAGGTTTTCGCGTAACACGGGTCGATGTGGACCGGAATGTTGCTGCCACCCTGGCCGCGCTGAAGCCCGATGTGGCGTTCAATGCCTTGCATGGCCCCTATGGCGAGGATGGCACCATCCAGGGTGTGCTGGAAATCCTGCAGATTCCCTATACGCATTCCGGCGTGCTGGCGTCTTCACTGGCTATGGACAAGCAGATGGCGAAGATCGTCATGGCTGCCGACGGCATCCCGGTTCCCGCCGGCAAGGTCGTAAGCCGGAGCGAAGCGGCGAAATCCCATGTCCTCAAACCGCCTTATGTCTTGAAGCCGGTTGCGGAGGGCTCCTCGTACGGAGTGTTCATCATTCCGGAAGGGGCAACCCATCCGCCGCAAGAACTTACCCGTGCCGACTGGTCCCACGGCGAGGAGATGCTGGCGGAGGAATTCGTCGCCGGGCGTGAACTGACCTGCGCCGTAATGGGCGACCGGGCCCTGGATGTGACCGAAATCCGTGCCGCGGACGGCGGCTGGTACGATTACCATGCAAAATATGCGGACGGCGGCTCAATTCACATCGTTCCGGCAAAACTTAAACAAAATATTTACCAAAGGATTCAAGAGTTGGCGTTAAGGGCTCATAAAGCACTTGGCTGCCGTGGCGTCAGCCGCGCCGACTTCCGATACGACGACAGGCCCGAAGGTACGGGTCAACTTGCCGTTCTGGAGGTGAACACGCAGCCAGGCATGACTGAAGTGTCGCTTGTGCCCGAACTTGCGGCTTATGCCGGTTTTTCGTTTGGTGAGCTGGTCCGATGGATGGTGGAGGACGCCTCCTGCAATCGTTGAAGACGATAGCCCGTTTGGGACGTGACAGTGCGCAGGCAAAAGCAGCGCAGGCTGCCGCACGTCCGGGCCAACCCAAACGCGCGCCCAGGCGCCGGATGTCGCCGCGCGGGGCCTGGCACCGGTTTGCCACAACCGTGACCCAAAGAGGTTTCGGTACAGCCCTGGTTATCTGTCTTGCCACGGCCACCGCCGTGTATGGCGCCGTTCAGAGCGGGGCCTACAACAAATTTGTCGAGGAAAACGGCTCTGCGCGCGATATTCTGGCACGAGCCGCCGGTTTTGGCATTGATGCCATTACCATCAGCGGTCAGCGCGAGCTGTTGAGTTCGGAAGTTCTGAAGGCTGCCAATATCAGGCCGCAGGATTTACTGATGTTTCTGGATGTCCAGCAGGTGCGCGAAAACCTGGTGAAGGTTCCCATCATCCAGGCGGCCAATGTGCGCAAGCTGTATCCCAATCAGCTGATCGTGACGGTCATCGAACGCAAGGCACATGCGGTCTGGCAGGAAGATGGCGACGTTTCGATCATCGCTGCCGATGGACAGGTGATCGACCGGATGCGCGACCAGCGCTATACGCGCCTGCCGTTTGTTGTCGGCAAGGGCGCGAACAAGCGGCTGGACGAATATCTGAAACTGCTGGAGGCTGCCGGGTCTCTGCGCAGCAGCATCCGCGCGGGAACACTGATCGGAGAGCGGCGCTGGACCATCAAGTTTACCAACGGGCTGGATCTTAAACTTCCCGAGGACGATGCTGTCGCCGCCATGCAGCAGTTTTCGAAACTGGCTGCCGAGCACGCCTTGATGGAAAAGGATCTGCTTGTTGTGGATATGCGCGTGCCGGGCCGGTTAATCGGTACAATGAGCGCGGAAGCAATTGAAAAGCGCGAAGCGGTGAAGAGCAACAAGCCAAAGCGCAAGGGGGCAATGGCATGAGCCAGCCCCCCGTTACTCCACCACGCATGAAGGGCTTGGCTCCGCGGCGCAGTGCAACCATTTGCGCACTTGATATCGGAACCACGAAAGTTGTCTGCCTCATCGGCAAGCTTGTGCCGCTGGAGGGCAGCGATCTCCTGCCGGGCCGCAGCCATCGCTGCAAGGTTCTGGGCATCGGATTGCAGCGCGCGCGCGGCATGAAGGGCGGCGTGATCGTTGACATGGAAGAGGCCGAGGACGTCATCCGCCATGCGGTGGATGCGGCCGAGCGCATGGCGAAAGTCCAGGTACAGAGTGTCATCGTCAATCTGACCGGCGGGCGGCTTGCTTCCGAGCGCTATCACGAAGGCATTGGTCTTTCTGGCCAGCCTGTCGGTGATCACGAAATCCACATGGCGGTGGAAACAGCAGCGTCCTACCCCTCTGCGGACGGACGCACGATCCTGCATTCATTGCCAACCAGCTTCATGCTGGATGGACCAGAACGCGTGCGCGATCCCAAGGGCATGGTTGGTGCGCAACTGGGCGTCGACATGCACCGTATTGCCTGCGATTGTAACTGCGGTTCGCAATCTCATGCTGGCAGTCGAGCGCTGCCATCTGGATGTGGAAGCGGTTGTTGCCTCGCCCTACGCTGCCGGGCTCTCGGTGCTGGTCGATGATGAAATGGATTTGGGAACCACGGTTGTCGATTGCGGCGGTGGCACGACTTCGGTCGCCTGTTTCGACAGCGGACGCATTGTCGATTCGGATTCGATCGCGGTCGGTGGCAATCACGTGACCATGGATATTGCGCGCGGTCTGACCTTGCGTCTGAGCGATGCGGAACGCTTGAAGGCGCTTTACGGGGCTTGTCATGTCACGCCAGCCGACGAGCGCGAAATGCTCAGCGTGGTGCAGGTTGGCGAAGACTTAAGCATGCCCGTGCAGATGCCCAAGCAAAATCTCGTGCGCATCATCAAGCCGCGTATCGAGGAAATTCTGGAACTCGTTCGCGACCGCCTTGCTGCCGGTGGTGTGTCACCGCAAGCCAGCCAGCGGATCGTGCTCACGGGCGGTGCTTCGCAAATGCCTGGTCTCAGCGATCTGGCGCGGCGCATTTTTTCCAATCAGGTGAAGAATCGGCAGGCCGCTGGGTGTCCAGGGTTTGCCGGAATCAGCAAATAAGTTCCGGCATTTGCGGCATCTGTCGGGCTCCTCGTTTATCCGCAGCTTGCGGGTCTCGAGCATTTCGCGCCGCAGCGTTCGCGTACCATGCTTGCAACCGGAACAGACGGCTACATCGGCAGGGTCGGTCGCTGGTTGAGAGACAGTTTCTAGGCTGTTGCCACGCATGGCACGGCGGCCATGCGCAGCAGCAGTAAATCAAACCGGGGTGTATCCCTTAGACAATAGAGGCCAGGATAATGAGCATCGATCTGAAAGCTCCCGAACTGAGGGAATTGAAGCCCCGTATTATGGTCGCCGGTGTCGGCGGCGCAGGCGGCAACGCAGTCAACAACATGATCAATTCCGGCCTGGTCGGTGTTGATTTTGTCGTCGCCAATACGGACGCACAGGCGCTCACCGCCTCGCGCGCCGACCGCATCATCCAAATGGGTCTGCAGGTGACCGAGGGTCTGGGTGCGGGATCGCAACCCGAAGTCGGCCGTGCGGCAGCTGAAGAAGCGATGGAAGAAATCCGCGATCACCTGAGTGGCGCACATATGTGCTTCGTGACCGCCGGCATGGGCGGCGGTACCGGCACGGGCGCTGCTCCCGTGTTCGCACAGACCGCGCGCGACATGGGCATTCTCACGGTGGGTGTGGTCACCAAGCCGTTCCAGTTTGAAGGCCAGCGGCGCATGCGCATCGCAGAAGCCGGCATTCAGGAATTGCAGCGCTGCGTCGATACGCTCATCGTCATTCCGAACCAGAACCTTTTCCGGGTTGCTACCGAGAAGACGACATTTGCAGATGCCTTCGCGATGGCCGACCAGGTGCTGTATTCGGGCGTTGCCTGCATCACCGACCTGATGGTGAAGGAAGGTCTCATCAATCTTGATTTCGCCGACGTTCGCGCCGTCATGCGCGAGATGGGCAAAGCCATGATGGGCACGGGCGAGGCGACCGGCGACGGCCGCGCCGTTCAGGCCGCTGAAGCTGCCATTGCCAACCCGTTGCTCGACGAAACTTCGATGAAGGGCGCACGCGGTCTGCTGATCTCGATCACCGGCGGCAGCGATTTGACGCTGTACGAAGTTGATGAAGCTGCCAGCCGCATCCGTCAGGAAGTTGACGAGGAAGCCAATATCATTCTCGGCGCGACGTTCGACAATGCTCTGGATGGCATCATTCGTGTGTCCGTGGTTGCCACCGGTATCGATCATGTTGCCGAAGCCGGCATGCAGCCACCTGTCACGATGCATATTCCCGAGATTGCAGCGCGTCCGCGCATCATCGTGCAGGAGAAGCCGAAGGCAGTTGCGGCCCCGGCGCCCGTGCAGCCTGTGGCCCGGGTTGAAGAACCTGTCGCTGCCGCGCCTGCGGCCGTGGAGCCCGAAACCCATTACGATCACTACGAAGAACCCGTTGCGGCTCACGAAGAATACAGCGCGGTAGAAGAGGCGGCACCCGTTGCAGCTCCGGTGCAGTATGCGCCTGCGCCTGCGCCTGTGCAGCACGCACCGCGCCAGCACCTGACGCCGCCCGCACCCGTGCAGCATCAGGACTATAATTACGCGCCGCAATACCTGGCCAACGATGAACCGTTGCGTCCGACCCGCATGCCGCAGGTAGAAGACCTGCCCGTGCCGGTGCAGGAGCAGCTGCGCGCCCACCGTGGTGATAGCGCTGTCACCAGCAATGCTGACCAGAAGCGCCGCTCCCTGCTGGAGCGCCTGGCTTCTTTCGGGATCAGCCGTGAAGGCGATGTTCCGGTTGCGCCAAAAGCTCCCGCACCTGCCGCCCAGCGTCCGGTTGCTGCTCCGGTCAGCGCTCCTGCTGCGCAGATCCCGGTCCCCGGCCATGCGCCGCAGGCCCCGCGCCCGGCTCCCGGTCCGGCCCACGCAGCCTATGGCAAGCGGCCGGCGGCTCCTGCCCCGCGTCCGCAGCAGGCCCAGCTGGACCTGCATGGCCGTCCGCAGCCTCAGCCACGGCCCATCGAGGATGAGCAGCTGGAAATTCCGGCATTTTTGCGCCGGCAGACCGGCTGAGGTGCGCAAAAGCATCTCTGGAAGGTGTTGCCGGCGGTAACATTCACAGCCGCCGCCAATCACAAATAGTAAAGCCCGCCTCCCTGGAGGCGGGCTTTAACTTTATGAAAATAAAGCGAAAAAAAACAGCCTAATAGAGCCTTTACCGTTTCCATGCGATTGTAACGAAGAGATAGAAAGCGTGATTTTGTGTCCAGCCACCTTGCACCTATGTTCCGGACTGTTCGCTGGGTTGAGTCTGTGCGGACACGGGAAATGGACTGGACGAAGTCAGGTAACAGGCCCATCGCGCGGACAAATATCCGCCTTCTGGAGCTGAAGCATCTGGCGCAGGCGACTGGCAAGAGACGAATGGCTAGACAACGGCGTGGGGCCGTTTCCAGCCGGAAGCGCGAGCCGGAGCTTGAACGGGGATCCAGGCTGTTGATGTGGGGTTTCGGTTTTGCGTCTGCAGAGTGCGACTCTGGAATGCCGTCGGCGACGGTCTGTTCAGGGACGGGTTTTGGCATGGCCGAGAATTGAAGGGTAATGCACTGGGCATGAACGCAATCAGGCAGAAATCATTCCATCCGTCGTCCCGTTTGCAGACGACCATTGGAGACCGTGTTCGTCTTTCCGGACAGGGTGTCCATTCCAATGCCCCCGCAAATCTTGTTCTTCATCCTGCCGACGCCGATACAGGCGTCGTTTTCATGCGCACCGATGCTGCCAATGCTGGCGGCAAGGTGGTTGTTGCTGAATGGTCGCAGGTGACAATGACCGAATTGTGCACCGTAATCGGCGACAGTTCGGAAGCTTCGATTTCCACCATAGAGCATCTGATGTCTGCGCTCAGCGGCCTTGGTATCGATAACGTTCTGGTTGAGGTGGACGGGCCGGAAGTGCCGATCCTGGATGGTTCTGCCGTACAATTCGTTGATGCCATTGACGAAGTCGGACTTGCCCAGCTTGCCGCTCCTCGCCGCTTTCTGAAAATTCACAAGCCGGTCCGTGTCGAAATCGGCCGCGGTTTTGCCGAGCTTCTGCCGGCAGAAGAAGGCTTCCGCCTGGAAGTTGAAATTGACTTCGATAACGAGGTTATCGGCCGCCAGAAGAAAATATTCGATCTGGATGCGCAAACCTACCGGACCGAGATTTCACGCGCCCGCACGTTCGGCTTTTTGCGCGACGTGGAGCGGCTCTGGAAAGCCGGCTTTGCGCTCGGGGCTTCGCTGGACAATACGGTGGCCCTCGAGGACGAGCGTGTGCTGAACCCGGAAGGCCTGCGCTATCCGGACGAGTTCGTGCGGCACAAGACCCTTGATGCGATTGGCGATCTGGCGCTTGCCGGCCGTCCGATCATTGGCCATTACCGGTCTTATTGCGGTGGTCATCGCCTGAATGTGGCAGTGCTTGAGGCTTTGTTTGCCGATCCCGATGCCTATTCGTTCGTCGATGGCGAACAGGCGGTGCGCCGGGTAGCTGCTGGCGGAGCGGTGGCGGCAGCGGCAGTTTTCGGGCCCGACGTTCGTTAACCATCTTTCGCGCTGGCCGGTGCTGCCGTGCGCCGGCAGTGCCAATCTTGCAACGCAACTGAAAAATCCGGTTGCCCAGGCTGGCAAAGCTTTGAACAATCAAGCGGAAACGGTGTGACTGGCCGAATTTAGCCATATTCCGGCGGTCAGGTAGCCGAGTGAATTTCAGGGTGCGATTTTGCCCTATGCGGGTGTGGCGCAGGAGCGGTCTTTGCGCTACAAGCGCAATCAGCATTCGGGCGGGGGCGGTAAAAAGCGGCTGTCTTCCCCGGTAGTTGCGCCGGAGTGGAAGCGCAGCAGGGGTGAAAGAGCGTGGGTAGCAGGGCAATGATCACGATGACTGGAAACATGCTGTCAAAAGTTCTGCGGGGCCCGGTCCTGCGCATTGCTCTTCTGGGTGCAGTGATGGCGCCGTTGGCCGCCTGCTCAACCATCGATTCGTTTTCTTCGCTCAATCCGTTCGCGGGTGAGAAATACACCACCAAGGTTCTGCCGGATGTTCCCGGCCAGGAAATCTATGACCAGGCGCTCGCGCGTTTGTATCGCAAGGATTATACCGGCGCGGCCAAGAAGTTCGAGGAGCTGGAAAAGCAGCACCCGTTCACGCAATGGTCGCGCAAGAGTCTGCTGATGCAGACCTATTCCTATTACGAGGGCGGCAAGTATGACGATGCAGCGGCTTCCGCGACGCGTTATGTGAACCTGTATCCGTCCACGCCCGACACGCCTTATGCGATGTATCTGGTAGGCATGTCGCTCTACAACCAGATCCCCGACATTACGCGCGATCAGGAAAATGCGGAGCGGGCTATTCTCGTGTTCTCCCAGCTGGTCGAAAAATATCCCAAGTCCGAATATGCCGAGGACGCAAAGTTCAAGGTGACGGTGGCGCGCGACCAGCTTGCGGGCAAGGAAATGTCGGTTGGACGTTATTATCTGCGACGCAATAATTTTGCCGGCGCCATCAATCGCTTCCGCAGCGTGCTCGCCAAGTATCAGACAACGCGGCATGTGGAAGAAGCGCTGTATCGTCTGGTCGAGGCCTATCTCGGCCTGGGCGTCACCCATGAAGCGCAAACGGCCGCTGCAGTACTGGGTCACAACTATCCAGACAGCCAGTGGTACAAGGATGCTTATGCGCGGCTGACCGGCCGTGGCCTGCAACCACGTCTGAGCCCCGGTTCGTGGATATCGAATCTTTTCCCCGGTACGCGGCGCAGCTGATTTTCCGGATATTTTGCCATGCTTGCTGGCCTGTCGATCCGCAACATTGTTCTGATCGACAAGCTTGATATCGAATTTGCGTCCGGCCTCACGGTTCTGACCGGCGAGACAGGCGCAGGCAAATCGATTCTGCTGGATGCGTTTGCACTGGCGCTGGGCGGGCGCGGTGACGGCACTTTGGTGCGCACCGGTGAAGCGCAAGGGCAGGTCACAGCGGTTTTCGATATCAGGTCGAATCATCCTGCGGTTTCCGCAGCGCAGGAAGCTGGCGCCGATATCGAGGGCGGGTTGATCCTGCGCCGTGTGCAGATGGCGGACGGCAGAACGCGCGCCTACATCAACGACCAGCCGGTGAGCGTGCAGGCCCTGCGCAGTGTCGGTTCCGAACTTGTGGAAATTCACGGTCAGCACGATGATCGCGCGCTGGTTGATCCGGCGATGCACCGCGCGCTGCTGGATGCGTTCGGCGGGCTTGAGGGACAGACGGAAGGCGTGCGCAAGGCGCATGCGACCTGGCGTCAATTGCGCGATGAGCTGGATAGCGAACGCGAACGTGTGGCGGCAGCGTTGAAGGAACAGGATTTCCTGCGCCACGCCCATGAAGAACTTTCCAAGCTTGCACCGCGGCAAGGCGAAGAGGACGAACTGGCCGAACGCCGTTCGATCATGCAGCAATCGGAAAAGGTTGCAGGCGAATTGCGCGAGGCATTCGACGCCATTGCCGGTGACAAGCCGTTGTCCCTGTCGCTGGCTGCAGTCATGCGGCGGCTGGAGCGGCGCGCGCCACAGGCGCCCGTGCTGATGGAGCCGCCATTGAAGGCGCTGGAACATGCGCTGAATGCGGCCGAGACTGCGGCGCAGGTTCTGGAGCAGGCCCTGCGCGATTGCGAGTTCGATCCCAATGAACTGGAAGCAGCAGAAGAGCGCCTGTTCGCCCTGCGCGGTGCCGGACGCAAATACGCAGTGCCTGTGAACGGGCTGGAAGATCTGGCGCAGCGGTTTGCCGCCGATCTTGCGGCTATTGAATTCGGGCGAGGCGCGCGTTGCTGAGCTGGAGCGCAAGGTCGAGAGTGCAGCCGCGAGCCTTCGCAAGGCTGCAAATGCCCTGTCGCAGGCGCGGCGCAAGACCGCAAAGGAACTCGACAATGCGGTGATGGGCGAACTCAAGCCGCTGAAGCTGGAGAATGCGCGCTTTACTGTGTCCATCGATACAAGCGATGGCGATCCGGGACCGGAAGGGCTCGACCGTGTTGAATTCTGGGTGCAGACCAATCCGGGCACACGACCGGGGCCGATGATGAAAGTAGCATCCGGCGGCGAACTCGCCCGCTTCATGCTCGCGTTGAAAGTATCCCTTGCAGACAGGGGCTCGGCCCCCTGCCTCGTGTTCGATGAAATTGACACAGGCGTAGGTGGCGCAGTTGCCGACGCCATCGGGCAGAGGCTGGCACGGCTGGCGCAAGGGCAGGTGCAGGTGCTGGCCGTGACCCATGCCCCGCAAGTGGCTTCGCGCGCCTCCACGCACATGCGCATCTCCAAGGGTGGTGCAAGCGAGACGGCCAAGGGCAGCCGCAAGAAATCAGCCGAAGGCCCGGTCGCCACGCGCATTGTGCAATTAAATCCGGCCGACCGGCAGGAAGAAATCGCCCGTATGCTTGCTGGCGCCACCATCACCGATGAGGCACGCGCCGCCGCTGCGCGATTGCTGGAAAGTGGCGCAGGGTAGGCGGGGGGCATGTTACCTTTTGCGCAGGCGTCCTCACGGCATTAACTGGATGTTTCTTGCTCCGGCCTAAGTTGAGCGCATTCGCCCGCGAAATAATCTGGCCACGCAAAACATGACATTCGAAAAGCAATTCCTTTTCTACATCCTCATTTTCCTTGCGGTTATTCCGCTTGGCATTGCCACCGGCCGTGCGAAGGCTGAGCGCCTGCGCGAATTGCGCAAGGACTTTGCTGCGCGCAAACCGGCGGCGATGGTGATTGTAGGCGGCGCGGCGTTATATCTTTTCGTGCCGTTGATCGTTCTGCCGCTTGCCAGATTGTTCCGCTGAACGGGCGTCAGCGGCCAGCCGGTGTCGATCAGGGATTGCCGCTCCATGTGAATGATGTGATGCGCGCGATGGGAAGTGTACCCGAAGAAAACCGGTTTTCCCTTTTTCCCGAAAAGCGTTATCGTTCGCGATGCGGCAAGATGCGGGCAACAGGAGAACCATTGGGTTTGCCTGAAGATATGGCAGGTCCATGATTACTGATCCCTGGTTTTATGCAGTTGCAATTCCCGCAGTTCTGCTGATGGGGCTCAGCAAGGGCGGCGGCTTTGCCGGTGTTGGCATTGTCGGATTGCCGTTGATGTCGCTGGTTATCCCGCCATTGCAGGCCGTCGCTGTCATACTGCCGATTCTGATGGTGCAGGATATTGTCGGGGTGTGGGCGTTCCGGAAGGATTTTTCTGCAGAGAGCCTGAAGATACTCATTCCCGCCAGTTGTGTTGGCATGACGATTGGCTATTTCACCGCGGCGACCATATCCAACGCTGGCGTGATGATCATGGTGGGCGTGATCGCGATCGTTTTCGTGGTGTTTTCCCTGCTGGGCGGGGCAGCCAGGCGCGCCGAGGCCGCACCGCAGAACTGGATCAAGGGCAGTTTCTGGAGCGTGGTTTCGGCGTTTACGAGTTTCATCGCAAATGCCGGTGCGCCACCGTTTCAGGTCTATATGATACCGCTGAAATTGCAGCCCAAGATTTTTGCCGGGACGGCGGCGATGTATTTTGCATTTCTGAATTATGTGAAATTCTTTGCCTTCCTGCATCTGGGGCAGGTGACCGTTCCCAACCTGACAACATCTGCCGTGCTTGCGCCGCTGGCCATAGGTGCGACATTCATCGGCCTCTGGACCGTGAGCCGCATAAACCTGAAATCGTTTTATCGCATCGTCTATGTCCTGACGTTCCTGATCGGCGTGCGGCTGGTTTGGTCGGGCCTGCGGTCGGTCGGCCTGTTCTGATGCAAGGGCTCGTTTTCGATGCATCGCAGGCCTAATTCCAGCCTTCCGGTCAACAATGTGTTCGGCTAAATTGCGCGCATGAAAAAGCCACTTGCCCGTGAATCCGTTCCCGTTGCCGACCTGACGCCGCGCGAGGCAAAGCGCGAGCATGCGCGTCTGGCAGAGGAGATTGCCAAACACGACATCGCCTATCACCAGAACGATGCGCCGACCATTTCCGATGCGCAATACGACGGACTGCGCCAGCGTCTGGACGCTCTGGAGACGCTTTACCCGGTACTGGCGGAGGACAATCTTTTTTCGCAAAAGATTGGTGCAACGCCTTCGGAAAAGTTCGCCAAGGTCCGGCACACAGTCGCCATGTTGTCACTGGGCAATGTGTTTGACGAAGAGGAGGTTGCCGACTTCGACGGACGCGTGCGACGGTTCCTGGGAATGAAAGACGGTACGCCGCTTGCGTTTACTGCCGAACCCAAGATTGACGGATTGTCCTGCGCCATTCGCTACGAGAATGGCGAGTTCGTGCAGGCTGCAACACGCGGCGATGGCTTTGAGGGTGAAGATGTCACGGCCAATGTGCGCACGATCAAGGCCATCCCGCACAAACTGCACGGCACGGGATTGCCTGATGTGCTGGAGGTGCGTGGCGAGATCTATATGGATCGCGGTGAGTTTGCAGCGCTGAACAGGCGGCAGGCGGATGCAGGCGAAAAGACTTTCGCCAATCCGCGCAATGCAGCGGCCGGCTCATTGCGGCAGCTCGAATTCCTCGATCACTGCAAAACGCCCATTGCATTTCTTCGCCTATACATGGGGCGTGATTGAAGGCGAGCGTCCGGCCGATACGCAGATCGGCATGATCGAGGCGTTCAAACGCTTTGGACTGCCGGTCAATCCGCTGACCGTTGTTTGCGCGAGTGCCGATGAACTGATTGCGCATTACCGGATGATCGAAAATCGCCGCGCGGAATTGCCCTATGACATTGATGGCGTTGTCTACAAGGTCAATGATCTAACCTTGCAGGAACGCCTCGGGTTTGTGTCGCGTTCGCCGCGCTGGGCAGTGGCGCACAAGTTTCCTGCCGAACAGGCCGTGACGATCCTGCGCGACATTGAAATCCAGGTCGGGCGCACGGGCGCGCTTACGCCGGTTGCCAAACTTGAGCCGGTAACTGTTGGAGGCGTGGTTGTTTCCAACGCCACGCTGCATAACGAAGACGAAATCGCGCGCAAGGATATTCGCATCGGCGACCATGTGCGCGTGCAGCGCGCGGGCGATGTCATTCCACAGGTTGTCGGCCCCTTGCTCGACAAGCGTGAAAAAAACTCAACGCCCTATGTGTTTCCGACCGAATGTCCTGTCTGCGGGTCTGCGGCCGTGCGCGAAGTGGATGCAAAAGGCGAAGCCGATGCGGTGCGCCGCTGCACGGGTGGATTGATTTGCAGGGCGCAGGCGGTGGAGCGCCTGAAACATTTTGCATCTCGCAATGCGTTCGATATTGAAGGGCTTGGCGACAAGCAGATCGAATTCTTTTTTGCCCAGGGGATGGTGCGTTCGCCCGCCGAGATATTCACACTGCAGAAGCGCGACAGCGCGCCGGAGAACCTCACGCCGTTGAGAAACTTCGACGGATTTGGTGAAACCTCGGTCCGCAACCTGTTTGCCGCGATTGATGCAAGGCGCACCATCGATCTTAATCGGCTGATATTTGCGCTGGGCATTCGCCACGTCGGGGAAACCAATGCACGCCGTCTGGCGCGCCATTTCGGCACGTTCGAGGCATTGCAGGCAACAGCATCTGCCGCAGGCGACGAAGCTTCCGCAGAGCGGGAGGAACTCGTCAACATCGAAGGCATTGGCACTGTTGTTGCCGAAGCTGTGGCGGAGTTTTTCTCCGAGCCGCATAATCTGGAAGCGGTCGCAGCGTTGTTGAATGAAATATCCGTGCAGCCCATGGCGGCGGTGGCCTCGTCGTCACCGGTCGCGGGCAAGACGGTTGTATTCACAGGGGCGCTGGAGCGCATGACACGCGAGGAAGGCAAGGCAATGGCCGAGCGCCTCGGTGCAAAAGTCGCCGGATCGGTTTCGAAGAAGACCGATCTTGTGGTTGCGGGTCCCGGCGCTGGCTCCAAGCTCGCCAAGGCCGAGGAGTTCGGTGTCGAGGTCATTACAGAAGATCAATGGTTTGAACGGGTGGAGGCAAAATGAAGCCGCTGATTGTGAACAGGCGCATGTTTCTGATTGCAGGCTCACTCATGGGGATGGCGACTCCGGCCTTTCCACAGCGTGCCTATGGTCCGCCTGACAGCGCGCAATCGCCGGAAGAGATTGTGCGTTGGATCTATGCCGAAGCAGTGAAACCTGACGGGAGCAGCGGTGGCCAAAAGGGCGGCACTATTTTCGGGCGTACTGGTCCAATTCGCAGGATGTTTAGCGGTGCTTTCCTTCGGGAATGGGATTTGATGCAGGTCCGGATAAAGAAATCCGGTGATTCCGGCCTCGACTTCGATCCCGTCTCCAACTCGCAGGACCCGCAGATCGCCAGGGTCTCGATCGTTGTCGAGAGAACCGGTCCATCGAAGAGCACGGTGGCTGCGACCTTTGGCTCCAGTCAATCGCCCAAGGCCGCGCCGCGCACAGTGCGTTACGATTTTGTGCTGGAAGCGCAGCGATGGAAGATCGATGACATCCGTGGGCGCGTTGAGCGCGATCCCTGGTCTCTCCGCGCATTATTGAAGAGCTGGTAGGGATGAAAAACAGACGTTTGGACGTTTGGAGCGTTTTCGGCTAGAATTGCGATCATGTTTTGGAAAAGCACGATGTTTTGCAAACTGGTATTCGCCCTGGCCTTTGCAGCAGCGCCCACGCTTGCGCGCGCTCTTGAAACGGTAACCCTGCCGATCATGGCGCAAGACAGTCACGCCTTCGCAACGGTGGATTCTCCGTGGAAAGGCGATGTTTTTGCACGCTCTCCATTCGGCTTTTCCCCGTTCGGGTTTTCAACACCTGGTTCGAATGCGTCTTTCACCAGCCTCAACAGGAAACTGGATGACAACCTGTCCTTCGGCGTGCGTTCCACGGTTGGGTTTTCTTCCTCGATGACCGGTCATGGGCTCACTCGCGGCTACGGTTTTTCGGCGACCGAGGTGAAGTTTGCCCGCACATCCGGCAACATGCGCACGTGGATGAGCGCGAGTTTCGGGTCGATGACGCCAAACAGGTTCGGAGGTCCGCTCGGGCTTGTGGGCGATCCGGCCAATCCGATGTTCACCGGTGTACAGAACCCATCCTTCGCGCGCGCTGCGGCGGGGGTCGATATTGCGATCAGCAACAATGTGACGCTGGGGCTTGGTGTATCTGTGGGTACAGCCAACGGCCTCAACAACAGTTTCAACAATGGCTTCGGACGCGGCTTCGGTGGTCCGCTGTTTATCGGCCGCTAGTTATTTTCGTCCCAGCGGCTTTGTTGCGGCGGTCAGCCACTTTCTTGTTCCGGCATCGACGAGCGGTGAAAGCTCCTTGCGCACGCGCGCGTGGTAGGCATCGAGCCAGCGCAATTCCTCGCGGGTCAAAAGCGCGCTATCGACGAGCCGCAGATCCATCGGCGCGAGAGTGAGCGTCTCAAAGCAATAGCTGTTGTTTTCATCGCCCTTGATGTCGGCCCCTGCGACAACAACAAGATTTTCGATGCGGATGCCATAGGCGCCGGTCTTGTAATAGCCGGGCTCGTTCGACAGGATCATCCCCTGTTCGAGCGGTACCGAGGCGCGTTTGGAAATATTCTGCGGGCCTTCGTGCACGGACAGGAAGGCGCCCACGCCATGACCGGTGCCATGGGCGTAGTCGAGGCCGGCCTCCCACAGAGCCTGGCGAGCAAAGGAATCCAGTTGTGCGCCGCTTGTGCCTTTCGGAAATATCGCGCGTGCAATGGCGATGTGCCCCTTCAAGACGCGGGTAAACCGGTCGCGCATTTCGGCGGTTGGTTTGCCCACTGCAATGGTGCGCGTGATGTCGGTGGTGCCGTCGCGATATTGCGCGCCGCTATCAAGCAGGAACAATCCCTTGCCGATGCGGCGGTTGGTGCTGTCGGTGACGCGGTAGTGGACGATGGCGCCGTTCGGGCCTGCGCCGGAAATAGTCGGGAAAGATACGTCCTCCAGTTTTTTCGTGGCGCGGCGGAAACTTTCCAGCGCTGCGACCGCATCGATCTCGGTGAGTTTGCCCTTCGGTGCTTCCTCATCGAACCACGCGAGAAAATTGCACATCGCCGCACCATCGCGACGGTGCGCCGCGCGTGATCCGCGCAATTCGGCTGCATTCTTTGCCGCCTTCATGTTGCGCACGGGATCTGCGCCGATGGTGGGCTTGCCGCCGGCTTTTTCCAGCGTTTGCGTCAGGACAACCGGAACGGTCTGCGCGTCGAACAGGATGGCTTGACGCAATCTGCCCAGTTTGCGAATGGCGGGCAGCAGGCTGGCAGGTTTTTCGATCTGCACCAGCCGTTTCAGCGCACGCATGTCGTCGATGCCGAGTTTGTCTTGCTCGATGAAAAGTTGCGGCTTGCCCTTGGCCGGTACGATGGCAAAGCACAGGACAAGCGGCGTATGGGAAACATCGCTGCCACGAATGTTCAATAACCAGCAGATGTCATGGGGATCGCTGAGGACAAGTGCGGCGCTCTTGCCGAGAGCTTTCTGAACGCGGGCGATTTTTGCGCCTGCGGTTTCCCCGGCCAGGTTTTCCGGATAAATCGAAACGGGCGCTGCCGGTGCTGCGGGCCGATCTTTCCAGATACTGTCCAGCGGATTGTTTGCAACGCCAACCAGCCTTGCGCCAGTGCTGGCAGCAGCTTCCTCATAGGCTTTGAGACTGCCCGGCGTTGTCAGCCACGGATCGTAGCCGAGCATCGCGCCCTTGCGCAGGTTTTGCGCAAGCCACGCGGACGGCGATGTTTCATGGATAGCGACGGGCGAAAACACTTTCGTATCGACCTGGTCGCGCACCTGCAAAGTGTAACGCCCGTCGACGAATATTGCCGCCTTGTTGTCGAGAACGATCGCAAGTCCTGCCGATCCGTTGAAACCGGTCAGCCATGACAGACGCTCGGCCGAGGGGGGCACATATTCGCTCTGGTGTTCATCGGCGCGCGGGACGATGAAGCCATTGAGCTTGCGGGCGCGCAGCTCCTTGCGCAGGGCAGCCGCGCGGGCCTTGCCCTGTGACGGATCACTTGTTTCATTAAACGACTGGAAGCGGGCTTCGAACATGATGATCCCGTAATGATTTGGTTCAGGGCCCGTCGCTCCAGCCGGGCATGAAATGCCCGTCCTGCATGCGCCTGCGCTTGGCCCCGCCCATGCGCATGTGCAAGGTCGCCCAGCCCTCCAGGTCAATGCGTTTGACGAGTGCAAAATCCTGCGCGCCATAGGCGCTTAGTACGCCGGGAACATCCATGGCGAGCAAGCCGGACAGAATGATGTCCGTTTCCGGCATGGACGCCCTGGCGATAGACGGCGCAAGGCCGCGCAAGGGCTTGGCCAGTATGTTGGCGAAGATCAGATCGTAAGGCGCTTTGGAGCGCAGGGCAGGGTGTTCGAGGCCGGGTGCGACAACGGGTTTGATGAAGGGCGATACGCCATTGATCGCGGCGTTTTCAATTGTTGTTTCCACCGATACCGGGTCAATGTCGCCGCAGGCTATCGAGCGGTGCAGCACTTTTGCGGCTGCAATCGCCAATACGCCAGTGCCTGTGCCAACATCGAGGATGTTTGCCGGGCGGCGCTGCTTGAGGACAGCATCCAGCATGACGAGGCAGCCGCGCGTCGTGCCATGATGGCCAGTGCCAAAGGCAAGCGCAGCGTCAATCTCGATGGCGATGCGGTTTTTCATGTTGCGCACGGCCTGCCGGTCGCGGCTGGTGTGAACAACGAAGCGGCCGGCGTCCACCGGGTCCAGGCCCTCGGTGGCTTTCTCCAGCCATTCGCTTTCCTGCACGGTGGAAAAGACGACGTCCTTCACCAATGCATCGCCGCCGATGTTGCGGACGAGATCGCGGATCATGTCCTCATCGGGTGCATAGGCAAAATAGGCCTCGACGATCCAGTCGCCTGTTTTCCAGTTGCGTGTATGTGGCTCCAGTTCGAATGCTGAGGAGGCAGCCTCGGCCATGTCGAACATTTCGACAATCAGATTGGCGATCGCTTGCGCCTCAGCTTCGCCGCAAACGAGTTGCATGCGGTAGGCGGCATTGTTGGGGGGAGACCTTCTAGCATGGCCATGCGATAGCATGAGGCCGGACGTTTCGCCAGCACAGGAATTTCCCAATATGTTGAAATTGTTCCCTGCCACTTGCCTTGCAGCCTGCACTTTGCTGCTCGCGGGGATCGGCCTGGCGCAGGATGCCCCGCCGCCCGCAAAGACGGAACTGCCTGCGAACGCCCGCCTTGCGATGGAAGCTTTTGGCGTCAAATATCCCCATTGCACCGCATGGACGGATGCCTGTCAGATTTGCCAGACTGCCCCGGAAGGCAAGATCAGCTGCTCGACCGTCGCGATAGCTTGCGTCCAGAAGGACATCACCTGTACCGCAGTGCGCTGGTCGCCACCCAATGCAGACGAAGCCAAACCTGACGCGGCCAAACCTGACGCGGCCAAACCGGATGTGGCCAAACCTGACGCAGGCAAACCTGACGGCGGAAAATAGCGATTAACGGGATCAGACCCGTCCGTGTGCATTAACGCACACGGGCATTTTTTCAGGCTTACGGCTGTTCCCGTGGTGACAGCGTCCCGGAGCGAAGCCGGGCATTCTCCAGTCCATCGAGGCAACGCTCTGAACGCGGCGCACAAGGACCTGGAGAGAGACAATGGCTGACTTCACAATTCTGAACCGGTTGATCTACGGCACGCCGAAATCCGACATTCTGTCCGGCACTGCTGGCAACGATACAATCTTCGGTGGAGCGGGAAACGATCTTTTCCTGGGCAGTGCGGGGGCGGATGTTATCTATGGCGATGACATTGGCGGCGTAAATTTCATCGATACGATCAGCTATGCCTCCTCCAAGGAGGCCGTCAGTATCGATCTGCGACAGGCCGCACAATCGGGCGGAGATGCCGAGGGCGATCAGCTTTATTCGATCGAGAACGTCGTGGGTACCGCTGGTAACGATGCCCTCATCGGCAACGACGTGCGCAACGAATTGTTCGGCGGACTCGGCGATGACCGGCTCGCGGGCGGCATTGATGGATTTGCCGACTTGCTGGATGGCGGCGCGGGCATTGATACTGCCGACTACAGCGACGCGACGAGTGGCATGACCATCGTGCTGGACCAGACAACGACTTTCGCCACGCCCTATGGCGTGTTCAGCTATACGGCGGATGGCACGGCGCGCACAGGCGGCGCCAACGGGACTGTGGAAGACGTGTTGCGGAACATGGAAAATGTCATGGGCAGCGCCTTTGACGATACGATCACCGGTAACGAAAAGAATAATATCATCGATGGCGGTGCTGGCGCCGACACAATCAACGGCGGCGGTGGCAGTGATACCATCGACTATGGGGGGTACGGACTTGGAGTTGATGTCGATCTTTTGCGTAGCATACAAAAAGGTGGCGTTGCCGAAGGCGACCGGCTGATCTCGATCGAGAATGTTATAGGTTCGGCAAACTCGGACATCATCATGGGAGACAATGGCGCCAATCGGCTTGAAGGCAACAGTGGCGCCGACACGATCGAAGGACGCGGCGGAAACGACATTATCGTAGGCGGACGTGGTGCGGATATCCTGGACGGTGGTGCCGGCTTCGATGTGTTCATCTATGAATCAATGAGCGATTCCTTCGTAGGTAGCCGCTATGGAAGAATGGGCGTCGACACAATCGTGAACTTTGAAACCGGAATCGACAAAATAGATCTGCGCGCCATCGACGCCAACAGCCTGACAGCTGCGAATGATGCGTTTGTTTTCACCAACGAGTTTACCGGTATTGCCGGCCAGCTCATGTATGATGGTGCGAGACTGATGGGCGATGTCAACGGCGACAAGATCGTTGATTTTTCCATCAACGTGTCAGGATTGTCCCGCGGAGATGTGATCTTGTAAGCAAGGTCATGGTGCTGGTGCGCGTGCAGGCTCTATTTGGCTTCCACGAAACTTTCCAGCACCATCTTGCGTCCGGCCTTGTCGAAATCGATAGTCAATTTGTTGCCATCGACTGCCACGACATTGCCCATGCCGAACTTGACGTGAAAGACCCGTGCGCCTTTTGTGTAGCCCGACACGGCGCTTGATTTTGCGATGAGTTCGCCTTCGATGGTTTTGGGTCTGGCCGTGTTCCATGCCTTTGAGCCGCCGCCACGGCCCCAGCCTTGCGCCTGTTCGGAAAAGCCGGTGGGTCCATCGTCATCCTTGCGCGATTGCGCACGTTTCCAGCCGGGCGTTGCATAGGTTGAGCCGAACACTTCCGTGGAGTTGAAGCGCGAGACCGCATAGCCGCCGTAATTGCCCTGGTTGCCTTCTATGACATCCACATGATCGGTGGGCAATTCGTCCAGAAACCGCGATGGAATAGTCGTTTGCCACAGGCCCCTGATGCGCCGGTTCGTGGCGAAGAAAATGCGTGCGCGCTGCTTGGCGCGGGTGATGCCGACATAGGCGAGGCGTCGTTCCTCCTCAAGCCCGGCGCGGCCCTGATCGTCAAGCGAGCGCTGATGGGGAAACAGGCCCTCTTCCCAGCCCGGCAGATAGACGGTTTCGAATTCCAGCCCCTTTGCAGCATGCAGGGTCATGATCGAGACACGCTCTTGGCTCTCGCCGGATTCGGATGTTTCCATGACGAGGGAAATATGTTCGAGGAAGCCTGCCAGATCGGGAAACTCTTCCATGGAACGCACGAGTTCCTTCAGGTTTTCCAGCCGGCCTGCAGCATCGGCAGAGCGATCCTTCTGCCACATGTCGGTGTAGCCGGATTCCTCGAGAATGGTTTCGGCAAGTTCGTGATGCGGCGTTGATATCCAGCATGGAAGCCCAGCGGTCGAAATCACCGATCAACGCGCGGATGGTCTGGCGCTGCTTGGGCTTTAGTTCTTCGGTTTCGCATCAACATGCGGGCCGACTGCATCAGCGGAATACGTGCGATGCGCGCGTGATCGTGCAGTATTTTCAGCGTGGCCTCGCCAAGTCCGCGCTTGGGCGTGTTGTATATCCGCTCGAAGGCGAGATCGTCCGCAGGCTGCGCGACGCAGCGCAGATAGGCCAGCGCATCGCGGATTTCCATGCGCTCGTAGAAGCGCGGGCCGCCGATGACCCGATAGGGCAGGCCGAGCGTGATGAAACGCTCTTCGAATTCGCGCATCTGGAAGGAGGCGCGCACGAGAATGGCGATTTCTTCGAGCGACTGTCCCTTGCGCTGCAGCTGTTCAATATCATCGCCAATGGTGCGGGCTTCTTCTTCGGAATCCCACACGCCTTGTACGGCAGGTTTTTCGCCGTCCTCGCCGTCCGTGAACAGCGTCTTGCCGAGGCGGCCGTCATTATGCGCGATCAGATGCGCGGCTGCGGCCAGAATATGGCTGGTGGAGCGGTAATTGCGTTCCAGGCGAATGACTTTCGCGCCGGGAAAGTCTTTTTCGAAACGCAGAATGTTTTCCACTTCCGCGCCGCGCCAGCCATAGATCGACTGATCGTCATCGCCGACGCAGCAGATGTTCTGGTGCGGACGCTCGGGCCTGGACTGCGCCAGCAGGCGCAGCCACAGATACTGGACCGTGTTGGTGTCCTGATATTCGTCGACGAGGATGTAGCGAAAGCGCTTCTGGTAGTCCGCGAGCACATCGGGATTTTCGCGAAACAGGCGCACGCATTCCAGCAGCAGATCGCCGAAATCGGCAGCATTCAGAATCTTCAGCCGCTCCTGATAGAATTCGATACAGCCGCCGGCCCTTGCCGTTGGCGAAGGCCTGCGGCCTCGCCGGCCGGCACGCGCGATGGGCTCCAGTCCGCGGTTTTTCCAGTTGTCGAGCTGGATGGCGAACTGGCGCGCCGGCCAGCGCTTGTCGTCGATGTTTTCGGCCTGCAGCATTTGCTTGATCAGGCGGATCTGGTCGTCGGTATCGAGAATCGTGAAGCTCGATTTCAGGCCGACGAGTTCGGCATGGCGGCGCAGGATTTTCGTCGAGATGGCATGGAACGTGCCGAGCCATGGCATGCCTTCAGCGCCGGGTCCGGCCAGCATGGGCCACGCGTTCCTTCATCTCGCGCGCGGCCTTGTTGGTGAAGGTCACGGCGAGTATCTGGCTGGGGTAGGCGCGGCCTGCCGCGATGATATGGGCGATGCGCGTGGTCAGGACGCGCGTTTTGCCAGTGCCCGCGCCGGCCAGCACCAGCACCGGGCCGTCCAGGGCTTCCACCGCCTCGCGCTGCTCCGGATTGAGGGCATCAAGATAGCGCAGGTGTCCGGTCGCCGCGGCACGGGCGCGCGCGGCTATACCGCCGGCGCGGGGCGCGGCGGAGCGGACGAAATCGGGTTCGCCGTCGTCGTCGAACGAGAACGGATCGGACACTGGCTATGGTTTCCCTGACTGGTCGAATTGACACGGCCAATGTGGGGGCTGGAGGAACAAATGTCGAATGTTTCGGGCCTGTTCCAGGGGTAATTCAAAGGCCAAGGTTTGTTTTCAGGGGGTTCATATCCCCGTGCGGAACTTTGCCATGATGACGATGATCGCCACCTGCATCAGGCCCTGCGAGGCAATGACCCAGAAATAGGCCTTGCTCAGGCGGGCGATCTTGGCCGTGTCAGGCTGTGGTTTGCGCAATTCCAGATAGACGCGGATTTGTGTCGGCAGCAGATAGCCTATGCCCTGGATGGTCAGGATGGTGACGATGACGAGCGCCGCCATGACCCAGCCGTAGCCGGGCCAGTCCAGATCAAGATAACCCATTTGCGCAGCCAGATACCATCCGGTGGTGCCGGTGATGATGGCAAGGCCGGGAAGGATGAACATGGTCCTGGGGGTGATGCGCGTCATCACGGCACGGCGCGCGTCGAAGGGAACCTGGCGCAGAACCGGGCCGATCACGAACCCCATGAACAGGTCAATGCCGGTCCAGAGCAGGCCGGTGGCCACATGCAGAAAGTTCAGCGCCCAGAGATTGCCCCAAACGATAATGGCAATCATGGCAAGGATGGCCATCGCCAGCCAAAGCGCATTGGACCAGCGGATCGGCGGGGCATCGAAAGCGCTATCGGGCTGAGGGGCGGGCAAGGCATTTCCTTGATGCGAAGAAACCTTGCCTATGGTGCACAGCATCGGGCAAGGTGCAATGCGCGCGCGGGGTCTGCCGGAAAGAGTATGGGTTTCATGGAAAGTCTTGCACAGGAAATCAACGTGTTCTGGCGTGAAGCAGGGCCGGAAAAATGGTTCGTGAAAGATGCATCCTTCGACGATGACATTCGCACGCGCTTTGCCAAGGCTCATCGTGCTGCTGCGCGCGGCGAATATGCACATTGGCAAGCCGAAGCGCAGAGCACGCTTGCGCTATTGCTGCTGACGGACCAGTTCCCGCGCAACATGTTTCGCGACAGTGCGCATGCGTTCGCGACCGATGCAATGGCGCTGCATGTGGCCCATCGCGCCTTACGCAAGGGCTACGATTCCATGTGTGGCGTGGAGATGAAACAATTCTTCTATTTGCCGCTGATGCATTCCGAGCAGATTGCGGACCAGGAGCTTTGCATCGCCTTGTGCCAACAGATGGGCTCTGCCGAAAACGTCAAGTTTGCGATTATCCATCGTGACATCATTGCGCGATTTAAGCGCTTCCCGCATCGCAACATTGTTTTCGGCCGGGAAACCAGCGCTGAGGAGCAAGCATTTCTTGACGGTGGCGGGTTCGCCGGTTAGCTTTTTTCCAAGAAAAGTTGCAGGTGCAAACCTGCTTCCTTCCCCCTCCCGGAGAGACGTTTCGCAAGGAGCGCTTCCGCCGGTAGAGGGGTGAAGGGTGGGGGACGCCAAGACCAGTCAAGCCGCAAGGCTGCTGGTTTGAACGCCGATGATCCGCTCTCGGCGGGCTCCCCCACCCACCTCTGCACATGCCGCGCAATTCAAACGGGTGCATTCGCATTTGCATTTCATTTTACCGAAATGCAGCGGGCAGGACTTGCGGCCATTTAACTACGCGCGCCACGGTTTGCGAGTTAACCAAGGATATCAAACTTGTGTTCAGATTCTTCGCCGAGAGTTCGCTCACCACGCGGTGCTGCTGCATGAGTGCGACAGCAAGAACATCGATATTCTGTGAGGTAAGCCATGAGCGAACATGCAGTCATCGTCGAGTTTGTCGACTACGGTAAGCGGTTCTTCACACCGGAATCAAATGACCTGACCGCGCTGTATGATTTCGAGGACGAACTGGAGGCTGCGGTTCAGGCAGCTGGTGTGGGTCAACTCGACGGGCACGAGATCGCGATGGATGGAAGCCGGGGGCTGGTCTATCTGTTTGGTCCCGATGCGCAGATGTTGTTCCGTTCGGTGCAGAATGTGCTGGAACATTCGCCGGTCGCCAAGGGAGGTAAAGCCATTCTGCGTTATGGTGCGGCGGGGCTTCCAGAGGTGCGCGAGGACGTCCGAACACTGTAGAGCGGTGATGCGGGTCCGCGCTGGAGCAATGGTCGCGGGCCCGCAGACGTGGTAGGTGTCGGCCCGGCAAAAGCCGGGAGACACAAGCATGAATATCCGGACAGGCGGAGATCCTGAAAGCACGGCGCTCGATCACGCCAAGGATGCGGTCAAGGCCGGCCTCGCACAGCGTTTCGGCAATCGCTATTCCGACAATGCAAGCGTGCGCGAGCAGCATGGCCACACGCTGACCTGGACGGAGAATCAGCCTCCGGACGCTGTCGTTTTTCCGCAGACAACCGAGGAAGTTGCCGAGATCGTGAAACTGTGCGCCCAACACAGGGTGCCGGTCATTCCCTTTGGCACGGGTACGTCGCTGGAAGGTCATGTCAATGCGCCCCATTGGGCGGTGTCTGTATCGACCTGTCGATGATGAAGCGGTCATCGCCGTGCATCCGGAAGATCTCGATTGCGTTGTCGAGCCGGGAATTACGCGCAAGGAACTCAACGATTACCTGCGCGATACCGGCCTGTTCTTTCCCATCGATCCGGGCGCGGATGCCTCCATCGGCGGCATGGTGTCGACGCGTGCATCGGGCACCAATGCGGTGCGCTACGGAACGATGAAAGACAATGTACTGGCGTTGACAATTGTTACGCCGAAAGGCGACATCATCAAGACAGCAAGACGGGCGCGCAAGTCGTCGGCCGGATACGATCTGACGCGCCTGTTCACCGGTGCGGAAGGAACGCTTGGCGTCGTTACGGAAGTCACGCTGAAATTGCACGGCATTCCCGAAGCAGTTTCGGCAGGCGTTTGCCCGTTTCCCGATATCGAGGCATGTTGCAATGCTGCGATCATGACCATTCAGTCGGGCATTCCGGTTGCGCGGATCGAACTGCTGGATACGCTGGCGTGCAAGCGGTCAACATGCATTCGAAACTGTCCCTGCCGGAAACGCCAATGCTGCTGCTGGAATTTCATGGCTCGAATGCGAGCGTGAAAGAACAGGCCGAACGCTTCGGCGAGATTGCGGCCGATCTCGGCGGTGGACCTTTCGAATGGGCGACGCAGGCCGAGGATCGCACCAAGCTCTGGCAGGCGCGGCACGATGCCTATTGGGCATGTTTCACATTGCGTCCGGGGGCCAAGGCGATTGCCACGGATATCTGCGTGCCGATCTCACGGCTTGCCGAATGCGTTGACGAAACCCACAAGGATCTTGCCGCATCCAACCTGGTTTCACCGATCGTCGGCCATGTGGGTGACGGCAATTTCCATTGCAACCTGCTGGTCGACATGGATGACGACGCCGAAATCGAACGCGCCGAAGCATTTCTCGAGCGGCTTGCACGCCGGGGGCTTGCCATGGAGGGCACCTGCACGGGCGAGCACGGGATCGGTCAGGCCAAGATGAAATATCATGGCGCTGGAACACGGCGGCCACGCTGGACGCCATGCGCGCGATCAAGCGCGCGCTCGATCCGGACAATATCATGAACCCCGGCAAGCTGGTCCCGGGATAGGTCTTGCCGGAGCGATCGGCCAACGGTGCATTCACATGACATTTTTCGAACGATTGGAAGCAGGCGCAGCGGACGAGTGGAAAGCCTACACCGAACATCCTTCACCAATGCCATGGCCGACGGGTCGCTGCGACGGCAGGCGTTTCCGCCATTATCTCGGTGCAGGACTACCTGTTCCTGATCGAATTCGCGCGCGCCTATGCGCTGGCCGTATACAAGGCGCCCGGCCTTGCGGACATGCGCGCGCGGCGGCCGGACTTGCCGCTATTCTCGACGTCGAAATGAACCTGCACGTGGAATTGTGCGGCCAATGGGGGATGTCGCCGCTCCGATCTTGAAATCGTTGCCTGCCGCGCCGGAAATGCTGGCCTACACGCGCTATGTTCTCGATACGGGCATGCGCGGCGATCTGCTGGCGTTGCAGGTTGCGCTGGCGCCATGCGTCATTGGTCTATGCAGAAATCGGCCGCGGCTTGCCTGAAATCTCTCACGAGCTGGACGATGGCAATCCCTACCAGGTCTGGATCGGCGAATATTCCGGTCGAAGCCTATCAGGGCGTTGCCGCATGCGGCGCGCGAGCAGACTGGAACGCTCTCGCCGAGCGCTATTCCAACCCTGCGCGCGAAGCGGAACTGGCAGCGTGTGTTCCGCGAAGCAACGCGTCTGGAAATCGGGTTCTGGGATATGGGCTGGCGGCTGCAGGAATACGGTGCTGGGATGCGCCGTAAATGGAGTTTGCGCAGCTACAGGACCGGCAATCGGCGTTTGCGCCGCCAGATTTATGCGATCTGTATGATCGCATTGCAGCTGTCGGATACTGCGGCGAAAGCGGCACAGCAAAGGGGTTCAACATGAAGCGTATTTTTTTCGTTTGGCGACTGCCGTATTTTCGGTGTCGCTGGCAGTTGCCCAGAATGTCACCCCGCTGGTGGACGACGCCTGGCTCAAGGCCAATCTTGGCAAGCCCGGCATTGTTGTCCTGAGCGCGCGCCTGCGACGTCCCCAGGGCGGTAGTACGAGAAGGCGCATATTCCCGGCGCGGTCTATACGGACTACGCAAAGGGCGGCTGGCGCGCGAAGGACAAGAACGGCGTACCGTCCATGCTGGCGCCCGTGCCGCAGCTTGAGAAGCTGATCGGTTCTCTGGGCATCGGCAATGCCTCTCATGTCGTTATTGTTCCGCAACGGCAAGGATGCTGTCGGACATGGGCGCGGCAACGCGCATTTACTGGACGTTCAAGGTTCTGGGACACGACAAGATGTCCATTCTCGATGGCGGCTGGCTTGGCTGGGCGAAACCCGATGCGAAAACCAAAAAGCCGGTCAATCCGATCGTTGCAGGTGGCGTGAGCGTGCGTCCGCAAGTGTTCAAGGCGCAATGTGCGCAAGGACATGCTGGTATCGGACGACGACGTGAAGAAAGCCATGGAAAGCAAGTCCATGCTTGTCGATAACCGGCCGAGCGATTTCTTCATGGGCATCCGCAAAAGCCCGGCCGCTACAAGTGCAGGCACAATTCCCGGCGCCATGAACGTGCAGGAAAGCTGGCTGACACAAAATGGTGGTGGATCCTTCCGCAGCAAGGACCAATTGCAGAAAATCTACAAGGCCGTCGGCGTGCCGACGGAGGGTGACCAGATCACCTTCTGCAATACGGGCCATTGGGCTTCGCTTGGCTGGTTTGCTTCGTCCGAAATTCTCGGCAACAAGAAGACCAAGATGTATGATGGCTCCATGGCGGCCTGGACGCGCCGCAAGGACCTGCCGGTCGAGCAAAGAATCAAGTAACCGGCCTGAGTTTCAACATGCATGTCGCCGCCTGCGCCCGCTGCAGGCGGCGATTTGCTTTCCGGAGCAACTCTTGCGCCTTAGGTCACCCTTGCGCCACGAAATGCGCTATAATCTGCGCTGAAACCAGTAATCTTCCGGGCCAGTTCGATTTTGCGCTTTTTCAGGGACATCATCACGATTTTTGCTGCCGTTCTGGCCATCGCGCTGGGCGTGGCGCTGGCATTGCCATATGTGATCGACTGGAAAGAGCACCGTCAGACCATCGTCACGCTGCTTGAACGTTCGACCGGATCAAAAATTGATGTGGCCGGCGATATCGATCTCAAGCTGCTGCCCAGTCCAAAACTGCGTCTGGGCAAGGTCCGTATCAAGGGACTTGCGAGTCAATCGGCACGGTTGGAAGCCGAGCGCGTATATCTTGAACTGGGATTGACACCACTGCTGCGCGGCGAGTTTCGTTTTGTCGACATCGCGATAGAGCGCGCGCAATTGCATCTGGTGCAGCAGGGCGACGGCAGTTTCACCATCCCCGTGCCGCCGCAAGGCCGGCCCGAACAAATAGCCTTCGAACGCGTGGTGGTGCGCGAATCTGAAATCGTAATCGATCGCGCCGCCGGCACGCCCCCGCTGCGGATCGGTGTGCCTTTGCTCGAAGCTGCGGGGCAATCCTTATCCGGGCCGTTTCGCGGCTCGGGAAATGTGCAATGGGAAAAGACCGGAATAGCCTTTTCGTTCAATACCGGAATTGCCGAAAGCGAAGGGATCCGGATCAAGCTTGTCTCGGAAGCCGACGGTACGATCCCGCGTGTTGAACTTGATGGCCTGCTTGGATTGAAGCGCACCAGCGGCGAGCGCTTTGCTCCGGCATTCGATGGCACTGCGGTGATCGCGGGCAAGGCTCTCATGCCGGGCGTTGCTGAAACCCCTTGGCGAATTTCCGGTCCGGTGATTGCGAACGTACTGTCGATTGAATCCAAACAGTTCGAATTGCGTGCGGGCGAGGAAGCAAATTCTTTGGCAGCCACCGGCGTGTTGCAGGCAAAGTTGTCGAGCCCCGCCGAGGTGCGGTTGTCGCTAAATGCGCCGCAGATCAATGTCGATGGCCTGCTCGGCGGCGAACAGGGGCCGGCGCAGGCTATGCGCAATTTTGCAGCGGGGCTGCAGGCTGCGGCCAACCGCGATTTCCTGCCCCCTGCGATCACAGCGCCGGTGCATGTCGAAATCCTGACGCCAGCCCTGACGCTTGGCGGCGAGACGTTGAGCGATGTTGGGCTGCGCCTGGTGCTGGCGCGAGGCAAAACCACTGCCGTCGATTTTTCCACTGGCGCTCCGGGCAGCACAAGAGTTGTGATGCGCGGGCAATTTGAAAGCGGCATGGCGCCGGTGTTCCGGGGCGATGTCGAGTTTGCTACACGCGACATGCAACGGCTGCAGCAATGGCTTGCTCCGGGATTTGCACAGGTCGCGGCTTTGGCAAAGGCCGTGCCGTATCGTTCGTTGCGCTTGAAGGGCAAGGCAGACATTTCGAAGGCCGGGGTTGCGGGCAAGGATCTTGAGATTGTTGCCGGGCGCACTCAGTTCAACGGTGCGATGATATTCACGCGTGCCATTGGCACTGAGCGTGCACGGCTGCATGTGGACCTGAATTCTCCGCAACTGGATATTGATGGACTGGCTGATATTTCCGCGCCTGCCAAGGCGCTGGGAGATACCGATATTTTTCTGGCGATGGATGCGCGTGCGGTGCGGCTGGCGCGGTTTGGCAGCGGCATGATTGATGCTGGCAGGATTTCGATCCGGTTGGAGCGCGAAAAGGGTGCGCTCAGCATGACAAAATTCGATATCCAAAATCTTGGCGCAGCCAATGTTTCTGCCACGGCGGCCCTTGCCCATGGCGCGGGCTGGCTGAATGTGAAGCTGGACGCGAAGAACCTTGTGGAGCTTTCGGGCTTGCTGCAACGGGTTGCACCTGGACCCTGGACGCGGGCGCTTGCAGCGCGTGCACCGTCTCTGTCACCTGCGAACGTGAAAATCGTCATGCGGGGCAGGACTGCGCCGCAGGCCGATCTGCCTGCGCTGACGCAATTGCAAATCGATGGCGATCTGAACGGCACAAAAATATCTGCCAGCGCACGACCGCAGCGTGACGCGGCACTTTCCAGTGGTAGGCTGAACGCTCGCAATGCAAAGACGGCGGTATTGCTGCGCCAGCTTGGCTTCGAAGCCGTTTCGCTGAGTTCGCCGGGGGAGAGTGTTGTCGATGTGCGCTGGACGAATCCTGCTTCCGGCAAGACTCAGGCAAAAGTAACCGCCAATCTTGCCGGCGCGCAGTTCGACTTCAACGGCGACGTCGGCAAAGGCCTGCCTGATGCGGATTTCCGCGGCAAGGTCACGGTGCGCAGCAGTGATGCGGGCCCGCTGTTGCAAACCCTCGCGATTGCCTTGCCCGACGTGTCGCAACGTGCGCCTGTGGATCTGGGCGGCGATTTCGCCTGGCAGGGCAACCGCGTATCGGCAGGCAATATTGCAGGCAGTGTGCTGGGCGCGAAGATTGCCGGGCGTCTTGTTTTCGCGCCGCGCGTGCTTGATGCAAACCTGACGCAACATGTATTCAGCGGCGACTTGCAGTTTGATCAATTGTCACTGCGCGGTATCGCATCCCTGCTGCTTGGCCCGGCGCAGGAGGGCGACGGCCCGTGGCGGGATGCAAAGTTTGCCAGACCCGCCGCAGATGTATTTGCCGATAAGCTTTCCCTGACGGCTGGCCGTTTCGACCTTCCCGGGGGCGTGCGTGCTGAGGCTGCGCGATTGTCTTTATCGATGTCACCGGGATTGCTGGTGCTGGACGATCTTTCCATGCGTACCGGCAAGGCGCGGATCAATGGCAAGATGACCCTGCGGCGGGACAAGGGCGCTGCGGCCTTGTCCGGGAAGCTGAATGTGGACATGCCTGGCGCTGCGATCACAGCAATGACGGGCCGTGTTGCTACGACGCTGGACTTTGCAGCAACCGGCGACAGCGAGCGGACCCTGATCTCCGGGCTTGCGGGCAGTGGATCGCTCAAGGTCACGGACTTTGCAATCGAAGGGCTCGACACGCGTGCATTGCAGCGGGTCATGGCGTCTGCCGAAAGCGAGAAACTTGATGTGAACGAAGCTGGCGTGCTGCGCGCGCTTACCCGGCAATTGGCCAGCGGGCCGCTAAGGTTTTCGAGCAAGGATTTTACAATATCGATTGCAGGCGGCGTCGCGCGGCTGCAATCGAAGACCGAGCAAGGCCTGCCTGGCGATGTCGATGCTGCACTCTCGGCAGCTTTTGATTTGCGTTCGCTTGCGGGGGAAACAAAGATTGAATTGACGGCGCGCGAACGGCCAAAGGATTGGACCGGTGCATTGCCGGCGCTCACCATTGTGCGCAATACGGACAGGCCGGAACAGAAAATCCTTGCGGCCAATCTTGTGAACGGTCTTTCGGCAATGGCTATCCTGCGCGAGGCAGCGCGTGTGGAAGCACTTGAATTCGACATTCGCGAGCGTGCCTATTTCAATCGCCGCGAAAAAGCCGTTCAATACCTGCGCGAGCGCCAAACCGAAATTCGCGCCTGGCATGCAGAGCAAGCACGTTTGGCCGAAGACGCTTACATCAAGGCTGATGAGAATGCGCGGCGGGCCGAGGAAGAGGCACGCAAAGCCGTAGCGAAGAAAAAGCACGCAGTGGAGGAAACCGCTGGCAAGATCAAGGCGCCTGCCGTTTCAGCTCCCATGCAATTGGTTCCCAAAAATCTGCAGCCGGGTGCACGCTAGACGGATTGGCTGTTTTGCCGATGGTCCAGCGCGCGTTCCAGAACAAAGACCCTGATTGCCGACGACAGATTTGCTTCGCCGCGTCCGGCGTCAATTCCGGCTACCAGAGAGGCAATGGATTGTCCGCTCTCCCTGGCAATGGATTTCAGGACTTGCCAGAATATATCCTCGAGCGAGATCGATGTCCTGTGCCCTGCAATCACAACAGAGCGTTTGACCACTGCCACCAAGGCTTTTTTGGCCGTGCCGTCAGATGGCTGCAAGTGTTCATCATCACCGGTCATCGGATTTGGCCGGAATTGCCGCTGGTATTTCTGGCTGGCGTTTATGGCCATCGAGATTGCGTTTCGCCCGCCCGGATTCCAGTTCTGCTGCGGCACGTTCCTGTTTAGCGCGGCCATGCGTTATGCGGTTTTGGCCAGCCTGGGCGGCTGCATCCTCGCGGTCCTTGCGTTTTCGGAAACGGCGCAGATTGACGATATCAGCCATTTTGATTGCAACCGGTTTGTATCCGCGCTGCACGTTGCACGGATTATGCGGGTTCGTCAGGTCTTCTTGCGGAAAGCATCAATGGAAACCACGTTCCCGCCTTCGTCGCCTGTTGCCTCGGACTTGTCCTCTGCTGCGGCTGCGTCTTTTTTCTGCGGCTTGCGTGCAGGCTTGGCAGACGCAGGTTCGGCATCGTCGGCTTCAGCGACCTCACGCGATTTCGGTTTTGCCGCTGCGGCGGGCGCCGGCTTGAGTTGTTGCACTTCAGCCGGTTCAGGTGTCGCGGCAGTATTGTCGGCCACGGCAGGTTCGGTTTCGCCTTCGTCAAATCGCAGGGCAAATTGCACCGAAGGATCTGCAAAAGCTGTGATGGCGGAGAAGGGGACAGACAGTTTCTCGGGCACATTCTTGAACGACAGGCCAACCTCGAAATGGGAATCGTCGACCACCATGTCCCAGAACTGGTGCTGCAGGACAATGGTGATGTCGTCGGGGTATTCGCGGCGCATGCGCGCGGACAATTGCACACCGGGTGCGCCTGTCTTGAAGGTGATGAAAAAATGATGCTCACCGGGCAGGCCATCGCGGGCTGCGTTGGTCAGCACCTTGCGCACGACACCGCGCAGAGCATCCTGCACCAGCAGATCGTAGCGTAATTCGTCCTTCATTTTCTCTGCTCGCCTTTTCGCGCGGTCCCGTTGCGCGACATTCCTATCCATAGCCGAAATTTGGCCTTTGTGACCACATATTGTATTTTTTTTTCGCCTGGTATTCGACTAAAATCGCTTCGATTTGTGTGAAACGATGCACGAAATTGCCTCAATTCAGAAGGAATTGCGTGTGGAATCTGGAGGCATTGCAGGTTTCCATTCCATGTTGCATGCTGTGCAACCTGTAGCCGGGGCAAGCCAGTCATGCCGGGGGTGCATCCGGTTCAAACGGCAAATCCAGTCGCTTCAACGGAGTGATCCATGAAACAGCGAATTCACGGACTTTTGGCTGCGATCTTCCTCCTGGCAACCTTTTCGTTTACTGCCGCACGCGCTGCGCCAGCTACGAGCGAAGGTGCAGCGGGATTGCAGCAAGTGTTTGAAAGCTACCTTGGAAAAGGCGCTCCGGGCCAACCGCCCGCGCGCGTTTCACCGGCAGGCGAGCAATATCGGATCATGCTGGATCTGTCGGCGCTGGCAGCACCTTTGGCGCCGCTCGGCATCAAATTGACTGTCGCGCCGTATGAAATCATGGCGAAGCCGGTCGACGATGGCCTGTGGGAAGTAAAGGGTGGCACATTTCCGCCCATGCATATTGCCGCCAAAAGTCAGACGATGACCATTGTGGTGGAAGGCATGCGTTTTGAAGGCATGTTCGACCCGAAGATCAAATCGTTTGTGGTTGCCGAAACGAGTTTTCAGGCCCTGAAAATGTCCTCGCAGGCGCCGGGCATGGAACAATCGCGTCTGGATGGTCCCAGCTCAGGCAGCATTACCGCCACCGGAACGGGACCGGGCGCAATCTCTGTCGCCATGCAACAGAAGGTGGAGAGCATCCGCCAGACCTATCGCCTGTCGCGAAAGAAAGCGGATGGCACGAGCGAACCCTTCATGGAGTTTTCCTTCATGACGGGAGCCATGACCGCCAATGCGACAATTGACGGTCTGCGCAATGATAGTTTGCTTGATCTGTGGTCGTTCGCCATCGCCAACGGTGCACGCGCTTCAGAGCCGCAAATGTTCGAACAGTTTCGCGCACGGATCAAATCGTCATTGCCGCTGTTTGAGTCGTTTCTGCAGAGCGGCGAGGTTGTGGACGTGTCGGTCAATACGCCGATGGGGCCTGCAAAACTTGCAAAATTTGGTGGCACGGTCGAAATGAATGGCCTGAAAAGCGATGGGCGCTTGCGAACATTGTTCCGCTTCGAGGGCCTTTCCCTGCCACCGGCAGTGACGAACGGCATGTTGCCGCCATGGAGCAAGGGCCTCCTGCCCAACAAGGCGCAAATTGATGTGACGCTTACGCAATACGATCTGGCTGTTGCGGCCAATGAAATTCTCGACAAGTTTCAATTGAACATGCCGAAGTCGGAATCCGATACGCTGGTAAAGAGCGCGGGAATGAAGATTGCACCGGGTGGGCGCGTGAAGATCAAAATCGGCGAAAGCAGAATTACCTCCGATCAGCTCGATATCGAATTCTCCGGCGATGTGGATGTCAATATTCCGGTGCCGCGCGTTCGGCTCGTGGCTCGCGCCAGGGGGATTGAGGAAACGATCAAGGCTTTGCAGCCTTATGTCGAAAATGACAAGAAATTGCAGCAGGGGATGATGGGTATGCTCGCGGCCAAGGGCTTCGGCAAGGCCTTGCCCGATGGACGTTTGGAATGGGTGATCGAAGTTGATCCTGCGGGCACGGCTTCCGTCAATGGTTTCAAGATACCCTTGCCCGGCCGCAAGAACTAGCAAGATGCACGGGACGCGGCTTGCTGCCCCGGATATCCGGCGCATGAAATCCTGCACGCGCAGGTCTGTGAACAGCGTGCGCGACTGCCGATTGTTTCCGACATTTGAGACAATGCGCCGCAACGTGCCTTGATTGCAGTCAAATCGGTACGGCAATCGGCGATGCAGACTTCCTCCACGCTGCCGGATGGTGCAGCAGATTGAGGAGGAAGCCATGATCCGTTCACTGCAATATATTGCCTTACAGGTGCCGGACATGCACGCGGGCCGGACTTTCTACGAAACCATGGGTCTGGACGGGCGCGATGATGGCAATCATGTTGTCTTTCGTTGCGCAGGCAGAAAGCAGGACCAGATCCGGCTTGTGCCGGGTGAACGAAAGGGTATCGCCTGGGTAACGTGGGGAACGCGCTCGCAGGAAATCGAGACGATTGGCGCAAATCTCGACAATGCGGGCATAGCGCTCGCAGAGGCTCCTCTTGGTTTCGAGAACAATGGAATTTGGGTGCGCGATCCGGACGGGATTCTGGTGAATGTGGTGGTGGCAGATCCGGCGCCGCAGACACGGCCAGCGGTGGAAATCAACAATCCGGGAACCGATTATGTGCGCTTGGCGCGGCGCGGCGCTCCGCATCGCAACATCGATACACGCCCGCGCAAACTCGGCCACATCCTGAAATTCACCACCGACATCAATCGCGATATTGCGTTCTACACGAGCCTCATGGGGATGAAGCTGTCGGATCGTATCGGCGATGAACTGGCAGCCTTCCTGCGCTGTGGCGGCGATAGCGATCATCACACGCTGGCGCTTGCACAGAGCGATGCGCCGGGCTTGCATCACATGTCCTGGGAGATGGGCAATCTCGATCAGTTGCAGATGTGCGCGCAGAAGATGCTAGATGCCGGCTACAAGGATGCGTGGGGCGTGGGACGTCACATCTATGGATCGAATTATTTTCACTACATCCGCGATCCCTGGATGGGCCTCAACGAATTCTACTGGGACATAGATTTCATTCCCGAAAAAGCCGAATGGGAAATCGAGAAAGCCGAGGCTAACGAGGAATCGCTTTTCCAATGGGCGACGACCAAGCCGCCGGAAGACTTCCTGAAGAATTACGAAGCGACTTGAGCCTCCGCAGCTTCGATGGCGGGCATTGACCAAGAGATGTGAAAATGAAAGTGGAGGCTTCTGTTGCCAGGCGCCTCCGAGCCCCGCCTAAAGGTGCTAACCCCTAGGGCTTTATTTCGGTTACCGGCACAGCTTACGCTGCGACAGCTTCCGGAGCATAGTTGTCATTTGCAACTACAAGTTTGACCCGATAACGGCGGTATCATGCCGGGCAAAAGAGCGACTTTTACACCCCCGTCGATCCTGTTTCGCCCCCGCCGCAACCCGCCTGGGAGGCAGACGGGCTGGGGTGGAGGCGCCGGGTACTGCCCCCGGGTCCGGATGGCTTATTACGAAGTCCGTTTATCACCATAGTCCCCGAAGGGACCGTTCCAATATAGGGACTAATCCGGGAAATGGAAGTATCCAGCCGCACCGATGCGTGAAGCGTGTCCGGCGGGGCGGAAACCGCAGGATTTAACTGCCGTTCGCGCAGTTTATACGGCCGGCTCTTCGCAGACCGGTCAACATCGCCCTGTAGCCTGTCTCAGGACTGGCTGGCCAAGAACATCAGGCGTGCGCGTTCGCGTGCTGCTTCCATCTGGTTCTCGTTCAGCTCCCGCGCGGCAGCATCGCGGCACCTGTTGGCGCCGGCATAACCGGAGTTGGACGCCAGATCGCACCACATGAAAGCAATGGATGCATCACGATCGACGACCGCACCTTTCAGGAAGATCCTGCCCAGATGATATTGGGATGTTGGTTCGCCCTGAATCGCTGCCATGGAATACCAGGTGAATGCGGCTCGCTCGCTGCGGGGAACGCCAAGCCCTGTGTAGTACAGGTAGGCGAGCGATGCCCGCGCCTTGGGATGGCCGTTCAGGGCCGCAGGATGCCAGTTGCGCATTGCACGCGCATAATCGCCCGATTGATAGGCGCCAAGGCCAGCACGAAATGCAGGTTCACCATCCAGCACTACAGAAGAGTTTTGAAGGGCGTTCGGTGATACCGGTGGTTGGGCACGTGCGCTGATTGAAATCTGGGCGATTGCTGCAATTGCCAGCAGTGCAGTGCCTACTCGAACAGCTTTCGACATTTTAATCTCCGTGCATAACGCGTTTAATCGGCGGCGGGCGCGAGCGCATGACAGACAATGCAAGTGTAGGACCAATTGTTCCGGGTGGCGATCACGAACCGGTGATGGCATTGCCGCCATGCGAATCATGCATGATGCGCAAAATCGGCTGCCGGAATTGATTTTTAGTAAAATTTACCGCTGCGGGTTTGAATTTTCATTGCGGGGTGGAGCGGAAATTTGCAAGCAATCACGCCGCCCGGTCGCCAGACAGCGCTCCAGCTTTTGCTGTGCGATGATCATTTGCACCACCCAGACCATGGCAATTAACAGAACAACCACCGCAACCGTTGCTATGATCATGACATTGCGATGATGGTGATCCGGACGCTGCTGTCCTGCATCCGGATTCTTTTCCTTGCTGTTCATGCTCGCGCCTTCATTGAAAGCGCATGGTCTGCATGACTTCGGTCAAACATGCTCGGCAGCATGCGCCTTGTGCCTTTGCTTCAGCACATACCCCATCCCAACAACAATCAATGCGCCGATGATCGACAGACCATAATGCACAACTTTTGGATGGAATGCGGAAAACACGCCGGCAAGAGATTGTTCGTCAGCGATCAACTCGCCGGCAATCCAGCCCAGCAAGGCCGCGCCAAACCAGACAAGCCATGGCCAACGGGACAACATCATGATGACGAGTTGCGCGCCGAAGACGATCAGCGGCACAGAGATCACAAGCCCCAGAACAATGAGTGTCCAGTTGCCCCCTGCTGCGGCAGCGATGGCAATCACGTTGTCGAGCGACATGACAAGATCGGCCACTGCGATCACGCGCACAGCGCCCCATATGCTGCCCAATTCCTTGACGTCTTTTTCCTCGTCGGCTTCGTTCAAAAGCTGCAGCGCAATCCAGAACAGCAGAAGCGCACCAACAAGCTTCAGCCATGGAACGTTCATCAGGGTTGCGACGATGCCGGTGAATGCAATACGCATGACGATGGCAACGGCGGCACCCATTATGATGCCCCATTTGCGGGTTTTGTCAGGCAGGCCGCGGCAGGCAAGTGCAATGACAACCGCATTGTCGCCAGACAACAATACGTTGATCCACATGATCTTGAGGAGCTGGAACATGAATGTTCCGGTTTCTGCCTCCATTTGAGATCCCCCGCCTCGCTTGTGCCGCTTCTCCGGCAGCCGTTACACGGCAACGGGCGGTTGATAGTCGAAATCGGCGGGAAGTCAAAATGCAAAGCAACGTTCCGCAACCGCGGAGATAGCACTCACGGTTTCGGTTGTAATCGCCTGTTTCGGGTAACTTATGGCTTTCCTCAGTGACCCGGCATGTTGGTCTTGCCTGGCTCCCTGCGAGCCCAAAGCCAGCCCAAACCTGCTCCAACGGCAACGACCGCCAGGGTCAGCAACATCACGAAATCAGAGGAAATGCCGACGCCCATGGTCGCCATGGTGATCTTATCGATAGCTGAAGTTGCGACAGGCTCAACCTGCCGCCAGCCACGTACTATCATTTCTATGGCGACGTACACGATTACTGCCAGGCCAATGTATCCGATCCAGCGGTATTTCTGCAGCAGTTTGGCGATCATGGAAGCGGCCAGCGCCATCAGCGCAATGGAGAGGGCCAGACCAAAAACAAGTACCCAGGGATGCTCGCGGGCGGCACCACCGACGGCGAGCACATTGTCCAGCGACATGGAAAAGTCTGCGACAATGATCTGCCAAACGGCCTGGCGGAGTGTTTTTTTGGGAACAGCAGGCCCGGGAGTATTGGCGGTTGCGTGTGAGCTTTCGCCGGCCAATGCGTCTGTCGCTTCTGCTTCGGCATGAGCGCTTGACTTCAGTTCACGCCACATCTTCCAGCTTACCCAGAGCAGCAATATGCCACCTGCAAGCAAGAGGCCGACCACGGCAAGCAATTGAGTTGTCACAAGCGCCAGTACTATGCGCAATATGGTGGCGGCTGCGATGCCGATGAAAATAACCTTAGCCCGTTGCTCCTTCGGAAGTCCGGCAGCAGCAAGGCCAATCACAATCGCATTATCGCCTGCCAATACAAGATCGATCATGATGACTTGCAAGAGGGCGCTCATCGCCGGTCCGGTAAACATTTCCACGAGCATGTGTACTCCTCGCCGCAATCACGACGAAATTGACGGATGAATTCTGGGTTGTTGCTATTTCCCGAGCGACAATATGGCTTGACCATCACCAAGTATGGCCGAAGTGATTGCAATCAGGGCAAATGTGCCGGCCATAATCAGGGGCGCGCGTCGAATCGACCTGGATCCGAAAGATACCCCTACTGCGCCAGCAATGAGAGCAGCGAAAGTTGCCGCAAGCGACAGGACGGGCAAAACAAGTTGGGAGGAGAAGGACCCAGCAATTACGATTGTTGCAAGTGCGGCGATTGCAATCGCTGCCAAAGCAGAGTTGCGCTCAATTGCGCCGAGGGATGATTGTTCGGCGGACGCGCGTGCATGCCAATTGGAAATGCTTGTCATCATCGACACCTACAAAAGAGGTCCGAGCAATTTACGCTCTGGCTGTTTGCCCGCACTGCGAGTCGCGGGCCTTGCAGCCATGATATGATGGATCCCTGCCAATTATTATTCGCAATAAAAGGGCCGCATTTTTACGTGTTTCAACACCGAATAATTACCACTGTATTTCTACGGTATACGGCCCTAAGCCTTTATGCGGCCCAGCCTTATAGCTTGTCGCACCAGCGTTGCCAGGCCGGTAGCCTGCATCTTCTCCATGACCTGTGCACGGTAACTTTCGACGGTCCTGACGCTGATGCCCAGGTTTTCGCTAATGGCATGGCTTGTGTGACCGGATGCAACAAGGTCGAACACCTCTAGCTCGCGCGGCGTAAGCGTTTTCAACCGCTGCACAAGGTTATCTGCAAAACGCCGGTCATCTGACAGCTCCAATTGTGCTGCCAAAGCTTTGTTTATGGCCGCTACCAGTTTCACGTCGTCGATGGGTTTTTCGATGAAGTCGAATGCGCCGGCCTTCAGCGCTTCTACGGCCATGGGTACATCGGCGTGGCCCGAGATAAGTATGACTTTTGGCGGTTGCGCAAATGCGGAAACCTCTCGCAACAGGGAAAGGCCATCCATGCCTGGCATTCGGACGTCACAGATCAGGCAGGCGGCCTTGTCCCTTAAGTCGAATGCGAGGAACTCCGTGGCGCTAGCAAAGGCCATGACATCGTAGCCAAATATCCTGAGCAAGTCGGACAACGCTTGTCGAACGTCGTCCTGGTCGTCGATGAGATAAATGTTCCTTTGGGTCATGAATTTTTCGTATCTGCGGATTTCTTGATAAAAGCCGTTACCTGCTGGTTTGGCACAGTATTCGAACTGAAATTGGCTAGTGCAACCCGGGCGGGGGCAAGCGGAAACGAAATTCAGTTCTACCAGCTTCAGCGCTTTCGATCCATATTCGACCGAGATGGCTTTCCACGATCATCGCGGAAATTGCAAGGCCCAGACCCAGGCCGTCAGCTTTCGTGGTGACGAGCGGATCGAATATTCTGGCTGCTTTGTCCGCAGGGATTCCTGGGCCGTTGTCGCGCACCCATGCTTCTACTGCCCCATCGCCTGTCGTTTCAGCGCCAACTTCGATACAACCACCCTTGATTCCGGCCGCTACAATCGCATCGACGGAATTTCCTATCAGGTTGGCAAGGACTTGTTCTATTTGAAGTGGGTCACAACGCAGGAAAACTGGCTCATCGATTGGTGAAAAATTGAGGGTCACTTGATCGCGGCGTACTGATAGTTCCATCAAGTCACGAGTTCTGTCGGTAATTTCCTGCCATGCCACGACCGTTTCGGAAGAGCCGCTTTTGCTTAGAAAATGGCGCACACGCTGAAGAATGGCGGCAGCGGCATCGATTTGATCAACCAACATTGTTAGTTGATCGCGCAATCCATCAATTCTGGCGTTAGTGGAAAGATGCTCGATGATGCGGGCGCGGGCGCGCGCGGCTGTCAGGGGTTGATTCAATTCGTGCGACAGGACCGAAGCCATGCCATTAACAAGATTGAAACGGGCAGCGCGCGTGGATGCTTCAGTCAACGCAGCTACCCTGCTGCGAGCAATCTGTGCTTCAGCTTCCATAAAATTTCGTTCGCTGACGATTGATCCGACCAGAAGTGCAGTTGCCGTCAAAGCCAGCATCATCGACTGATGCGCTGTGAAGTTGGCTTCATTAAAATCGAAGCGATTGAGAAATATTACCAAAGTGAATTGAGTAAGTGCCAGAACACAGGTGGCACCTGTCAATCCATGTCGTACAGCAGTGAATACCGCGGGAATAAACAGCAAATAGAAATAGCGATGGCCATCCGTAAGTGGTGCGCCCATGATCAGCCAGAAGTACAACGCGGTTGTTGTGGCGAACATCAAAACATCGGGAACCATTCCGCCGACTGTCCGGGCGCGTGCATAACCGTACGTCGCCATCAACCGCAACAGCAATGGGGTGGTAACAGCGATACCGATTGCATCGCCCACGACATGGGAGAAGGCCGCGCCGGAAACTTCGGCAAGGCTGAGCTCGCCACTGAATAGAAACAGGGCTGTCATGAGGGTGCCGGATATAACGGCGCCGGATAGCCCTGCTGACAGCAGGCGCATGATGTCGGCAACGCCGGGTAGTTCCGGATTGAAGGCAGTGCGCCGGGTGAGCACCAGGGCGATTGCGAGATAGGTCAGGGTAATGATGCTGGCGATGGAAAGTACTTGCGTCCAATGCAGCGGGGTCGAAGCAAGCAGGGTCTCAGAACCGGTGATGCCAATAAACAGCGCAATAGAGCCAACGGCGGGACGTTTGATCAATGCAACGAACAGGGCGCCGAGGCCGGGATCCCATGCTGTAAAGGGCAAGCCGCCATAGTCATGCAACGAGCTCACGCTTTCGAGCGCAATGTAAATCACAACAAGCGCGCAGATGCTTGCCACATTGCGAAAAGACAGCGGCGCCTTCGAAAGCACCGCCGTTATTCCCGCTTTGCTGATCATCCATAGCTCGCGCGTTGATACTTGGCCTGCCGGCGGGAGTACTGGCAGCTAGCTCATTTCTTGCCGGGGGCCAGACCAATGGCCTTGATGACCTCGGCCCATTTTTTTGTCTCCGAATCCATGAAGCCGTTGGCGTCGGCCAGTTTGCCGCCCATGGGTTCAAGGCCTGCTGCCCTGATCTTTTCCACGACGGCCGGGACGGCCAGCGCCGCATTGGCGACTTCATTGATGCGTGTTGCGATGGCATCGGGAGTTTTTGCCGGGACGAAGATCGCGACCCATGTCTGGTCGTCGATGTTGGCGACGCCGGTTTCGGTCACTGTCGGCACATCCGGCAGGGCGGGCGTGCGTTTGGCTGATGTTACCGCAAAGGCTTTCATCTTGCCGGATTTCACCAGCGGCACGGCGGGCGTCATCGCAACTACGGCCAGCTTCACATGGCCGGCGACAATGTCGTTCATGGCCGGGCCTGCGCCCTTGTAGGGAACCTGCGCCAGTCCTGCCTTGCCGATCAGGTTGAAGATGCGCTCGCCGGAAAGATGCGGTGTTGTGCCGGTTCCGGCGGTGGCATAGCCATATTTCTGCATGCGGGCGAGGGCGATGAGTTCCTTCAGGTCCTTTGCCTTCACGTCGTTGTTGGCCAGAATGATATTTGGCGTCGTGGCAACAAACGCCACAGGCCGCAGACTGGTGGCAGTAAAGCCCGGATTGGCTGTGAGCGTCAGGTTCACCGCAATCGAACTGGTGGTGACCAGGGCGGTATAGCCATCGGCATCGCTGCGGGACACTGCACCTGCTGCAATATTGCCGCCAGCGCCGCCGCGGTTTTCGATGATGATCGACTTGCCCCATTTGGCTTCCATGGCCTGGGCGATGATGCGGGCAGCGACGTCGGTCGGTCCGCCCGGCGCGAATGCGACCACAAACTTTACATTGCGATCGGGATAGGCGGACTGGGCCAGGGCGGCTCCACTGAAGCCTGCAGCCAGAACCGGCAGGGCAAGCGAGCAGGCAAGGCGGCGAAAAGTGGTCACATTCATCAAGGTTCCTCCCTAGGAAAAAAAGCTTTCGACATTATCCAGGACATAATCGGCGATTTCCCGCCGTGTGGCTACCCAGACATCCTTGTGTTCAAGGGCGATGCCGATCATGTCGTTATAGGCCCATGCGCCGGCAGCGCGGCCGAAAACGTGCGTATGCGCTGTAACATCCAGCATGAATGGCTGGCTGTCGGCTTCTGCTGTTCCGCCGAGGATTTCCTCGAAATGATCGACGAGCGTTCCGGGCGTATTGCCATAGCGAATGGTGTGCGGCAGGTCGTTGACGTCCATGGTCAGCGGTATCTGGACGATCTGGCGGGTGCCGCCATTGCCATCGGAAAACTCCGCTATGGCGGGCAGGTCGTCGTCGTTGCAGTCGCCGTGCCAGATGTAACCGGCTTCTGCGAGCAGGGCAGGGCTCAAGAGGCTGCCGGTGCCGCGGGGGCTGATCCAGCCGACAGGACGCTCGCCCATGGCCTGTTCCATGATGTCTGTATTGCGTTTGAGATTGGCGCGCTCCTCCGCCTCGTCCAGATAGACCGGTATAACGTCCATGCCCCACGAGGCGGCGGCGGAGCCGGTCACCCTTACCGACCCGGCGGTCCGTTCCGGATTCCCGGCGGCGAACGCGCGGGCCGTATCAGGCGTCGTGACGAATCCGTCGCCGGCCACGACCGGGCCGGGCGTGCGGCGGGTCCGGGATGATGCCGGACGGGGCTGGTCAGGACGAGAGCAGCGTCACCCTGACCCGGTAGATGCCGCGCGACGCGTCGAGGCCGAGCCGCTGGAGCGTCATCGCGGACAGGTCGACGAGCCGCGCCCGCGACGTGCCGACGTGGCAGCTGCACGCGTCCACGACGCGGACGATCGTGCACCGGCCGTCCGCGCAGACACGCGCCCGGGGCGCGGCCCCGCCCTTGGCCAGGAAGCGGGCACCCGGCATCGCCACGTGGGCGATCCCGGCGTGGCCGCGGGAGCCCCAGTACCACGAGGCAGCCCCTCGTACCGTAAGGCCTCGGCGCAGCTGGGCCCACAGCTTCGCGGGCCGCGTGGCCGCCTGGACGACCGTTGGGCGAAAGGGTAGGGCGTACTCCTTCGCCGAGGCGAGCGGGGACGTGGCGAGCGGGGACGTCGCGAGCACGACACCGGCGGGCGCCGCGTCGGGAACCAGGATGTCGAGGGCTCGCGGCTCGGCGGGAACGGCGGGGAGGGGAACGTGCTGGGGAGCGTCGAGGACGGCAAGGACGGTGGCGGCGGCAACCGCGCCGGGTGTCGGGGTCGAGCTCGCGACCAGCACGACCAGGGCGGCCGCGACAGCAGCCCGCCAGTGGCGGGTGATGGGGGTACGCAGGGTTCGGTGCCTCGTTGGGTCGCAGCCCGCGCTGGGGGCCGGCGACCGGTCTCGCGGCGACCCGGGTCGTGGGCCTGCCGTGCCGGGGATCTCCCGGGTGGTCCGACCCGATCGAGCAGGTCGAGGACCTCGAAGGTCGCGAATTCTAGCAGAAGTCCGTCAAAATCCGCAGCCTCGCCGGAGGCGGCACCTTGACGCGGTCCGCCGCGTGGCGACACTACCCATCGTGGAGGGGACCTTCGCATCGCCAGTGCCGCTGATCGTCGGCGTGCTCGCCGGCCTCGTGGTCGGGGTCGCCTGGACGCTGCACCACGAGCTCGTGGGCCGCGCCCAGGGCCAGGCGTCGATGATCGCGGGCCGGATCCTCGCGCCCGGCTCCCGTCTCCCGGGCGCGTGGCTGACGAACGGCTCGGATCAGCCCGTGTACGGCGTGGTCGCCTGGGTGGTCGCGTCAGGGGGCGCAGCGCCGGTCACGGGGGAGGAGTGGGTGCGGAGGATCGGGCCTGAGGCGGCCGCCCGGGAGGGAGCGCCCGGCGTGGGCGAGCCGTCCACGCCCGCCCTGTTGCCGCTTCTCCCGCCCGGCGCCACGGAGCTGGAGCTTCCCACCTGGGCCAGCTCCGGGTCCGGCGGACGGCCCGCCATCGAGATTGCGTTCACCGATGCCACGGGCCGTCACTGGATCCGCCGGGGCGGCGGCCGCCTCGCTCCGATCGGCGTGGCGGCCTGGCGCCACTACGGTTTCACGTCCCCGAGCTCCGTCTGAGGCGAGTGACGGCCGCCGGCGCCTCGAGCTCGACGAGGCGTCTCAGTCCCAGAGGTCGATCTGCGGCAGTCCGGCAACGCCGAGGATCTCGTTCAGCTCGGCGACGTGGTAGACGTCGTGGGCGAAGACGCGCTGCATGACCCAGCCGCGGGTGTGGGCCCACTCCTCGTCGCCGAACGTGCGACGGATCTCCTCGTCCAGCATGTCCGGCGTCCAGCGGTCGAGGCAGGCCTCGACGATGCGGAACGTCGAGTCGAGGGCCTCGGTGAGCGCGGCGGCGCCCATCACGGGGTCGAGGTACTCGTCCCCCGGGCACTCGTAGAGCGCGTTCGGGAACGGCGTTGTCGCGGCACCGGGCTCGCCGGCGAACCCGCACAGCCACGACACCCGCTGGCAGGCGAGGTGGCCCACGGTGGCCCAGAGCGGCCAGCGCTCCGGGGACGGGCGGTTCGCGAGCTGCTCGTCGGTCAACGTCGCGACGACGTCGCGGAGGCGCCGGTCATACGCGGGCCACGTGCTGTAGGCCGGTCGGATCGACGTGGTGCGCCATGGCGTCCCCCCTTGTTCCTTCGATCGCCGCTGGATCGTGCCACACCGCCGCCATCGACGGCGGCCGGCGGCGGGAGTCCCGCGTCGAAGAGCGTGATCGTTCCCGGTGGAGCCCGGTCAGCGCACGATCGGGCGCCCGCTCCGGGCCCACGCCCCGGTGCCGCCGCGCACGGAGACGGCTCCCTCGAAACCCTCGTCCAGCAGGTAGTCGGTCGCGCCGCGGCTTCGGCTCCCCGACGCGCAGATCACCGCGTACGGCTTGTCCCGTTTGAGCTTGCCGACGCGGTCCGGCAGTCGCTTGGCGGGGACATGGACCGCGCCGGGCAGGTGGCCGCTCCTGAACTCGTGGTCCTCGCGCACGTCGAGGACGCGGATCGAGCCGTCGGCGAGGCGCGCCTCCAGCTCGGCGACGTCGATCGAGGGCGGGCCGGCCAGCAGGCGACGCAGGGAAGCGAGCACGGGAACCTCCAAGGGCGGACGGACGCGGGCGTGGGCGCTCCGGCTGCGAAGGATAGCGGGGGCCGCATGCTCTGCCGCGGGACGGACCGCCGTGCCCGGCCGCGCCGGCCCGACGGTCTTCGAGCTCGTCCGTGCACGTCGGGATGGATGGCGGCACACTCTCGCCATGAGCGTCCCGCCTGCCCGCGTTCTCGTCGTCGACGACGAGGCGCCCATCGTCGAGCTGCTGACGGGCTACCTCGAGCGGGAGGGGTTCGCGGTGGTGGCGGCGACGGACGGCCCGGCCGCCGTCGAGGCCGTCCGGGCCCAGGCGCCGGACGTCGTGATCCTCGACGTGATGCTGCCCGGGATCGACGGCATCGAGGTCTGTCGCCGGATCCGCACCTTCTCGGACGCGTACGTGCTCATGCTCACGGCCCGGAGCGAGGAGATCGACCGGATCGTGGGCCTGACGGTCGGGGCGGACGACTACCTGGTGAAGCCCTTCTCGCCGCGCGAGGTCGTGGCCCGGGTCAAGGCGCTCCTGCGCCGGTCGCGGGTCCCGTCCACCGGCGCGTCGGCCCCGCCGCCCGGCCTCGCGATCGACGTGGCGCGCCACCTGGTCAAGGTCGACGGCGCGCCGGTCGACCTGACCGCGCTCGAGTTCAGCCTGCTGGCGACGCTCGCGCGCGATCCCGGCGTCGTCGTCAGCCGGCAGTCGCTCCTCGACCGCGTGTGGGGCACCGACTTCGTCGCCGACGACCACCTCATCGACGTCCACGTGGCGAACCTGCGCCGGAAGCTCGGCGACGACCCTTCGCAGCCGCGCTTCGTGGAGACCATCCGCGGCGTGGGCTACCGCCTGCGCGAGACCGCCTGATGCCCGTTCGCTCGCTGCGCGCGCGCCTCCTCGCTGCGTTCCTCGTCGTCGCGGCGGCCGCCCTCGGGACCGTGGCCGTCGCCGTCCTCCTCGTGGGACCCGGCTACTTCGCCGAGGCGATGGGCCACATGCCCGGCGACCCGATGGGGGAGGCGATGGGCGAGGCGACCCAGGTGGCCTTCGAGGATGCGATGCGTCAGGCCCTCCTCGCCGCGACCGTCATCGCCGTCGCGACGGCGGCGATCGTCAGCCTCGCCGTCGCGGCGCGCATCGCCCGCCCGATCAGCGCCCTCGCCGCCGCGGCGCGACGGGTGGCCGGCGGACACTACGCGGAGCGCGTCCCCGCCGACGAGCCCGGCGAGCTCGGCGAGCTCGCAGAGTCGTTCAACGACATGGCCGGCTCCCTCGAGAGCACCGAGCGCCGCCGGGTGCAGCTCGTCGGCGACGTCGCCCACGAGCTGCGGACGCCGCTCACGACGATCGACGGGTACCTCGAGGGGCTCGAGGACGGCGTGATCGAGGCGCGCCCCGAGACATGGCGGCTCCTGCGCACCGAGACCGCCCGCCTCACCCGGATGGTCAGCGACCTCTCCGAGCTGTGGCGCGCGGAGGCGCGGCAGCTGCCGCTCGAGATCGAGCGAGTCGACGCGAGCGAGGTGGCCCGCGAGGTCGCCGAGCGGTTCCAACCGCAGGCACAGGCGCGCGGCATCGCCGTCGAGGTCCGGACTGCGCCCGTCCCGGCGCTCGCGGACCGCGATCGGCTGGCCCAGATCGCCTCCAACTACCTGTCGAACGCCCTCCGCCACGCTCCCGACGGGAGCCGGATCGTGATCGAGGTGGCGGAGTGCGGCACGAACGTCCGGCTCATCGTCTCCGACGAGGGGCCCGGGCTGGCGCCGGAGCAGCTGGAGGCGGTGTTCGAGCGGTTCTACCGCGTCGATCCGGCCCGCAGCCGGGCCGCGGGCGGCGCCGGGATCGGCCTCGCGATCGTGCGGGCCCTCGCGGAGGCGATGGGGGGCCAGGCGTGGGCCGAGAGCGCCGGCCCCGGCCGCGGTGCGACCTTCCTGGCCGAGGTGCCTCGAGCCTGATTCGCCTGCATCGCCGTTCCCCGGCGCCGTCCCCCGTCGCCGCTGCCCGAGGCCGGGCGCCCGTCGCCCGTGGCCGGTTCGCGCTGTCGGGCGCCCGTCGCCCGTCACCGCGCTTGACCAATCCTTGAGGAACGCTTGCGCTGGCCTCCATTGGCACGGCGGCTCGCGACGGGCACGATGTCCTCGTCGCCCGTTGCGCCCTGCGACCGACGAGAGGAGCATGCGTCCCCATGTCCCGCCGCCGCCCCACCTCGAACACGCGGCGCCCGAGCCCGCTGCCGCCGACACCGCCCACGCCCGCGGAAGCGGCCGTGGTTGCTCCCGACCTGCCCTTCCGCCTCGCGGTGGACGAGGTTCTGGCGCAGATGGCCGCGGAGCGCGGTGGCGCCGGCCGGCCGGACGTGCCGGACTCCGGGGCGCCCGCCGCACGTCCCGCGTCGCGGGGTAACCCCCCGCCGACGCTCGCTGCACAGACGGTCTCCACGACGGTGCCCGTCGCGGGCATGACCTGCCGGGCCTGCGAAGTCCGCATCCAGAAGCAGGTCGGCCGTTTGCCGAACGTCCGGCGCGTCACCGCCTCCGCGGCCCGAGGCCGCGTCGAGATCGAGAGCTCTGCCCCGGTCCCGCCCGCCGCGGTGGAGAAGGCAATCCGGGCGGCGGGCTACGAGATCGGCCGCACGCCGTGGCTGGCGAGCGACCCCAGCGTCTGGCTGACCGCCGTGGCCGGCATCGCCCTCGTGTTCGCCCTCGCGGTGGTCGCCAGCGTGACCGGCATCGCCGACCTCGCCGGGGGTGCCGGCGACCTCGGCCAGGGGGGGCTGCTGGTGGCCCTGCTCCTCGGGCTCGCGGCCGGCGTCTCGACGTGCATGGCGCTCGTCGGCGGCCTCGTCCTCGCCCTCTCCGCGTCGTTCCAGGTCCGACGGGCGGCCCAGGGGATCCCGGACGGCGGCGTCGCATCCTCGATGCGCCCGGCGGCGGTGTTCGTGGCCGGCCGGATCGCGGGCTACGCGCTCTTCGGGGCCGCGCTCGGTGCCCTCGGCGCCAGCATCACGCTGCCGCCGCAGGTGACAGCCGTCCTCATGGTCGTGGTGGCGGCGGTGATGATCGTCCTCGGGACGCGGCTCACCGGCCTGTCGCCCCGCATTGCGACCTGGTCGCCGACGCTCCCGATGGGACTCGGGCGCCAGCTCGGGCTGGTCGACGGGGGCTCGGGCGCCTACTCCGACGGACGGGCCGCCGTGCTCGGCGCGGCCTCGTTCTTCCTGCCCTGCGGGTTCACGCAGGCGGTCCAGATCTTCGCCCTCTCCACCGGGTCGCCGCTCTTCGCCGGGGCGATCATGGCGGTCTTCGCGATCGGCACGGCGCCGGGGCTTCTCGCGCTGGCCGGCCTCCCGATCGTCGTGCCGGGCAGCCTGCGCCCGACCCTTCTGCGGCTCGTCGGCGTCGTGGTCCTCGGCTTCGCCTTCGTGAACGCGAGCGCCGGCTTGCAGCTCGCGGGCATCGCCCTCCCGTCTCTCGGCGCACAAGCGGCCGCCGCGGCCCCGCCGCCCGCGAGCGCCCCCGTCGCCGGCGGGACGCAGGCGCTCACCACGTACCAGGACGCGACCGGCTACAGCCCGGCCAACGCGTCGATCTACGCCGGCATCCCGACGCGCTGGACGATCGAGTCGACGGACAACCGATCCTGTGCCGTCTTCCTCGTCGTGCCCAGCCTCGGCATCCAGGCGCATCTGCAGAAGGGTTCGAACACGATCGACCTGCCCGCCATGGAGCCGGGCACGCTGGCCTACTCCTGCTCGATGGGGATGTACGGCGGCCGGATCACGATCGTGGAGCCCCCGACCGGGGCGAGCGGCGAGGCAGCGCCCGGCGGTTGACCGTCCTCGCAGCGTCCGGGGACCAGGCTCGACCCGCGCCGAGGTCGCATCGCGCAACGCCGATAGCGGATGCCGTTACGCTCTCCGGGAGTCGGGCGCCCGCGCCCGCCCCGATCCAGTCGAGGAGCACCTGCAGGCCGAGGCGGCGACGCCCGGCAGCTGACCCACCAGGACCGCACGGAGGAGACCGACATGGCCGAGCACCGCGAGATCGCCCCGAACGAGGACCCCGTCTGCGGGATGACCGTCGACGTGGAGGCCGCCCGGGCCAAGGGCCTCGCGAGCACGCACGAGGGCCGCGAGTACGTGTTCTGCGGGAAGGGCTGCTTCCTCGAGTTCAGGGATGACCCGGAGCCGTTCCTCGCGAAGGACTACGTCCCGGCGATGTAGGCGCGCACGCCGCGCCGGCCGCTCCCAGTGGCGACCGCCGTCTCAGCCGCCGGCCCCGGCCCCCCGGTCGGCGGGCTGGCCCGATTCGACGATCGTCGGCGGCGTGTTGTGGGCGGCGGTGATCGCGGGAATCGAGCCCAGCCGGCCGGCCTTGTAGTCCTCGAACGCCTGGACCAGCTCCTCGCGCGTGTTCATCACGAACGGTCCGTACCAGGCGACCGGCTCCCGGATCGGGCGGCCGCCCAGGACGAGGACGTCGAGGTTCGGGCTGCGGCTCTCCTGGAGCGGGGCAGCCTCGACGGTGATCGCGTCGCCAGACCCGAAGACCGCCAGCTGGCCCATCTGGACGGGTCGCCGCTCGGCGCCGACGAACCCGTGCCCGTTGAGCACGTAGACGAGGGCGTTGAAGTCGGGGCTCCAGGGCAGGACCAGGCGCGCGGCCGGGGACAGCGTCGCGTGGACGTACGTCATCGGCGTGTATGTCGAGCCGGGGCCGGCGTGGCCGGCCACCTCGCCGGCGATCACGCGGACGAGAGCCCCGCCGTCCGGCGACGCGAGGAGCGCGACCTCGCGGGCCCGGATGTCCTGGTAGCGCGGCGGCGCGAGCTTCTGGACGCGCGGCAGGTTCACCCACAGCTGGATGCCGTGGAACAGCCCGCCGCTGACGACGAGCGCCTCGGGCGGCTTCTCGATGTGGAGGATCCCGGCGCCGGCGGTCATCCACTGGGTGTCGCCGTTCGTGATGACCCCGCCGCCGCCGTTCGAGTCGGCGTGCTCGAACGTGCCGTCCATCATGTAGGTCACGGTCTCGAAGCCGCGGTGCGGGTGCCAGGGGGTCCCCTTCGCCTCGCCGGGCGCGTACTCCACCTCGCCCATCTGGTCCATGTGGACGAACGGATCGAGGTCCGCGAGGTCGGCGCCCTGGAAGGCGCGCCGGACGGGGAACCCCTCGCCCTCGTACCCCTTCGGCGCGGTGGTCACCGCGCGGACGGGGCGCTGTCGGACGATGCCTGGATCGGGCTCCGGGAGCCGGGGCAGGACCGTGATGTCGGGGACGGTTACGGCTGGCATGGCGCTGGGCCTCGTGGTGGGGCGCGGAGGGTCGCGCTCGGACAAGGATAGTTGCGCGTGCAACTAAGCGTCAAGCGGTAGCGTGCAACGCGGCCAGGGCCCGGCCCCGCTCCGCAGCCGACTCGCCCGTGCTACACTGATCTGGTGTTACACGAGGTGGAGTCGTGGCAAATCTGACGGTCACCGTGGACGAGCGGGTCCTGCGGCGAGCGCGCATTCGTGCCCTGGAGCAGGGGACGTCGGTGAACGCCGTGGTCGGCGAGTACCTCGAGCGGTTCGCCGGGGAGAGCCCGACGGCTGCCGCGCTCGAGGAGTTCCTGGAGCTGACCGCCGACCTGGACGCGGGTTCGGGGCCCGAGGGCCGGACGTGGCGACGGGAGGACCTCTATGACCGCCCGATCCTTCGTTGACACCAACGTCTGGGTCTACGCGACCGATCGCGGCGAGCCCGACAAGCGAGCGCGCGCTCGGGAGCTGCTCGCGTCCGGCGTCGAGCTCGACCTGGTGGTCTCAGCCCAGGTCCTGGGCGAGTTCTTCGTCACGGTCACCCGCAAGCTCACTCCGCCCGTGCCGCGCGACCGCGCCGTCCGCATCGTCGACCGGATGAGCCAGCTGCCCGTCGTCCCCCTCGACGCCCGACTGGTATCTGCGGCGATCGCGGGCAGCAGGGAGTGGGGCATCTCCTACTGGGATGCCCTCATCATCGCCGCCGCCGAAGCCGCGGGGTGCGATCGGATCCTCACCGAGGACCTCGCCGACGGCGCGACGTATGGGTCCGTGCACGTCGAGAACCCGTTCGCCAGCTGAAGCCAGCCCGCCCGCGGTACCGAATCCAGGCGGAGGCAGATCGCCATCGCGCCGATACCCCCGGTCAGTATTGACAAAGGGCTTGACTTCGGCCCCTCCTAAGCGCATCATCCATCCGTGCCGGCGTGTCAAGACTTGACACGCCCGTACGCACGTCCGGTCGACTGAAGGCCCGGGGAGCGAGCGGAGCAACGCCGGACAGGGGAACGAGGGAGCACGACGGCGCAGCGCGCCGCGCACCCGCCACGCAGGAGCACCGCTTGGCCGTCGGCGTCGCCGCCGAAGTGAAGAGCAGGCTGCCCGTCCTCGACGTCGTCGGGGAGACGGTCCAGCTGAAGAAGGCGGGCACCACCTACAAGGGCCTCTGCCCGTTCCACGGCGAGAAGACGCCGAGCTTCATCGTCACGCCCGGCCGCGAGAGCTGGCACTGCTTCGGCTGCGGCGAGGGAGGGGACATCTTCAGCTTCATCATGCGCCGCGACGGCCTCGCCTTCCCGGAGGCCCTGCGCCTGCTCGCCGCCCGGGCCGGCGTCGAGATCGACGAGCGAACCTCCCGCGAGGACGCTCGCCGCCGGCACCTCCACGACGTCGTCGAATCGGCGATCTCGTTCTACCACGCCGTCCTCACGAAGAGCACCACCGGCGAGCGCGCGCTCGCCTACCTGCGCGAGCGGGGCTTCAGCGACGACACGATCGAGTGGGCGAACCTCGGCTGGGCGCCGCCCGACTGGGATGCCCTCGGTCGCACGCTCGAGAAGCGCCGCCAGATCGGCGCCGCCGACCTCGTGGAGGCCGGGCTGGCCACGCCCCGCAAGGGTGGCAACGGCGTCTACGACCGCTTCCGGGCCCGGGTGATCTTCCCCATCCGCGACGCGACCGGGAACGCGACCGGCCTCGGCGGCCGGGTGCTGAAGGGCGCCGACGGCGCCGATCCCGACGGCCCGAAGTACCTGAACTCCCCGGCGACGCCGCTGTTCGACAAGAGCCGGACGCTCTACCTCCTCGACCGGGCAAAGGCCCAGATCCGCAAGACCGGCACGGCCGTCATCGTCGAGGGCTACACCGACGCGCTCATGGCCCACCAGGCCGGCTTCACGAACGTCGTGGCGTCGCTCGGCACCGCGCTCACGCCGGGGCAGGTGGCCCTCCTCATCCGCTACGCGGCGAAGAAGATCGTCCTCGCCTACGACGTCGACCCGGCCGGCGAGAAGGCCGGCACGCTCGGCGTGACGTCGCTCGAAGCGCTGACCCGCCAGCTCGCGGCCGCCGACACGGACGTCGACCTCGACGAAGTGCGGGTCGCCCGGCTCCCGGAGGGCAAGGACCCCGACGAGGTCGTCCGGGAGAGCCCCGACGGCTGGCGGGAGGCGATCCGGACGGCCCTGCCGATCGTCGAGTACCTCATCGCCCACCACGCCCGGGGCGCCGACCTGCGCACGACCGGCGGGCGGGCCCGCTTCGTCGACGCGATCCTGCCGACGCTACGGACGGTCCGCAACCCGGTCCTCCGGGACGGCTACCTCCAGACATTGCGCCAGGTGTCCGGGGTGGAGGAGCGGGTGCTCCTCGAGGCCCTCCACCGGGCGCCCGACGGCGGTCGCGGCGGTCCCGGCCCGGCAGACGGCGGCCGCATCTCGGCCGACGCGGTGATGGCCTCGCCGGACGCCTTCGATCCCCGGGCCGTCCTCCGCTCGATCACCCCGGTGGAGCGCGAGCTCCTCCGCTTCCTCCTCCTCGCGCCCGAGCTCCAGGCCGAGACCGCCGAGCGCCTCGCCCCGGGGGACCTCCCCTCGACGCCCGCGCGGGTGCTCTGGGAGGCCGTCCTCGCCGTACGGGCGAGCGGCCCGTACACGAGCGAGGCCGTGTACTCCCGCCTCGACGCCGAGACGCAGGCGCTCATGGCCGCGCTCCTCGGCGGCACCGGGGTGATCGCCGTGGCCGGGGGCACGGGCCGGACCGAGACCATGCTGGCGGAGCAGGGGATCGAGCAGTGCCTCCTCCGCCTCGAGCTCGACCGTCTCGAGGAGCGCGATCGCTTCACCCGCGTCGAGCTCGCCGAGGCCGAGCGGGCCTCCGACCGCGCCGCCATCGACCGCTACATGACCGAGATCAGCCACCACAACGAGAACCGCCGCGCGCTCCACCGGCGCCTCGAGCAGGCCAGCCTGCTCGCGAGGCCCCTCGAGCGCCAAGCTGGAGGACGACCATGACCCAGGATCCCGCCGCCGACGCCCTTGCGGCCGCCGTGGCGACCGACAGCCCCCGCGGCCCGCGGGCAGCGGGCTCGAAGACCCGCTCGCGCAAGGCCGCGGCCCGTCCCGCCGGCGCGCCGGGCGCCGAAGCTGCCGCCGGCCCCGAGGCCGCCGCCGGCGGCGTTGCCGTGCTCGAGGCCGACGCGGCGGCCGCGCATCCTATCAGGACGGACGCGACCGCCGATCCCGACGGCGCCCTCCCGGCGGCCGCGACCGCCGACGAGTCCGACGACAAGGACCTCGGCGAGGATGGCGAGACGGAGATGGCCACGATCATCGTCCCGGGCCTCGTCGTCGACGCGAAGGACGCCGTGACCAGCGGCGACGCGCCGCCGAAGCTCGACGCCAAGGCGCTCGAGGAGCCGACCGCCGAGGAGCTCGAGGCGCTCTCGGCCGACATGATCGGGATCGACGACCCGGTCCGGATGTACCTCAAGGAGATCGGCAAGGTCGCCCTCCTGACCGCGGAGGAGGAGGTCGTCCTGGCCAAGGCGATCGAGCTCGGCGAGTGGATGGTCGAGGCGCCGGCCAAGGCGATCGTCAGCCTCCACGAGTGGACCCTCCACGACACGGAGCGCAAGACGCGGACGGCGAAGCCGCAGCATCGCCTGCCGTACGGCCCGGAGGCCCACCAGATGGTGAGCGCTGCGATCGCCGACGAGGGCGCCCTCGACCTGCTCACTCCGCACCCCGACTTCCACCTCGTCAGGGCCGGCCGCGACGCCCAGTCCGAGGGGACGAAGGAGCTCCTCAAGGAAGCGAGGAAGCTCCTCGTCGCGTACGACGAGGCTCTCGCGCCGGAGGCCTTCGTCACCCTCCTCGACTGGGCCTACTTCGCCGTCCACAACGGCGATCTCGACTCGCGCGACAACGTCGGCCTGCGGGCGATCTACGACTGGACCCGCGACGACATCGCCTTCCCGGCCCTCGAGCGCTGGATCGAGGCCGGCAAGGACGCCGACCTCCTCAAGGCGATGGGCTTCGACCCCGAAGTCCCGCTCAACACGAAGCTGCGCGACCGCAAGGGCGAGATCGTCCGCATCGGGCGCGACGCGCGGGAGCAACTGACCTCGGCGAACCTGCGCCTCGTCGTCTCGATCGCCAAGAAGTACATCGGCCGCGGGATGTCGTTCCTGGACCTCATCCAGGAGGGCAACATCGGCCTCATCCGGGCGGTCGAGAAGTTCGACTACGAGAAGGGCTTCAAGTTCTCGACGTACGCCACCTGGTGGATCCGGCAGGCGATCACCCGCGCGATCGCCGACCAGGCCCGCACGATCCGCATCCCGGTCCACATGGTCGAGACGATCAACCGCCTGATCCGGGTGCAGCCGCCAGCTCCTCCAGGAGCTGGGTCGCGAGCCGACGGTCGAGGAGATCGCCGAGGCGATGTCGAAGGGCCAGGAGGTGGTGGTCACCCCGGAGAAGGTCCGCGAGATCATGAAGGTCTCCCAGGAGCCGGTGTCGCCTCGAGACGCCGATCGGCGAGGAGGAGGACTCCCACCTCGGCGACTTCATCGAGGACCGCGGCGCCCTGGCGCCGGCCGAGGCGGCCTCGCACCAGCTCCTCAAGGAGCAGGTGGAGGCGGTGCTCGACTCGCTGACCGGCCGCGAGCGGCGGGTCCTCCAGCTGCGGTTCGGTCTCGAGGACGGTCGCGCCCGCACCCTCGAGGAGGTCGGCCGCGAGTTCAACGTCACCCGCGAGCGGATCCGCCAGATCGAGGCCAAGGCACTCCGCAAGCTGCGCCACCCGTCCCGCAGCCGCAAGCTCAAGGACTACCTGGAGTAGGAGGCACCACGCACGTGACCCCCGGTGACGTGCGTGGGAACGACACGTAGAAGCGGATCAGCCAGGCCGTGGGCCTGGCTGATCCATGTTGGCGAGGGATAAGGCCGGGGTCAGGGGAGGTTGATCGGCCGAAGGACGCGATTGACTGTGTGGATGACGCTGTTGCCGGCGGGGATGTCGAGCCGGTCGAGGATCAACCGCGCATCGAGGGCGTCGCGGTCCTTGTCCACCAGACGAACGCTCGTGTCGACGATCACCTTGAACGTGGCACCGCTGGCGGTCGCAACCTTGGTGCCATCGAGCGTGAGCGCGACGGAGGACGGGACGTTGCCGGGCACGACGTGGTACAGCAGGATGGCTTCGATCGTGGCGATCGTGTTCTTCTTCCCGACCAGGTCCTCGACGGCGGTGACGAGCTTGTTGAACGTCCCCCTCTCACCGGCCGGGCGCACGCCGGTCAGATCGCGGACGAGCTTCCGGAAGGCGCGGTCGGTGGGCGCGAACACGGTCAGCGTCGCGGTGGGGTCGGCGAGTGCACCGACGGCGCTCGTGGGCTTGGCGGCGAGGACGGTGAGGGCCGCCCGCTCGACGATGTCGTAGTCGCCCCAGTTCGTGTCGAACGTCTGCCCGTCTGCGGCGAGCACGTCGACGACGCTGGGAGGCTCGGCGGCTGCCGCCGGGACGGCGACGGCCGCGGCAAGGGCGCTGGCGGCCAGCATGCCGGCGATCACTCTACGAAGCTGCACGATAGGTTCCTCCTGGCGGCTTGCGGGATCGGGACCGCATCGAGACGTTCTTGTCTCCGCGCCTCTTTCGCCCGAGGACGCGCGGCGGATTGGTCGGCATGCCCGGAAGGGCGTTCCGCGACGCGATCACGACGAGTCCCCACGCCAGCTGGAAGCGACGGCCCGGCGCCCGCGGTGCGGTCGCGCACCACCAGCCCACCCAGGTACGCCCGTCGCCGGGTGACCTGCCGTTTCGGCCCGTCGGATCCCGGCGCGGCGTGATGTGCCAGAGCGAACCGCGGGGGCCGGGCGGTCCGGTTCCCTGGTGATGGGTGCGGGGGCGAGCCGGGGCGTCGTCGACGGCGCTGACCGGGACGGAAGTCCTCCCCTGCAGGCAGGACCCGCGGAGCCCGACCGGGGGAGGCCGAGCCGTTGCCGCGGCGCACCTAGTCCTAGCACCTGACCAACGGGGCATTCCTCCGCCATGCCTCGGGGGAGTACCAATGCCGCACGCAACGCCCCGGCCTTCGGGGTAGCCCGGCGTCTTGGCTGTCGGGTACATGAGCAAGGATCGTGATGTCGCACCGAACCAGCGCCCCGAAGACGCCCGCCGGGCTCCGCACGACGAGAAGCGCGGCTTCCTCGCGCGGTCATGTCTCTCGCTGTGTCGGTGCGTTCGCCTCCGCCGCGATCGTGGCGCTTGCGGCCCTCGGGCCTCTGGCTGCGACAGGGTCGGCCGCCGCCGGCGCGATCTACACCACGGCAGGCGACTGCTCGCTTCCGAACCCCCAGAACCAGAACTCGTACCAGGTGGGCGAGACCGTCCACATCCGCGGGACCGGGTTCGACGCCAGCACGCCGTACCCGTGGAGCATCACCGGGCAGCCCGGCAGCGGCGATCCGAGAACCGTCGTGGCGTCGGGCACGGTGACGTCGAACGACGCCGGCTACTTCTGCGTCGCGGCATACACGGTCCTGGCCGGCGACTTCGGCGTCTACAAGGTCGATGCTGCTGGCAAGCAGGACAACTACTCGGTCGCAACCCCGACCCCGACGCCCACTCCGACGCCGACGCCGACCCCGACCCCGACGCCCACTCCGACGCCGACGCCGACCCCGACCCCGACGCCCACTCCGACGCCGACGCCGACCCCGACCCCGACGCCCACTCCGACGCCGACCCCGACCCCGACGCCCACTCCGACGCCGACGCCGACCCCGACCCCGACGCCCACTCCGACGCCGACCCCGACCCCGACCCCGACGCCCACTCCGACGCCGACGCCGACCCCGACCCCGACGCCCACTCCGACGCCGACGCCGACCCCGACCCCGACGCCGACGCCGACGCCGACGCCGACGCCCACGCCCACGCCGACCCCGACGCCCACGCCCACGCCCGAGCCGACGCCGACGCCCACGCCGACGCCGACGCCGACGCCCACGCCGACGCCCACGCCCACGCCGACCCCGACGCCCACGCCGACCCCGACCCCGACGCCGACCCCGACGCCGACCCCGACCCCGACGCCGACCCCGACGCCGACCCCGACGCCGACCCCGACGCCGACCCCGACCCCGACGCCGACCCCGACGCCGACCCCGACGCCGACCCCGACGCCGACCCCGACGCCCACGCCCACGCCCGACGCCGACGCCGACCCCGACGCCGACCAACGAGCCCCCTTCTTCCCGGACGGTGAATCGCGGACCCTGCCGATCACGGTCGGCGGCCAGCCGCCCGCTCTCGACGCCGTCGACCCGGACGGCGACACGCTCACCTACACCGTCGTCGAGGGCACCCTCCCGCCTGGGCTCACCCTCAACGAGAACGGCACGTGGGAAGGCGAGGTGCTCGACACGCAGACGCGGACGGTCAGGGTCCGGGCCTGCGATGAAGCCGGTGCCTGTACGGTCCAGCGCATCACCTTCGTGGGCGCCGCCTTGCCGGACACGGCGACCATGGCGCACTCCGATGCGGCGAATACCACTCGCAGCGTCGAGCCCCTCGTCGTCCTGGTCGCCACGCTGACGCTGGCGGTCGCCCTTGCGGCGCCGCGGCGGCGGCTGGCTCCCCGCCCCCGGGCCTGACGGGCCCCGCCGAACCGGCACCCCCCGCGCTCGCCGGCGGGCGCGCCTACCGCCCGCGGGCGCGCCTACCGCCCGCGGGCGTCCCGGAGGCGGAAGGCGGCCTTCTCGAGCTCGACGGCGACGAACGCGGCCGTCGAGGCCACGAGGACGATGACGAGCTCCTCGGCGCCGAGGGCCTCGGTCACGAAGATCGGCTGGAGCGCCGGGCACGTAGACGAGCGCAAGCTGGACGACGAGCGTTCCGCCGACCGCGAGGGCCAGCGGGAGGTTCGTCCGGAGGCCGAGCGCGAACGTGCTCGTCCGCTCGGAGCGCACCGCGAGGGCATGGCCGAGCTGGAGGAGCGAGAGGGTCGTGAAGACCATCGTCTGCCAGTGCCAGCCGGCCTCGATCGCAGTCGCCTGGATCGCGAGGACGACGAAGGCCATGAGGAGTCCGACCCACAGCGCGTGCTGCCAGAGGCCGCGGCCGAGGATCGATTCGCGGGTGGAACGGGGCGGCCGGCGCATCGCGTCGCGCTCCACCGGCTCGACGCCGAGGGCGAGCGCGGGCAGGCCGTCGGTCACGAGGTTGATCCACAGGATCTGGACGGCAAGGAGCGGCACGGGCAGGCCGACGAACGGGGCGAGGAACATGACCCAGACCTCGGCCGAGTTCGTCGTCAGGAGGTAGCGCACGAAGCGCCGGATGTTGTCGTAGATCCGGCGCCCCTCCTCGACGGCGTGGACGATCGTGGAGAAGTCGTCGTCGGCGAGGACCATGTCGGCGGCTTCCTTGCTGACCTCGGTCCCGGTGATGCCCATGGCCACGCCGATGTCGGCCAGGCGGAGCGCCGGCGCGTCGTTGACGCCGTCGCCGGTCATCGCCACGACGCGCCCGGCGGGCCCGCCAGGCCTCGACGATCCGCAGCTTCTGCTCGGGGTTCATCCGGGCGTAGACGCGCGACCCGCTCGACGCGCTCGGCGAAGGCGTCGTCGTCGAGCGTCGTCGAGCTCGGCGCCGGTCAGGATCTCGCCGCCCTCGCGCAGGATGCCGATCCGGTGGGCGATCGCGGTGGCGGTGAGGGGGTGGTCGCCGGTGATCATGATCGGCGTGATCCCGGCCGTGCGGCAGGCGGCGATCGAGTCGGCCGAGGCCGCGCGTGGCGGGTCGGCCATCGCCACGAGCCCGGCGAGGCGGAGGTTCGCCTCGGCGCTGTCGAGGTCGTCGGGCACGGCGTCGAGATCACGCGAGGCAAACGCGAAGACCCGGTAGCCGTCGGCCGCGTAGCGCGTCGCCATGGCCTGGGCGGCGGCCAGCACGGGTGCCTCCGCGGGGTCGAGGAGCGGCGCGAGCGCTTCGAGGGCGCCCTTCGAGGCGACCCGGACGCGGTCCTCGAACGCGTGGAGGGTGGTCATGCGGCGTCGCGCCGAGTCGAAGGTGATCTCCTCGACGCGTGGGTGGTCTGCGAGCAGATCCGCGGCGAAGACGCCGCGCTTGCCGGCGAAGGCGAGGAGGGCACCCTCGGTGGGATCGCCGGTGATCGTCCACTCGCCCGCCGGCGTGCCCGGGGGCGCGAAGCGTCGCGTCGTTGCAGGCGACCGCGATCCGGGCCAGGCGATCGAGGGCTGCCCGAGCTCGGCGCCGACCGGGGCGCCGGCCGCCGCGTCGATCTCGTCCGTCCCGGCCGCTGCGTCCGCCGTGATCGCGCCGTCCGGGCGATAGCCGTCGCCGCTCACGAGCACGGACCCGGCGGGAGTCCAGGCTCGCTCGACGAGCATCCGGTTCTCGGTGAGCGTCCCCGTCTTGTCGGAGCAGACGACGGTCACCGAGCCGAGCGTCTCGACGGCGGGGAGCTTCCGGACGAGGGCGTTGCGCCGGGCCATCCGGCGCGCGCCGAGTGCGAGCGCGACGGTGACGACGGCCGGCAGCCCCTCCGGGATGGCGGCCACCGCGAGGCTCACCGCGACGAGGAACATCGTCTCGGGCGACTCGCCCCGCCAGACGCCGGTCGCGAAGACGATCGCGCAGACGATGAAGGCGAGGACCGCCAGCGCCTTGCCCAGCGACGACAGCCGGCGCTGGAGCGGCGTCTGCCCGCCGGCGTGCTCCTGGAGCAGCTCGGCGACGCGGCCGAGGGCGGTCGACATCCCGGTGGTCAGCACGATCCCGGACCCACGGCCGTAGACCACGGCCGTTCCGTTGAAGGCCACGTTGCGCTGGTCGGCGAGAACGCCTTCCGGGACGTCGGGGAGCGGGTCGGTCGACTTCTCCGCCGGCTCCGATTCGCCGGTGAGGGCGGCCTCGTTGATCCGCAGTGCCCGGGCCTCGAGGAGCCGCAGGTCGGCCGTGACGATGTCGCCGGCGTCGAGCCGGACGAGGTCGCCCGGGACGACCTCGGGTCCCGGGACCAGCACCGTCTCGCCGTCTCGGACGACCCGGGCGGTCGGGCTCGCCATCCGCTTGAGGGCATCGAGCGCCTGCTCGGCGCGGTACTCCTGGACGAAGCCGACGACCCCGTTGAGGATGACGATCGCGAGGATGACGACGGTGTCCTTGATGTCGCCGAGGAGATAGGTGATGACCGAGGCGACGAGCAGGACGATGATCATCGCGTTCGTGAACTGCTCGAGGAAGAGGCGCCAGGGCGGCTTCCGGCCCTGCTCCACGAGCTCGTTGCGCCCGTAGCGCAGCAGCCGTCCGGCCGCGTCGTCGGCCGAGAGGCCGCGCTCCGGGTCGGTCTCGAGGGCGGCGGCGACCTCCGTCGCATCGACCGCCCACGGGCGGGCGGCTGGCTCGGGAGGGAGGCTCATCGCCCCCGGGATGATCGACTCTGCCGGCGGGCGATCGTCCTGTCCGAGTGGCGGCGTCGGGGTCATGAGGTGGCTGCCCACACGGCGCCGAGCATGAGGACATAGGTGGCGAGCAGCGCCGACCGCGTCCGGCTCCAGCCGCCAGACGTGCGTCCTGGTTCCGTGCACGACGGCCGCCAGGGCGATCGCCATCAGCAGGATGGCGCCGACGCCGGCGACGACCTGGGCGGGATCGACCGCCGCCAGGATCGGTCCCTGCACGTAGGCGAGATCTGCTGCGAGGATGATCACCATGTTGAAGGCGTTGCTTCCGAACAGGTTGCCGACGGCGAGGTCGTAGGCGCCGATCCGGACGGCCGCCGCCGAGGCGACGAGCTCGGGCAGTGACGTGGCGGTCGCGAGCAGGAGTGCGCCGATGAACGTCTGCCCGATGCCGGTGGTGTCCGCGATCCCCTTGGCCGACAGCGCAAGGAAGGGCGCGGCGACGAGGATGACGGCAGCGGCCGCGGCGAAGCGCGCCACCTCGTACCGCAGGCTGTGGCGGATCCCATCAGCCAGCGCCCACCCGGTGGGCATGATGATCTCGCCGGTCGGCTCGCGCTCGCCCCGGCCCTCGCCCCGAGAGCGGCTCACCCACGCGACCGCGGCGACGTAGCCGGCCCCGATCAGCAGCGTCTCGATGCCGACCCAGCCGATGGCGACGCCCGGCGGCACGAGGATCGCCAGCACGGCGATCGAGGTGAGGGCGATGGCGATTGCGGCAAGCCTCGCATGACCGATCCCGACGCCGGGCCACACGCGACCGCGGTGGGCGAGGTCGATGATCGCCAGGATCGCCATGTTCGCCATGCTGCTGCCGAACAGGTCGCCGACCGCGAGGTCAGGCGCGCCCTCGAGCGCCGCGCTGACGTCGGTCGCAATCTCCGGCAGCGATGTCGCCCCCGCCATGAGCAGCATGCCCACGAGCAGCCCGCCGAGGCCCGTCCGCGTGGCGATCTCGTCGCCGGAGCGCGCCAGCATGGTCCCGGCGGCAACCACGATGCCACCGGCCACGACGAAGACGAGGATCCAGGCGCCGAGCCCGAGCTCCATTGGCCCTCCGGGGGCGTCGACCCGGCGACGACCCGACCGTAGCATCCGCCCGCCGGGCGGCCATCGGCAGAGTGGCGCGTCCCGATCCGCCGGGCCGTTCGTCCCGGTCGCGGGTCGCGACCCACCGGCGCGATCGCCGTCGCGGCAGGGCGCGCCGGTCCTCCCCGGAGTGGCACGATGTGTCGATGACCGAGCCGACCGCCGCCTACTCGATCCGCACCGCGACGCCGGACGACGTCCGGTCCTTCTTCGCCCCGCTCATGGTCGCGTTCGGCGACGAGCTGACCGACATCCAGTTCGAGGACTGGCGCCGGACCCTCGAACCGGACCGCCTCATCGCTGCCTTTGACGGCGACGTCCCGGTCGGGACCGCCGGCGCCTGCACGTTCCGGATGACGGTGCCCGGCGGCGAGGTGGCCGCCGCCGGCGTCACCCTCGTCGGCGTCGAGCCTGGCCACCGTCGTCGGGGCGTGCTCCGGGCTCTCATGCGCCACCAGCTCGACGACGTCTGGGCCCGGGGAGAGCCGGCTGCGATCCTGTGGGCGTCGGAGGCCGCGATCTACCAGCGGTTCGGCTACGGGCTCGGCACCGTCTCCGGCTCGTTCGAGATCGATCGCGGGCGGACGGCGTGGCTCCGGCCGGGCGAGGCCGGGGGCCGGATGCGGCTCGTCGACAAGGACGAGGCGATGGTCGTGATCCCGCCGGTCTACGAGCGGATGCGGGCCGTTACGCCGGGTGCGCTGACGCGGACCGAGGACTGGTGGCGGTACGGGCCGCTCCACGACGCGGAGCACATGCGCCGGGGCGCCGGCCCGAAGTTCCGTTACGTGTACGAGGTCGAGGGCGCCGCCGAGGGGTACGCCCTCTACCGAGCGAAGACCGACTGGGACGACCGGGGGCCCAAGGGCCAGCTGCAGGTCGTCGAGGCCGTAGCGCTCACCCCACGGGCGCTGCGGGGCGTGTGGGGCTTCCTCTTCGGCGTCGACCTCATGCGGACCGTCAGCGCCGAGCGCCAGCCGGTCCCGCACCCGCTCCAGCTCGCCCTCGCCGAGCCGCGGGCGCTCGGCCTCGTCGCCGGCGACGGCATCTGGGTCCGGCTCGTCGACCTGCCGGCGGCGCTGACCGCGCGGGGCTACGCGACGGCCGGAGAGCTCGTGCTCGACGTGACCGACGCCTTCTGCCCCTGGAACGCCGGCCGCTGGCGGCTGGCCGCGAGCGGGGAGCCCGGCGAAGCGGCGGCGACGATCGAACGGACCGATGCACCGGCCGACCTCGCGGTCGACGTGGCCGACCTCGGGGCGGCGTATCTCGGCGGCGTCCGCCCGTCGGAGCTGGCGCGGGCCGGCCGCATCGACGAGCGGGTGCCGGGCGCGCTCGCCCGCGCCGACGCCCTCTTCGCGGCGGACCGCGCGCCGTGGTGCCTCACGATGTTCTGACCGCGCGGCTTGCTGGGCGCAGACGGGTCGGCCGGCCGGCGCCCCCCCGCGCCGGCCGGCCGTGACCGCCGTCAGGCGGGCGGGCCTCAGGACCCGGCGGGCCAGGTCATCCCGGCGACGAGCTCCTCGAAGAGGGCGTTCGCCTCGACCACGTCGACGTTGGGTTCGGCGAGGAGGTTCACGACGAGGCCCTGACCGTCGCGGACGAGCATGAGCTTCTGGACGTACGCGTCCCCGGTGCAGCGCATCCGGGCGAGCTGTCCGGTCGTCGCGCCGAGGGCGAGGTCGCCGACGTCGGAGGGCTGGGCCGGGCAGTCGTGCCACGCCGCCGACTGCCGCAGGATCATCGTCGCGTAGTCGGCGGGGCCGAGCTCGGTCGGCGCGCCGTAGACGAAGAAGCGGACGGTGTCGGGGAGGAGCACCTGGTCGGTGTACGGGCCGACCCAGTCGATCCGCGACTCGCCGTCCCACGGCTGGAGCGCCTGCTTGGCCACGGACACCCCCGGCAGGGTCACCCGGTAGCCGTAGGCAGTCGAGCCGAACTCGTACGGTTCGGGCGTCGGCTTCGGCGTCGGCTGCGCGGTCGGCTCCGGCGTCGCGACGGCCTCCTCCGTCGGCGCCGGGGTGGCCGGCACGGACGCCGGGGTCGCAGCCGAGCCCCCGCAGGCGGCCAGGATCCCGGCCAGCAGGGCCGTCACGGCGAGGCCGGCCACGGCACTTCGCCGGGTGCTGAGTCGTGTCATCGTCGATCTCCAGGGCCGTGGTCGGGCGTGATCATGGGTCGGTGCTACGGGAGGCGCCCAAGCGCCGTCGCGGCGAGCGGGACGAGGAAGACGAGGGCGGCGTCGGTGGGGGGCGTGCCGGCCGCGGTGTCCTGGTAGGCGAGCGTCAGGCGGACACCGTTCGGGGCGACGGCCTCGAGCTTCAGGTCGCCGGTCAGCTGGTCGAGCCACCACCCGCCGGACGCGTCCTCGAGGCCCGGGGCAGGGGAGGGCTCGGCCGGACGCGAGTAGTCGGGAGCGGCGAGGACGGCCACGTTGACCTGGGGGCCGTTCGCGACGCCGGGCGCGCGGTGGAAGCAGGTGCGGCTGCCAGAGAGCGCGGTCGAGCCGGGCATCGGCTGGATCTGCTCGGCCGGCACGTCGAGGGCCGCGGCGACCTCGGCGGCCGTGAGGAGGGTGCAGGCGTTGATCGCGTCGACGACGGAGGGGTCGCCGGCGGCGCCGGGCGTGGCCGGGGCCGCGGTCTCCGCGGGGTTGGTCTCCGCGGGCGTCGCGGCCGGCGCCTCGGTCGCCGGGGCATCGGTCACGGGTGCCGACGTGGCCGGCGGCGCGCTCGCGGATCCTCCGCAGGCCGCCAGCGCGATGGCAGCCAGGAGCGCCAGCCCGGCAAGGCGTGTCGTGGTCATGGTCGGCTCCTTCGCGCTCACGGGATCCGCCCGGCGGCGGCGCGGGCCAGCTCGACCACCGCATCCTGCTTCGATGGCGCGTCCTCGGCGGTGAGGACGACCTGGACGACCGTGTCGCCCTGCAGGAACTGGACCGTCGCATCGAACTTGACGATCGAGGTCACCGAAGCGGCGTCCCCGAGCCCGTCGACGACCCGCCCGCTGTTCTCGGCGTCGCTCCCCTCTGCCTCGATCATCGCCTTTACGAAGTCGGGAGTTGTGCCGGACCCGGAGACGAACCCCGGTGTCACGTTGACGGCGAGGGAGACCGGGATCATGCCGTCCGAGACCGCGGCGTTCCACGTGCAGGTGTAGGTGGGGCTGGGTCCGCCCTCGCTCGTGGACGGCTCGGCCGTGGCGTCGGCCACGAACGTTGCCACCTCGGCGGCGGTGAGCAGGGCGCAGGCGTCGATCGGGCCCGCCGCGGCGGGAGCCGGGGTCGCGGGATCGCCCGCGGCAGGCGTCGCGGCGACGGGGGTCGCCTGTACCGGTGCCGACGTGGGTCCCGCGCCGCCCCCGGGGTCGGCGGTCGCGGGGGCCGGCGAGGCCCCGCCGCCGCAGGCGGCGAGTGCGAGCGAGGCGGCGAGCAGCGCCGGGACGGCGAGGGTGCGTCGGTTCATCAGGGTTCCTCCGTGGTGACGGAAGTCGGCGCCAGGGCGACGACGGCCTCCGAGATGCGGTCGAACGGGAAGGCGGCCCGCCGGTTGAGGTCGGCGACCACGCCGGCATCGGGCGCCTCGAAGCAGCAGAGCCAGGTCTCGTCCGCAGCGATCCGCGCCGACCACACGTAGCGGACGGGGGCGTCGGGGCGGTCGAGCTCCTCGGCGACCCGGGCCGCCCGATCGACGGCATCGAGCAGGTCGCGGTCGGCGGGCACGTAGCGCTCGACGAGGAAGGTGGGCATGGAGGTGGCGGTCCGGCTTTCCTCGCGGCTCACCGGTCGGTCCGGCGGCCGGCGGTCTCACGCGAAGTCATGGGATCGCCGCCGGCCGGTCGGCGGCGAGTCGGGTGGAGCGAGTCATGGCGTTCTCTCCGGGCGGGCGGGTCATGGGGCGAAGGGTCGCCGCCTTGCCACCCGACGGTCATCGGTGGAACCACCGAAAGATGAACGCTCCACCACGCATCGGGCCGGGTGCGGCACCGAACCCCGCTCGCGACGCATGAGTGATCGGAGACCCTTCGCGGTTCGATCGCCGCACGAACCGCGCGCTCGCGGCCCCCGCCCCCGGCGAGCGCTCGCGTCGGCTACGCGTTCGCGCCCCCGTCCCCGGCGAGCGCCCGCGCCAGCGCCGCGCGGTTCCGCACGCCGAGCTTGGCGTAGACCGAAGACAGCTGGCTCTCGACGGTCCGGACGCTGACCACGAGCTCGTCGGCGATCTCGCGGTTCGAGCGACCGGAGGCGGCGAGCTCGGCGACCTGCCGCTCGGCGGGCGTCAGGTCGCCGCCTGAGGCTGTGCGGCCACCCAGGCGGGCAAGCTCGGCGCCGGCCCGCGCCTCCCACGGGGGCGACGGGCAGGCGGCGAACGTCGACCGCGCCGACTCCAGGGCCACCCGCGCCTCGCGGACGCGGCGAAGACGGCGCAGCACGCCGCCGCGGACGAGGTCGACCCGGGCCCGCTCGAGGCGAAGCGGCAGGCTCGCCGCCTGCTCGGCAACGCCGTCGAGCGCCGCGAGGGCGCCTTCGAGGTCGTCCCTCGCAACGCGCAGCACGGCGGCGGCCCGCGCGTGCGCGACGAGCGCCCAGGGCAGGCGGGCGGTGGCGGCCCGGGCGTCGAACGCGACCAGCGCCGTCTCCGCCTCGTCGAGCCGGCCCGCGCCGACGAGCGCTTCGACGAGGTCGGCGTCGACTCGCACCCAGCTCGGCTCGCGGATGCCGAGCGCCAGGGCCGCGTCGAGCGTGACTCGCAGGTGGTCGGCGGCGACACCCGGCTGACCGCCGGCGAGCGCGTCGATGCCAAGGACGCGATGCCAGAGGGCAACGACCCAGGAGTTGCCGGCCGCCTCGGCATCGGCGATGCCAGCCGTCGCCGCCGCCCGGACGTCCGCGCGGTTGCCCACCAGCGCGTCGAGGTGGGCGGCGTAGAGCCGCGGACCGGTCGGGTCGGCGCCGAGCTCGGCGGCAAGCTGGCCGGCGGCGTCGAGGATCGTCTTTGCGGCCCGGTGGTCACCCGCCAGGACCTCCGTCCACCCCATCTGGGTGAGCGTGCTCGCCCGGCGCGACTCGTAGCCGGCCCGCTCGAGCCGCTCGAGCGACTCCGCCCAGCGGGCCCGCGCCTCGTCGATCCGGTCGGCGGTCCGGAGGTTGCCGGCGAGGATCTCGAGCGAGCCGACGACGAAGTCGGGGCGCGACCGGTCGAGCTCGAGGGCGCGCTCGAGGAGGTCGAACGCGGGCCCTTCGCCGGAGGCGAGCCGCGAGTCGGCGAGGATGGCGAGGGCGTCGGCCGCCGCTTCCGGGGCCTCGCTCTCGCGGCCCGCCAGCAGCTCGAGCACGGCGGCGGCGTGCCGGCGCTCCTCGGCGGTGTCCTCGGCCCCCCAGGCGAGCATCGCGGCGTGGGCCCGGGCGCGCAGGATCGGGTCGTCGTCCCCGGCCGCGAGCGCGGTTGCCGCGGCGTCGCGGGCCGCGGGCCGCCCGCCCACGAGGTGGGCGAGCTCGACGCCGACGAGCAGCAGCGGGACCCGCGTGCCGGGCGACGCCGAGACCGCGAGCGCGGCGTCGAGGTGCCGCCGCGCCGCACCCGGATCGCCGACGGCAACGCGCAGGGCGGCCGCGCGGCAGCGGCGGGTCGCAAGGGCGCCGACGTCACCCTCCGCGGTGAGGACCACGGCCAGCTCCGCCAGCTCGGCCGCGGCGTCGGCCGCGCCGCGCCGCTCCGCGTCGTCCGCAGCCCGGACGCAGGCGGTGGCGGCCACCTCGTCCGGTCCGGCCGTCGCGAGGGCGAGGTGGCGCGCCCGCGCCTCCGGGTCGTCCGCGAGCGGCGCGAGGCGGGCGTGCATCGCCCGCCGGCGCTCGACGGTCGCCCGCCCGATCGCGGCCGCCCCGACGAGCGGGTGGCCGAGTCGCACCACCTCGCCATCGAGCTCGAGGAGCCCTGCCCGGAGCGCCTCGTCGAGGCCCGGCGCGGCGACGGCCGCCGCGGTCCCGGCCGCGCCAGAGCCGAGGACGGCGCGGACGTCGCTCGGCGTCGCGTGGCCGGCCAGGGCCACCGCGAGGACGGCGTCCTCGCCCTCGCCGGACAGCCGCCCGAGCCGCTCCGCCAGCAGCGGCTCGGCCGAGGCCGGCACGGCCAGCGGCGCGCCCGGCGCCGGGTCGTGGCCGCCCGCATCGACCGCACGGATGACCTCGAGGGCGAGGAGGGGATTGCCCCCGGCCGCCTCCGCGATGCGCGCGACGAGGGCCCGTCCGCGCGAGCGGCCCGTCCGCTGCTCGACGATGCGCCCGATCGCCCCGAGCGACAACGGGCCCACCAGGAGCCGCTCGACGAGGTCCTCGGCGAGCGCCCCGGCAATGTCGTCGACGGCTCCCGAGAGTGCGCCGGTTCGGACGCCCGCGAGAAGGCCGAACGGCTCGGCCGCTGCGCGCCGCAGCGCGAACGCGAGCACCGTGGCGGTCGGCTCGTCACACCACTGGAGGTCGTCGACCACGACGAGGGCCGGGATCGGACGCGCGATCGCCCGGATCGCGTCGAGGACCGCGAGTCCGAGCGCCGCGATGTCGAGGCCTCCGCCGTCGGCGGAGGCCCGCCGCAGCGCGATCTCGAGGGCCCGGCGGCGCGGCGCCGGAAGCCCCGGCAGGATCGGGTCGATCCGTGCGTCCGGGAGGAGGCTGGCCAGCGCCGCGAACGGGAGGTCGCGCTCGGCGAGCGTCGCCCGCGCCACGAGCGGGCTCGCGCCGCCGTCGGCGGTCCGGCGGATCGCGGCGTCGACGATCGTCGTCTTGCCGATCCCGGCCGGCCCCTCGACGAGGAGGACGCGCGGCCACGGAGCGGCCAGGAACGCGTCGACCGCCGCCAGCTCGCGCTCGCGCCCGACCACCGGCGCGCTCGCGCCGGGGCGGTCGATCGGGTGGGGCTCGGTCGGCATCGCCGGATCGTAGCGCCCGGGCGACCGAGGCCAGGGCTGCGGCCCGCGAGTCGGTCCGGCGGGCGGGGTTGACACCCGGGCGGCTCGATGCGTATCATAACAGACCAGTTATGAAACACGGTGGTTATCGATGACCGGCGAGCAGCTCACAGCGGTGTTCGGCGCCCTGGCCGACCCGACGCGGCGGGCGATCCTCGCCCGCCTGACCGAGGGCGACGCGAGCGTGGCGGAGCTCGCGGCACCGTTCCGGGTCTCGCAGCCGGCCATCTCGCGCCACCTCAAGGTCCTCGAGCGGGCCGGGCTCATCTCCCGGGAGCGCCGGGCGACCGCCCACCTCAGCCATCTCGAGGCCGATCCGCTCCGCGAGGCGACGGCGTGGCTGGCCCGCTATCGCGACTACTGGGACGAGCGCTACGAGCGTCTCGACGCGCTTCTCGCCGCGCTGCAGCAGCCCGGGGAGCAGGGTGCCGGACGGATCGGCGTCGACCCCGAGCCACAGGGGGGAACCGACCATGGGACGACGCGGATCACCGCTGAGCCCGGCCAGCCGTTCATCGACATCGAGCGCGAATTCGACGCCCCGCGCGACCTGCTGTTCCGGGCTCACGTCGATCCGGAGCTCCTCGTCCAGTGGCTGGGGCCCGCGAAGTACGCGATGCGTGTCGAGCGGCTGGAAGCCCACGATGGCGGGAGCTGGCGGTTCGTCCACACCGACGACGCGGGCAACGAGTTCGGCTTCCGGGGCGTGTTCCACGGCAAGCCGTCGGTCCTCGGCATCCTGCAGACGTGGGAGTTTGAAGGGTTCCCCGGCCACGTCTCGCTCGAATCGCTTGCGTTCGACGAGCGCGGCGGCCGGACGACCCTCCGGATTCACGCTGTCTACCAGTCGGTCGAGGACCGTGACGGGCTCATCGCAAGCGGGATGGAGGGCGGCATGAACGAGGGCTACGCGCGCCTCGACGAGCTCGTCGCCCAGCTCGTCCCAGTCGACTGAGTCCAATCGAGCCGCCACCACCAGCAAGCCGGGCGCCCGCGCCCGGCACCACGAAGGAGCGTCCCATGCCCGAGATCAACGCCCCCGCCCGCATCACGCCCTGCCTCTGGTTCGCCGACGAGGCCGAGGAGGCCGCGGCCCTTTACACCTCGACCTTCCCGAACTCCCGGATCACGTCGATCAGCCGCTACGGGGAGGAAGGCCAGGAGATCCACCGCCGCGCCCCCGGCTCGGTCATGACGGTCGCCTTCGAGCTGGACGGCCAGCCGTTCACGGCCCTCAACGGCGGCCCGGCGTTCCGCTTCACGGAGGCGATCTCGTTCGTGGTCGCCTGCGCCGACCAGGCCGATGTCGACCACTACTGGGACCGCCTCGGCGAGGGTGGCGACCCGGCCGCGCAGCAGTGCGGCTGGCTCAAGGATCGGTTCGGGGTCTCCTGGCAGGTCGTCCCGACGAGGCTCTACGAGCTGCTCGGCGACCCGGACCCCGAGCGGGCGCGCCGGGCCACGGCGGCGATGCTGGCGATGAAGAAGCTCGACATCGCCGAGCTGGAGCAGGCGGCCGAGGGGTAGGGCGGGACAGGGGCGCCTCGCGCCTGGGATCGGGGCCGGCCTCGACCCGACGTGGGCGCGGTCGACTCGGGCCCCGCGTTTCATGTCAGATGCTTGCCCTGGGAGCCGTATGCGCGGTCGGTACCGGACGCATCCTGTCAAGGACGCCGGTGGCGAGCTTCTGATCGAATGGGCTGTCGCTGCCACGCTCCCCGACGCGCCTCGCGGCGACCGACGCTGGGCGGGAGCTGCCATTCGGTTCGCATGCGGAGCTTCTGCGAGGATGTGACGCCGTCGCAACCGTCGCGACGCTCGTCCGCCCGCTACGTCACCAGCATCTCTCCGGGCGCGTCGCCGGTCGCGATCGGCATGCCCGCCCGGCTCCAGTCCGAGTACGAGCCGGGGTAGAGGAGGGGATCGGGCAGGCCGGCGACACGGGCGGCGAGGGCGAGCTGACAGGCGTTGACGCCGCTCCCGCACTGGACCACGACAGGACGCTCCCGCGCCGCGCCGAGCGTGGCGAACCGCACCGCGAGCGCCGTCGTCGGGAGGAACCTGCCGTCGGGTGCCAGGAACGTGCCGGTCGGCGCGCTGATGGCGGTCGGGATGTGGCCGGCCACCGGGTCGATCGGCTCGACCTCCCCGCGGTAGCGCTCGGGCGCGCGGGCGTCGAGGAGCGTCAGCATCCCGAGGCGCGGCGCGAGCTCCTCCCGGGCGATCGTCCGGGGCCACGTCGGTGGGATGTCCGCCCATGCAGCGGCAGGGGCGAAGGCCGGCGCCTCGGACGTGAGCGGCAGTCCAGCTGCCCGCCAGCCGTCGATCCCGCCGTCGAGGACTGCTACCCGCGGATGACCGAGCACGTCGAGCATCCACCACAGGCGCGCGGCAACCGTTCCCCCGGCGTCGTCGTAGGCCACCACGCGGTGCTCCCGCCCGATCCCGAGCGCCGCCACGGCGACGACGAACGCGTGCGGGTCGGGCAGGGGATGCCGGCCGGGCCCGGTCGGCGCCGTGAGGACGGTGTCGAGGTCGACGAAGACCGCGCCCGGCAGGTGCGCCTCGGCGTACGCGGCGCGTCCGGCTGCCGGCGCCGCGAGCGACCAGCGGACGTCGGCGATCCGCAGGTCGGAGTCGGCGAGCGCGGCGGCGAGCTCGGTGGCGGAGACCAGAGTCATGGCCCCCGAGTATCGCACCGCGGGATCTGGGACCGGCCGCGTCGGCGGCCAGCTGGCGGCTCGGTCGGCGACGGCTTCTGCCCCTCGCTGCCGAGCGCCGAGTCCCCCGCGAAACCGATCGACGCTCCGCGGCGTACCGCTGCCATGGTCCGTTCAGATGGGCCGGACACGAGGAGGGGATCGGACATGCGCGTTCGCTTCGGGACATCGCTGGCGCTCGTCGGGGCGCTGATGCTGGCGTTGGCCGCGCCGGCCGCGGCGGGGGGCGGCAGCCGGACGTACACCACGCACCTGGTCGGCGATCTCGACGGGGTGTTCGACACCCGGGCGCAGGGCCAGGCGGTGTTCACGGTTGCCCGCGACGGTGAATCGGTGTCGTACCGGCTGATCACGGCCAACATCGAGAACGTGACGATGGCCCACATCCACCTGGCGCCGACGCCCGGCGCCAACGGCGGCATCGTCGTCTGGCTCTACCCGTCGGGGCCGCCCGCGTCGCTCATCCCGGGCCGCTCCGACGGCGTGCTGGCCACCGGGTCGTTCGGGGCTGCGAACCTAACCGGGGCCCTCGCCGGGCAGCCCCTGGCTGCGCTCGTCGCCGCCCTCGAGGACGGCCGCGCCTACGTGAACGTCCACACGTCGCAGCACCCGGCGGGCGAGATCCGCGGCAACTTCTGGTGCTCGATGCCGTAAGGCAGGTCGCGTGCTGCGAGCCGGCGCTCACGCCGGAAAGCATTCGTCGACCCGGCAAGCGGGGCCGTGCTATCCTTCCGCGCGGCGCGGCCCCGTTCGCGCGAAGCGCCCCGCCCTCGAGGCGGGCGCCCTCGCTCCGGCGTAGCTCAGTGGTAGAGCGGGTGACTGTTAATCACTTGGTCGTAGGTTCGAATCCTACCGCCGGAGCCACTTGCCCCATTGTTACGGAATGCGCAACATTTGCGCATGTCATGGGACGATTACCTCTCGACCGCGGCCGCCCAGCATGGCTACTTCACGACCGAGCAGGCGGCTGAGCACGGGATCAGCCGGCGGGCGCTCACCTGGCGCGCCCAACAGGGCAGCCCCCAGCGGGTCGGTCATGGCCTGTATCGCCTGCCGCATTGGCCACCCGACCCGTCCGACGAGCTATACGCACTGCAGGCTCTCGCCGGGGAACCCGAGATCGCGTGGGCCCAATATCGGAAGCCATTCACGTTCGAGCTCTCCGACTTCGAGGAGCAGGGCTCGGCAAGGGGCAGCGTGATCGGCTAGGGCCAGCGGGCGACGATCGAGGTAGCATCCGGCCGCCCCTCCAGGGCACGAGACCGAAGTAGTGCATCATCGAGGCCATGCACGACGAGACCGTCGAGCCCATCGTCGTTGGGACTGGCGGGTGGCAAGTTCTGACCAGCCGCGACTGGCCATGGGTCCTCGACCACTACCGAAGCCAGGCAGATCGTGTCGAGGAGATAGCAGAATCGGACCAAGATGGCTTCGTCTTCGCCGGCATCCAGAGGCCCGGCGATGATTGGCCGAGCCTGATGATCAGTCAGGCCTTCTCGCCCGCCGTCGGCGGGTTCTCGCCGGGCGTCCTGATTGCTCCCGAGACGCAGCGTGTGTTCGTTGGAGCCGGGAGGGAGCTGTTCCGGCGACAATGGGCCGGATGACTACTGCTGCTGAGGACATCGCATGGGTAGCCGCTGAGGACGGCTATCAGCTGGCGCTCGACGGCACGACGCTTCTATGTCGGAACCCGCGCGGGTCGGTACTGAAGTCTGTGCCAGCGGCTGTCAAGAAGGGCGCGTCCGCCGAGCAGCTCATTGCGGTTCGGGACTGGCTCGTTCGCCACGAGAAGGAATGCCGAGCGACGATCGAGACGTGGATGCTCCGCTCGCTGCCCGTCCCAAGGACGGTGCTCGATGAGGTGTGGCCGGATCCGTCCTGGAGTACAGCTCTACGGGATCTCGTCGTAGTCGGCCAAGACGCCAATGGACGGCGGGTTACGGGCCTGCTCCGGAACGCGGGCAGCGACGGTGTCGGTGTTGTCACCCTCGACGGGGAGACTCGACAGCTGACTGGCGAGTCCATCGCGATCCCGCATCCCGTGCTTCTCGACGAGCTGGACGACGCACGCGAGTTCCTAGTCGAGTTGGGGGCAACCCAAGCCGTGCCTCAACTCTTCCGCGAGACCTTCGCGAAGCCCGCTGACCTTGACGAGGACACAACCTCTATCGACACCTGGGCCGGCGCGCACTTCAAGGAGCAACGCCACGCGATCTCTTGCGCCGCGACGCTCGGCTATCGGGTGAGCGGTGGCTTCGCGACCCTCCGTGTCTGGGAGGACGGAGTCCCCGTAGAGGCGCGTTTCTGGGTTGGTGCCGACGAGCCCTCGGTGGAGGCTGACACCGGCGACTTGGTCTTCATGGACAGCCAGTCACGAATGATGCCTTTGCGAGAGGTCGGCCCGGTGGCGTGGTCCGAGGGCGCCCGGATGGCCCAGCTGATTGCGGCCGGGCGGGTCAAGGAAACTGATGAATCCGAGGCCGAGGTCTGATGGTCGGTGAGCCCCGACCCGTCAAAGCGGAGCAGCTGCTTCGAGCGGGTGCATTGCTGCCGCTCGATACCCAGGTCGACGCGCAGCAGATCGGCGCCCGCCACTACCGGCATCCTGCCCTCGGCAACCGCATCGTGGTCCGGCTGGTGCCGGAGGCGATCGGTCCCGCCGAAGATCTCGCGCTCGAAACCCTCGACTTCGCGCTCGACGAGGTCCACCCGGCCGCGGTCGGTCAGCCACGCGGTCTCGGGTTCCCCGCCTCGGCGATCCTGGCCGACCCCCCGAACGCGCGCCATGCCCTCGCTGTCGTCAAGGAGATGGAGCGATACGCGCGGATGGCGAAGACCAAGCCGGGCAACGCGCGCGACGGTTTTGACGAGATCGGCCGCCGCCTCGCGAGAACGGTCCCGCACTTCCTTCCGTCGTTCTATGAGCAGGCGGGCCGTGCCTTTCTCGACGGCGGGAACACTGGCCAGGCAGCTGCAGCTTTCGCGACCGCCCGGCAGATGCAGCGCACCTACAACCTGCCCGTCGATGAGTCTCAGCGGCGCCAGGCCTTCCTCGAATTCGCCCTCGGTGGCGCGCTGACTGCGAAGGCCCTGTCGGAATACGCGCGCGAGCTCGTCAACGGCAACGCTCCGGCTGACGCGCACGCGGCACTCAAGGAGCTGTGTGTGCAGCGGACGCTAGGCGGTCTGCCTCCGTGGTCAGGGATGGCTACGGAGCTTCGGCGAACGGCGAAGGCGGCGGGCCTCGACCCGGCGACTGAGGAGGCCGAGGTGCTCCGCCGACTCGTCGACGCGCCCGCGACTGCGAAGGCGGCAGCAGGCTTCTGGACGTCTTACCGTGGCAGCCTCATCCGGTATGCGAAGAGCGACGTCGCGTTTCGCGGGCGGCTGCTCAACCTGCACCCCTCGCCGAGCGAGGCCGGAGACTTCATCGACTGGTGGATCGATCTCCTCCGCGACGCCGGCGCGCTCGAAGGGCTGCTACGACCCGATTCCCAACCGGTCGAAGCGCAGCCGGTTGGCGGTCCCGGCGCCTGGCTCGAGCGCACCGCTCGCCAAGCGGGACCGAGGTTCTTCTGGTGGAACCGCCCAAAGCCGCAGGAGAAGCTCCTCGCCCTCGTTGCAGAGCTTGCGCCCCAGATCAAGGCCCACGGTGCCCGGGTTCAGCTGTTCGTCAATGGCTGGGCCGATCTCGACCTGCTCGACGCCGCGCTCGCCTCTGGGATCGAGCTCGCTGACCCGGCCCCTGGCCCGTACGGCTCAGCGCAGATCGACCTCCGTAGATACGCGACGCGCTCCGAGCGCCGACCGCTGACCGCGCTCGGGAACGCAGCGGCGCTGGCACCGTTGGTGGATCGGGCGGTTGCGATGACCATCTTCGAGCGCGCCGATGCCCTGGCGGAACTCCCCGGACTGCACCCCCCGCTCCGTCGCTGGCTTCGCGCACAGCTCGAGGCTGCCGCACGCGGCACGCTCGCGACCCTCGCGACAGCGGTTTTCAACCTCAAGCGCGGCGCGACACTGAGCGTGCGGGCGCTCGATCTCGAGGCAACGAAAGCGATCGCCGCCACCGATGTCGCCGGGAGCCTCGCTCGCACGCTTCGCGGCGGCCTCCTCGCCGAGATGGGCTGGCCAGCGCTCGAAGGCGCCGGCATCAAGCTCGACGACGCGCACATCTCGGGCTTCGCGTGGCCCGCCTTGATCGTCCAGGACAAACGCAAGGTCCTGGTCGTTGGCCCGGATCGAGTCCTGCTCGAGCACGATCTGAAAATCCCCGCAGGGACGCCCGAGTGGGGGCGATCGCGGATCGTCTACGCGAACGGCCAAGTGTTCGTGGGCTGGCGCGGTCGCGAACGCCTTGGGTACTGGAGTGGCAAACCGGGACAGCAGTTCGAGCCAAAGGGAGCGTTGGCGGCAACGTTCGGATGGGCGCTCTCGCCCGAGACGTCCAGCGAGCTCCCGGACGGCAGCCGCAACGAGGGGGGCACTCCGATCCGCGCCGGAGACACGACGGCCGCCTCACCGCGGAGGGTAATCTCGGACGGCGACGCTTCTTGGGTCGTGACGGAGGGTGGCACGCTCCGCGAGCTCGATCCGGAGACGGGGCGCATCGGGCGCGCATCTCGCCCGCGTTTCTTCGAGGAGTGGGTCGAGGAGGGGTGGACGCTCGATCTCGAGGCGTCGTGGCTCATGCCGCTGCCTGCCGGCGCGGACGGCACGCTGATCGGGGGAGCGAACGGGCTCATCGGGATGCGGGCGAGGCGCCGGGAGGTGGGAGGCGACACGCAGTGGCAGATCGAGAGCGTCAACGGCCGCCGCTTCGAGGGCCGAATTCGAGATGCGGGGGCTGCGCCGTTTGACCCTGCCTCGAAGCCGATCGTCCTGCTGGAGTTGCCGGGCGACGACGCTCCAAGGCTCGTGATGGGCTGGGGCGACGCGGTCGTGCTGCTGGACGCGCGCGGTGCAACGCCACTCGTGGAGTCGACGTGGGGGAGCGGGTTCGGTCGCCACATCGCGATGGGCTACCGAGGCCAGGGGCCCGACACGCGCGAACTTCGGGAGGGCGCTCCGTTCCTCGCGCCTCCCCGGTTCTGGTTCGCGTACCGCGTCCGGGATCAAGAGGGCTCGCGCGCACTCCGAGCCATCACCGACGCCGACGCGGCCAAGCTGCTCAACGCCGTGCGCCGCGATCTTACCGACGACCCCCAGGGGAAACGGCTCGCGGTTTCCGAGCGGGTCCTCGGGGAGGTGCTGCCCAGCCTCAGCGATGGCCGGCTCCGCGGTGGCGTCCTCGGCGCGATGCTGCTCGCGGGGCGCACGGCGATGCGGCTCGACGACTTCGGCCGGCCAGCCGAGCGCGCGCCGTCACCGGTGGCCGTCACAGCTCCACCGGCCGTACCGGCTGCTGCGGTTGGACCCGCCGGCGCGAGGACGGCCCCAGCGATCGCGCGGGTCGTCGACGACCGGGCCATGAACCGAGCACTCGCCGGCCTTCATGCGGGACATGCGTACGAGTGGGGCATGGAGGGTGGTCGCCCGCTCGAGCAGGTCGCCACCGTTGGTACGGTCCTCGGTCGCGCCCCCGCGCCGAACATGATCCAGCGCATTCTTGGCCGGCAGGCCGCCTCCGGGCCGAGCACGCTTCCCTCGTCGTCGGTCTCGTGGTTCGATGTCATCGGACGGCTCGGAGCCGTGGCCTACCGTGCCGCGCTCCCAACGATCTCGGACGACGACCGCGCTGCGCTGACGGCGCTCCTGGCCGCGATGGCCGCGCAGCGGTTCCCGTCCCACGCAGCCGAGATCCGGCTTCTCAAGGTGACTGCGGGGAAGAGCAACAATCCCGGCCGGAACGCAGCGAATCTGGTTTCGACCGGCGACCGGGCGATCTTCCTCGCGGCGGGCCAGATGTGGACGCACCAGGGTCAACAGCTCTCCGGGTTTGAGTGGGCACGGGGAGGTCGTTTCACCCTCGAGCGCGAGTACAACCTGGTGGAGGAATCTCGGCCGAGACGAGGCTGGGGGGACGAGGCAGCGATCGAGCGCTTCCTAGGCGAGCTCGACCGGCGAGGACCGATCGCCTGGGAGCCAGCCGCCGTCGAGCTGCTACGCGATCGGACGGGGCTGAGCCGCCCATCAGCCGCCTTACTCCTGGCGACGCTTCCAAGGGTCGACGCGCACGAGCACAACTTCCTGCCCCCGGCAGCCACCCGCAGACGATCGGTCTCAAGGTGACCGAGGCTCGTGCGGCCGCCGAGCAGCTGCGGAGCCTTACTTCCGAGCAGCGCCTCGCGCTGTTCGACGCTGCAATGCCCGCCGATCCAGCCGAGCTTTGGACGAGTGGACTCGTTGGTGCCGCGGAGCGGATCGCCGTCGCGTGGACGCGCGCTCATGGCCGCCTCGTGGCCATCGATGACGCGCTGGCCGTCGAGGCCAGCCGCCAGCTCGCCTTCCAGGGCAGCCCGCCTGATCCGCTCCGGCTCGTCGCCGATCCCGCCGACCAGAGACTGCGGGTCACACCACCGATGGTGGTCGGGAGCACCTGGGGGCGGGCATCCGAGCCTGACGACGCCTTCGGCTCGGCGATCGTCCGGTCACTCGCGACCGCGCTGCCTTGGCTCCACGCGAACGTCCCGGTTGGCGACGGCATCCTCGCGAAGCTGCCGGACGTGCTCGCCGCCGCTCGATCCCGTCTCACGTCTGCGGACCTCGTGATGCCGCTCGCAGGCTACGGAGTCGAGTGGCCCGGGGCTAGCGACACACTGGCCGCCCTCGGCGCCCGGCCGTTCAAGGCGCCGCGCGGCGTCAAGGTCGAAGGGGCCGCGTTGAAGGTCGGCCCGTTCGTGATCGCGCTGCACCCGACGGCAGGTTACGCGTGGCCGTTCTTACGCCCGGCGCTGCTCGACCACGGCGTGCCCGAGGCGATCGTGGCGATGCTCCAGCCGGTGCCGCGGGCGGTGCTTGAAGGCAGCCGGTTCCTGCTCGCCGACGACGCAGCGGCAATCGCAGAACGTGCGGCAAGCTCTCCCGTCGCTCGGGGTCCTGGGAGGCGGACCCGGCGGCATCGGTCCCTGAACTCGTGCAGCGGGTCGACGACTCCCTTGGACTTGACCCACTCGGCTCGGCTGTTCCTGCAGTTGCTCGCGCTGCCGTCACCCACGAAGGCGGCGATCCAGCGCTGGAATGGCTGGACCGGCACGGTCCTCGCCCGCGCCGCGAAACCACTCGTCGACGCCGGCCTGGGCATAGCGGCCCAACGACGACGCGCCGGCCGCGACGTATTCCTCGGCGGCCCGTGGACGACCCTGCCAGCACCCGACCTTCCGGTCGAGGCGTGGAAGCTCGAGATGTATGGCGCCTCGATGCTCCCCGACGGATCAGTCGCGAAGCCACTCGACCGCCTCGTGCCGATGCGGCCCATCCATGAGCTGTTTACGCAGGCGTGGGCGCGGTGGGAGGCCGGCGATCGTCCGGCCTTCGAGCGGCTACCCGCGCGGCGCTGACCGGCAACGAGAGGAGTCGGAGTGGAGAAGAGCAAGGCGCCGGAACGCCAACTCGTTCCATCCGAGGAGGCGTTACGCCGAGGAGCCGCGTTTCTCGCCGCCTGGGATCGAGGGCAGCGACCGGCCGGTCGGCAGCTGTCCCCGAAAGCAGTTGTCACGTTCATCGTCGGTTCGGGTGACGATCACCTACGGCTCGGCGGTGGCGCCGAATTGGCGGGGGTCGCTCGCTCGCTCCGGATCGTTCCGAAGTACATCGGAGAGAGAAGCCTCGTCGAGCGGTGCGTCGTAACGCTCGCTGGTGACCGCGGGTTGCTGCTCGTCGGCGAGCCGGGCACCGCGAAGTCGATGCTGTCCGAGCTGCTGACCGCGGCGATAGCGGGTCCTCGACCCTGACCGTCCAGGGCACCGCCGGGACCACCGAGGAGCAGCTCCGGTACGGCTGGAACTACGCGCTTCTGCTCGCCCGCGGTCCGTCCCGCGAAGCGCTCGTGCCCTCGCCGGTGCTTCAGGCCATGCGCGCGGGCGCGGTCGTCCGGATCGAGGAGGTGACCCGCTGCCTCCCCGAGGTGCAGGACGCGCTGGTCTCGATCCTGTCCGACCGGCGGCTCGCCGTCCCCGAGCTCGCCGGCGAGGACGACGCGACTGAGTTCAGCCGGCCCGGGTTCAACGTCGTCGCGACTGCAAACCTGAGAGACCGTGGCGTGTCCGAGATGTCGGCCGCGCTCAAGCGTCGATTCAACTTCGAGCTCGTGGAACCAATCGCCGACCGGATTGCCGAGGTGGCGCTCGTCCGCCGCGAGGCGAAGGCGCGGATCGAAGCGGAGGGTATGGCCTTCGGTATCGATGATGCGGTCTCGACGTCCTCGTCACGGCGTTCCGCGACCTCCGGTCCGGCCGATCGGATGAGGGTTGGTCGGTCGAGCGGCCGAGCACCGTGATGTCGACGGCCGAAGCCGTGGGTGTGGCGACGGCCCTCGGGATCCACACGGCCTTCCTCGGAGCCGGCCGCGACGCCCTGTCATTCCTTCCTGGCCACCTGCTCGGGGTGGTCCGCAAGGACGATCCCTTGGACCAAGGCCGGCTCCTCGGATACTGGGATGCCGCCGTCAAGCGGCGAGCCGAAGCAGGCGGGCGCCAGTGGCGGCAACTGTGGGAGCTGCGGTCCGAGATCGAGGGGTGACGATCGCCCCGGAAGGTCTCTCATCGCCGGCGGTCCGGGGCGCCGTCGACGAGCTCGCCGCCAGCCGAGCGCCCCTTCTGATCGGCGTCCGCCATCACTCGCCCGCGCTCGCGATCGTGATGCCGGACCTCCTTGACGCGGCCGCACCGGGGCGCGTCCTGGTCGAGCTCCCGCCGGAGCTGGAGTCGTGGCTGCGCTGGCTGGCGAGTCCGCAACCCAGGCACCGATAGCACTGGCCGCCGTTCGAGAGTCGACGGCGAACTCAGTTTCTACCCGTTTGCCGATTTCTCACCGGAGCTCGCGGCCATTCGCTGGGCGGCTCGGCGGGGGGTCCCGATCATTGCATGCGATCTGCCGTGGACGTCGCCAGCGTGGGGTCGCCGCAATCCCACGACCGAGGAGGAGTTCGGCGAGCCCGACACGGACCGCCTTCGGCAGGTGTACCTGTCGGCCGGCGTCACCGATGGCGAAGAGCTCTGGGACCGGCTCGTCGAGGTGCGCGCGCCAGGAAGCACCGCCGAGTCCATCCGCCGCGCCGCGCTTGCGGTGGGCTGGGCGCTGCGCCAGGCGACGCCGCGCGTA
>CAVOYX010000015.1:0-19999 GCA_963700795.1 uncultured Alphaproteobacteria bacterium | reverse complement strand
ACCATCCCCCCATTTATCCACATTAGATGGCGTGCAATGAAGGCGCAAAACGTCATGAATTATCGGATATCCTGGTCGGGCAGTGGGTAGGCAGTTATCGGACATCACGGCGGACAGGACGAAAAACACGCTTTCCGCAGCAACTGTCCGGAATGAAGCTGCACCGGGAAATCGCTCGCGCACATGGCGGGTATTGCATCCCGGCCCATGAATCGTATGCGCCAGTGGTTTGTTCTGGCCACCTGGTAGTTTACGGGGACCGGCGAACGCATCTGGAGCGCAATCTGGAGACAGACGCCTTCAGGCGGCCAGAGCGGTCGGTTCGTGACAATCCTAAGCTACTGCGTTGAATTATGCCAACTGCCATTGAGCAATTATAGGCGCTGTCCGGGTGCAACGCAGAGCCAATGCGCTCTGGTGGCTCAGCGATCACTTTGAACGTCGCGGGGTTTCTTGTGGCGATGCGTTTCGTCGTGCGCGCCAGCCAGGCATCGATCGTTGCTTTCGGCTCTGCATTGGCGCCAGCCAACTTGCGCAATTTCTGGATCAATCTGCTAACCAATTGCGCTGCTTTGGAAGCAACGCCGCCACGATATAGTGGGCGCATTGGACCACCGGCACTGTAGTGCCGGATGTAGTCGTTCATCCCGGGGTCCGCATTGTTGTTCCAGGCCCGATCAATCGCCTTGAAAGCCGAATTGTGTTTGGCGAAATGTATGATGTGTCCATTTTCGCCCCAGTCTTCCTCCGGAACGCTTTTGCCTGCATTTGCAATAACCGTGGAGAAGAATGCGCGTGCCTCAGGTCTGTTGCAGCATACGATCACACCGGAATTCGGATTGCCGGAAAAGCCGGGCGCAAGAAACACGCTCGCTTCCGGATCGGCCAAGGTTTCAATGCGCGGCGCTGAGGGGCGGATTTCGCAATCGGCGTCCACGAACAGCACCCAATCCCACCCGGCCGTGAGAGCGGCTTCGATGAGCGGAACTTTTAACCAGACCGATTGATGCACGCTTGCCAGCACTGGCCAGCGAACGAGCTTGTAGGAATAGTCACAACGATCAGCGTAACGTCGATGACTTTCGATGTTGCGAGCATAGACGAGGTCGTAAAAATTCAATGCCACGCACAAGACAAGAACCCGTGGCTGCCGAGCAATGATTTTTGACATTTCAGTGCGCTCCCTGGATCGGCTTCTTTCCGAAAAAGGCGCTTCGAAGGCGGTGCAAGGCGGTGCGTGGCAGTGCGATTGCTGCAAGTGTACCTGCGGTAGTCGCCAGTGTTCTTCCAGGCTCGTCGATTGCAATCCGTGGGGAAGAAGCAAGCGCGCGCAGGAGCAGCACTGCGGCGCGAAATCCATGGCCGGCAAAGATTTCGCGGCGCGCAAGATATCGAAGCTGGTAGGCTTTTGCCTGTGGCCCGATAGCCGCCACAAAGGCCGGATCGATTACTGCCATTTTTTTGTAAAACCGCGTCCAGGTATCAAGCTGACGCCCGGTATCGGACGATAGTCCGCCTTCGCCAATCCTATAGAGTGTCAAGGGCTCGTCGACGCACACAAAGCGCGTGGCCACCGACAGTGCTATGCGCGTCCAGCATTCGATATCTTCCGATTGCCGGAAACTTTCATCGAACCAGCAGGAATATCCGTGTTCGGGATGTGCGAATTCGATATTGTCAAACACATTGCGACGTACAACCGCTGCCGAACCATTGCCAATCGGATTGCGGCAGAAAATTGCCGCCGGTGTATAAGTTTTCTTGCGCGGCTTCTGCACCATGCCCAGCGGAAGTCCGTCGTCGTCGATCAGGGCGGACCAGCTGAAAGTTACCCCGGCCTCTATATCCGCATCAAAAATCGCGACGTGTTTTTCGAGCTTGTCCGCAGTCCACAGGTCGTCGGCATCCAGAAACGCAATCAGCTCGCCGCGCGCATTGCGAATGCCCGTGTTGCGAGCCCCGGCGAGGCCGCGATTTTCCTGACTGACGGTGCGAATACGAGGGTCATCAAAGGATTCGACAATCCTGAGTTCGTCGTCGGTGCTACCGTCATCCACGACGATCACTTCAAAATCCTTGAATGTCTGCGCCAGGATGCTTTGGATCGCGCCCTCGATCCAACGTGCCGAATTATAGAGCGGAAGCAGCACCGAGACTTTTGGCATTGATTCCTGCCGTAGCGATATGTGTTCGAGTGTTTTGTTAGCTGACATGGGATTGGGTTCTCCGTGAGGATGAGAGCGCGCTGCGAAGTCTGGCAAGGCGGCGCGCGTGCGATGGCCACACGAAGGTTGCCAGCGTTGCGGCCAATGGGCCAGGTCCGTTGCAAACCAATTGTGGCAGCGCAGTCATCGCCTTGCGAAGATAGCGCCATGCCGCCATGCGGCCCTGACCGACGCGAATAGCCCGACGTGCAAGATAAAGCATCATGCGGCCTTCGGCCTCGCGCCTGTGGGTAGCGGCAAATTGCGGTGCAATGCGCTCGGCGGTGGCCAGCACTGTGCGAAAGCCGGCGTGCATGCGTGCCAGATCGGCGCTCTGGCCGTTGTTTGATGTGCGATAGACGGTGCTTCCGGTTCCGCTGCAAACCATTTCCTGGTTCATAAGCAAAGCGCGCAAAATCCATTCCTGGTCTTCGGCATGGTCCAGCCCTTCGCGGAATGGACCTGTCTGCAGAAATGCACTGCGTCGGATCGCCATGGTAGAGCAGGTCGTGCAGGGATTTCCGAACAACGCGTCCCGGGAGCGGACGGCGCCGGCAGGTGTGCGTGAGATTTCGCCAGTCGGTTGACCATTCGAGTTCGACCAGCAAGGCGTTGCTGAATGCGACGGCGACGTTAGGATCCGCCATAATGTCGCACAGCGTCTCCAGATGGTGTGGCAGCCATTGATCATCAGCATCCAGAAACGCAACTACAGGCGCAGTCGCGAGATCAAATATGCGATTGCGGGACGCTGATATGCCGCGATTTGGCTGGCGAAAAAGGCGGATGCGACCATCTTGCGCTGCAAGCTCTGCGACGATGCGCGCTGTCTCGTCAGATGATCCGTCGTCGATGACCAGAATTTCGATGTCTTTCAACGTCTGGGCACATGATGATTGTATTGCAGCGGCAATAGTTGCGGCGGCATTGAATGCGCAGATGGCTGCGCACATTTGAGGCGCGCCATTCATGGGGCAGTCTCCAGCATACGGATGGTTGAGGAATATTCGGCGACGGCCCTGAGGCCCCATATCAAAATCACTGGCATACTTGCGAGATTGGCAACTGCAACACCGATTGCCGCACTTTCAAGTCCGAATGGCAGGCCTGCCGCCAGTCCGGCTATGAAGGCCAGCGATGCGAATGCCGATTGTTGTACTTCGATATGCGGGAGGCCATAGACGCGTAACAATTGTGCCATCGGCACAAGGATAATTCGCGATAGCGAGGCCAGACACAGGATTGACAGCAATGGGGCAACGGGCGCCCATTGTGTGCCGAACACGACAGGCACATAATAGGGTGCAAAGATCGCTTGCAGCGCGACAATCGGCACAATGCCAGCCGCCATCAGTCGCACCGATGTCCAGAAGCGGCCAACGGCGCCACCGTCTTTTCCACTTGCGGCAATGAAGGGAAGAACCGCATTGCCGACAGCGGTGGACAGACTTTGCGTTATGCCTGCTCCAGAGTTGGCTGCAAACGCGTACATGCCGAGAGCTTCCATACCCAGGACCCTGCCGACCACCAGGCGGTCCGCGTGTTGCCGCAAGGTTGTCAGGCCCTCAGCAAGAAAAATTCGCAGTGAAAAGCCAAATATGTCGCCAATCTTGTCACTGCCGCCATTGCTTTCAGGCGGGCGGGGCGCCCACTTGAGATGTGCGAAAACCCAGAATGGCGCCAGTATTATTTTGGGGAGCAATGCGCCCCACGGGCCCATGCCGGCAAAGACCAGTGCAGATGTGAGGAGATTGTCTGTGGCGGCAAGTGCGGCTGAGGAACTGGCGGAAAAACGCAGACCCGGAACACGCTGGGCCAGAAATGCGCGCACCATGACCATGGGGTTGACCAGATAGGTCAGTGCCAGGAAAACCAGCATCGGTGCTGCCTCCGGCTTGCCGAATGCGCGCGCGACAGGAATGGCGAGCAGACATTGCAGCACGAACATGCTGCCGCCCACCATCCAATTGAGGCGATTGACTGCGCGGCAAACCTCGCCCAGTTCGCGTTCGCCAGCCGTAACAATCCGGGCGCCCAATCCGTTGTGCGAGAGCATGCGAACGAGTTCCCACACGGTCAGGCATAGGGCCACCAAAGCGAAATCCGCTACCGAAAGGTATCGGGCCATGACGACGATCGCGGCCAACCGGGCAATGCGATTAAACATCTCCGCTCCGGCCATGAGGCTTGCGCCGCGCAACAATGAACGGAACCCCGCCGTTTCGGGAGTGTGGGAAACGCTCATGGCCGATACCCCGCTTTTTGAAGTCCAGCCTTGAAGTGATCTCGCACGCAGCGTGCCTGAACAGATGGATCGTAATTGCGTCCGGCGGTTCTTTCCGCTGCGGCAGCAACCTCGGCAGGGTCGAAAGTGTCGATATCCCAGCCAGGAAGCCCAAGCCGGTCGATCAGGTCGCGTGTCTTGTTGGAGTAGGACAAGACAACTGGCATGCGCCCGCTCAATAACCGCAAGACTGCAGTATGATAACGAACGGCAATGACGATGTTGGCAGCAGCAAGGATTGCCATAAGATTGGCAACCGGTCCCGCTGCAGAGTCCGAAGCAGGATTGATAATGGTGATACTGGAATGACTATTGAGTAGAGCCGCCAGCTTTACATCAGAATCGCCTTCTCCCGCTTCAGCCTGAATGACGACAGCACATTGATGGCCCCGGCGTGACAGGAGGTCGGCGGTAGCAGCCAGCCGCTTGATAAAGTCTCCCTCATCACCCGGGTACATGGAGTCGAAACCGCGGAGCGACAACAATGCTGTTCGCTCAGGATCCAGTCCGTAACCGGCGAGGATGGCCGCCCCGCGCTCGAAACCATCGGAAGCGCAGGGCAGCGCAAATGCTGTGTCGTATGACAAATCCGCATTGACGCCCATCGAGCGCAAACGCCGCCAGCTTTCCGCATCCCGGACGGTGACGCTGGACAGGCGCCGCATGGCGCGAGACAGCAACCTGAATGACAATGCCTTGCAGGAACGCGGAATTGATTGGCCGAACAGCATCGTCCGAGGAGCGTCCGATACAAGTGCGGCCAGGTTGGTCATAAACCGCCGGGTAACGAAGTAGGGTCTTGCGTTATTGAAGATGTCGCCACCAACGCTGACAAACGGCATCGCCTGGTCGCAGACATCCGAGTTTATAAGGCCTGTGACTGGCCAGGGCCGGGCATCCGGGATGCGCCCGGATGCCTGGCCGTCCGGCGACATAACAGCGAGCGCACTGAGGATCGCAGCATCGCCGATATTCCGGGTCGAATAGATGTTTATGAGATTGACTGGCATCGCTTCGCCCTTTCACCTTCATGACCGGTCGAGCAAATGCTGTGCCATGTTGATGATGGCGAAAAAAAACGTAAATCCCGGCGTTCCAGCCAGCAAAAGGAAGGCCGTTTGCTTTCCGTAGGTGGAATTGCAGCGCAATCACGCAGAGTGCTTTGCTGATTGCTTTGCAAAATGCAGATGCGACGGACAGTTACTGCTAGCGCTATTTCAATGAAAAAGCTTCAATTTTAGCGACCTGAACTAAGCCGCTGAATTGCCTGCACTGAAAAACATCAGAAGCCTCTGCAACCAGTTGGCACGCAAAATGAAATAGTTCTGGCAGGCGGTAACAGGAAACTTTGCATCATGATAATCTCGTCTGTAGCTCAAAATAACGAACGACTCTTCGAACGCGCTACCCCAAGCGGAGGACTTTGGAAAGGGTTGCGAACTTCCGGTTCGCAAATCACTCTATTCAACTTGCCATTCGCAAATGTCACACTTGAAAATGCGGTGACCGATCTGGTCGAAGCGGCCCAAGCAGGACGCCGAACGACTGTTGCATTTGTCAATGCACACACCATCAATTTGTCGGAGATGAATCCTTTCTACACACGGGTGCTTAATCGCGCTGATGTGCGCTATGCCGATGGAAGCGGTCTGGCGATAGCCGCGCGGATCGCAGGTAAGAAATTCTGCGATAATGTCAATGGAACGGACATGTTACCATTGCTTGCGCGCGATGCGGCTGCAAAGGGACTTTCCATCTATTTCTATGGAGCCAGGGCGGGCGTGGCAGAAAAAGCTGCCGCCAATCTGCTGCAGAAGTTTCCCGAGTTGCGTATCGCTGGTTGCGATCATGGCTATCGGCGTCGTGGCAGCACGGACGAAACTGCTGCAATAGATCGCATAAACGCCAGTGGCGCAGACATATTGCTTGTTGCCCTTGGTGCCCCTGAACAAGACATTTGGCTCGCCGAAAATCGCGATCGACTGAAACCATCCGTGCGTCTGGGCGTTGGCGGACTGTTCGACTTCTTCGCCGGCCGGGTGTCCAGGGCGCCGCTTTTTCTGCGCCGCCACGGTATGGAATGGTTGTGGCGACTGGCTAACGAACCTGTACGCCTTGGCCGGCGGTACATTGTTGGCAATGAGAAGTTTCTGAGATTTTCGGTTCGCCGCCGCATATGGGGCCACGAATGCGATGCGACAACAGACTCTCACAGGATACGTTACTCCTATCGCAAGATACTCATGTGCAGAAATCTCGCGGGTGCAGGACTTCGTCGCTCGCTGGATATGGCAATCGCATCTGCTGGTCTGGCTGTGGCCTGGCCCGTGATGCTGGCCGTTGCGGTCGCTATTCGCCTTGAAAGTGCCGGCCCTGTTTTATTTTGCCAGACACGCGTAGGCACACGCGGCAAGCCGTTCACCATCTACAAGTTTCGCTCCATGTATGTTGATGCCGAGGCGCGTCATGCACAGTTGCAGGGCGATGTGCAAAGCGCTCGCAATATCCGGTTCAAGTCGACGAGCGACCCACGCGTGACCAGAATTGGACGCTTCATTCGCAAAACGTCCCTGGATGAATTGCCGCAGCTTCTGAACGTCCTCAAGGGCGACATGGCCATTGTCGGTCCGCGCCCGGCATTACCTTCCGAAGTTGGCCACTACTCACTCGAGCATCGTGAACGCCTGTTGGTGAAGCCGGGAATAACTTGCACCTGGCAGGTTACCGGACGCGCGGATATCGATTTCGTCGAGCAGGTCGCACTTGATCGCGTCTATGCGCGGAGGAGATCATTTTCAACCGATGTCGGAATTATTCTGCGAACAATTCCGGCCGTTATCCGTGCGCGTGGAGCGTATTGAAGAAAATCAAAATCAGGAGTGTCTACCATGAACGTCTACATGATTGTCGATCGCCCAATTCAGACCCTGTTCCCATATGAAGGCAGGCTCGAAGTAGCAATGCTTCCCCTTGGTGGACGGCCAATCCTCGAACACAATATCGCGCTGATGGCAGCTCACGTCGCGGACTTGACCGTGGTATTGCCGCAGGAGTTTCGCGAAACGTCGCGCTACTTGTCTTCGAATACCTTTCCGCAACTGAATATATCCCGCATCCAACCGCAAAACATCGCGATCCGCGAGCGCGCTCTGTTTGTACGCGGGGACATTCCAGTCGCGAGCAAGCGGCTTGATATGGTTCTGCAAGCCTGGAAACGAGACCCCTCCGCAGTTGAATGCGATACCGCTGAGGGTTTGACCGTGTTGGACCCAGGCGCGCCATTGCCCACCTGGCAGCGTCTTCAACGTCGCCTGATGGCAAACTCTGCCAGGACCGGCACCAAGCCCCAACAGGATAATCTCAGCCCTGCATCCTATCATCGGCTCGCAATCGAGACCGCAGCTCGAAAATCAGCGGACTTTGAGTGTTCCGGCTGGCAGGAGGCCGACGGTCTGCGCATGGGCATCGATGCACGCGTCATGACGCGCAACGCATGCGGAGATGGCTGTATCATCGGCGCGAGGAGTTATGTGGACCGTGATGTGGTTCTGGGATCAGGAGTGGTCATTGGCGATGATTGCATCATCGGCAGATCCACGCAGCTTGAAAATTGCGTCGTTCTTCCCGGTACATGTGTAGGACGCGGGTTGAAGATTCGCGATGCCATCATTGGATCGAACTGGCTGTACGACGCGACTTCCGGTCGTATGATCGATCTGGAACCGACTGGCTTTCTGCGTCGTCAGGTCGCGTAAATACAATATGGGCCATGGGGGGAGCTGCGCGCAATGCGCTGGACGTTTCAGGCAGCTTCCCAGGCCTGCTTCTTGCGATAAATCGTGGAAGGATTGACGCCAAGCAGTGCCGCTGCCTTGGGGATATTCCCATCGCAAAGATTGATGGCTTTTAGAATTGCCGCCTGCTCGATCGTCTCAAGGCCAAGTATATCGGATTGACGGTGCCAGTCTTCCGGATTGGCGCTGGAGCGCTTATCGGCTGCTGCCATTTCCTGTACGAGAGGTTTTAACACTGCCGCTGCTGTACCCGATACGTCCTGTACCAAGACCTGGTGGTCTGTTTGCGGTTCGGTGACCGGCCGCAAGTTCGTGGGAAGGTTGAGCATATCGGGCGAAAGTACGTCGCCGGCATTCAAGACAATTGCGTTGCGGATGACGTTCTGCAACTGACGGATGTTGCCTGGCCAATCGTAGGTCCGGATGGCGCCCCTGGTATCCGCGGAAAGATGTTTCACGGGACGGCGGTCTTCCTTCGCAAATTTCTCCAGTAGCTCCTCTGCAATGAGCAACGCGTCATCTTCGCGTTCTCGCAGCGGCGGCATTGCAATTGGTATGACATGAAGGCGGTAGTACAGATCTTCGCGGAAACGCCCCATGCGTATTTCTTGCAGTGGATCGCGGTTCGTGGCGCAGACGATCCGCACATCGGCTTTTTCGGTTCGCGTGGCGCCAACCGGACGGAACGAGCCTGATTGCAGAAACCGCAACAGCTTGATTTGCAGGTCCAGCGGCATTTCGCACAATTCGTCGAGAAAAAGCGTACCGCCCGCGGCCTGCTGTACAGCTCCGGGTCGATCCGCTATCGCGCCGGTAAAGCTGCCTTTGAAATGACCGAACAATTCGCTTTCCGCCAATTCCCTGGAAATGGCGCCGCAATTGAGAGCGACGAATGGCTTGTCCTTGCGGCTTGAAAGACGGTGAATGGCTTCTGCAGCGACCTCCTTGCCCGTGCCGCTTTCTCCGGTGATGAATACTGTGACATTGGAAGGCGCTGCAGCTTCGATCATCCGGTAGACAGCCTGCATCGGAAGTGATGCGCCGATAAACCCACAGAACTGTTCGCGTCCCAACCCTTCTCGCAACGTCACCACTTCATCCCGCAAGCGCGCCCGTTCCAGAGCGTTGCGAACAGTCGTTACCAGACGGTCGGCATTGAACGGTTTCATCAGAAAATCGTAGGCGCCCTCCTGCATGGCATCGACCGCCGTGCGCACGGACCCCTGGGATGTGACGATGATTACCGCCGTAGTAGGAAAATCATTAACCACACGTCGCAAAACTTCAAAGCCGCTCATGCCGGGGAGGTTGAGATCCAGCACGACGACCGCCGGGGGTGCGCTACGCAATTTCGCGATAGCAGCTTCGCCGGAGTTGACGACTGTGGAATTTATACCATCCCGCAGCAGAAAAGCACTATAAAGCTCCGCCATGGAGACAGTGTCCTCGACTATGAGGACCTCTTTTTGATGGTTGACGCTCATGTTTCGTTTCGGCCGCATGTGGTCTATTTCTCTAATTCGATGTCTAAATTATCAAGTTTACAAAACAGTTTCTTTTATTTGGTCAACCCACGGGTCGCTATCGCTGCGCCTATGCCCAGTGACAGGGTGTTGGCGACTTCGCGTGCGTTTGTAATCGCACTATCGTAGCAGGCGATTGCATCGTCGGGCATGAGGTAGGGATTGATGCTGTCGCGATCTGCCGATCGGACAAGTTTCTCGACGGAACGCTCGATCACTTCAGTGCGTCCCGTGCGTGGATTGGTGCTGATCAGGACCGCCGATCTTTTGGCATTTGTAGCCAGTGCTCCGCCGACGCAATTGCCGGAAACCATGCCCTGCAATAATCGCGTGCCATATGGCAGGCTCTGCGCAAACCGGCTCACGCCTGCAGCAGCATCAAAATTTGCAGGTTGCGTAAGGTTGGAGACGAACACGCGGATGCCATCGGGGGTCATCTGGGTCGGGCGCATCAGGCCGCTCTGAAAACAGGGGCTCGCATTGACATCGATATGATCCCCGGAAACCAGAGGCACGTCATCCACGCGCCCGCCGGTGAAGGCGCCCCGCCAGTCCAGCCTGTATCGTTTGCCTGCGCGTACGAGCACGATAGCGGAAACGTCAGCATCCGGACGAACACCGCCAGCACTGCGGATTGCGCTGCCGACGAACCTTTCCATGGGACTGTCACCGAATTTCGCCAGCGACGGCGCATTCTTGTCTGCGTCCCGGATTTTGTTGATCAGTACACGGCCTGGCCGATACACAGAACCAGAGACGGTCACCTGAATTGGCGCGTATTGGACTGGCCGAACACTTAGCCTCAACGTATCTGGAAGGAACATGCCGGCTTTCAGAAGCAGGGCTTTCACGCGGCTCTGCAATTCGTCGTTAGACAATCCTTCGACGCGCAGCGGCTTGACGAACGGAAGATGCAGAAGCCCGTCGGCATTTACTACGAAGTCGCCGGAAAAGTCTTCACCGTCGATAACCTTGATGTTGATTCTGTCGCCGCTGGAATAACGCATGATACGGGCAGGCTTTGCCTTTGAAAATGCGATGTCGCTTCGTGGCGGAGCGATATACAATGGGGTTCCCGCATCGGGACATATGCGGGATATTCGCTCCGCCGCATCTGGTGTGCGAGGGTGAACATTTGTTTTTTCCGCCATGTACATGACGGCATCTGCATTTTTTGGAGCGCCACTGGAGGCGCAACCGGCGCATATAGCCGCAAAGCTGATGATAACTGAGGTGCGCCAGAGTCTGTCCTCTGCCGCAATGAGTTTGGCTTCGTGGCTGCGTACGTGTCAAAGTGGAATATTCACATTGTACGGTCATTGTTTTCCGGCTTCTGAGTTTAGTGCAGGCATTTCTGCAAGTACGGAGGTGATGGCACGCAACATGGGTTTGTCGCGAAGGTGTTCATCCAGAGGCAGGGGCCGCGCGGATGTCCTGCTAGCCCGCCGTCTGTAAGGTGCCGAATTGAGCCAGCTATGGCGATCAGACAATCCCCAGGTAATGATTGTTTTTACTTCTCCTGTAGGCAGAGCTGCTTCCAGAAAACGTGTCGTCACCTCGGCAACTTTGCTATCGCGGAGGGCTACATCATCCGCCAATCTGGAATCATCGACATCCAGTTCCGTTACCAGAATCGAATAACCCATTTCCGATACGCGAGCGAAGAAGTTGCCGAGCGCGTAAATATCGATTGGCAGGTGCGCCGATAGATGCGCCTGGACACCGAGGGCATCGCAGGGGGTGCCGCGTTTGTGCAAGGTTTCGAGAAAATGCAATATGGCTCTGCGTTTTTCTTTTCCCTGTGATGTTTCGTGTTCGAAACCGAAGTCGTTGTATACGAGTTCGGCTCCTGCATCGGTAGCTCTCGCGATGACGAATGCGTCATGGATATAGCTTTGGCCAAGCGCCCGGCGCCAGATGGAGGGACGCAAGGCGTCCGTACTGGCGCCTGGTTTGACTGCCTCGTTTACTACATCCCATGACCTCACGCTCTTGCGAAATGCGCGCATGACCGGAACAATTCTGTTGAATAGATAGCGTTCGCCATCGCTTCTGCTTATGTCTTTCGGCAACCAGACAGGCAGTGATTCATGCCAGATAAGACAATGCCCACGCATGGCTAGATCATGTTTGGTTGCGAAGGTTTCGATTGATCGCGCGGCATGCAGGTTCGGTTCGCCACGCCGGGGCTCCATGACGGCCCATTTCATCTCACCTTCCGGAACGATAACCGCGCACTCGGATGTGATTGCCGCTACGTAAGCGGGATCACGCGAGAGAGCCTGCAAGTTGATCGCACTTCCGAATGCAATACCACGCGATGCTGCGAGTGCGGCAAGCGATTGCCGGCCGCCTTTGGAGTACGGTGTGTGCGCGTTCAGTTTGTGATCATTGGTATTCATGTTGATAGAAACGACTTTCCGTGGTGTTTCAAAGATCGGTCGAAACACCTTGAGCAATCGGCGCGCCAGATCGCAGGAAAGTCTCGTAAAGTGCCAAACGGCCTTAGCAAACAGTTTAAAATGCAGATCGCGACGCATTTGCCAACGGGATCCTTGAACGAAGTGATATCGAATTCACTAAATTTGAATCGTATCTCCGGGTGTATGCGCGCTTTAAACGCAAAACGAATTGCATATTGCGAACCAAATCCGTCAATGTTTGCATTTTGCAACGCAAGCCAATGCGATACTCGGGATTTCACTTGGCACGTTGATTGCTGCTCATCGGGGGTAACAGGGGTTAGCTCATGCGTCGTACAATTAATGTTTCCGCTCTCGAAAGTTATAGTCCAGCTGTATTCCGGCGCCTGCGATCACGTCTTGAAAAGGGTCGGCTGAAGAAAATTGTCTTCGATTGCGCCGACGCTCTATTGCTTCAGGAAAAGAGTTTGCGCCGCCTCCGCAGGCTGACAGGAGTGGAAAAGGGGCAATCCCATGTCTGGCTGGTGGGCGTCACTCCGGAGCTGCACATCATTTTGAAGATGACCGGTTTCAGCGGGCAGGTACGCGAGGCGGCTTCGCTGGAGTGTTCTAAAGAAGTCATAGATGAGCTCAGGGTCATTGCTGCGGCTGGTGGCGACTATGACGGGCCAAAACTGGCGCGCTCTCGATGAGTAGATCCTTTCAGGGCAAAGCTGCCGCTCTGGCAGCAGCGGTGTCATTCTTTCAGATCTATCCGTCGCCGTCCCGCGTTCGTGAATGGGTCAAGCTCGAACATTGGCGCCGCTATGTTCTGGGCTGGATGTTTTCGGTCGCTGGCATTGTGTCGGTAGCGTGTGTCTACATGATGTTCTGGCCGGTATCCTACAAGAGTGAGTGGACGCTCATTTTGCCAGGCGCGGGCGCTGGCTCCAATGTCAACCTTTCGTCAATTGGCCAGGCATCATCCATCATTGCTTCTCCCTTTGGTCAGAGTTCTCTGAGTCCCAAGGCGATTTACAAAGCGATCGCTTCGTCAGATGCGGTCCTCGAAAAAGCCGGCGAAAAACTTGGGGTTGAGCTTCGCGAATTTGGCAAGCCGCAAGTAAAGCTGATCGAGCAAACAGCTCTCATGATGTTCACGATTTCCGGTAAAACGGCAGCTTTGGCGCAGTCCAAGGCGGAGGCGCTGCACGGTGCGCTTGAAGAACAATTACGGAAATTGCGGCAGGACGAAATCGATAAACGCGAACGCGCGGTCCGCGATAATCTGTTCAGCTATAGTGCAAATCTCGACAAGGCACGCAATAATGTAATCGAGTTTCAACAACGAACCGGGCTCGTGTCGACGGCACAATTTGCTGAACTGACTTTGTCAGTCGAACATTTACGGCGCAAACTGGCCGATGCGCGCGTGCAGAGCGCCAAACTGAAGGGCGAACAGGGAACGCTTGTTTCCGAACTCGGTATTGGGCCGGAGCGTGCGGCGCAGGCCATTGCCTTGGCCGCTGATCCGGCTGCGATCAGGCTTTTGCGCGATCTGGCGGAAGCCGGCAGCACCTATGCAGATCGCAGTTCCAGGTACGGATACAATCATCCGCAAGTGGTGCGTGAAAAGGCGCGCATATCGAAACTTCGTCAGGCGTTGATCCGCAGCGTTGCACGTTTTCAGATCAAGAAGCAGCAAGCCCTCGAACTCATGTTTATCGTGGATACGCCTGCGCGCGCTGATCTCTTGCAGGGGCTTGTGCGCAGATCAGCCGAACTGGAAGGGATCAACAGGCAGATTGCGGAGCTGGAAGCAGCGTTGCCGCGTGCCCAGGCCGAAGTCGAGCGGCGAAGTTCACAGGCTGCGCAGCTTGAAAACCTTCAGAAGAAGCAACTCGTAGCGGAGGCGGTGTATTCCTCTGCTGTTGCGCGCGTCGACACCAATCGGTCGGACATTTACGCGTCTTATCCACTCGTTCAGGTTCTGGCAGCACCTACGCTTCCGGAACGTCCCGCCAATCCGCGCCTGCTTTTTGCGTTCATCGGCGCCTTTCTGGGAATGTGCCTGGCAACTGGTGCATGGTTCATGGCATGGCTACATCAACTATTCGTCCTCAGACGCTCGAAGAAAAGCTGATTTATTGGTCCATCGTCGGTACCTGGGGCTTCTGGCTCGTTGGCGGCCTGTATCTGCTTGCGCCGGTGCTGGGCTGGATGCTCTTGATCCTTGTCATTTTCCGGTTGTTGAAAGGCGGGCCGGAGAGCGCTGTCCTGTCAAACAGACCATTCCCGAACGGTGTCATGATCTGGATCATCGGAATGGCGATGATGGAGATTGCTCTGGTCGCGGGCCACCTGAATTTCAGCCTGGGTCTTTCGCTATTGTTGAAATCCTCAATCGGATGGGCAAAGGGATGGGCGCTGATGGCAGTATTTCCACTTGCCGGCGCGATGCTGCGCATCCGACCGGCGCTCATCTATCGGGCTGGTGGAATTCTTGCAATGCAGACCTTGTTGCTTACACCGCTACTTGTGGTCGCAATGCTTGTTGGTCTGCCCGGTCATTTATACGTGTCGCCTCTGTCGCTGATCGGTGGACCCGGTCCTGAGTTCTTCGACGTCGAACTGTATTCCTATGACGCTTCCACGGGTAATCCGCGCTGGCGGTTCTTCGCGCCTTGGGCACCCGCGGCTGCTTTTGTTGCCAACATCTATTTTGTGTTCGCCTTGGCTGAACGCCACAAGGTGTGGAAAGCAGTTGGCATGCTGGCAGGCGCTGTGATGTGCCTGCTGTCCCAGTCTCGCCTTGGTCTCATCACCGCACCAGCGGTCATGATCCTCATTTTCATACTGTCGAATTTGACCCGGCCCTATATGCTGGCCCTGGGATCAGCGATTGGCACAATAGGCGGAATTATGGCTGGCATCATCGCTGAAACAATCAGCCAGATTCTCGACGACATTGCAGGTGCAAGGGCTGCGTCCTCGCGCGTTCGTGCGATACTTGGCAACATCGCAGTGCACAGATGGGAAACCGAAGCTCCGCTTTTTGGGCATGGCGTTGTCGAGCGCGGCCCCCATCTTGTTGAATACATGCCTATCGGGTCGCATCATTCCTGGTACGGATTGCTTTATGTGAAGGGCGCTGTCGGATTTGTTGCCCTTGCTCTGCCGCTCGCCTGGACACTGATTGAACTTGCGGCCAAATCGCAGGGTTCTCGCACAGCCCGGACCGCCCTGGGAGTTAGCCTGGTTCTGGCCTTCTATTCGTTCGGAGAGAATCTGGAAATCCTTGCCTATCTGTTTTGGCCGGGGCTCGTTGTTGTGGGTATTGCCCTAAGGCGACCACTCGCACCGCTGAGCCGTGTCATCCGGATAGTGCATTCGTGGCGGCGGAGGCGCGAGAAGTGTGCTGCAATTGGCGATTAGGGCTCGGCAACCGGGCCACGCGGATAACAGGGTGCTATTCTGATTTCAAGCTTAAGGTGCGTAGACGATTGGCAGAAGGCTATGCGCTTTCGCCGCGTCCTTGATTGTGCCGTCCTTGCGCGACTTGCGGACAAATGCGTTGATCCGTTCCAGCCAGTCAGGATCGCTTTTGCGCACGGCAAAGCCATAATTGGTTTCGGCCAGCGGTTCAGGTGGGGTGATAATTGTCGCCCATTCATGCTGAAAACGCATGCGTTGAGCATAGGGATAATCAGTGATGAATACATCTGCCCGGCCGGACAAGACAGCTTCCTCGCGTGTGGCGGGACGATGCACAACGAGTAGCTTTGCATTTTTAAGGTAGGAACGCATGTAGGGTTCCATAAAGGTGCCCGCCTGCACGGCCACGACGCCACCTTCGCGGTCGATGTCTGTCCAGCGTTTTATGCGTTGGTTGTGATTTGTCGAGATGGCATAGATGCCTGAACGCAAGTGCGGTTCCGTGAGCAAGACGCGCTTGGCGCGCTCGGGTGTCTGCCCAATGCCAAACATGGCGATATCACATTTTCTTTCACCCAGATCATCCATGAAACGCGCGAAACTTGTATCCACGAACTTTGCAGGAACCTTCAGTTCCCGCGCCAGTGCTCGGGCTATGTCAATATCAATTCCGCGCAATTGTCCGTTACGTGGATTCCGGAAACTGATAGCGTAATAATCCGGCCAGATACAAACCTCCAGTCGTCCGCGCGCGCGAATTTCGACTTCAGTGGCACTAGCTGCCGCAACAGCAGTTGGTTGCGCACATAACGAAGATGCCAGTGCGATCAGACAAATTGATTTTCCCGGGAAACGAAGCGTTAAGCCTGCACGCATTTTACGAACCTCTTCGTCACGCTATTATTGTTCGGCGAACCCAAGTTTACCTCGCCGAAAGTCGAACCATATTATTTACATTGCACATGCCGACTGATGATTGGCTAAACAAGTATTTTCAATTTGATCAAATGAAAATCAGGCCCGCGGTGGAGAATGATGCTGGAGCCACAAGGCGTCGAACCGGAAAAAAGAAACCATATTGCAAGGCCCGTTTTCTTCGCCGGATTTCTCTTGTTGATCTATGCCGGCATCATTTCGGTGTTTGCTATCCAACTTGGCGCTATACGCGAGCGCACGCTGGATGATACACGCGAACTTGCCTCCACCCTGACGCAATTGTTCGACGACCAGGCCCAGCGTACGTTCCAGAGTATTGCAATTTTGAGCGAAGCAACCACGCGCGAAATTGTGGCCGGCAAGAGGATACCGGATCTGGCTGCCAAAATGCTCGCCCTTTCGAATATTCCGGAGTTGCGCGGGCTCATATTTGCAGATGCCGGCGGTAAGGTAATTGCCAGTTCGATGGGACAGGGCGACATCGGTACAGACCTGAGTAAAGATGAGAGCGTGCTGGCGCTTCGGGCACGTTCCGGGTCCGGTCTGCATGTCGGCAAGCTGGTGCAGCGCCGATCCGTTGGCGCAAGCAGTGTCGGTGGCCCGGCTTACTTTCCCGTCGCGCGAGCCGTGATGGACGAAAACGGCACGATCAATGGGTTTCTTTTCGCGCTTGTAAACGCGAGCTATTTCGAGATGCAATATCGCACCATATGGCTCCGCCAGGGTGCCCGCATCTATCTTTCACGTTACGACGGTATCTTGCTGGCGTCAGCGGGAAGCGGAGCAAGCCGGGATGGTGACTGGAGTAGTGGCAATCCGATCTTCACCAGGCTTTTACCAAATCAGGAGCGCGGCTCATTCGAGCGACCGTTAGGTGCCGTTGGCGATACCGAAATCATAAGTTACCGCGTTACGCGGCACTGGCCGATTGTGATCGCGGTCGGCTTTGCTCGTCAGCAAGCGCTGGCTAACTGGCATTCGCTGGCTTTAAGGGGGTCCCTGGCGGTGGGACTTCTGTTGTTATTGATCACGATTGGAATTTTCATTCTCGAACGCAAGGATCTGGCCGCCGCTCGCCAACGCGGAATTCCTGCAATCGGTTCTCGATCACATGAGCGACGGGCTAGCGGTATTTTCCAGTTCCGGCCAGCTAATGGTGTGCAACCGCAAATTCCGCGCCATCTTGGGCGGCGGCGGAGATAGCCTGTATTGCAAAGGTGATAGCCGAGCCGTTGCCTCGCGCATCTTGCGTCTGGCCAGACCGGACAGCGACAAGACAAGCGCAGAGCGGTCCGGCTTGTTGGCGGTCTTGCGCCGAAAGCTCGGCTCTATCGAAGCGCAAATGAAGGACGGTATGGTTCTGGATATCCGCTCGGCGGACATGCCCGATTCCGGATCGATTTCTCTGGTAAGCGACGTCAGCCAGCGGCGCAGACAAGCCCAGATAGTCGCGCGCAGTGAAGCTGCCAAGAAGGCCGTTATCGTATCTGCCCTGGATTGCATTATCGTTGCAGATCAGCGGGGCCGCATAACGGAATTCAATCCAGCCGCCGAGCGAACATTTGGATGGAGCGCAGCAGAGATTATTGGCAAGCATTTGCATGAAACTATTGTCCCGCCCGACATGCGCTCGGAACATCTGCGCGGCATGCGTGATTTCGAACGCACAGGCACGGGACCGGTGATCAATAGTCGAATTGAAATTTCCGCCATGCGGAAAAGCGGGGAGATATTCCCGTGTGAGCTGGCGATTGCACCAATCAATGTCGATGGTGAAACCCAATTTACCGCCTATCTCCGAGATATTTCGGAACGCAAGCAGAGCGAACGCGAGCTGGAGGAAACCCGGGAACTGGCTGAGAAAGCCAATCATGCAAAGTCCGACTTCCTGGCAGGTATCAGTCACGAAATTCGCACACCGATGAATGCTATTATCGGATACGTCGAATTGTTGCGCGACAGTCCGTTGGATGCTGAACAAAAACATTTCGCTGAAGGTATTTCCGCTTCTGCTGAATGTCTGCTGGAGCTGATCAGCGACATTCTGGATATTGCAAGACTTGAAGCAGGAAAGCTCGAGGTTGAATGTGAACCGTTTTCGCCGGTCGATGTCGCGGAAAGTGTTTCGCGTGTTACGCGCGTGCTGGCAGACAGCAAGGGACTGCACTTCGCGACATCCATGGATTGCCCGCCAGAAGTTTATTTTGCCGGCGATGCTGGCAGAATACGTCAGATAATGCTCAATCTTACAGGCAATGCAGTGAAGTTCACTGAGCAAGGAAAGGTTCATCTGTCATTGCGCGTGATGAATACACGCGAGGGTCAACCTTTCCTTGAGTTTGCGGTCAGCGATACGGGTGTTGGCATCGTGCCACATGAGCTCGTGACAGTCTTCAAGCCATTCGAGCAGGTCAGGAACACGGCGCAAAAGTCTGGTGGAACCGGTCTTGGGCTGGCGATTTCTCGCGATCTGGCCAGGCGGATGGGCGGGGATATCGAGGTTGTCAGCGAGTTTGGCGCAGGCTGCGACATTTACGCTGCGACTACCGGTTGCGCACGTGAATCATCAGGAGGCCGGAGTTCTGCCGGCAAGTTTGCGCTTGGCGCGTACTGTGCCGCCCATGCGTATTCTCGTTGCGGAAGATACGCCTGCAAGCCAGCTAGTGATTCGTCGCCTTCTGGAAAAGCGGGGCCATGAAGTTGCTGTCGCCAGTGACGGTTGCGAAGCCGTCGAAATTGCTCGCACTTTCAGGCCTTCACTCGTCTTCATGGACGTGCAGATGCCGATGATGGATGGGCTTGAAGCAACCCGCCAATTGCGGGCGCTTGGAGGAGCGTTCACTACGCTCCCTGTAATCGCCCTTACGGCCCAGGCGTTTGCATCTCGGACAAGGACAAGGCTTTGGCAGCAGGTATGAGCGATTTCATGACCAAGCCGGTTCGGCCAGAAGTTCTCGATCAAATTCTTCTGACATGGTCATCACCAGAGTTGGTTGCGTCCGTGCAAGCACCGCAGGAACAATCAAGCTTCGATGACGAAGTGGACATTGCCATGCTGGAAATGCTGGTGGAAAATCTCGGTAAGGCAACGGCGAGCAAGATAGTTGCCAAAGCCAGCGAGAATGCGCGTGATTCGATCGCGCAGTTAGGCGAAAGCAAGCTATCAGGAAAAACTGATCTTCAGCGCAGGGCAGCGCACAGTCTGGCCGGGCTGTTCATGCAGGTTGGATATGCGCAATTGGGTGCGCGCATGGAAGAGGTTGAGCGCGATGACACACTGGTGCAAACTCTGGATATGGAAGAACTGTTGACGGTTTTCGAGTGGGCGACAAACTCTGTAATGCGTGCGTTGGTGGAGCAGACCAACCCAAAGCGTGACGCACGCGCACAGAACAGTTGAAAGATGTGCGAACCTAGTTGG
>CAVOYX010000014.1:0-113489 GCA_963700795.1 uncultured Alphaproteobacteria bacterium | reverse complement strand
GAATTCGTCCGCGGTGAAGAAAGGCGTGCGGCCGAACTCCGTCATGTTGGCAAGCAATGGCGCGTCGATGCGGCTGGCGAATTCCCGAAACATGGTTTCGTCGGTGAGGGCTTCGGGGAAGATGGCATCGGCGCCTGCCGCCAGATAGGCTTGCGCGCGCGCGACGGCGCCATCCATGCCCTCGCTGGCGACCGCATCGGTCCGGGCGATGATAAAAAGATGCCTGCGGGCCTTGCGCGCGGCGGCTACCTTGGCGGCCATTTCCTCAGTGCTGGCCAGTTTCTTGTCGTTCAAATGGCCGCACTTCTTTGGCAATTGCTGGTCTTCGATGTGTACGGCTGCGGCTCCAGCGTCCTCGAAAGCGCCGAACCATGTTCATTACGTTGAGGGCTTCACCATAACCGGTGTCGCCGTCGACCAGCACCGGCAGGCCCGATGAGCGAGAGACCTGGCGAATGAAAAAGCAGACATCTTCGACCGAGATGATACCCAGGTCCGGCAGGCCCATGGAGGCGCTCATCGCCGCTCCCGACAGGTACAGCGCCTGGAAGCCTGCATCGCGGGCCTGATGGGCAGCCAGGCCGTTGTGGGCGCCCGGCAGACGGACGATCGGTCCGGCCTGAACAAGCTTGCCGGAAGCGCTCGCCGGCCGGCTCGCGCTGGACATCTTCTCCCACCAGGTACGGCATTGGCGTTCTCCCGACTGCGATAATGCTGCTTGTATTGCGACAGGTAGAGGATGGCAATCTGTCAGTCAAAGGTTTAGCGCGTTCGGGCGCCAAGAACCGTTCGGGAGGAAAGAATGAGCGCCGTTACAGCCCACGACTACGATCCGGCCGCCAGCATGGAGGAGCTTTATGCTTTGCTTGCCCGGCAAGGCATCGAAAACGGCTGGAACAAGCCGGAGCCTTCGCTCTGGCCGTTGCCGAACCGCGATTTCGTGCCAGCGCACTGGGCCTATCGCGAGGCGAAGGCAGCCTTGAATGCGGCCGGCCGGTTCGTCAATACGGAACTGGCCGAGAGGCGCAACCTCATTCTTGCCAATCCTATTGAGGGCAACAACTACCCGACGGTACGCACGCTGGTCTGCGCCTACCAGATGGTCAAGGCCGGCGAGACAGCTCGCTCCCACCGGCATTCGGCAAATGCCCTGCGACTGGTTCTCGATACGGGTGAAAACACGTTCACCATTGTCGACGGCAAGAAGGTTCCGATGGTTTCCGGCGATGTGCTGCTGACACCGAACTGGAGCTGGCATGCGCATTCCAACGAGAGCACGCAGCATGCCTACTGGATGGACTTTCTCGATGTGCCAACCGTGCATCTGCTCGGTCCCATGTTCTTCGAGCATCATCCGGAGGGAATCGAATTGGCAGATCAGGTTGCCGCCGATTCGCCCATGCGCTTTCCTTTCGAGGAAACGGTGAGCCGGCTGGCCGTGGAAACGGAATTCGCTCCTGGTTGCCGAAGGATCGAACTGGGAAGCCCGCCCCCGGCGATGAAGACCATCTCGCTGAAAGTCATCCGGCTTGATGCCGGTGCAATCTGCGAGTTCGAGCCGTCCACACTGAGCACAATCTATTCGCCAATGCAGGGTACCGGCAAGGTGACGATGGAAGACAAGACTTTCGACTGGAGGCGCGGCGATTCCATTGCCGGCCCGTCGTCCTATGCGCAGCGCTGGGAGGCCAACGAGGAAAGCTATCTGTTGCAGGTCAGTGACGAACCACTGCTGTCGCACCTTGACTGGTTGCGGCCAGTGCCGCCACGCACGTGATTGGTGGCTCGTGACAAGTGACGAGTATAAAGTAATCGGGAGGCAATTTGTGGGAGAGATGGAACACGAAAGAACAAGCATTGTCGCGGCCAATCGCATCCTGGCGCATGAAGGCATATTCGACGCCTATGGCCATATCAGCATGCGCCATCCGACCGAGCCGGACAAAATGCTTGCTGTCGCGCTCCCGCAGTCCAGAACTCGTCGAACCGGAAGACATCATGATCTTCACCTTCGACGGCAAACCCGCCGACGGCAGGTCGGACCCGGCCTATTACGAACGCTTCATCCATTGCGGAATCTATGAAGCGCGTCCGGACATCATGTCCGTCGTTCATTCGCATGCCCGTCGGTGCTGGCATTTTCGATCTCCGACGTGAAACTGGTGCCGGTCATTCATACCGCGGCATCCTGCGGTTGCGATATTCCCGTCTGGGATAGCGAAGATAATTTCGGCGCGACCAATCTGCTCGTCGCAAATGTCGCCCAGGGGCGCGACCTTGCAAAAACCATTGGTCCGAAGGGACGGGCCGCGCTGATGCGCGGACACGGGTTCACCGCTGCAGGACGCACGCTGGCGGAAGCCTTGCGTATCGCCATCTATCTGCCGCAGAACGCGGCTGTGATGATGGAAGCCATTCAACTTGGTGGACGTGTCAAACCGCTAACCCAGGGTGAAATGGAAGTACGCGAATCCCAGGGGCCCGATGGCGGCGACATTGGTCGCGCCATGGCCTATTGGGCCAAGCGCGCAGGATGTTCGCATTATCTGGATTACACGCCGTCTACATGATCAGTTTGTTTGCCCAACCGGCAACAGACGCAGCAACTGCGCACACGATAATTGGAGGCAATCATGCAAAGGAAGTTGACGCTACTTGGTCTTGGCCTCCTGTGCGCTGTGGCGGCCCCGGCTGCCGCACAGGAAAAGGCGCCGTTCTACAAAGGCAAGACCATCAATATTCTTGTCGGGGTTAGCGCTGGCGGCGAATTCGATCTTCTTGCACGTCTGCGCGCGCGCCACATCGGCAAACACATTGCCGGCAATCCAAAAGTCGTCGTACAGAACATGACCGGCGCCGGCGGCATTGTGATGGCCAATTATCTCACCAATGTCGCACCGAAAGATGGAACCTATATCGGTGCGATTACCAACGGATTTCAGGTCTATCAGGCCGTCGACCCCAAACGCATCAAATTCGACACCGGCAAGTTCCGTTTCATCGGAACGATAGCACCAACTGTCGAGACAATGACCTTGTGGCACACCGCCGGAGCCAGGAGCATCGAAGACGCCCGCAAGATTGAGATTCCAATTGGCGCCGTCGGTCAGGGTGGAATCACCTATTCCATGCCCGCCCTGCTGAACGAACTGGCCGGCACCAAATTCAAGATCGTTGCCGGTTATCGTGGCGGCAACAACATCAATCTGGCAATGGAAAAAGGTGAAGTGCTCGGTCGTGATAATACATGGTCGAGCTGGAAGGCTACCCGCGCCGACTGGTTGCGCGACAAGAAGCTGATTGTAATTGCCTATGGCGGGCCCAAGCCAAAGGATCTGCCGGATGTGCCAAACGTGCTCAGCTTTGCGAAAAATCAGGAAGATCGCCAACTCGTCAATCTGATATTGTCAGGCGCAGAACTCGGCAGACCGCTGGTATTTGCACCCGGCGTTCCATCCGACCGGCTCATCACCTTGCGTGCGGCACATGCGGCAACGATGAAGGATCCGGCCTTTCTGGAAGATGCGAAGAAGGTTCGCATTGATGTCGACCCGGTAGATCCTGACCATATGGAAAAGGTCGTTCGCGAGGTACTCGCCACGCCGGAAAAGGTTCGCATTCGCGCATTGAAATTCGTGCAGAAATAACTCGCCGATCTATCACAACGGTGCAGCAAGCACCCCGGAAAAGACTTGAACAGAGAAGGAATGACAATGAAGAAATCATCAACAGCCATTCTGGCACTAGCAGCATCAGCCATGGTGGCGATGCCCGCAAAGGCCCAGGACGTTGCAACCTTCTACAAAGGCAAGACGATCAATGTGCTGGTTGGCGTCAGCGCTGGCGGTGAATACGATCTTCTGGCGCGGTTGGCATCCCGGCATCTGGGCAAACACATTCCGGGAACTCCCCGCATCGTTGTGCAGAACATGACAGGCGCTGGCGGCATCGTCATGGCCAATTATCTCTATAACGTTGCAGCGCAGGACGGCACTTATCTGGGCGCGTTGCAAAACGGCTTTCAGGTCATTCAGGCCCTTTATCCCAAGAAGATAAAATTCGACACCGGCAAGTTCCAGTTCATCGGCGCAATCGCGCCCACAGTGGAAACCATGGTTTTGTGGCATACAGCCGGCGCCAAATCGGTAGCCGATGCAATGAAAAAGGAAATTCCGATCGGCGCCGTTAGCAAGGGCAGCATCACGTTCGCCTATCCCATGTTGTTGAACGAACTGGCCGGAACAAAATTCAAGATTGCAACCGGCTATCGCGGCGGAAACAACATCAATCTGGCGATGGAGACGAACGAAGTCGGCGGTCGCAACAACACCTGGTCAAGCTGGAAAGCGACAAGGCCAGCCTGGCTGAAAGACAAGAAAATCTCGATCATCTCCTATGCCGGCCCCAAACCGAAGGATTTGCCAGACAACGTGCCGAGCCTGTCGTCATTCGCAAAAACCGACGATGACAAGAAGCTCGTATCTCTCGTTATTTCAGGAACAGAACTTGGCCGCCCGCTCGTTGCTCCCCAACGCGTTCCTGCCGATCGTGTGAAAGCCCTGCGCGCTGCCTACGCAGCGACCATGAAGGACCCGGAGTTTCTGAAGGAAGCGGAAAAATCAAAGGTCGAAATCGATCCAATTGATCCGCTGCATATGGAAAAGGTCGTTCGCGAAGTTCTCGCAACTCCAGAGAACGTCAAAAAACGCGCGATGCAGTTCATTCAATAATAACCGGTTCGGCTAGGTGGCTCGGTAGCTGGAGAATACGATATGAAAAAAATCGTTCTTTACGCACATGCCGTGCAGCCTCGCGTGGTCGAATTGATCTCGGCTGAAGAAGGGGTTGTCGTCGCCAGCGACATCCCCACACTTGCCACCCACCTTGAAACGCGCAGAAGCGCTCGTGATCCAGGACCCGGCGTGGTCAGCCGAATTTTCAGGCCTTGCACGCATGGCGCCCCGCTTGCACTGGGTGCAACTTTTGACAGCCGGCTTCGACAACATTGCAAAGCATGGCGCACCGCCATCCGCCTCAATCACGAATGCCCGTGGCGCATTTTCTCCGGCAGTTGCTGTCCATGCGGTGAGCCTCTACCTGGCATTGCTGCGCAATGTGCCGCAGATGGTTGCTCAAAAGCCAAAGAAAGCCTGGGACAGAAGCTTCGCTGCGAAACTAATCACACCTGCAGAGACACGTGTCATGATCGCCGGCTTCGGCTCCATTGGTCAGGAGATCGCGCACCTTTTGAAAAATTTCGGCGTCTGGATTGTCGGTGCCTCGCGCAGCGGCGCAAGTCACTTTCTTGCCGATGAGATGATCCGCGGTGACGAGATCCGGGAACGCCTGCCGGATATGGATGCTGTTTTTCTTTGCCTGCCGCTCAACGAAACAACCCGCCATCTCATCAATGCAGACGCACTGGAAGCAATGAAGACTGACGCCGTGATCGTTAATGTTGGACGCGGTGCGCTGACCGATCAGATCGCGCTTGCACAGGCCCTGCATGACGGAAAGATCAAAGGCGCGGCAACCGATGTTACCGAACCCGAACCACTGCCGGCCGACCATCCACTTTGGGAAGCCCCCAACTGCATTATCTCGCCCCATGTGGCAGGCGCTGCCGGGGCACTGGGGGCGCGGCGGCAGGCGGAAGCAGCGATCGAAAATATCCGGCGATTCCAGAAGGACGACACCCTGGAAAACCTCGTCGTGATCTGACGATCGCGGTATTGTCGAATATGGGAGAGCCAATGCGTATCGCCAGCCTTGAAACCATGCACGCCGATGGCGGCTGGCGTACCTTCTCCTTTCTCAAGATCACCACCGACGAGGGTTTGATCGGCTGGTCCGAATATGCGGAAGGTTTTGGCGCAAGCGGCCTGACAGAATTGATTGCGCGCTTTGGCGCTCTCGTCAAAGGCATGGATCCGCGAGCAACCGGCAAGCTGTCCGCTTCCCTCCATGCTGCAACACGCCTTGCCGTCGGTGGATTAAATACGCAAGCTATTGCCGCAATCGAAAACGCCTGTCTGGACATCAAGGCAAAAGCGCTTGGCGTGCCTGTTCATGCACTTTTCGGCGGCCCCTATCGCGACCGCCTGCAAGTCTATTGGTCGCATTGCGCCAGCTTCCGTGTCTGGCGACCCGATTTCTTTGAAAAAGAACTGGGCATGGCGCCCATTCGTACCCTCGATGACCTGTCAAATCTTGGACGCGAGGCTCTCGCACGCGGCTACCGCGCGATAAAAACAAACCCTCTGCCGCTTTGGGAGGGCTCGCAACCTTTCAATTCCGGATTTCGTATTGGACCTGGAATGCTTGATCGCAATCCGGACAATCGCGCGATTGCGGAAATGAAGGAAGTGCTCGCCGCATTTCGCGATGGTGTGGGTCCCCATACCGGCATCATGTTCGATCTGAATTTTAACCAGCGCACCGAAGGCTTTCTCCGAATAGCCAGGGAGCTGGAGGAATTTAACCTGACGTGGCTGGAGATAGACATGCATGATCCTGATGCACTGGCCTACGTTCGGCAACGATCCCCCGTACCCATCGCTTCGCTGGAAGCAGTTCACGATCTTCATGGCTATCGCCCCTACCTGGAAAAGCGCGCAGCAGATGTGGCTGTGGTAGATGTGGTCTGGAACGGACTGCTGGAATCCACCCGTATCGCAACCCTTGCAGATGCATATGATACCAATTGCGCACCCCACAATTTCTACGGTGATCTGGCCTCGTTGATGAGCGCACATTTCTGCGCTGCCATTCCAAATTTCCGCATCATGGAAATCGAGGGCGACGATGTGCCCTGGAAGAGTGATCTTGTGACGTCTGCGCCGGTGATCGAAAACGGGGAACTTATCGTGCCGACTGCGCCCGGTTGGGGCGCGGACGTCAACGAGGATGCGGTCAAGGCTCATCCGGTTAGAAGGCGATAGAGTTTTGAGAGTGTGGTGGAGTCAATGGATCGGCAAAGCCTTTGCAGTCGCCCTCGCCATGACATTTCCAGGCAAGCATGCTGCAGCCATGGAATATCGCGGAACGGCGCATGTTGTTGATGGCGACACGATCGAAATCGTGGACATTCGTATCCGGTTTTTTGGCATTGATGCGCCGGAAGGCAAACAGCTTTGCAAAGATGCCAAGGGCGAAGTTTATGCCTGCGGGCGCAGGTCAACGCAGCAGCTGCGTCGCCTCATCGGCAAACAAACCGTAATCTGCACAGACCTTGGCCAGGCGCGATTTGGCCGCCGATGGGGCCATTGCACGGTTGGTGGCACCGATCTGCAAAAGGCCATGGTTCTTGCAGGTCATGCCATCGCCTTTTTACCGCACAACAATGCCTACGTCGGTGACGAACGGATTGCTCGCAGCGAAAAGCGCGGACTGTGGCAGGGTGTGCACAGCAAACCAGGCGATGTTCGCCGTTGCCGTCGTCAGGGCAGAGGAACAATCCGGTCCTGTTCTTTTTGATGGTCGCAAAAATGGCTCCCGCACTATCGGGAATGGATTACGGGAGCCACACTTGCCAGGTAAATTGAAAATCATTTGCCCTGAATAATCTGCGATGCGAGTTTCTTGCGCGCCGGATTGATACTCAGGATTTCTTTTATATTGCCCTCTGTCTCCGCGCCGTCGCTGAACAATATGTCCCGCTTTTTCTCTTTGGCTTCGGCAATGAACTTGGGATCGGTCAAAATGTCCTTCGACATTTGACGCAGAAGCGCGACCCGGTCGTTTGGAACATCCGGCGGAGCCGATAATATCCGTCCGACTTTCTCAAGCCGGTTATGGAAATCCAGGGCCCATTGTTGTGTTTCGTCGAATTTCACCAGATCATAAATGATTGGAACATCCGGAAAGAAAATCGATTTTGTCTTGCTCATCACAGCAACTGGTTTCGCAGCCTTTGCCTTTACATACCGGTAGGCCGATGAATCCGACACATAATAGGCATCAATTTCGCCCCTGCTGAGCGCCAGCGATGCTGCACGCGATCCGCGATAGCCAACGACATGTTTGCACTTAAGTCCCAGCGACAGGCAAACCATTCGCCCGCCTGATGTATCGGCTGATGATGGCCCATTGCCTCCGAACGTGATGTCCTTACCGAAGTCCTTGAGGTCCTTGAGCGTCTTCACTTTTGAGTTTGGCTCGACAATCAATAACCAGGGCGACCACGCAACCGTCGCAATGTGCTTCATCTTCAGCAGATCGTATCGCACGTTATTCACGCCGATCAACTGATTGGCGGCAATGCTCGTGCCCTGAAAAAACACAAGGTCTGTCCCGTCCTTTGCACCGGCATAAACCTGGTTGACGCCAATCATCCCGCCTCCGCCAGGCTTGTTCTGCACGATTACGGTAGCATCGAGATATCTGGAAAAATGCGGCGCCATGATCCGCGCATAGGTGTCATACCCACCACCCGCGCCGTACGGAACGGTGATGGTAACAGTCTTGCCCTTGAAGAATGTTTTTGCGTCCTCAGCTTGCGCGCCGCCCGTGCAAGTCAGAAAAATGCCTCCCACAGCCAATGTTGCGACAACAGCTCCACGTCTTGCCGACTTGAGCATGATAATCTCCCTCCCTTGTCCGTGCGGGCGCTGAATGATTGTCACACTGCTAATTCAGCTGTGCGCAGCCCGCATCGTCAGGGAGTATGGCAACAGGCCAACCTGAATGCAAATTTCGGGTAAAATCGCTCATATTGGACGTATATATCGAAATACAATTTATACGCCTCGCAATTTCAACCTTTGGACTAGAACTTTACCAGATCTGCGCCCTTGAGTTCGAGCATCGCGCGCGCTTCGTCAGGCGTTGCAATCTCATGGCCCAACTCTTCAAGGATGGTCCGTATTTTGCGCACTTGCTCGGCGTTGGATGAAGCCAGCTGTCCACGGCCGATGAAAAGCGAATCTTCAAGACCTACCCGCACATTTCCGCCCATCATCGCAGCCTGGGTGGCAAACGGCATTTGCGACCGCCCTGCTGCCAGTACCGACCACTGATAGTAATCACCGAACAATCGGTCTGCGGTTTGTTTCATGAAAACCAGATTTTCCATATGTGCGCCGATGCCGCCCAGCACGCCGAAAATCAGTTGCAGGAATACCGGCGGCTTGAACAGGCCCGCATCCAGACAATGTGCCAGATTGTAAAGATGTCCCACGTCGTAGCACTCATGCTCGAACTTTGTACCGTGCCCCTCGCCAAGCAATTTGTATATCTTCTCGATATCATCGAACGTGTTGCGGAAGATACCGCCCTTGGTGCCGCGCAGATATCCTTCTTCCCAATCATACTTCCAGTTCTTGTAGCGATCAGCGAGCGGATGCAGGGCGAAATTCATCGAACCCATGTTCAGTGAACACATTTCCGGTGAAGCCTGCAAGCGGTGCAGCCAGCCGTTCTTCAACGGTCATGGTCAGCCCGCCGCCAGTTGTTATGTTGACGATAGCATCTGTGTTCTGCTTGATGCGCGGCAGAAACTGCATGAAGACTTTGGGATCAGGTGTCGGACGGCCGTCCTTTGGATCGCGTGCATGCAAATGCAAGATGGACGCGCCCGCTTCAGCTGCGGCAATGGACTGTTCGGCAATCTCGTTGGGAGTGACCGGCAAATGCTCTGACATGGTCGGCGTATGAATTCCACCAGTTACAGCGCAGGTGATGATAACCTTGTTGTTGTTGCGAGCAGCCATTGTAGAAACTCCCTTGCGATTGCCTTTGCAGATGTCTCATCTGCTTTCGATGAAGTTTCGCGTCAGTACGAGACGCCGCCCGACCGGAAACAATTGCCAGCCGAAACCTGTCGGCTGCCAGGCCCCACAGGCCCTTTGGTGCGAACAGCATGATCGCGACAGCAAAAGCCCCCAGAACGATCAGATACCATGCGCCGAGATCTGACAATGTTTCACGCAGAACAAAGAACAGGATCGTACCGATAATCGGACCTTCGATACGCCCGATTCCGCCGATCACCGTGATGAAGATGACGAATGCTGTCCAGTCGTTGACACTGAAAGCTGCCGACGGCGAAATCCGCAACTTGGTCATGAAGATCAATGCACCGATCATCGCCGCGCCAGACGCAGGCCACGACATAGAGCAGTCGCTTGGCGTTGGCAACGCTGACACCCGCTGTTTCAGCTGCCAGCTCGCTGTCACGTATCGCCTGCAGCGCAAGTCCCCAACGCGACCGCAAAAGCAAATATACCGCGAGGATAATCGCGACAGTAACGCCGACCGTCTCGTAATAGATGACATACTCGCGCATCGAACGGGTGGAACCGATGGCGCGAATAAGCGAGATCGGCAGACTGACTCCAGAGCCGCCGCCCAGAACCGAAATCTGTGCTGCTAGAGCATGAATACTTCTGCCACGACCCAGGTGCCGATAGCGAAGTACGCGCCCTTCAATCGGAATACCAGAAGCGAGATAGGCAACGACAGTGCAGCCGCTGCAACACCAGCGGCAGGCACGGCCAGCAATGGCGGCAGGCCCAAAAGCATCGCCCAGCCGAACAGAAAATAGCCGCCAAATCCGACAAATGCCTGCTGGCCAACCGAAACCAGCCCTGCGTAACCTGCCGAACAGGTTCCACAACGTGGCAAGGCCAAGATAGACGAAGAATTCGCCCGCAAGACGCATCCCGTTGCGATCGAGCCACCAGGGGCCTGCCGCAAGCGCAATCAGCCCGGCAATTGCGAAGACGAGCGCAACACGGCTTTCCGCCGTTGCACGTTCAATATGGAATACTGGCGCGCTCATCCGTCCACCTTCGGAAACAGCCCCTGTGGCCGGATAGCCAGCACGATCAGAAACACGATATGGCCAGCGAGCAACTGCCAGCCGGGATCGATCATGGCGCCCAGCGCCTGCGCAACGCCCAGGATAATTCCGCCTATTAGCGTGCCCCACAAATTGCCCAGGCCGCCAATGATCACCGCTTCAAAACCAAAGATCAGACGTTGCGGACCAATCGCTGGATCAAAGTTCGCCCGCGTCGCGAGAAACACGCCTGCCACAGCAACGACCGCCAGCGACATTGCCATCGCAAGACCAAGATATGTTTGTTGTCGTAGCCCATCAGCCGGGCGACATCCTGATCGTCGGACGTCGCGCGCAATGCGCGGCCAAGCGCCGTGGAATAAAACATGAATTGCAGCGCTGCGATAATCGCAATGGCACTGACAAACATGATGAGTGGCAGCCAGCCGATAGAAAGACCCTGGACAATCGGGATTGTTGCGATCTCGATCGAGCCCTGCATTCAGTTTGCGGCTATCTGCGCTAAATCCCTGCAGCAATGCATTTTGAATGATGATGGAAAGGCCAAAGCTGACCAGCAATGGCGGCAGAATATCTTCTCCCAACGTGCGGTTGAACAACAGCCGCTGAAGGAATAGCCGAAGAGCGCCATCAATGGCGCCACAACCAGAATGGCCAGAAGAGGATTCATGCCGGTGATGGAAACGCAAACCAGCGCCACATAAGCCGCAAGCACAATCAGATCACCATGGGCGATATTGACCAGGCGCATGACCCCGAAGATGAGCGACAAACCCGCAGCGAACAAGGCATATAGCCCGCCGACCAGAACGCCCTGCACAATCGCGTTCAACCAGACCATCCCTAAACTCCGAAATAAGCGTTGGAGATCGATTCCCGCGATAGTGCAGCGGGCGCGCCTTCAAGTGTGATACGGCCTCCACGCAAACAATATACGCGGGTTGCCACGCTCAGCGCCTGGCTGTGTCTTGTTCGACAACGATCGCCGTCGTGCCGTGTTTGGTTACCCGCGGCAAAGCTGCGTAAATATCCTTGATCACGATCGGGGCCAATCCCAGGCTCAACTCGTCGATGAGCAAAAGATCCGGATTGGCCATGAGCGCCCGGCCGATTGCAACCATTTGCTGCTGTCCACCGGACAAGGGAGGTCGCAGGCTGCGCACGCCGCTCGCCAAGCACGGGAAACAGATTATAAATTTCCGCTAGCGACCACGGCCCGTTTCTTTTTTGCTGGCCACCTGCAAGCAGATTTTCTTCCACCGATAGCGAACGGAACAATCGCCTGCCCTCGGGCACCAGTGCGATGCCCCGCGCAACAATATGCTGCGTTTCAAGTCCGGCGATGTTTTCGCCACGAAAACGGATTGCCGAATTACGCGTCTGCACGAGGCCGACAATCGCTTTCATGAGTGTCGACTTGCCCGCGCTGTTGGCGCCAATAACGGCTATCGTCTCTCCGGCCTCCACGGACAATGAAATACCGAACAATGCCTGGAACGACCCATAATAAGCTTCCAGGTTTTCAATCGCCAGCAAGGGAGTATCAGCCATCAGCTTCCACTCCCAGATAGATTTCATGTACCTCGCGGACTTGCCATCACGGTTTTCGGATCACCTTCAGCAAGTTTCGAGCCCTGATGCAACACGAACAGCCTGTCCACGACAGCCAGCAGCGCATGGACCACATGTTCGATCCAGATGACGGATACGCCGGTTTCCCGAATTTGCTTGATGGCCGCGACAAGGTCATCGCATTCGTGCGGCGTCAGACCGCCGGCAATTTCATCGAGCAGCAGGAGTTTGGGATTTCCAGCCAGCGCCCGCGCCAGCTCCAGGCGCTTGCGTTCCAGCAATGTGAGTGAACCGGCAAGGGAATTGGCTTTCGCCAGCATTCCGGTGAGTTGCAACACTTCAACTGCGCGTCGCTCGACATTTGTACGATCTCCGCGCGCGCCGAAAAAGCCTGTGACGCAGAGATTTTCAAACACGCTGAGGCCCGCAAATGGTTGCGGAATCTGAAAGCTGCGACCAATTCCGATACGGCAGCGTTGTGCAGCACTCAGCTGCGTAATGTTTTGACCGCGATATTCGACACGTCCGGCATCTGGCGCAATCGCGCCCGCAATCATGTTGAACAGAGACTTGTCTTGCCGGCACCATTGGGCCCGATAATGCCAAGCGCCTCTCCCTCATCGAGGGAGAGGCTTAGCGCGTCGGCAACCACCACAGCGCCAAACCGCTTGCTCACATTACTGGAGCGACAAAATTGCGGTCATGACGCTGCCTTCGCCAACAATGCCTTCAAAGCGGCCTGGTCTTGCCCGCCGATCGGAATGATCGGAGCGTTCTTGTTGGCGGTGACAACGAGATCGTAACCACTGGCCTTTTTCACCCACTGGCCTGCGACCAGCGGCGTCTTGGACACATTCTTGACCGGGCCCGGCCATTTCACCGGTCCAACGATGGTGTTGAGATTGGTTGCCGCGATCGCCTGAACGATGGACTTGGGATCGTTGAGATCCTTCGACCGCTGCAGCGTATCAATCACAACCTCGAACAGGGCGTGGACGAAGCCCAGCGGCTGTGTCCACGGGCGCTTGGAGGATGCCACCCATGCATCCGCCAGCTGCTTTGCACTCTGACCGGTGAGGCTCGACTTGAAGGGATGCGATGGCGTCCACCAGATTTCCGTTGTCAGCCCATCGCCGCGCGCTCCCAGGCTTTCCAGGACGGATGGGAACAGCAATGCTTTGCCGACCGTAACGATCTTCGGTTTGAAGCCCTGCTGTGCTGCCTGCGACCAGAAGGTTGCAAAGTCCGGCGGGATCATCACACCGGTGACGATTTCCGCGCCGGCTTTCTTGAACGCGGAAATCTGCGCAGTGAAGTCGTTCGACAGTCTGCGTGTAACGGCCCGGATCAATCAGTTTGTAGCCGGCCTTGCCCAGTGGCGTCGGCAACCCAAGCTTTGGCGTCGCCCCAGGCATTGCCGTCAGCGTCATTCGGGAACAGACCGCCGACAACCTTGTTGGTGCGGATGCCATCCCAGAGATTGAGGAACGAAGCGATCACGTCTTCCAGACCCCAGAAGAAATGATAGGTCCAGTCGAAGCCTTTGGCAGGATTTCCCTTGCGGCCAAAGAAATATGGTTGCCAGGGGCAATTCGTCGTGATGCAGGGAACCTCGTTGGCTTCGGCCTGATCGGCAACCGGATTGGTCGTATCCGGTGTCGAAATACCGGTGATCAATGTCACCTTGTCCTTGAGGATCAATTCAGAGGCTACTTCGGCGGCACGGTTCGCATTCGACTGGCGTATCCTTGACGATGATCTCGACAGGAATTGTCTTGCCGTTATTGACGATGCCCTTGCCGATCTTTTCCTTGATGCCATCAAGAATGAATTTATCGGCTTCGGCAAAGCCTGCGAGTGGTCCGCTGGCGGGAGTAACAAAACCGATCTTGATACCCTTGCTCTGTGCATGGGCCGGAATAGCGCGCAACACTGCGGGCGCCGCAACCAGCGCTGCGCCGCCATGAACCACCTGCCGGCGTGTCGGCTTCAGGTCAGAACCAATTGACGTAAGTCTTGCTCATATTCTGCTTCCTCCCCGTTCATATAAACATCACATCGGTTGCCGCCTTCAGATCTTGCCTGCATCCTTGGCGTTCATTGTCCATCAGATGATCGATGACCTTCTTGCGCAGGTCGGCCTGCTCCTTTTCGCTCCACTTGCGAAAGCCCTCGCCCGATCTTGAACCCGAGCTTGCCGGTTGCAACAAGCTTTTCCAGATAAGGCGACGGCCCTTGTGTTGCATCGATATAAGGCAAGTACCTGCTGGTGAATGGCAAGGGTCAGCTCGGTGCCGACCATGTCCGCATTTTCCAGTGGACCGAGCACTGGCAGGCGGCGACCAAAACTCGCCTTGACCACCGTATCGACCATGTCTGCATCGCAAATGCCTTCCGCGACGATAGCTACCGCTTCGCGCCAAAGCGCGTGCTGCAGGCGATTGCCGACAAACCCGGGCACATCCTTCTTCACTTCCACCGGCGTCTTGCCCGCGCCTGGCAAGCAGATCCATCATGTGCGACATGTCGCATCCGACGTATCGGCGGTGCGCACGACTTCGACCAAGTGGCACGAGAAATGGCGGGTTCCACCAATGTGTGCCAACTGCGCGTGACTTGTCCTTGACGTTCTTCATGATTTCGGTGATCGGCATCACCGATGTATTGGAGGCCAGAATTGCATGCGGCGGCGCCAGCGGCTTCCAGTTCGACAAAAAGCTTCTGCTTCAACTCCATGTTTTCCGGTGCGGCTTCGATGCACCACATCCATGCCGGCGACTGTCTGGGCGTTGTCCGCTTTCACCTTGATACGGTTGAGCGCATCGTGGCGGAATGCCCATGTCGGTGAGGTTTTGTGCAACCTTCGCATGGACGGCAGACGCGATGCTTCCTCGGATCGGTGATGGTGACCTCGTGGCCGGCCACAGCGAAGACCTGCGCAATACCATGGCCCATCAGGCCGGCGCCGATCACCGCTATTTTTGCTTTTTCTGTCATTGCTCCAGCCATGTCGTCCCCGCCCCGCCGGATATGCATCCCGGCCGGGGTTATTTTGTGCTTCATCCCGGCCTGCGGTCGCCGCGGTCGGAATGTCCCGGTATCCCGGCTGTATAACCGCCATCCGCATAGAGAATATGCCCGGTGTAGAAATCCGAGGCTTTAGACATGAGAAACAGCAGCGGGCCGGCAAGATCTTCCGGTTCGCCCAAACGGCCCTTGGGCACACGCGACAGAAAACCTGCCCGCACCTTGTTGGCGTTTTCATTGTCCTCATACATCCACGCCGTCAGAGGCGAACGGAACACAGTCGGTGCGATGGCGTTGACCGTGATACCGGTCGGCCCCAATTCGCAGCCAAGAGCCTTGGTCATGCCGTCGATCGCCGACTTGGAAGAACAATAGGCGGTGTATCCGGCCGGATGGCCAAGCAGTCCGCGCGCCGAAGACATCAGCACGATCTTCCCGCCCTTGCCCTGCTCGCAGCATTTGCGTCGATGGCGGATTTGGCCATCAACCAGCTTTGCGTGACATTGGCGTCCATGACATCGAGGAAACGTTCTGCCGACATCTCATGGATTTTCGAGACATCGTTCTTGCCTTGCGCCACAACAAGAATATCAACCTGACCGAACCGTTTGACGCCTGCATCGATGACATCATCACACAAGGCGCTGGTTGTCGGACGGATGTTCAGGGCCTCGACTTCCGCGCCAAGGTCTTGCACTCCTTCGAAACTTCGCCGCCAGCGCATCCTTGCTGCCGGCCGTCAGCACCAGCTTGCAACCGGCGCCTGCAAGAATTTTTGCGGCCAGTGCGCCGAACGCACCCGAAGCGCCAGTGACAACCGCCACCTTGCCTTTGACGTCGAACAGCGACGCGGGGTTCTTGATGAAATCATCCATTGTCTTGTCCTTGGTGCTGTTCGGTGATGCCAGGTTGTCGAATACTCTCGCGTATCAGGCCTTGTGTCCCGGCGGATAGGGTATCGAAACCAGCAGCGTGCACATATGGTTCGACTTGTTCTTGATTTCGCGCACTTCGTTCGGCGGCGATAGTGCAGGAATTGTATTTCTTCAGAACGGTATCCTTGCCGTCAATGGTGAGTGTCAGCTCACCTTCCAGCACGACGTAGATCTTTTCGAATGGAGTTGAATCCGGTCCCGCACCGCCACCTGGCAGGAAGTGCGACAGGCCGATCCAATGGCTCTTCGGACGAACCTTTTTCCCATCCCTGCAGGCGCAAGCCCATACATTCGCGATGATTGGCTGCCTCGTAAGGCTTGGCGTCTTCGAAACGTCGCAGAAACATCAGAACGTCTCCCCTTTTTCGATGCGGTATTTCTGGTCCGGATTGGTAATTGCAACCAGGCGAATGATACAGCCGTCGCCACGATCCCAGTTCCATGGGAAAGAAGGCGAAAGTGACGCGCTTGCCAGTGACAGCGTCGAGATCGCCGCCAACATTTTCGATGCCCAGAATGCCGTTGTTGAACAGAATGCGATGCACCGGCTCCCATTCAGGGAAAGTCGTCTTTCCAGTCGCGCCCGCCGGACCATTCCTTGTACTCCTCGGCCAGATGGGGCAGCAGCGGACCGTTGCGCTGCGGACCGATGGCCGTTGCCAGCGGATGATCGTTGGCCTGCGTATCGTGACCAACAACCTTGACCTTCTTTTCGACGAACCAATGCCCGGCGGATGGCACGAACCCGGGTGCGCGTGCGAAATAATCTTCATTGTCACCGTAGATATGGTGCCAGCCCGTGTTGACGATCACGACATCGCCCGGGCGTACATGTTTGCCAGCGGCCTTTTCCAGATCGTCATAGGTTATCGATTCCCATTTCTTCTTCGGGATCGACACGACAATGCCGGAGCCAAAAAAGTGCGGCAACGGAACTTCGTCGATAAATGGCGTATTCTGCACCACGTGCGCAGGCGCATCGATATGCGTCGTGTTGTGCATCGTTGTCGTGATGCGCTGCGACAGCACGCCGGACTTCGCCATATAGTGAATACGTTCGATCTTCACGTCTTCGAAATAGGGCCAGTTCGGCGATTGATAGCCAAACCGATGCGAGAGATTGTGAAACTGCAACCCCATGTAATTGTCGAGGTTGTCGTGAAAATCGATGCCGCGAATCTTGATCATGCAGGCTCCTCCCTGAATTGCATAAATGTCGTGGCCTTCGCCATTGATCCAATGTTGGCGCGTCCTGCTTGCAAAGACAAGATTTTTCTTTCCATAATACGGTACATTCTGTATCGTATTATGGTACATGGTAAGCATTATGGGGAGAACGGCGCCAATGTCGCCACCAACAGCCAGAAAAAAGCAGCTTGCCGGGCAGGAAACCACCGGGGGAATACAGGTCATCGCCAGGGCTGCTGCAATCTTGCGGGCAGTTGCGCGCGAACCGCAGGGCCTGTCGCTAGGCCAGCTGAGCCGAAGTGTCGGTCTGCCACGATCAACGGTTCAGCGCATCGTTGCGGCGCTTGCCCAGGAAGGATTTGTCTCCGGCACATCCTCGGCTGGCGGAACCACCATTGGCAGCGGACTGGTACATTTGGCGGCATCCCGCAACGTGAGCCCGATAGAAGCAATCGCGCCCTACTTACGTGAACTTGGCGAGGACGTTGGCGAGACCGTCGACCTTGCAACACTATCAGGTGGATCCGTGGTGTTCGTCGATCAGGTTCAAGGCCGCCAACGGCTTGTCGCATTGTCCGCTGTTGGCGAGCGTTTTCCATTGCACTGCACGGCCAACGGCAAGGCCATACTGGCCTGCTTTTCACAAGCCGACGCCGACGATCTCATCGACAGAAGCATCGCCGAACACCCCGCACACATACTCGGCAATCGACAGGCTTTGCTCAACGAGATTGCGCAGGCCCGGCAAACGCACCAGTCCTTTGATCTGGGTGAGCACGGAGAAGGGATTTGCGCGGTTGGAACAGCACTGCTCGATTCATTCGGGCGGCCGGCAGCAATCTCCATTCCCGTGCCTGCACAGCGCTTCGCAGAAACACGTGAATGGCTGTGCCAGAAACTGTTGGAATTTCGCGAAAAAATTAAACCCGTGCTCGGGAGCTGATAGTTCTGATTTCTTGCCTGCGTATTATTCCGCAGCAACGGACAGTGATACTTCCGCCGCAGGCAAAGCCTGCCGGCCGAGAATCATGTCCGCAGCCTTTTCAGCAATCATGATTGTTGGCGCGTTAGTATGCCCGCCAATGACATAAGGCATGACCGATGCATCCACGACACTCTAAGCCCTTCGATTCCATTAACGCGCAATTGTCCATCGACCACAGCTTTGGTGTCGGTTCCCATGCGGCAAGTCGAAGTCGGATGAAACAGCATGCTTCCGGTTTCGCGAACAAAGGCATCGATCTCATCGTCGCTGCGAACCTGTGCGCCAGGGATGACTTCGCCCTGCACCATGCTCTTGAGTGGCTCAGTCGCGTAAAGATCGCGCGCCAGTTTCACACCATTGCGCAATGTCGCCCGGTCATTTTCTGTTCCAAGATAATTGTGCACGATCTTTGCCTGTCGCAAACGGATCGGACGAACGCAATGTAACCGAGCCACGGCTTTCCGGATGCAGGGCAATCACCCGCAATCCGAGGAAACCATCCTTGGGTTTACGAATTCCGGGAAACCATATCTGCGTCATGGATCGATACGGTTCATCAGCAGTTCCAGATCTGGCGCTGCAAGCTCCGGGCGCGAACGGATATAGGCAAGACCCGCCACCGGTTGCGTAGCCAAAGGTCCCTTGCTGAAAGCCAGCCAGCGCAGCGCAGAAAGTGCCAGCTGATCGAAGCGAAACTCCTTCGCATGATGTGCCATCCGGTCGCTTCGATTTCCGATCAATACGCTGATATGGTCCTGCAGATTGCGGCCGACTTCCGGCACATCCAGCACAACTTCGATACCATGTTCGCGCAGATGATCTGCCGGGCCTATGCCCGATAACATCAGCAATTGTGGTGAATTATAGGTGCCGCCACACACAAGAACTTCGCGCGAAGCAAGTGCAACAACCTTTGCACCGTCACGCATATATTCGATGCCCGCGCGCGTGCTGTTCTCCAGCACGATACGCGTCGCCTGCGCGCCGGTCACCACGGTCAGATTCGGTCGCGAAAGCGCAGGTTCGAGAAAGCGCTTCGAGACACTGCCCCGCCGGCCATTGTGTATCGTATAATCAGCCGGTCCAAACCCATCCTGCACCGCGCCGTTGTGGTCATCGGTATTGCGATGCCCCAGCGCCTTTCCAGCAGCGCGATAGGCATCATAGGCTTCGCTCGTGCGATCGCCTGCGACTGACGCTCAATGGACCATCCTTGCCGTGAAAGTCCGATGAGGCGCCATGAAAGTTTTCAGAGCGCTTGAAATAGGGCAGCACATCGCTGTAGCTCCACCGCCGACAGACCCAATTGTCGCCCAGCGGTCGTAGTCGCTGGCATGACCGCGGCAATAGATCATGCCGTTGATGGAGGATGATCCACCCAGCGCCTTGCCGCGCGGGACAAGCAAACGGCGATTGTTCAAATATGGTTCCGGCTCGGATTCATAGTTCCACTGAAACCGTGGATCTGTCATCAGGTCGCGAAACTTCAGCGGCAGTTTCAACCAAAGATGCCGGTCCGGTTTGCCGGCCTCCAAGCATGCAGAACTTTGCAATTGGCTGGATCTTCGCTGAGGCGGTTCGCCAACACGCAACCAGCCGAACCGCCGCCGGCAATGATGTAGTCATAACGCACGTTCTGTTCCATACCGCGCACCTTCCATGCATTGACTGCACTGTGCCTAGATCGTCTCCATCGCATCCTGAAGTGCGGGCATCACCTTGTCTGCGAACAATTCCACCGAGCGTGTGCTTCCTGCGAACGACATGTCACCAAAGCAAAACCGCAAGACTGCGTAATTCGCTCCCGTTGCCCGATGCTGCTCGGCCAGGAATGCGTGTCGATCGATTGCTGGAGATCCGGCAAACGATCGCTCTGCGGCGACCAGTTCCGAAAATTTTGTATCCAGTCCCCAATGTTCCGGAGAACGATTGAACCGGCGATGCATCCAGGTGAAGCTCTTGCTGGAAAACATCATGCGCGCGATCCGCGATCGCCATTGCTTTTTCGTCGGTATCGGCAACAACAATCGTGCGCGCCAGTCCTATCATAGGTCTTGGCATCGCTATTGTCCGATGCCGCCAGTTCACGTCTTGAAGACCTCGATATACTTTCTTCGACGATGCGACGATCTTCATTGACAACAATGTTGAAACCTGCGCGCGCCGCACGCTCCGCACTTTCCACCGAATGGACGCCATACCAGCGCGGGGGCATCGGCGATTGAAATGGCTTCAGGTGCAGCGGAACATTCTTGAAAGTGAAATGCTTGCCCTCGAAATCGACGTGTCCGTCGCGCAAACCCATGTTCGACGATTTGCCAGAGCCTTCGTCATAAATTTCGCGCGCCTGAACTGGATCGACACCCAGATATGCAAGTTCCTCACGCACCGAACCGCGTCCGAAACCAATGTCGAGACGCCGCCACTCATCTGGTCGAGAACGCAAATCTCCTCCAGCAGGCGCAAGGGATGATGGGCCGGAAGCGCATAAACGAGCGTTCCGATCCGCAGGCGTTTCGTGCGCTGTGCCAGAGCCGAAAGATAGACACTTGGCACAGAGCCTCCACCCAGAGGTGTAAAATGATGCTCGGTTACATGGAAGCAGTGAAAACCTGCCGCATCGAACATTTCACCAAGACGCAAGCGGTCTTCGTAATGTTGCGACAGCGGCAGTCCATTCGACAAATCCAGATGATCCATTACGCCGAATTTCATCGCTTCCATCCCTGTTGTCCTGTGCCGAACCTCGCAATATCCGGGCGATCCGGTCGTCTGGATCAGCATCAAGTTCGGTGATCTTTTCGGCGAACCTGTGCATGCGTTCGCAACCCTTGTCCGTGATCAGAAAGTTGTCGCATGCCCAGCTATAAGTCGTTGAGGTCACGTATGTCGGATGCACGGCCACAACCATGTTGGCTGCCAGCGGCATGGTTTCATCGAAGCGCACCAGTGGACGCTCCACCATGTCGTATCCCTGACTGTGGCAATACAGACGCGTTTCCTCCGGCTTGCCATTCTTGCGCATGAAGTCGTTATGTGATTCCCAGATATCCTTGCACGAAGCGCCTGGCTTCAGCATTTTCAGCGTGTGCTCGCGCGCTTCCAGCACGAAAGCGAACTCGTCCTTCATTTCCTGGCTAGCCTTGCCCAGCACGCAGGTGCGGCCCAGTTCCGTATACATGCCGCCAGCGCCTGCATTTTCGCAAAGCAGCGTGAATTGGTCGCCCTTCTGCATTGTGCGCGCCTGCTGATGCGGCGGCACCATGACAGCTGCCGTGCCGACAGGACCCGGACGCGCACATGTACCAGCCCTGTTCGCTGCCTCGCAATGTTCCGTAGTGCAGCGCGGCAGCCATCACATCCTGATCCTGCATACCCGGCTTGACCGCAGCAAATGCAGCCTCCATCTGCACGTCCTGCAGCAATGCGGCTGTCGCGCATCAGCTCGATTTCTTCCTGGCTCTTGATGGCGCGAATATCATCGACAAAATCCGACGCGTTGACGAAATCCTCGTTCGTCGGCGCATTCTTCTTCAGATATTCGACCAACATGTGGGGAATGGAAGCAGTTGCCAGCAGCCCGACTTTCGCGCCCTTGTAAGGAGCAAGCGCCTTGACCGCGAGTTCGGCATCATAATCGCCGGTATAATGAGCTGTGTGATAGCTTGGCACGCCGAGCTGGCGCTTGACGCCGCGCAACATGCCATTGCCTTCAAGCGGCACCGGCTTGTCGTGACCGAACGGCCCCTGCCCGATCATCGTCATCCCGTCGTCCTTGGGAAATATCAGCGTCACGGGATAACCGTTGGTGGCGGGCAGATCGGTGAGATACTTTACATATCCGCCCATGAAATCGTTGTTGTTCTGCATGACCAGAACATCGATTCCGCGCTCTTCCATGCCCTTGCGCACCAGCGCCCAGCGGCGTTCAAGTTCAGCGGTCGATATTGGCGTATTCAGACGTTCAGATAGAGCAGCCATGTCAGGCAACCTTTCCTGCATTTACGATGTTGATCATACCGGCAAAATCACCGGCGAGAAATTTTGCGATATTGTGTTCCAGGATCGGCAAAGCCCGCTTGGGATATTCATCGTGGAACCCGCCAAGATGTGGCGTGACGATGACGTTATCGAGCGACCAGAACGGATGATCCTCGGGCAGGGGTTCGGTTTCGAACACATCCAGACGCCGCACCAGCTATACGTTTCTTCCCGCAAGGCGTCGATCAGCGCCGCCTCATCCACGACGCCACCACGCGCAATATTGATCAGATAAGCATCGCGTTTCATCGCCGACAGAAACTCTGCATTCGCAAGGTGATGGTTTTCTTTTGTGTAGGGCGTGAGCAGCACGACGAAATCGCTCTGGCTGACAACGTCCAGCATTTCACTGCGTGGCGCGACCCGATCAAACCCCGCCAGTTCGCGCGGTGCGCCACGTGACCCCGGTCACATGCATGCCCAGCGCCTGACAGCGCGGACGCAAGCGCTTCGGCAATGACGCCAAGGCCGATGATGGCAACCTGCTTGCCATCGACGAGCCGCACCGGGAAGCGCTGCCATGTCTTGTTGCGCTGGTTGTCGAGCACACGCGGCATCTGGCGTGCCAGGTCGAGCATTGCGCAAATGGCGGCTTCCGCGCAGGGCGGCCCGTGCAGGCCCTGCATGTTCGTGACCTGAATATCCTTGCGGAATGACGGCTGATCGGTGATGCCATCGACACCGGAACCCAGCGCCTGCACCCACTTCAGATTCTTGCCTGAAGAAAAGATTTCATCCGAAAGCATCACGCCAAAAGCTACAACTGCCTCTGCATCCGGCAAATATGGCCCGGCTTTGGAATTGTGATCCACCATGTCTATGGTCAAGCCGCGGGAACACCTCGCGCAGCCGGTCGCGATAAACATTGCGCACCGGTTCGGGCAGCGTGAGGACGATCAGAAGTTTACGCATCGTGCAATTGCTCTGGGCATTTCTTGATCGGGAAACGGGAATAGAAAAAATCCTCCCCAACAGGATTGGGGAGGATGATATGTCCCGGCAAGGCGTGTGTCGACACCAACAGCCTCACCCCAAAGCCGCAACTGCACGGCGCACGAAAACGCCTACGATATGCGCCCGGTACTCACCGCTGAAGTGAATGTCGGTCAAAAGCCCATCCGCGTCCTGCTTGAGTTTTTCCACGGCCTTGACCGAAAAGTCTTTCGACAGCGCTGCCTCGAATTCCGACGCCCGGAACGCGCTGGGACCCGCGCCGGTGACACCGACCCGAACACCCTTGTCCGTTTGCGCCACCATCACGCCGACCACCGCATAGCCGGAGGCCGTATGGCGGAACTTTTGATAATGCGCCTTCTTGGGAATAGGGAAGCGCACGGCGGTAACAATTTCACCTTCTTCCAGCGCCGTTTCGAACAGGCCCGTAAAAAAGTCGTCGCCGGCAATCTCGCGCTTGTTGGTGATGATGCTGGCTCCAAGACCAACAACGCCTGCCGGATAATCGGCAGCCGGATCGGCATTGGCGATGGAACCACCGATCGTGCCGCGATGGCGAACAGCCGGATCGCCGATCCCGCCCGCCAGAGCTGCCAGCGCAGGAATGTCCTTGCTCACGATATCCGAGGCCGCGACATCGGCGTGGCAGGTCATGGCGCCGATAACGATCGCGTTTCCCTCCTTCTTGATGCCCTTCAGCCCGGCGATAGCGCCAAGGTCGATTACATCGGACGGCGCGGCCAGACGTTGTTTCAACGTCGGGATCAGCGTCATGCCGCCGGCCATCAACTTGCCGTCGTCAGCACCTGCGAGGGTCTTGGCTGCATTGTCGAGGTCTTTGGCGAGGTGATATTCGAAATTATGCATCGCTCAATTCCTCAATGATGGTCGCGAACGGCGGACGGATTGGCAATCGACAAAATGGCCTGCACGATGCCCTGATAGCCAGTGCAGCGGCAGATATTGCCTTCCAGCTGCTCGCGCACGGTCTTCTCGTCGCAGCCCGGATTGCGACGGGCGATATCGATGCCCATCATCACCATGCCGGGCGTACAGAAGCCGCACTGAAGGCCGTGATGCTCCTGGAAAGCTGCCTGCATCGGATGCAACGTGCCATCGGCAGCAGCCAGCCCCTCGATAGTGGTCACGGAGCGCCCGTTCGCCTGAACAGCCAGCATGGTGCAGGATTTCACCGCCTGGCCATCCACATGTACCGTGCAACAGCCGCACTGGGTGGTGTCACAACCAACATGAGTGCCGGTCAGGCGAAGCTGTTCGCGCAGCAATTCCACCAGCAGCGTGCGCGCCTCGACCTTGGCTGATACGTCCTTGCCGTTCACTGTCAGTTTTACGTCAGGCAACGGAGTCTCCCTTTTCGTTTTGTTCGCAGAACCGGTTTCTTCTGTAACCGGTGCTTGTCATGGAGGTGCAGCTAGCAGCAGGACAATTGCCCTTACCGCAGCGGGCACTTTCCGGACTTCAATAGAGGCCCTATTCCCCTCGCGCAAGACCATAGGCAAACGCCGGATTCGGTTCAGATATCGACCAGAACCTTGCCTCCCGATCCTGTAACACCCACAAAAGACATGGCTTGGGCCAGATCGTCGAGTTTATAGCGTTTCGCCACCAAGGGCGTAATCGCGTCTTCGCGGATTGCGCGATCGATATCGTGCATCGCCGCGGCACGCGGTTCCGGGGCAAGCGCATAGACCATTACCCAGCGCAGATTGATACCCTTGCGCAGCAAATCACGCATCGGCACTGCGGGCTGCTCATTTGCATCATCCGAAGAGCCGTAAAGCGACACCGAACCATTGGTTTTCAATATCTGGGCATCCAGCGCAATATTGTCCCGGAAATGCACCTCGACCACATGATCAACACCGCCGCTGTCGGTTTTTGCGGCATATTTCGCAATATCCTGCGCCAGGGTGGAACTTCGATAGGAAAAGACTTCCTGTGCCCCTGCAGCTCTGGCAATTGCCGCCTTTTCATCAGATCCCACGGTTGCGATGACATGGGCTCCGCCCCAGCGGGCCAACTGAACCGCAAACCGACCCACAGACCCGGCCCCGCCAGCAACCAGCAAGGTCTTGCCCTCGACCGGACCTTCGGAAAACACCGCCCTGTGGGCTGTCATTGCCGGCACGCCTAGACATGCACCAAACGAAAAATCTGCCTTCTCCGGCAAGGGAACCGCATATTCAGTTGGCACCACGCAATATTCGGCAGCCGTTCCCTGTTTCTGACCGACAAGGGTTGCCTCATAAACCCAAACCCTTTCGCCGATGCGGGTCGCTGCCACACCGTCGCCGATAGCATCGATCACGCCCGCGCCATCGTTATTGGGAATGACCCGGGGATGAGCCATCGGGGCGCCTGCCCAGCCGGTCGCGCGCTTCAGGTCGGAGGGATTGATTCCCGATACATGAATTTTCACCCGAACCTGTCCAGGTCCCGGCCGTGGGGTAGGCATATCCCCAATCTGGATAATGTCCTGCGGCGCACCCGTGCGCTCATAAAAGCCGGCCTTCATAATCGCCTCCCCCCGGAAGATCATTGCCCCATACCTAACAGACCCGATGCGTATTGCAAAAACACACATTCGGCATTGACGTTGCGACAGGCGGCACGTTGACTTGCAAGATCACCCACAAGACACTCGTGCATTCCAATCGGAAACTCGCCTACGGGAAAAGATGTCCAGGAACATGTTTTGATGACACGCATGCAACTAGGCATCTGGACTCCATTGCCTCACACAATTCGTCCCGAGCCGGAGATAGACCGCGCAGTGGCTGATTTGTCCGCGCGCGGTCAAGGGCTTGCGGAAGATCGTTCCTACAGGTTCGCACTGGACGTGGTGTTGCAGGCCGAAGCCATGGGCTTTGATCTGACACTGGTCGCCGAACGGCTGGTTGCCCCCGATCTCGAGGCCTGGGTCGTCTCCTCCGCACTGGCCGTCCAGACGACAAAAATCAGGATCATGACGGCCGTGCATCCGGGAATTGTCACTCCGCAACTGGCCGCCAAGATGGGGGCATCCATCGACCGGCTGAGCGGCGGCCGCTTTCTCGTCAATGTCGTGCCGGGACGGCGCGCCCACGAGTTTGCTCTTTATGGCAACAATGCATGGCTGGGTGGCGAGGAGGCTGCCGATCGCTATCAGCGTGTGGATGAGTTCATTCGTTTGATGAAGGCAATGTGGCTGGAAGAAAACTTTTCCTTCGACGGAAAATTCTATTCCGCCCGGGATGCAACGATGACAACGAAAACCATGACACGCCCGCATCCACCCGTTTATGCTGCAAGCGCCGATGAACGCGGCAAGGACATAATTGCCCGCGAATGCGATCTGTGGTTCGCCGCCTATGAGCCCGGCATTGATGCCTACGAAGAAAACGCAAAACGCATGGCCGGAGATCTGAAGGACATGTCGCGACGCGCCGCATCCTGTGGCCGGGAAATCGGCTTTGGAATTTCGACACATGTCGCGTGTGGCGATGATGTCGATGCCCTGATGAAAGACGCTCGCGCCCTGGAAAACGACCCCCAGCACAATGTTGCCATCAAAGCCCTCGGTGCCGGATTGATCGGCACACCGCAAACGATTGCCGACAGGATCAAACGATATGAGGATATGGGCCTGACCTGCATGATGCTGCAATTTCATCCGATGCGGCAGGGCCTGCAGACCTTTGCCGACAAGGTTCTGCCGTTAATTGGCAGATGAAGTTTTGCATAAAAAAAGCCGGCCAATCAGGCCGGCTTTTCCAAATCGGTTTGTCCGCCTACCAGCGTTTGGGTGGCAGCGGATGAGCGGCTGCTTCTTCCAGTGATCCAGCGCGGCGGAATTGCGCATCAGGACGCAATAATCCGTCTTCGTCGATCTGGTCCATCTTGTAGTAAAGTTCGAACTCGAACCCGTCCGGATCAAGGAAGTGCAAAGACGTGTTGCCGCCTGCGCCCTTGCGTCCTTCAAAGGCCAGGGGAATATTGTTCGCGGTGAGAAAATCACGCGCGGCAAACAACATGTCCATGTTGTCCACCTCAAACGCAAGATGCTCCAGTTTCAGCGCTTCACCCTTGGCAGGCCGGCGTTTTGCTTTGCTGGGTTTCAGCCCGATCGCGTGGTGATCGGCGCCGTAGCGCAAGAAGATCATGCCAAGCTCGTTGCGATCGGTTTCCTGAAAACCCATCACTTCTTTCCAGAACTTCGCAGTACGTTCAGGGTCGGTCACTTCATAGACGATATGACCAAGTTTGTTCACTTTGATCGGGCTCTTGCCCTGGAACTCGGTGGGATAAGTGCTCACGGCATCTGCCGCCTCGGCCCGCTTGGTATCCCGGCTGGCATGAAAGGCCTCGGCGTCCGGCTTCAGCTGATCTCCGTCCATGTCTTTCTCCAGTTTCATGCCCCAAGGTGCTGCGCGGCACCGGGCGTAAACAGGCCCAATACATACCATTACCGCGCCATCAGGTCACCTGCCTTGCCCGCAACCGGCATGCATGTCGCCAGCACAAGCCTGCGCTGCGCACGGCGCACAAGGCGCGCATGCATAATTATATATCTTAATACGATTAAATAGCTGGTCCCTGGTCCGGCATACCGCTACGATCAATACACCAATCAGACCATAAGTACCTGTTTTAGGATATTTTCGCACGAATTAGTTTGTCGTTCCAGGCCTTCATGCGGATTTCGTGCGCAAGGCCCCTATCACTAATTATATTCTGGCGGCAAGATCGGATGGAGTCGGATTTGAATTCCTGACGAACAGCGCAGCTGATCTGCACATAAACCGGGAGAGAAACATGACACGTGGGCACACGCCGGTAGACCGGCGTAAATTTCTTACCGGTGCAGCCGTGACCGGTGCTGCCGCTGTATCGGCTCCGGCGGTTGCGGCCATGCCTGTGGCTCCCGTGAGCGAGATTGCGATCCCGCGCCTGCCGCTGGCCCTGCCCCCGAACGCACGGCAGGAACAAGCTGAGATCGGTCAGCCCATCAAGGTAGCCGCGACCATGAGCGGTCCCGACAGTCGCCCCGGCTCCGATTACATGGTGGATGTCCTGCGCGCCCTGGACATCGATTACGTCGCGACGAATCCGGCTTCCAGTTGTCGCGGCCTGCATGAATCGATCAACAATTATGCCATGAACAAGAAGCCGGAACTTCTGACTGCCATGCATGAGGAAATCGCAACGGCCATGGCGCATGGCTATGCGAAAGTATCCGGCAAGCCGATGGGCCTGTTGTTTCACGGCACGGTTGGCATGCAACACGCGACCATGGGTCTCTACAACGCCTGGTGTGACCGCGCGCCCATGCTGGTCCTGTCCGGCAACCATATCGACGCAGCCCATCGACCACCCGGTGTACCCACAACACATGCCGCGCAGGACCCCCTTGCCATCGTGCGCGACTTCACCAAATGGGACGATCAGCCCGCCTCCCTGCCAGCGGTTGGCGAGTCCTTTGCGCGCGCGTGGAAGTTTGCCATGACGCCGCCCTATGGACCGGTGTGCGTGTCATTGGACGCGCATCTGCAGGAAAGTGCGGCATCTGCCAAAATTCCGGTGCCAAGAATTACCCGCCCAACGTTTCCACAAGGCGATTCAGCTTCGGTGAAAGAAGCAGCCAAAATGCTGCTGGCCGCAGAAAATCCCGTTATCGTTGTTGACCGCGGTGCAAGAACTTCTGCCTTCCAGCCCGCGTTGGTGGAACTGGCCGAACTGATCGGTGCGAGCGTCGTTGACCGGCTTGGACGGCAGAATTTCCCGTCCAGGCATGCATTGAACAACACGACGCGCGCACGCGGCACCATCGGCGCTGCCGATGTCATATTGGGAATGGAACTCACCGACTTCTGGGGCATCGTCAACAGTTACGCCGACCGGGCCGAATCCTCCCAGCGCCGTACGTTGAAAGAAAGCGTGAAACTGATTTCAATCAACTCACGCGACTTGTTCATGAAGTCGAACTATCAGGACTTCCAGCGCTACCAATCTGTTGATCTGGCAATTGCGGCTGATTCCGAAGCAACCCTGCCTGCACTTGTCGAGGCGATAAAGGCAGGCCTGACGCCTGAAATGAAACGCGCGGCAACACAGCGCATGGAAAAATCTGCCAAAGCATTGGCCAAGCAACGCGAACGCTTCTTCGGCGAAGATGCGACCTACGCCTGGGACGCCTCGCCAATTTCAACGGCGCGCCTGTCCGCTGAACTCTGGGCTGTCATCAAGGATCTCGACTGGGCCCTCGTCTCGCGCGATGTGCGCCTGAGCAACTGGCCGCATCGCATGTGGAACTTCGATAAACCTTACCAGTATATCGGCGATTCCGGCGGCGCCGGTCAAGGATATGGAATGGGCGCGGCGATAGGCGCGGCATTGGCTCATCGCGAACACGGCCGCTTTGTTGTCAATCTGCAAGGTGATGGCGACTTGATGTACGGACCCGGCGCAATCTGGACAGCAGTGCATCACAAGATTCCGTTGCTGACGGTGATGCACAACAATCGCGCCTATCATCAGGAAGTCATGCATGTGCAGCGCGTCGGCAATTGGCGCGAGCGTGGCGCTGACCGCGCTCATATTGGAACAACGATCGACAATCCGCACGTCGACTATGCAACGCTTGCAAAATCCATGGGGATGCAGGGATTTGGCCCCATCGAGAACCCGGCTGATCTCGGCCCTGCGCTCAAGAAGGCGGTGGAAATAGTCAAGGCGGGCGAGCCTGTTCTCGTCGATGTCGTATCGCAACCGCGCTGAGGAAATGAACGATGAAAACATTCTGGAAAATCGCCGTCGGCCTGCAGTTGGCATTGATTGCGACAAGCAGCGCCGTCGCAGCCGATGCCGCGCGCGGCAAACTATTGTTCGACAAGGTTGGTTGCTATCAATGCCATGGCCATCAGGGACAGGGCGCCAATACCGGCCCACGCCTCGCCCCGGAACCTCTCGCGCTCGAAAGTTTCTTGTCTTTCGTGCGCAGTGCTGCTGCCACAAACATGCCGCCCTACAGCAAGAAGCTGGTAAGCGATACCGACATGACGGATATTCACGCCTATCTCAGCTCTATCAAGCCACCGCCATCGGCCAAGAATATTCCTCTTCTGAACATCAAGTAACATCGCAACCGCACGATGCAAGAACGCCGGCCCAGTGGCCGGCGTTTTCCGTTTTGATGTAACCCGTCGATCAACCTCCGCCAGCTGCATAAGTCCCCGCCGTTTCAGGAAACATCGATTTGATGATCTTGAAGCGCGAAATATCAACCGTCGCGTCCATGTGCAGGAATATCGCGGCATCGCGGAACAATTTCTCGACGCCGAAGTCCAGCATCATGCCATTGCCACCGTGCAACTCCACCGCATGCTGGACAACCTTCATCATTTCTTCGGATGCATAAACCTTTGCCATGTTGCAAAGGACGTCAGCATCGGGCGAGTTGATATCGACAGCCCGCGCTGCGCGCATGACGAGCGAACGCACCGCCTCGATCCGAGTGGCCATATCCGCAAGACGCGAGGCCACCGCCTGATGCTTGATCAGGATGGAGCCGCCCTGCACATAGTTCTGCACATATTCAGAAGTGACTTCAAACGCCCGCACACCCACGCCCAGGTTCTTGGCTGCCTGAATGATCTTGCCAGGTTTGAAATACACACCCGCCTTGCCAAGAGAATCTCCTTCCACAAGCATGTGGTCGCCGGGGATACGCATATCCTCGAATACCAGCTCGCCATTGTTCATGAAGCGGCAGCCCAGGGTCTCATTGCAGCGCGCTATGGTCAGGCCCTTCGTGCCGCGCGGCACGAGGAAGCTTGTCGTACCCTGCATCATCCCGGAGCCGGGCTTTGAATTGGCATAAACGACATACAGGCTGGCATCATAGCCATTGGAAATGAACTGCTTGCGCCCGTTGATGATCCAATCATCGCCATCGCGCACAGCGCGCGTAGTCATTGCAGCCTCGGGCACATTGTATGGCAGCCAGCGATCAGATGCGCCGCGCGGTTCGGTCAGGCAATGTGCCAGAAGAAATTGCGGATCGTTGACCAGCCTGGGGAACCATTCTACCTGCAAATGCTTTGGCGCAAGATTGCGCAGCAATACGGATACTTTCCAGTTCTGCACCAGCTTGTCCGCGAGACCGAAATCGCCACGTGCTATTTCCTCGGCAACAATGGCAAAGGTCTGCACTTCGCTGCCAGGTTCCAATTCCACGCCGCCAAACAATTCCGGCACACCAAGCGTGCGAATGCCTATCGCGTCGGCACCCTGGAGAATTTCAGGCGGCAACCTGTCCTCCGGTGTCATAGACCATTCCCGTCGCCAGTCGCTTTTGATGAACGGAAGGATGACGTCATCAACAAACCGGCGGCATGATTCCTGAATCATGCGTTGTTCGTCGCTCAGGTCCTGTAAATGGGATTGCAGCATAATTCCCTCCCGTTTTGTAACATCGCAATCCTGACCCGAGGGCCGGATGCTTATACGCATTTCCAAATTCAGTTCTTTGATGCACAAACGCCGGCACGAAGGCCGGCATTTGCTGATCGTGTGTGGCGCCGTGCGGGCTGCCTAGGCGCGCATCGCCCGCCAGACGACTTCAGGTGTGACCGGCATTTGCAGGTTCAACACGCGATCGGGCGCAATTGCATTTTCGATGGCATTGACGATGACAGGCGGCGCGGCTGTGGTTCCCGCTTCGCCCGTGCCCTTGGCGCCGACGTAATTGGTCTTGCAGCGCACAGGGTGATGCAGAACTTTCATATTAGGCACATCGTCGGCCCGCGGCATGTGATAGTCCATGAAGCTGGCAGCGACCGGCTGTCCACTGTCCGCGTCGTAACGCGTGTATTCACCAATCGCCTGACCAATGCCCTGCACAACGCCGCCCTGCACCTGGCCTTCGACGATGGTTTCATTGAGCACAATGCCGGTATCGCCAACAGCCGTATAGGATACGATATCGAACGAACCGGTATCAGGATCAACTTCCACTTCTGCGATGTGGCAGCCGTTGGGAAACGACGGGCCGGTCTCTGCTTCCACGGTTGTGTCGAGACCACCGCTTTTTTTGTCTTCGGCTGCATGGGCAGCAACTTCGAACAGCGAAACCTTTTGCCCGGTACCCTTGCGCAGGAATGACCCATTGGCATAGCTGATGTCAGATGCACTGGCCTGCAACATGGTGGCTGCTTCATCCACTGCCTTTTCCAGGATCTGATCCACGGCCTCGGCAACAGCACTGCCCGTCAGCATGGCCGTGCGCGATGCAACGGCGCCAAATCCGGGCACGTCGCGCGCCGAATCCCCGTGCGTAACAATCACATCATCATCGGAAATACCAAAGCGCTTGGACACCATCTGCTTGAACACGGTGATATGGCCCTGCCCCTGCGGTGTTGGCCCGATCGACACGACAACCTTGCCATCCTTGAACGCAACGCGCGCCGGCTCGTGGTAGTGTCCGCCGGAAATCTCCAGAAATCCGCAGACGCCAATACCGCGCAGTTTGCCGTTCTTTGCCGATTCCCGCTTGCGTGCCTTGAAGCCCTTGTAGTCGGAAGCTTCCAGCGCCTGCTTGAAAATGGTCGGGAAATCGCCGCTGTCGTAGGACGGTCCAAGCGTTGTCGGATAGGGCATTTGCGAGGGCTTGATAAGATTTTGCTGACGCAACTTTACCGGATCAATGCCGGTCTGCTTGGCAGCTGCATCAATGACCCGTTCCAGAAGATAATTGGCTTCGGGTCGGCCCGCGCCGCGATAGGGGCCGGTCGGACATGTATTGGTGAAATAACAGCGCGAATCCACGACGACATTTGGAATGTCGTAAACGCTCGGCATGCAACCGGCGATATGCACGGTCGGGATCAGCACAGCAACGCCGGTCATGTAACATCCGACATTCTGGTCGCCGTCGATGCGCAGCCCCAGAAACTTGCCCTTTTCGTCAAGCGCAAGTTCTACATGCCAGATTGAATCGCGCGCCTGATTGTCCATGAGAAAGGATTCATTGCGCGTGGCAGCCCAATGCACCGGCTTGCCGGTAATTTTTGCCGCCGCCAGCAATGCCGGATATTCCGGATAGGTAGAAGCCTTCATTCCGAAGCCACCACCCACATCGTCGGACAATACGCGCAACTTTTCAGGCGCAATACCGGTGGTCATCAAGAGCTGGCCCTTGACGCCGGTCACGCCCTGCGTGCCGGAATGAAAAGTGTAGGAATCGCTGCGCCGATCATAGCTTGCTGTTGCCGAACGCGGTTCCATCGAGACAGCCGTAATACGCTGATTGAGAATTTCCGACTTGACGATGTGCTTGGCCTTGGCAAAGGCAGCGTCAACCGCCTTTCGCCGGGAACCATCCGGATCGGCTGGAGAAGTCCAGTCGAGCGTGAGATTGCCTGGAGCATCCGGCCACAACTGGACCTTGCCCTTCTTGGCTTGATCAATGGTGACCACAGCCTGCAATGGTTCGTATTCCACCTCAACGAGATCGGCCGCGTCCTGCGCAGCCGCGCGGCTCTTCGCCACAACCATCGCAATGGCTTCACCGGCATGCATTACCTGCTTGCCGTTGATCGCCGGACGGAACGGCGAGACGGGCATTTTGCCATCGCGACCGGGGAACGGAATGGAACCGCTTACAGACTTGTAGCCCAGCGATTCAATATCGCCGGACAATAGCACCGCAACCACTTCCTTGGCTTTTTGGGCAACGCTGATGTCGATCTTCTTGATATTGGCGCGAGCGTGCGGCGAACGCACGAACACCGCCTGCAATTCGCCATTGTTCACATCGTCCGCATATCGTCCGTACCCGGTGACAAGCGCATCGTCTTCATAACGGCCTTTCCATGGGCGGGAATGTTCATCGCCACGATGGGGATTATCAACTTTCGACATAAAGCCTCCAAAAATTCCGGACTTCCGGACAACTGGCATTACTTCTACCAGTACGCCTACAGTTTCAAAAGTCGTTCCGCATTACCGGACATGACTTTCTTCATATCGTCCTTGGAAAGTCCGAGGCTTTCTACTGCCGCAATCGTATCCTTGATCGGCCCAAGCGGCGCATCGGTGGAAAACACAACATGCTCCGCACCGAAGAACCTGATACCTGCATGCAGACCGGTCGCCGCACCGAACATGGCTGTATCGCCATAGAAATTACGGAAATAATCCATGTGCGGCTTTTTCAGCGACGGCAGCACGTTGGAATAATCCTCGTCCATCGTACGTTCGCCCAGCACCGCAAGACCGGGTCCGACGCGACCGTCATAATACGGGATCATGCCGCCACAATGATGCGTCACGATCTTGAGGCCAGGATACCTGTCATATAGCCCTGCGAAAACGATGCGGCACATGGCAACCGACGTCTCATAGGGCCAGCCGAAACACCACCACATTTCGTAGCGCGAAACTTTTTCGCTCTTGTAGTCCGTCATGTCGGCCGCAGTTCGCGCCGGATGGATCCAGATCGGCAGATCGTATTCCGCCATTTTCTTGAAAATGGGTTCGAACTCAGGCAGGTCCAGTGGCTTGCCGGCAATGTTCGTAAATGTCTGGATGCCACGCGCGCCGAGTGTCTTGATCGCACGGTCGATTTCGTCCAGCGCCGAAGGCACATCATGCAGTGAGACAGCGGCAGCAAACGCAGGGAACCGGTCGCGATGCTTCTCGCAGATTTCGGCCATGGCGTCATTGGCAGCGCTCGCCAGAAACCGTGCATCCTTGGCATCGGCAATATCTTCCAGTGGCGGATTCGGCAGTGAGATGATCTGGCGGTAGTCCGGCCCGGCTGCATCCATGTGCCGGAAGCGCAGGTCCAGATCGAACAGGGCCGGCACCTTGCGAAGGCGCTGACCGATATTACCCAGTTTGGGTGAGGTTTTGGTGAGGACGTCAAAAAACTTGTTTGGGAATATGTGCGTATAGATGTCGATCATCCCTGGGCCCTCTCGTTCATTTCGTTGTCCGGAAGCAGAACGAAACTGCGCGCTTTGCATCAAGACCGCAACGCACACGTCCCGCCTCAGCACCGGAGATTATTTCACACTATCGGCGATGGCCCTTGTTTCCTCTATTTTTTGCCTGGGCGGAAGAGCATTTTCACCAGGGTCCAGATAATTCCCGGGCGGGCGAAGGTAAATCCGGCCCGCAACTGTTCGCCGGTGAGGATCGCTTTCATGGGCATGGTTCCCATAATCTTGCCGTGGATCACCAAACCCTCAGGATGCGGCTCCACTTTCATGATCTGGATTAATTCGGCTTTTTCCGGCGTGTAAAATTTCATCGCTGCATCCCGTCGCGTTGCGCCGGTCCCTAACGCACCTGCGTCCGCAAACCGCCCAGACCGTGACGACCTATCGCAAGACTGGTCTTTTTTGTCAATATAACGGACTAAAATCATAACCCGATTTTACATTTTTTCCAAAATAATAGGTATTTCTGCATATTGCAGAAAATTCCATTTTTTGTTAGTCAAATTTACTGACTATTTGGAGGAAGCAACAATGACCCAGTCCTATGACACCATCGTTGTCGGGTCAGGCCATAATGGCTTGATTGCCGCGGCTTACCTGGCACGCGCCGGCCACAAGGTTCTGGTGCTTGAGCGCAACGACCATATTGGCGGCGGTGTGATGACCAGCGAGCTGCTGACGCCGGGATACAAGCACGACTGGCATTCGGCGACGCACGTCGTCATCCAGGCAAACCCTCTGATCCGTAACGATGAACTGGGGTTGATCTCAAAATTCGGCCTGAAATACGTCTACCCCGACGCCATATTCTCGACGATCTTCGACGATCACGACAGTATCGTCACCTATGCGGACCTGGACAAGACCTGTGCATCTATTGCCCGCATTTCCCCCCGCGACGCGGACGCCTACCGCGCATTTGCTGCGGCCAGCGCAGCAGTATTGCCAATGATCGTCCAGGGCATGTTCGTTCCGCCGCCACCGCAAGGCGCGTTCTGGGCCCTGCTCGACCAAAGCGCCGAAGGGCGGACCCTGATGCACGCGATGCAAAAGAGCATGCTCGACATCGTCAACGAGCACTTCGAGCACGACAAGGTGAAGGTGCATCTTTTGAAATTCGCTGCAGAGATGCTTGTCGGACCGGACGAAAAGGGTACAGGCGCCATCCTGTTCAACATGCCGGGCTTCGTTCATGCCTATCCATCGGGCGTGCCCGTTGGCGGCAGTGTGGCCCTGGCCGATGCACTGGTGCGATGCCTGGAGCATTACGGCGCCGAATTCCGCCTCAACGCGCCTGTCGAAAAAATTCTCACCTCAGGTGGCCGCGCCAATGGCGTGCGGCTGGCAGGTGGAGAAGTCATCACCGCAAAGAAAGCTGTAATCGGCCAGATACACCCTTGGTTGCTCGGTGGCATGGTCGACGGCTTGGCGCCCGAAGTCACGGGCCGCGCGGCGCTGACGAAGCCGGCCAGCTTCTCGATCATGACGGCGCATTTCGATTTGCGCGAAGCACCGAAATTCCATGCCGGCGATGAACCCGGTCGCGTGGCATTGACGAATTTTGCACCGGCGACCCTCGAAGGATACATGCGCATTTTCGACGATATCCGATACGGCGAATTGCCCGGCAAGCCGATCCTGGCGTCGCACAATAATTCGCAATGGGATCCCAGCCGCACGCAGCATGGTGGTGCAGCGCTCTCGATCTATGGATTTGGCCCGTACCAGCTTCGCGATGGCGGCAGCGTCGGTTGGGACAGGGACAAGGAGAAATACAGTCATTGGATCAAGGATACATTCTCGCAATTCTGTTCCAACATGACCGACAGCAACATCATCGCCTGGAACTTCAACAGTCCGCTCGACATGGAGAGACATTCCCCAACATTTCAGCGCGGCGATGTCGGTGGCGTAGGAAAATTCTTCTTCCAGATTGGTGGCCACCGCCCGACACCGGAACTGGCGCAATATGCCGTGCCGGGTATTGAAGGCCTGTATCTTGCCGGAACATTCATGCACCCGCCCGGCGGCATCACCGGGGGAGGCCGCGCCACAGCAATCCGCATTTGTGGCGATATCGGCCTCGACTTTGACAAGTTGAGTGCCACTCCGTGATAAAAACCAGGGCAACCGAAGTATCAGAAGTCCGAAACCGAAATCTGTACAGATGAAAGCAGAAAAGAAAAATCGCGAAGCATTCCGTCAGGCCAGTGAAGAATGGCGGCGCGGCAATGTCGGGCGCGCCCTGTTCAACGCAACCAAGAAGTTCGAACAGGACGTGCTCGCCTCTCTGGACAGCAATGGCTATCCTGAAATTCGCATTGTTCACCTGAACCTGTACCGGAATCTGGAATTGGATGGTACGCGCCTGACCGAACTGGCCGCTCGCGCGAGCATGACCAAACAGGGCATGCAGGAGTTGGTGGACCGCGCGGAGCAGGCTGGATATGTCGAACGCCGGTCAGATCCAAAAGATGGGCGTGCCAAGGTCGTGGCCTTCAGCGACAAGGGCCTTGTTTTGATGCAAGCCTTGCACAAGGCGATTCTGGATGCAGAACAGAACATGATTGGAAGCATCGGCGGCGCACCCGTCGAGCTTATCGGGCAATGGCTGCGCAGCTATATTGACGCGGACACGCCATCCCCGCGCCAGGCGTCCCCACGCATAGCGGATTGACCGGCGCTGTTTTGGCGCGATACCAATCTTGCAGGGCCGCCTCTATTCCATTGGGCGCCGCGACAGGAAACGCCATGACCGATCGTGACAAGCCAATCGATTGCGACGTGCACCCGCTCGTGCCGGGCATGAACGCCCTTCTGCCTTATCTGGAGCCGCATTGGCGCGACCAGGTGACGGACCGAGGCATTACCTCGCTGGATTCGATTTCCTACCCGCCGAACTTGCCGTTCACCGCACGCCCGGACCTGAAGCAGAACGGATTGGATTTTGCCGGCCTGACGGCGCAGGTTTTCGATCGCTGGGGTGCGGACCGGGCCATCCTCAATTGCATCTACGGTGTGCAATTGGTCCACAATGCCGATATGGCGATAGCCTTCACGCGCGCTCTGAATGACTGGATCAAGGCCGAATGGCTCGACAGGGATCGGCGTCTGGCTGCTTCCATCGTTCTGCCCATGCAGGATACGCCGGCTTGCGTTGAAGAACTCGACCGCCTGGCCGCCGGCAACCGTCAATTCGTACAGGCGCTGGTGCTCGCCAACGGCGAGGAACCGCTGGGCAAACGCCGCTACTGGCCGATCTGGGAAAAACTGGAAAAGCTGAACCTGCCGCTGGGTATCCACGCAGGCTCGTCCTATCACAATCCGGTCACTTCTCTCGGCTGGACGAATTATTACGTCGAGGATTATTCCGCGCAGACATTCGGCTTTCAGGCCCAACTCGCCAACCTCATCACGGAAGGCGTCTTCGTCAAATACCCCGGTTTGAAAGTGGTGCTGATTGAAAGCGGCGTGACCTGGCTGCCGGGCTTCATCTGGCGGCTCGGCAAGTTCTGGCGCGGCGTGCGGCGCGAAGTGCCCTGGGTGGACCGTCCGCCCGGCGACATCATTCGCGATCACGTGCGCATGACGGTTCAACCGCTCGATGCACCGGAGGATACCGGCGCACTGGAAAAAGTCATCGACCAGATCCAGTCCGACGATTTCCTGCTCTATGCGTCCGATTATCCGCACTGGCAATTCGACGGCGATCAAATCATGCCGCCGCAGATTCCTTCAAGCCTCCATCGCAAGATCATGATCGACAATCCACGCGCACTTTATACGCGTCTGGCGCAGTCTGCAGGAGCCGCATGATGGGCAGGCATGTTGTCGCCTCTGTCGCCGAACTGCCCCCCGGCACACGCAAACTTGTTGAAGCTGAAGGGCGCAAGATCGTCGTCTTCAACGTGCGCGGAGAATATTTCGCCCTGAACGATCGCTGCCCCCACGAGGGCGGTTCCCTGTGTGCCGGCAAACTCGCCGCGCTGACAGTCTCGCAACAACCGGGCTCCTATGAATGGACCCGCGAGGATGAATTCATCCGCTGCCCCTGGCATGGCTGGGAATTCGACCTGCGCACCGGACGCTCTGTGTGCGATCCGAAAACCATGCGGGTGCGCCTTTACGATGTGCATGTGGAACATGGCGACGAACTGGTCGCAGAGAAAACTCTCGCCGCAGAGACATTTCCCGTGCGCGTCGAGGATGATTATGTTGTGATCGATGTCTGACCCCGCTTAGATGATCACGCCAGAATCGCAGAACAGATTGCACAGCATGTCACTTGCCTCCCAATTCGACACCACACCCGCCGCGCTGGACACCATATCCATTCGCCATGAAACGCCTTGCGGAGATGGCGCCATGGTCTGGCGCGAATGGGGCGGGGGCGAACCCCTAGTGCTGCTGCATGGCGGCGGAGGTTCCTGGCGTCACTGGTTGCGCAACATCGAAGTTCTGGCCGCGCGCTTCCGGGTCATTGCCGCCGATACCCCCGGTTATGGCTCGTCTGCCAATCCACCAGAGCCCATCAGCTTTCACTCCATCGGACAGATAATGGCCGCCGGGCTGGACAGCATCATTGGCCATGGAACGCCCTATCACATTGCCGGATTTTCTCTTGGTTCCTTCATGGCGCCCCACCTGATCGTCAATAGCGCTGGCAAGGCCAAAAGCCTGACCCTCGTACACGGCCATCTGGCAGGGAAAATGAACTATTCGCCCCAGACCTCTTTGAAGCGCTGGCGCAATGTCGAAGATGCCAGCGAGCGGCGCGAGATACTCCGCCACAACCTTGGCACGCTGATGCTTGCCCATCCCGAAAGTGCCGACGACGCAACCATCGAGATATATGCGCAGGACCTTGAAGCCGCGCGCCTTCGCGTGCCAGCCTTCATCGACACACTCGATACGGATATCCTGAGATCGCTCGATTGCCGGCTTTGCTCAATCTCCGGTGCTCTTGATCCGACGGGCGAGCCGGATGTCGCCACCCAGGCAGCCAGACTGCAGGAAATGCGCCCGGATGCCGTCTGCCACATCATGGAAAATACCGGGCATTGGGCGATGTACGAGGACCCGGTGAATTTCAATAAGCTTTTTCTCGGCTTTCTCGTTAACGGATTCTGACCGCGGAAAACGTGCAATTTAAGCGTTTGTTAGCCAATAAATAACAACCTGAAATCAACCGTTTACCGAATATTTTCAGGTACTTTCCTATGCTTGAGTTTGCATTTTATCGCAATCCTAACAATCGGCTTAAGGCTTACTAAAACTCTGCTGGTTAACAGTGCAGGCTCAGATCAAATGCGCCCGGAAGGGATCAGCAAAATGAGCAGCAACATGAGTGACGCAATACTGGTCATCGACGACGTGACATCGATGCGGCAAGTTATCCGCTCCTGTCTCAACCAGATCGGCTTCACGAATATCGACGAAGCCACGGATGGCGCCGAGGCATTGGCGAAGGCCAAGGAGAAATCCTACACCTGGATCCTGTCCGATTGGCACATGGACCCGGTCGACGGTCCCGCCTTCATGCAGCAATTGCGCGACGAACTGGGCGATGACACCCCGAAAGTGGTTTTCATCACCATGGATGGCGACTGGAACGTGATGAATTATGCCAAGGATCTGGGCGCATTCCGCCTGATCGTGAAGCCGCTGCGGCCTTCAGCGCTGAAATCCAGCATCGAAAATGTTCTGTTGAAGCAGGCTGCCTGAACCGCCTTGTAGGCTGCGGCCTTTGAGGCCGTAGCAGCTTTCACAATTGCGTTTGCGCGCTCCCCACTCTATTCCAATGGGAAAAGAGGAAACGGGGCAGCGCCTTGAACGCCATCGATCTTGAAGTCATCTATCAATCAACCCTGCAGATCGCACGTGAGCTGACGCTCAACATGCTGCGCACCGGCTATTCGACCATCATCAAGGAAAGCCAGGATTTCACCTTCGCGATTTTCGACCGGCGCGGCCGCATGGTGGCGCAAGGCATTCCGCAACCGCTTCATATCGGACCGCTTTCCGCGCAGGTGAACGAAATCCGCCGCGTCTTCGCCGGCAAGATCGATCCCGGCGATGCCTTCATCGTCAATCATCCCTATCGCGCCTGCCAGAACCACGCGACCGACGTCACCGATCATCTCGCCGGTGTTTGACGACGGCAAGCTGGTCGCCTTCATCGGCAACATCGCCCACAAGCCCGATCTCGGCGGCAAGGTGCCCGGCACCAATGCCGGCGATGCAACCGACCTGTTTCAGGAAGGCCTGCTGATTCCACCGCTGAAAATCATGCGTGGCGGGGTGATGAACGATGACCTGAAAGAAATGATCTGCGCCAACACGCGCACCGCCAGAAGTGACCTGGGGCGACATCAACGCCCAGATCATGACCAACATGCATGGCATGCGACAAGTTCGCCGAACTATTCGCCAAGCGCGGCACGCAAAACGTGCTCGATTGCTGGAGCGAATGGATGACAATCTGCGAGCGTGAACTGCGCAAGGCTGTGTCTGCTGTTCCCGACGGCATCTATGGTCCGGAAGACGACTGGATCGATGACGACGGCATTGATCTGGGAAAATCATATCGCATTTCGGCGACACTGGAAGTGAAGGGCGATGAATTGCATTTCGCTCTCGACAGTGACCCGCAGGCACGCGGGCCGGTGAATTTGCAACCCTGCGTCTCGCGCAATTTCATCCAGTCCTGCGTAAAGTCGATCTTCATTCCAAACCTGCCGGTAAACGAAGGGCTGTCCGCACCCATTACAGTCACCTATCCGCCGGAAGGCTCGCTGTTGCACCCGCGTTATCCTGCGCCATGCAACATGTATGTGCGCGCAAGCCAGATGACTGCCGGCGTCGTCCTGCGGTGTCTGGCGCGCGCTGTGCCTGGAAAGGTGCCTGCGCCAGCCAGTGGTGCAGGTGGCTCGCTTTCCAGCGCCGGTCGCAATCCGCAGACCGGCAAATGGTACTCGCAATATGAAATTTTCACCGGCGGTTGCGGCGCAAGACCTTTTGAGGATGGCCCAAGCGCCATGGACGATCTCGTCAACAACGTCATGAACGGACCCGTCGAGGCGCTTGAAACCGAATTTCCCATGCGCATCGAGGCCTATGAACTGGTGGCAGATTCCGGTGGTGCCGGAAAATATCGCGGCGGATTGGGGACAAGACGGCGCTGGCGCATCCTCTCGGAGGAATCCACCGTGAACCTGCGTTCGGATCGCTTCAAACATGCCGCACCCGGACTGTTTGGCGCAAAGCCTGCCAAGCCTTCGCGCGCCTTGCTCAATCCCGGTACAGAAAATGAACGTGTTCTCACTTCGAAAATTGCCGGCTTGAGACTGAAGAAGGACGACATCGTTGTATGGGAGCTTGCCGGTGGCGGCGGCTATGGCGAGCCGATGCTGCGTGATCCCGAACGCGTCCGCCTTGATGTGCTGCGCGGCTACGTCAGCCGCGAGGCTGCACGCAAGGACTACGGCGTCGTCTTGCGCGACGATAATTCCCTGGATGCCGATGCAACGGCAAAACTGCGGGCGATGCAATAATGGCGATACGTATTGGCATCGATGTCGGCGGCACTTTTACCGACGTAACCGGATTTGACGACACCAAGGGCGAGGTAACCCTGGTGCGCAAATATTCTTCCAATCCTGCCGAACCCTTGCGCGTCATGGATGAAATCCTGCGCGACTTGCAGAAGGATTTTGGCAGCAACGACATCCGCCTCATCCTGCATGGTTCGACTGCGGCGCTGAATACCTTGCTTGAGGACAAGGGCGTAAAAACCGGCCTGCTGACTACCACAGGCTTTCGCGACGTCTATGAAATTGCCCGGCAATGGCGCGGTGATGAAGTCTTCAACCTTTTTTGCCCTGCGCCAAAGATGCTCTTGCCACGCGAACGCATCTATCAAATTGGTGGCCGGCTCGACCATCGCGGCAACGAAGTAACAGGCCTGTCTCGCGCCGACATTGAAGCAGGTGTGCGAGCCCTGCAGAGCGAAGGCGTTGCGGCCATCGCAGTGTGTTTTCTGTTTGCCTATGCAAATCCGGCACATGAAATCGAAGCGGCCAACATCATTCGCGAACTGGCGCCAGATCTGTATATTTCGCTCTCCCACCAGGTAAATCCGGAATGGCGCGAATACGAACGCACTGCTTCAACCATAGCCAATGCCTATATCGGACCACCTGTTGCCCGTTATTTGCGCGGACTTGAAGACCTTTCCGCGCAGTATTTTCCTGCCGCACGCACATTGATGATGAAATCGGACGGTGGTGCGGGTTCATCGCGCATGCTGTCTGAAAAACCCATTCAGACGGTCATGTCCGGTCCTGTCGCAGGTGTTATCGGTGCGCGTTATCTTGGCGACGTCAAGAAATGCGAAAACCTGATTACGTTCGATGCGGGTGGCACATCTTCAGACATGGCTGTTCTGCCGGGCGCGCCGCTTTACAAGACCGAAGTCTCCATCGCCCGCCATCCGCTGCGTACGCAGACTGTCGATATCGAAACGATTGGTGCGGGTGGCGGCTCAATCGCTTCCATAGAAATGGGCAGCGTATTGAAGGTTGGCCCGCGTAGCGCAGGCGCCCTGCCCGGCCCGGCTTGTTATGACCGCGGCGGAACTGAACCGGCGCTGACCGATGCGCTCGTGGTGATTGGCCATCTGAATCTGGATTCCCTGCTTGGAGGCGAAATGTCGATCGCCGGCATTAAAGCAACCCAGGCGGTGGAGGAGCATATCGCAAAACCACTTGGCATGAGCGTCCGCGATGCAGCCTGGGGAATCCTGACCGTTCTGGCGGCAAATTGTACGGCTGCCATGCGCATGATCACCGTAGAGCGCGGCTATGACCCGCGCGAGTTTACCCTTGTACCCTTCGGCGGGATGGGGCCCGCCATCGCCGGTAAAATAGCCGCCGAACTTGGCATTCGGTAAAATTCTTGTACCGCGAGATCCTGGTACCTTCTCCGCGTGGGGCATGCTTGTCGCAGATGTCCGGCAAGAACGCAGCCTGACGAAACTTATGGCGCTCGACAACATTGAGCCAAAGGAGATCGAAGCGCTTTATTCCGGGTTGGAACAGGATGTGATCGCTGATCTTGAAGCTGAAAATTTTCACGCGTGATAAAATTTCCATCCAGCGTCACGCAGGCATGCGTTACAGGGGGCAGTCCTATGAGGTGAGTGTGCTGACCGGTCCGATGCACAGCAAGGCAGATCTGCAAGCGATTTCGCAAGCCTTCCACACGGCACATGAGCGCCGCTACGGCCACATGGCGGCCAACGAAACAATCGAAATCGTCAATGTAAAAGTCGTTGGCGCCGGCCTCATCGACAAACCCGGCCTGCCGGTATTTCCAGTCGCTGACACACAGGCTTCCACGCCGGCCAACACGCGCAAGGCATTTTTTGGTGGCGACAGTTTCCTGGACACGCCCGTGTTCGACCGGCTGGATCTGGCTGCAGGTCAGCGTCTTTCCGGCCCCGCCATTGTTGAGGAAAAAACCTCAACAATTGTCATTTATCCCGGACAGACAGCCGTGGTGGACGAATATCTCAATCTCGAAATATCCGTCCCGTTGGAGTTGTAAGCCCCTCACACGCAATTGTTCTCCAGCACACCCAGGCCACTGATTTCTATTTTCATGTGATCGCCTGGCTGCAGGAATTTCGGCGGATTGAACCCGATGCCAACACCTGCCGGTGTTCCTGTCGCGATGATATCGCCGGGCAACAACGTCATCACACCGGAAATGCATTCAATCAGTGTCGGGATATCAAAAATCAAATCCTTGACCAGCGCGTCTTGCCGCAACTCGCCATTGATATGGGCGGTGACACGCAATTTCGTAACGTCGCCCACCTCGTCGGCCGTGACCAGATACGGACCCATCGGGCAAAATCCGTCGAGGTTTTTACCAAGAAACCATTGCTTGTGCCGTTGCTGCAGATTGCGCGAGGTCACATCGTTTACGACCATATAGCCAAAGACATGCGAATAGGCGTCGGCTTTGGAAATGTTCTTTCCGCCGGTGCCGATAACCACTGCGAGTTCCGCTTCGTAATCAACCGAATTGGTAGGATCAGCGGATGCCGGCACCGGATCGAACGGACCAATCACCGTGGTCGATGCCTTGGAGAAAATAATTGGAAATTCCGGAATGGCATCCTTGCCTGCAGAGGCGTCAAAGCCGCTGTTGTGAAATTCCTTGGCGTGTTCGTGATAATTCTTTCCCACGCAAATGATATTGCGGCGCGGCGTGGCTATCGGCGCCAGCAATTTTGCCTTGCGCAAGGCAATGCAATCGCTGTCTTTTCTTTCATCAATTGCTTGCACAACACGCGCCAGCCCGTCCTTGCCTCCGGCAATCATCTCCGTCAGAGAACCGCCATCGGCAATACAGCGGGAAATATCGGTGATCTGGTCCTCACCTTCCAGTATTACGCCTGGCGCAGGCGCGCCTTTTTTTTCAAACGAAACAAAACGCAATGATCTATCCTCCAGAAGCCGGCGATCCGGCGGGGTGAGTTTTGCGGCATTGCACCGCCTGAGGGACCCAATACAGGAAAATCCGCTGCGGCAAAAGGATCACCCGGCCACTCCCGCCAGCCCTTGAACCGGCACGCACGCCAGCTACAATACGGTCGGGAAATCATGACAGGCCGTGAGCATTGATGAGTGAAGACCGGAAGAAGTCCATATCCCAGGCACCAGTGCGAAAAATCGGCATGGGTGCGTGCAATGCCGTCGGCGAAAACCGGCCTGATGGCAGTATTATTGTGCGCAATACCGGAAAACTGAGCCCTTATCCGGAGAAAATGACCCAAAGCCTGGATCATTGGGCAAATGTTGCACCAGAGCGGCTGTGGCTGGCCGAACGCGATGCACAGGGAGACTGGCGCAAGCTCACCTATGCTGCCGCGCGGCAGCAGATCCGCCGTATCGCGACCGCGCTGCTGCAGCGGGATTTATCTGCCGAACGCCCCATTGTTATTCTGTCCGGAAATGACATCGATCACGCCCTGCTCGGCATGGCTGCACAATATGCGGGAATTCCTTACGCCCCCATCTCTCCAGCCTATTCCCTGCTTTCCAGTGACCACAGCAAGCTGAAATACATATTCGATTTGCTGACACCCGGCATGATCTTCGTTGCCGACGGAGCTTCGTTCGCCAGGGCGATCACCAATGCGATACCGCCAGACGTAGAACTCGTAACGCTGCGCAATCCTCCGGCGGACCGGCCCTCAACAGACTTTGCCTCTTTGCTGAAACAAGAAGAAGATGTTGCGGCAGTCGATGCCGCCAATGCGACGGTTGGCCCACAAACCATTGCAAAATTCCTGTTCACATCGGGTTCAACCGGACTGCCCAAAGGCGTTATCAACACCCAATTGATGATGTGTGCGAACGTCGCTATGGCGACAGACCATTTCGCCTTCATGCGCGAGGAACCGCCTGTGACTCTTGACTGGTCACCGTGGAACCATACAGCTGGCGGCAATCACAACTTCAATATTTTTCTGCACAACGGCGGTACGTTCTATCTCGATGACGGCAAGCCAGTGCCCGGCGCTATCGAAGCCACGATCCGCAATTTGCGTGAAATTTCGCCGACGTGGTATTTCAACGTGCCCAAAGGCTACGATGCCATGCTGCCATACATGCGCAGGGACAAGGCGCTGTGTGAAACATTCTTCAAACGGTTGCGCATGTTCTGGTACGCGGGCGCCGGCATGGCCCAGCACGTTTGGGACGGCCTCGACGAAATGGCGGTTCAAACCATAGGCGAACGGATAAATATCCTCACGGGTCTAGGTTCCACCGAAACAGCGCCCTTCGCCATGGGCGCCAACCAGAACATGGTTGGCCAGGGCAATGTTGGCGTGCCCGCGCATGGCGTGGAAATGAAGCTGGTGCCAACCGACGGCAAATGGGAAGTCCGTTTTCGCGGGCCGAACATCACGCCCGGCTATTGGCGTCAGCCGGAACTCACGGCCAAGGCCTTTGACGAAGAAGGCTATTACTGTATCGGCGATGCGCTGCGCTTCGTCGCGGAGGGCAATGTCGCGCAAGGCTTCCTGTTCGATGGGCGCGTGGCCGAGAACTTCAAACTCTCGACAGGAACATGGGTAGCCGCCGGGGCCCTGCGCGCCGCCTTTATCGATCACTGCGCTCCCTATGTGCAGGACGCGGTTATTGCAGGGTTGGATCGCGAATATATCGGCGTATTGATCTTCCCGGATATTGCAGGCTGCGCGCCTTTAACCGGAAAACAGGGAGTCACGATCGCCGACATAGCTGCTTGCGAAAAGGTCCGTACGGCTATCGGCGAGAAGATGAAATCACTTGCTGCGAAATCAACAGGAAGCTCGAACCGCATTGTCCGCGCCCTGGTACTGGATGCGCCTCCGCAAATCGACAAGAGCGAGATGACCGACAAGGGCTCACTCAACCAGCGGGCAGTGCTCGACAATCGCGCGGAATGTGTGGAAAAACTTTATACAGATCCGCTTCCGGAAAACGTAATCAGCATACGATAGGCAAATCCATGACACGGCCAATCACACGCATGGACAATGCAAACACGTTCAAGCTGGGGCTGTTCGGAATGAATTGCTCCGGTGGATTGACCATGACCAAGGCCAAGGAGCGTTGGGACCAGAATTGGGATAACCAATTGGCTGCCGCGCAACTGGCCGAGGCCGCCGGCCTCGAGTTTCTTCTGCCCATCGGCAGATGGCACGGCTATCAGGGCGAGACGGACACCGAGGGAACCACCTGGGAAACACTGACCTGGGCGACCGGACTGCTGGCAGCGACAAAGGAAATATCGGCCTTCTGCACCTTGCATGTCGCCTTCGCCAATCCCGTGTTTGCGGCCAAACAAATGGTCACCGCCGATCACGTGGGCAAGGGCCGCTTCGGTATCAACATCGTGTCAGGCTGGAACCAGGGTGAGTTTGGCATGTTTGGCGTGACCCTGCGCGAACATGATGATCGATATGCCTACTCGCAAGAATGGGTCGAGATCGTTGAAAAGATATGGAGCGAGGACGCTAAATTCGATTACAAGGGGAAATACTTTGACCTGAAGGGTGTATTGGGAAAGCCAAAGCCTGTTGGCGGCCAGCGGCCTTTGTTGATGAGCGCGGGCGCCTCCGACACCGGCAAGGCATTCGCCGCCCGCCATGCCGACTGTTTGTTCATGACGATCTATGACATGGACCGCGTGCCCGCTGACGCACAAACCTTGCGCAGCCTCGCACCCCCCGGACGCACTCCAGGTGTCTATGCAAGCGGACATCTGTTCACCCGGAAGACTGAAAAGGAAACGAAGGAATGGTACGATTACATCGTCCATGAAAACGGTGACTGGGAAGCTGCCGAACACATCATCAGGATCCGCGTGGCAGGGGGCGGACAATCCGTGCCACACGATGTAATCAAGAAACGCGCACCGCAATTGATAGCCGGGATCGGCACAACGCCAATGGTCGGCAGTTACGACCAGATCGCCGAAAAGTTCAAATATCTGAGCGATTCCGGATTGAATGGCATGGCCGTCGGCATGGTCAATTACATCGACGAGTTTCCAATTCTCCGCGATGAAATCCTCCCGCGCATGGAACGGCTTGGTTTGCGCCAGTCATTCAGGCACTAGAGCGTTTACTCCATAGCCAGGACAGCATGTATGAAATCCTATGACGTCGTCATCATCGGTTACGGGCCGGTTGGCGCAACTATGGCCAATCTGCTTGGACGTGAAGGCCTCTCGGTTGCCATCATCGACCGCTACGCGCAGGTTTATGACAAGCCACGTGCCATCACAGTTGATCACGAAGCCATGCGCTGCTTTCAGGCCTGCGGACTTGCAGACGAAATTGCACCGACCATAGGTATTCATCGCGGAACCGATTATGTCGGTGTCGATAACCAGATCATCAAGATATTCAATCCGACGCCCGAACCCTACCCGCTGGGATGGCCTCCGGCGATCACATTCCTGCAGCCTGAACTTGAAGCAATCCTGCGCAAGGGCCTGAAGCGCTTTGCGCACGTCGACGAATTTCTGGGCTGCGATGCAAGGATAGCCCGGCAGAATGCCGCCACTATCGACGTCTCCCTGTCACCTGTTGCCGGCGAGGCGCCACAGGACGCCATTGCAGATGGCGACAGGACATTGACCGGCAAATATGTGATCGCATGCGATGGCGCAAACTCGTCTGTGCGCTCCTCGCTCGGCATCACCCTGGAAGATCTCGGCTTTAACGAATGGTGGATCGTCCTTGATGCGCTGGCAAAAGACGTCTCGAAAATGCCGGCACGATCGCATCAATACTGCCGGCCGTCCCGTCCCGGCACGCACATCATCGGTCCCGGCAAATTGCGCCGCTGGGAAATCAAACTGCTGCCTGGCGAGACACCCGCCGACTTCAAAAACGAAGACGCCGTCAAACGTGAACTGGCGCGTTTCATTGATCCGGCCCTCATAGATATCTGGCGCATTGCCATCTATCAGTTTCACGCGGTCGTCGCTGACGATTGGCGGAATGGAAACATCTTCCTCATGGGCGACGCCGCACACCGGATGCCGCCGTTTCTTGGCCAGGGGATGTGTGCAGGCTTGCGCGATGCTTACAATTTTGCCTGGAAAATAGTGCAGGTCGAAAGATATGGTGCAAGGGATTCCCTGCTCGATACCTATCGGGTCGAGCGCCGTCCGCATGTAAAAACCGTCGTCGCCAATGCCAAGGAATTTGGATTGATTATCGGCGAACTTGACGAAGCAAAGGCGCGCGCGCGCGATGCAAGGCTGGAAGCGGAATTGAAATCCGGTACGGCAGAAACGATCCGCAGCCGCTTCATACCAGATTTGGCAGATGGACTGCTGGCACGTGCAGGAGGCGATCCAAAGGCGCCCCTGTCGCAATTGGCGGGAAGTCTGTTTGTACAACCGAAAGTTATCGCCAGCGACGGTTCACAAATGTTTCTGGATGACGTGACCGGGCCACGATTTTTGCTCGCATGCCAGGCCGGGCTGGCTGCAGGAATACCGGCTGACGCTCTCGAGAAATGGCACGCCCTTGGCGGCGTCATTGCCACGATTACACAAGAAGGTCCGTTGTCCGGTTCAACACCGGCCGGCGCCGGTGCAGGTCGGCCACTGAACCTGGACCTGAAAGAAATGGACGGGCTGTTTACCGGCTGGTGCCTGGCCAATAGCTGCAAGGCCGCAATTGTACGCCCTGACCGCTATGTCTATGCTGTCGCATCTGATGCAGAAGCAATTGCGCAGCATATCCAGACGCTGCATCAGACGATTGGTACAAAGTGATATGCGATGATTGAGCGCTTCCATAAAGGATTTACAGCGGTGATGTGTGCGCAATGAATGATAATTCCGGCATACTAGTTCTCGTGGACGAGAACGACAATGAAACCGGCCAGATGGAAAAGCTGGAAGCACATCGCCAGGGTGCGCTCCATCGCGCCATTTCTGTTTTCATTTTCGACTCCTCCGGCAGGGTTTTGTTGCAGAAACGCAATCGCAACAAATATCATTCGAAAAGTCAGTGGGCGAATGCATGTTGCAGTCACCCCCTGCCTGGCGAATTGCCTTTCGTTGCTGCTCGAAGGCGATTGCAGGAGGAAATGGGGTTTGATTGCACCCTGCGTTTTCTGTTCAAGATCATCTACAAGCACGATGTTGGCGAAGGTCTGACGGAACACGAATTGGTACACGTCTTTGCTGGCCGATACACTGGGCCCATCCGTCCAGATCCGGAAGAAGCCGAAGGCTATCAGTGGATCGATTTTGACGACCTGCTCGCCTGGGCATCAAGCGAGCCGCAGTCGATTGCACCATGGTTGCGAATTTACCTTAACGAACGCGCAGTTGCACTACGCGATGCATCTTCGAAGTAAAACCGGGAATTCCAATTCCAGATTGACGCAACGGAAGTTTTAGCGAACGGCAAGTAAATTCGCATCGCTTCAATCCGGAACACACTGACGAACAATCGTTTTGTTCTGGTTCGCTCTCCGCAAACGACCTGTACCGCATGCCTCCAATCAATGACCTTTAGCATGGCACGAACTTTGCCGAGCATCACGTCGATGCGCAGCATTGCTTCAAGCAGGGACAGATGACCGTGAAAAGAACCGGCATTTGTCACGTTGACGCTGCGCCTGACTGGGCTGGGCGTTTTGTACATGCTGGTAAGTTCAATAATTGGCTACGCACGATCATTCGTGCCGCAATGCAATGTTTGCGTTATGACTTTGCTATGCCTGCTTGCCGTTACGCCAGCCACAGCAGACAGGCTGCAGGCGTCATCAGCAAGCGCGCTTGCATACATATCTTCAGGCCCAGGCCCTATTGACCGCGGCGGTCTTATCATGAGCTACTTGCTGGAAAACCATCGCCCGCAGCGGATCGAGGGTACGTGCATTTCCGCATGCACACTCAAACTCGGCGCACGGCACGTCTGTGTCGTGGCCGGATCTCAGCAATCGCCCAAAACGATTTTATGGTTTCATGGTCCAAGTGGCTACGGAGAGCGAAGGCAGGGCATCTATTTGATGCGCAAAGCCTACGCCCGTTTTCCTCGCGTTGCCGCATGGGTCAATTCGCGCGGCGTACTTAACTCACAGGACTTTCTGCCGCAGAACAGATTAAGCGGATGGCAGCTCGTTCGTCTTGGCGTCCCGCGCTGCAAGAACTGACTATTTCATCGTGTTGAAACATCCCAGTGCCGCATCGCGCGCAGCCTTGGCTGCTTCGGGATGATAGCCCTGTTTCATGGGCATGGAAAAATTGTGCGATGCGCCTTTGTGCACAGTAATTTCCGCATTGGCGTGCCCCGCATAGGACGCCTTGATGGCCTCGACTGTATCCATCGGAACGACCGGATCTTCCGCACCGAAATGATAGCTCACGGGGCAGCTAATTTTGCTGGTTTCATCCAGATGCTTGTCAATCAGCGTGCCATGGAAAGCCGCTGCACCATTGGTCCCCAGACGGGCTGCGGCCAGATGGGCGTAGCGGCCGCCGAAACAAAAACCGAGCACGCCAACCTTGCCATTGCATTGGGGATTTGAACGCAGGTCCTTTACGAGATCCTCGATGTCTTTCATGCCCTGATCGGGATCGAACGCATTGTAGCGGGCAAACGCCTTTTCCATTTCCGCTGTTGGTCCCGGCATTTGCCGCCAGAAAATATCGGGCGTGGACACGAGAAAGCCGTCTGCTGCCCAGGCATCTGACAATTGCTTCATTTCCTCGTCGATCCCGAAGATCGCTGTAATGAGCAATATACCGGGCGCCTTGCCGCTACCCGCCGGCTTTGCCATGTAGCCGGTGAAAGATTCATTTGCGCGCGTCGTGTAGGTGATTTCCGAACCGGCCATGCATTCCTCCCATTGAAAAGGCCGCGGGGACCGTCAGTCCATCGCGACCCGTTATGAAAAGCCTATCGCAAGCCAAGGCTCGAATGCAAGGGCGCCATGTGCCCGTGATAAAAAGCCGGTCAGCGTCCGTGCTTGCCCACTTCCCATCCGTGACTTGCAAGGAATTTTTTGCCAACGCCGATCGGCTCGTCTTCCAGCGGCGTTCCCATCGTGTCGTTCCAGCGATTGAGAAAACCGAAAACTGAAATCACCGCAACGATTTCGACAATCTGTTCTTCCGTCCAGTGTTTGCGCATTTGCAGGAACATGTCGTCACTCGCCATATTCGGAACCGAGCCCCCGGCCGCTGCAAGATCGAGCGCCACACGCTCAGCTTCAGAAAACAACGGATGGGTTTGGTATTCCCAGATCGCTGCAAGCTTCTGCTCTTCAACGCCCAGATGCAGCGCTCCGCCCGCCGTATGCGCCATGCAATACTGGCAACCGGCAGCCCGGCTGGAGATATGCGCGATCAGGCGCTTGAAACCATTGTCGACTGTACTCGACTTGTCCCAGATGCTCGCCGACATGGCAGCGAACGCCTTCATGATTTCTGGCCGGCGCTGCATGATCAGCATGGAGTTTGGCACAAATCCAAGATTTTTGATCGACGCCTGGAAATGCTGCTGCAAGTCCGCGTTATGGTCGATCGGCAATGGTTCGAGCCGCGACGATTGATTGACTTTCTGATCCATTTGTCCCTCCAGTTGCGATGCCGGGCGCAATGACACCCGGACCAGGTTTAAATCTCTTGCGCGAAGGATAGCAGAAACATCACCGCCTGCCCCTAAAATGTTGCGGACAGCCGATCACAATCGGGACAGGAAATTTATCCGTCTCAGTGCGGAGTTACTTCAGCGGTGTAGTCTTCGATGAGCGTGCGTGAAATATTGCCCGGCGTGAACTTGTGCGGGCCTATTTCCGATACGGGCGTCACTTCTGCGCCTGTGCCGCAGATGAAGCATTCGTTGAAACGCTCCAGCTCCTCCGGCATGATACGCCGCTCGACCACTTCCATGCCGCGCTTGCGTGCCAGACCTATCACGGTCCGCCGGGTGATGCCGTCAAGGAAACAATCGGCAATCGGCGTATGAATCTTGCCGTCCTGTGTGAAGAAGATGTTGGCGCCGGTGCACTCGGCAACGCGGCCCTGCCAATCCAGCATCATTGCGTCCGCATAGCCCTTCTGCTCAGCGCGATGCTTGGAGATCGTACAGATCATGTACAGACCCGCGGCCTTGGATTGGCATGGCGCGGTCCTGGGGTCGGGGCGACGGTATTCTGCGATATCCAGACGGATGCCGCGCATCTTCTCGTTCACGTCGAACATGCTCGGCCAGTCCCACATGGCGATGGCGACATGAATAGTGGAATGCTGCGCTGCCACTGCCATCATCTCGCTGCCGCGCCAGGCGACCGGACGCACGTAACAACCGGTAAAACCGTTCTTCTCGAGAACCAGCTTCTTGGCAGCTTCAATCTCGGCAACACTGTAGGGAATTTTGAAGTCGAGCAGACTTGCCGAATTGTGGAACCGTTCGGTGTGCTCGAGGCTCTTGTATATCACGCCACCATAAGCCCGCTCGCCTTCGAAGACGCACGAACCATAATGCAGCCCATGGCTGAGCACATGCAGCTTGGCATCGTTCCACGGCAACAGCTTGCCGTTCATCCAGATAAAGCCATCGCGCTGATCAAACGGAAGAACAGACATGCATTTCGCTCCCTGAATTCCTAGCATTATGTCCGGTGCCTGGGACACCGGTTATACCCAAATCTACTGGCCGATAGCCCACAATCGCGCGCAACGACCGCGCGCGCGGGTCAAATCGACCCTTGACGACTAACAATCCACCTGAAATATGTCAATATCACTGACATAAATATAAGTCAATAATACTGACGTAATTTACCGGCCAGGACATCAGGCGCTGCGATGCAATCAAAGCCAGAAAATCCGGCACAGGACCAGACCACAGGGTCTGCGCCTATGTACGAGCTGATCGAACTGCTGTTTTTCGCCTATCGGGATTTCGTGGGCGATGCTGATCGATTGCTGGAAACCTACCGCTTTGGCCGGGCGCACCACCGGGTTTTGCATTTCGTCAACCGCCAGCCGGGCCTCACCATCGCAGAACTGCTGGACATACTGCGGATCACCAAGCAGAGCCTCAACCGTGTGCTGAAGGAGCTAGTGGAACAGGGCTATATCGATCCGCGCGCCGGGGAATCCGACCGGCGTCAGCGCCATTTGTACCCGACCGATGCCGGAGAAGGGCTTGCCAAGGAGCTGGCGCGATTGCAATCGCACCGTTTTACACGGGCGTTGAAGACCCTTCCCGCAGGGAGTCGCGAAAATGCCATCAATTTCCTTCTCGCTATGATAGACGAAGACGAGCGGGAAAAAGTATCGGCACTGATCTGGGGCAAGGAAGATACAATCGCGGCAGGTGGAGATACCTGAGTGGCTGCGATGTGCGAGGAAAGTCCATGGCCGGCGAACAGACAGCAAGCAACTTAACGGCGGTCGAGACCATCGGCGACGACGCCCCGCATTTGCTCCTGGTCGACGACGACCGGCGCATTCGCAACCTGATGTCCCGTTACCTGCTGCGCACCGGTTACCGCGTCACAACAGCTGCGGATGCGTCCGAAGCCAGGCGCAAGATCGAAGGACTGGAATTCGATCTCATGATCGTCGATGTCATGATGCCGGGTGAGACCGGCATGGAATTTGTCCGCTGGCTGCGCGCCCGCTCGGCTACGCCCGTGCTCATGCTCACCGCACGCGCCGAAGCCGACGACCGGATCGCAGGTCTCGAAGCTGGTGCGGACGACTATCTCACGAAACCGTTTGAACCGAGGGAATTATCCCTGCGGATAGCCTCAATCCTTCGCCGGGCCAATCCATCACCTGCACCCGCCTCATTGCAGGTCGTACGTTTCGGGCCGTTCGTGTTCCATGTGGAGCGCGGAGAATTGCGCCGCGGCGAAGATATCGTGCGCCTGACCGAACGCGAGCGCTCCCTGCTGCAATTGCTGGCGCGAAAGCCCGGCGATCCTGTGTCGCGTGAAGAACTGGCAGGCTCCGGAGACTCCGGCAACGAGCGGACGATCGACGTCCACATGAACCGGCTGCGGCGCAAGATCGAACGCGATCCGGGCAATCCACTTTATCTGCAAACCGCCCGTGGTTCGGGCTATCGTATCGTTATCGAAACCTGATCTGGCGTCGTCATCCCCATGAGCCTGGCCCTCCCGGAATATATAAGATTACCGCAACAGGCATGGCGGCGGTTTTCGCGTTGGATGGCGACGTGGCTGCCAAAAGGCCTGTATCAGCGCGCCCTTCTCATCGTCATCCTTCCGGTTGTTCTGCTACAAACCACCATTGCCTGGGTTTTCATGGAAAGGCATTGGCAATCCGTTACGGCCCGACTGGCGGCCTCGACCGTCAACGATATTGCCGCGATTGTTGATCTTTATGAATCCTGATCCCGACAAGAAATACTTCGACCGGCTGGACGCTATCGCCAACAAGCGTCTGTTGATGGATGTCGAGATACTGCCAGATAAAACATTGCCTGCCGCTCTGCCCAAACCATTTTTCTCCATCATCGATACCGCCTTGTCGCGGGAACTATCCAGGCAGATTGGCAAACCTTTCTGGATTGATACCGTCGGGCAGTCGCGCCTGGTAGAAATTCGCGTCCAACTTAAAGAAACGGTGCTGCGCTTCATAACCCACCGCAACCAGACTTACGCATCCAATTCTCACATATTCCTCGTCTGGATGTTTGCGACATCATTGATACTTTTGACAATTGCGATCCTCTTTTTGCGCAACCAGATTCGTCCCATCGTACGTCTTGCCGAAGCAGCAGAGGAGTTTGGCAAAGGGCGCGACACAAGTTTCCGCCCGCATGGTGCCCGCGAAGTGCGCCAGGCCGGCCACGCCTTTATAGAGATGAAACGCCGGGTGGAACGCGCTATCGATCAACGCACGACCATGCTCAATGGTGTCAGTCACGATCTGCGTACAATTCTCACACGCTTCCGCCTGTCCCTGGCAATCATGCCACAGGGTGCAGAACTTGCAGAATTGACCGCCGATGTGGATGAAATGCAACGGATGCTGGAAGCGTACCTGGCGTTCGCAAAAGGCGCCGGTGGCGAAACATCTGCCATCATCGACTTGCCGACCATGCTGCGGCAAGTGGCTGCAGATGCAGAACGGCACAATCATCCGTGCAGCGTGAAAGTGGCCGGGGACGCTGCAATCACCGTGCGTCCCGATGCTTTTAAACGGCTGGTTGCAAATCTGGTGTCCAATGCCCAGAAATACGGCAAGACAATCGACATTACCGCCATCCGCGAAGATCGCTTTCTTACAATTCATGTGGATGACGATGGGCCGGGCATCCCTGCCGCATCGCGCGAAGATGTCTTTCGTCCATTCTATCGTCTGGATGAATCTCGCAATCAGGACACCGCCGGTACAGGGCTGGGGCTGGCAATTGCCCGCGACATTGCACGCGCGCATGGTGGCGATATTCAGTTAAGCGATAGTCCTCTGGGCGGCTTACGCGCAAGCGTGCGAATCCCACTCTAATCGCCAGGCAGTTACGAATTATTAACCATGTTTACAACAGTCGGAATTGTGTGAAATCCGATACGACATAATTATATAATTATTTGCCCGCTCCGTGCACGAATATGAGGCACCTTGGGGCGGGACACTCTATCGATGGCATTCGAAAATAAATCCGCGCAGATTTCTTTGCCTCCGCTGACCGTGGGGCAGCGCACGAAAGAATTCATTCCCGCACATCTGGCCGGAGAATTTCGCGCAAGCCAGATTGATGCGATTGTTCGGACAACGCCGACGACGTTGGCTGTAACTTTGTGCAATATCGTTATCGCAGCCTATGCCATGTATTTGTCCGGCCAACTGGTCGCCATGGTGATTTGGTGCTCGGCGATGACGCTCTTCGCCGCCTACCTGGTTGCAAAACGTGTCCGGTCCCGCTGTAAACCAAAGCCGGTAACTGCATCCACAAACGCTATCCTCAACGTCATTCGCAACGGCTTGATATCGGGATTGATGTGGTCTTGTGTACCGTTGTTCTTCTACCTGGGAAACACTCTTTCCGGCCAGATTGTCGTGATCTGCCTGTGCGCTGGCATGCTCTCGGGCGGCGCATTTGCCTTTGCCCCGGTGCCAGCAGCTGCGACTGCTTTCATGACACCGATTGCCGTCGCCAGTATATTTACCGCTGCGCGCGCGGGTCAGGTCCACGATATTGTCATCATGGCAATGGTCGTTATTTTTTCCATCGCATTGTTGCGCTCGGTCTTCAGCTATCACGCGCAACTTGTACACAAGCTCATAGAACGTTCGGAAGCCGAAGCTGTCGCGCGCAAGGACCCTCTGACCGGCCTCACGAACCGGATTGGGTTTGAAGAATTTATCACCGACCATGCCCTTGCTGCGTTGAGACGGCACGGGACACGATTTTCGGTACTGTATCTGGATCTGGATTCTTTCAAGGCAGTGAACGATACCCACGGCCACAGCGCGGGCGATGAATTGCTGCGCGAGATCGCAGCACGGCTAGCCGGTGCAGTGCGTCCGGGCGATTGCGTTGCACGATTGGGAGGAGACGAGTTTGGCATAGTCGTTAGCGACTGCGATTCTGAAGCCATGGTAGCGGCCGTTGCCGATCGGATCTTGCGCGCGTTCGGCCCGCCATTCTACGTCGCCGGTCAGCCATTGAATTGCAAGACCAGTATCGGAATCGCAATGGCGCCGCGCGACGGAGAAGATGTGGCAAGCATTGTAAAGAGCGCTGACGTTGCCCTCTATCATGCAAAGCGAAATCGCAGGGGAGAATACGCATTTCTGGAGAATGAAATCGAGGAACGATTGCAGCGCAAGCGTACTATTGCAAGTACACTTGCCGAAGCAATCAGGAAAGACCAATTCTACCTGGAATTTCAGCCTATCTATTCAACCGAACGGCGGCGAATAACAGCCTTTGAATCACTCATCCGTTGGGAGCATGAAGAACTCGGGCTTGTCAGCCCTGCTGACTTCATTCCTGTGGCGGAAGAACTGGGCGTCATCCAGGAAGTCGGCGAATGGGTAATCAGGCGTGCCTGCAAGGCGCTGGAGACAATGCCTGAGCATATTCGCATCTGCGTGAATTTTTCGCCCCGCCAGCTACGCAGCCCCACTCTGGTGGCATACACCCTGGAATGTCTGGCTCGACGCAAGATCGATCATTCGCGGTTTGAAATCGAGATCACCGAAACAGTTTCTATTGAAGGCGATGAGGCAGCACTAAACGTGCTTGAATCGTTCCGGGATCACGGCATTTCAATAGCGCTGGACGATTTCGGCACGGGCTATTCATCATTGTCCTACATCTGCAAGCTTCCGATTTCCCGTGTGAAAATTGATCGATCCTTTGTGGGTTCGTTATTCCGCTCGACACAATCAATGGCCGTGATCCAGGCCATCCTCGGCCTTGCCCACAATCTGGGGATGAAAGTCGTTGCGGAAGGAATCGAAAACCGCGCCCAGTTTGATATCGTTGCCGGTCACGGATGCGAGGAAATTCAAGGCTTCCTTCTCTCACGTCCACTGTCACACGAAGACGCCGTTATTCTGGCAAATAGCGAAGAACCCATTCTGGAATTGGCGGCGTAACACCGCCTGATCCATTAATGTCTTACGGGCGCATCTGTATCCCCATCGCGCGGCACATCGCCCGATGAAGATTCCTGGCCACCGCCTCGCCTGATATCCGGCCAGCGCTCGCGCACGCGATTTCCAAAATCCCGCCCGCCTGCGAGCAGGGCTCCTGCAAAAGCGCGAAATGGTGCAGCAATCCTGTTGATATCCTCGGCGCGGGCAACAAGGCGACCGCCGCGTTCCAGTTCCTGATCGAGAAACGCCATTGTCTTGTCGAAGCGCTCGCTGTCGTCGGCAAGCCATGTATCGATCACGCGCGCCCAGGACAAAACAAGTCCTTGCAGTTTCACCGCTCCAAGCGTGCCTTCACTTTCAATGTTTGCGGCTTCCAGCATGAAGCGCATGGAGTTGATTGCCACCTGATTAAGCGCCAGCGCCGATACCGGATCTCGGCGCGTCCAGGCGCGGACTTCGCGCAGACCCTCGCGGTATGGCGCCATCGCGTCGAGCCGGCGCATCAGAACATCGAAAAGCCGGTCGCGTGCCGGTTCACCCAGAAGGTCATCTGAAACGCCTGTCAGCACCTTGCGATCGATCATTCGTGAAAAGCCACCCAGTACCGCCCCCTTGGATGGAAACACATCCCGGAAATCGGCCAGCGACACGCCCGCCTTGTGAGCAATATCGGTTATGGTGATGTCTTCGAACTTTGTACCAGCCGCCAGCGCCAACATCGCCTCGGCAATCCTGGTGCGGTTGTCGGCGGGTTTTACAGCTTCGGTCGCATTCATGGGCCACTCCTGAAATTGCCCCAATCTACCCCGGCGCTGCGGCAAGACCAAGGCAAAGGTCATGCACGGTCTGGCATATCGTGGACGCACGTCAGTGTCGCGTCAGTACCAGGTGTATTGGCCGAATTAACCTGACAATTCCCCGGCCCGTTTCTTCGCCGCAAGAATGGCCTGCTGCATCAGTTCTTCCAGCCCCTCGGATGCCATCAAAACGTCCAGCGCGGCGGCCGTCGTCCCGCCGGGCGAAGTCACGTTCACCCGCAATTGCGAGGCGCTTGTGCCGCCGTCGCGAAACATCAATTCTCCTGAGCCTTCGACGGTCGCCCGGGCGAGCTGCATGGCAAGGTCCGCCGGCAGGCCCGCCGCTTCGCCTGCCTTTGCCATGCACTCAACCAGGTAAAACACATATGCCGGACCAGAGCCCGACACCGCCGTCACCGCATCTATAAGCCCCTCATCATCCAGCCAGACAACCTGTCCGATCGCGCCAAGCAATGCCTTGGCAAGCGCCTTCTGCGCTTGCGTTGCAGCTCCATTGGCAGCAGCACCGGTAATTCCGCGGCCAACTGCGGCTGGCGTATTTGGCATCGCGCGCACAAAGGCTTTCGCAGGCAGGCGCGTGGAAAGGTCGGTGATCGTTTTGCCGGCAAGAATGGAGACAACCAGTGTGTCGGGCCCTGCAAGCTGCGCAACATCACCGGCGGCCTCGTCCAGCATTTGCGGCTTGATCGCAAGAACCAGAACTTCGGGTGCTGCCAGTTTTTCCGGATTGATCGCAAAGCCATGCGCAGCAGCCAGTGCGTTCATCTCGTCGCTGACGAAGGGGTCGACGATGGCGATCCGCTCACCCGGCATGCCCAGGGCAAGCCAGCCGCGCAGCATCGCGCCGCCCATCTTGCCGGCGCCTGCCAGTACAAGCGATTGCGGCCAGACGATCTTCGGATCTGCACCGCCAGCCTTATGTGTCACGCCTCGCCCTCGGTCTCTATCATCGCACTTGCCAGCGCTTCCTCAGCAGTTTTACCTGCCCAAAGGACAAATTGAAACGCCTGATAATAGCGTTCGCTGGCAGAAACCGCAGCCGTGAGAATCGTCTCGCATTGCTCGGAGCTCGGCGCGATTCCGCCCGACAGGACCAGCGAATGACGGAAAATGATCATGCCTTCGGATTTCCAGAATCCGAAATGCCCAAGCCACAAGTGTTCGTTGATAAGGGCAATGAGGTTGTGCATCTCGCCATTGCGGCGTTCGTGCTTTTTCACATCAAAGGCACAGGAAATATGCAGTGCTTCGACATCCTCGAGCCAGGTGAAAGAAACCTGATAGTCCGTCCAGCCACCTGAAACAGTCAACGTGATTTCGTCGTCTGTCTCCCTGTCGAACTGCCAGTCGTTAGCATGAGCGATGGTCTCCACGACATCCACCGGATGCGGCGCCCGCGAACGGGTTTCAGCGAACAAAGACATGGACCAGCCTGAAATCCTTCCACGCGCTTCCGCGATGAGTCGCCAGGAACGGCGATCCTTCAACGGGACAAACGCGAACGAAACGAGAGTGACACGGGGAAACGCAACACTTGCACGACAATTTGCTGCACCGGACGAACCGCAACGCACACAAAACAACTGCCGCACATACAACAAGGCAACGCTCGCAAGACCTGGAACATTACGCAGCTGCCAGTTCCAACGCTCCCCCAAAACTTGATGTAGGCAACCTGATGGATTCGTTATGTTTCGTCCATCCCGTGCCAGACTGTGTCCACAACCATGACAGGGGTTTGACAGGGGATATCCCCAGAATGAGTCAATGTGTCGCAGAAAGGGACTCGGCAAGGTTTCGTAACACCGGACCTGCAACGGGAGGCTGCAAAGAAATTGATCAATGCGCGGCTGCGTCTGTCTTACCTGGCCATAGCGGCAGAATCAGGCCCACGAATCGCGCGATGATCCAGCCCAGCATCAATCCGCACACAGCCGACACCATTGCCCTTGCAGACCACGCCACCAGCGGCCAACTGGCAAAGTAAATCTCAAGCGCGTGCAAAGTGCGCTCGAACACCGGTATCCCATGCGCTATGATTTCCGCGCCGACCCACAACATTGCAACCGTGCCGACATAACCCAGCAGCTTCAGAAAACCCGGCATGACGCGCACGATACCGCGCCCGAATGATCGGACTACGCCCTTGTAGCGGCGCGCCAGCCATATGCCGAAATCATCGGCTTTCACCACCAGCGCAACAAAACCATAGACGCCAACCGTGATGGCCGTTGCAACAAAGGCAAGTACAATGATCTTTGTGAAAAGCGGCAAATGCGTAATGAACGAATAGGAGATGGCGACAATTTCAGCCGACAAAATGAAATCGGTGCGCACGGCGCTGGCAATGCGAATCTTTTCCAGCTCTTCGGGCGATATCTTCTGCGTCGCTTGGTCCTCGGCTGCTTCCTGACCATGTCCGCTCAGAATCGAGTGAACCTTTTCATAGCCCTCGAAACACAAGTAAGCCCCGCCAACCATCAGGATCGGCTGGATCGCCCATGGCGCCAGCCATCCCAGCAACAAGGCAGCTGGCGCAAGAAACACCAGCTTGTTGAACAATGAGCTTTTGGCGATGCGGTAGATGATGGAAAGTTCGCGCGACGGGTCCAGACCAACAACGTATTTCGGCGTCACTGCGGCATCGTCGATGACAACCCCGGACACCTTGCTGCTGGTCTTTGCGACATGCCCAGGGATGTCGTCGAGCGTCGCGGCAGTCACTTTTACCAGCGCAGCAACGTCGTCAAGAAGGGCGAGTAGTCCGGTAGCCAAAATGAATTCCGTTCAAACACACCTGTTGTAAATTCAGCGTCCTGCAAGAAACTGCACAGCAACGATCACCGGTGCAGAAGGTGCCCACAAGTGACGCTCACTTGCCTTCCAGCTTCTTTTCCAGTTCGGCAATGCGTGCCGCAAGCTTCTCATTCTCGTCCCGCGCGAGCGCGGCCATTTCCTTTACTGCCTCGAATTCCTCGCGGGTGACGATATCCATCCTGGACAGAAAACGTTCCATCTGCGTCTGGGCGACTGTCTCCACTTCACGGCGCAAGCCCTGAACAGCGCCGGCTGCATCCTGTGCAAAACGGGACAGATCATCAAGGAATGGGCTGCGGGACTGTGCCATGACTGTAACTCCTGCTGGGGCCGAAACGGCCGCTGCATCTGCTGTCTTACTTGGGGCATTGATGCCCGCGAAGCAACCCCGGCGCCCGGCTGACTTGCCCGCGCCCTGCCCCGCCGCCTATATACAGCCACCACACGCGCTGGTCAGGCGCGGACTCAGGAGGCACACATGCTCAAGAAGATTTCCGCCAGCGCAAGCAGCGCTGCACTGCTCGCCGGCCTCGTTGCCGCTGTCGCACCGGTCCCTGCCAATGCGCAGGAGTTCAACGCCAAACAGGTGAAAATGGTCATCGGCTTTGGCCCCGGCGGCGGATATGACCGCTGGGCGCGCACCATTGCCCAGCACATGGGCAAACACCTGCCCGGCAAACCAACCGTCGTCTCGCAGAACATGCCCGGCGCCGGCAGCTTCGTGGCCCTGAACTGGCTGGCCTCCATAGCGCCGAAGGATGGCTCGGTGCTGGCCGCCGTCGCCCGCGATGCGCCGCTCGGTCCCCTCACCGGCAACAAGAACGCCCGCTTCGATACCCTGAAACTGTCGTGGATCGGTACGCCAACCACCGAGACAAATGTCTGCATCACGCACAAGAAGGCGAAGGTGCAGAATGTCGACCAACTCATGAAGCAGGTTCTGCTCGTTGCCGACACCGGCCCCGGCACAGGCACCCATGTTTACCCGATCGTCCTGCGCGAAATTCTCGGCATGCAGTTCAAGTTGATCTCCGGCTATCAGTCTTCATCCACCGCATTTCTGGCCATGGAACGCGGCGAAGTGGACGGCATCTGCGAAAGCTATGACAGCGTCGAGAACAAGAAGCCGACCTGGATAAGCGACGGCACGGTGAAAGTCCTGTTCCAGGCTGGCGCTGCGCCGGAAGCCAAAATCAAGGCGCCCTACATTCTCGACATCGCCAAGACGCAAGAACAAAAGACCGCGCTGAAATTCCTCTACGCGGGTCAAGGCATCGGCCGCCCTTATGTGGCGCCTCCGGGCATGGCGCCGGCTACATTGAAAGTGTTGCGCGATGCCTTCGATGCCACGATGAAGGATCCCGAATTCCTCGCCGATACCAAGAAGCAGCGCCTCGACGTGGAGCCCAAGAACGGCCCGGAGCTGGAAAAGCTGGTGCGTGAAATCTACGCCACGCCCAAGCCCCTCGTCGACAAGATCGGCGCATTGATCAAGAAGTAACGCACCCAACGCGCATAAAAAAAGCCGCGGCCATCAGGCTGCGGCTTTTTTGTTTCGGCGCAATCCCTACAGCGGGGCGAGGAACTTCACGGCCCCCTTGCCCAAGTTGCAAGCCTTGCCGCGGCAACCGCGAAATGCCTTGTCCACAACTCCGTTCTGGAACCGCTGGGCATTACGATATCCCTTCTGCACGGCGCGTCCGGCTTTCGATTTGGCAAGGCCCTTGTTGATGCCCCGGCCAATGCCGCCAACAATCTTGGCTGCGCCATTGGAAACTTTCTGACCGCCGCGGCCAACGCCGCGCAGGATGCCGCCAACCGGCTTAGCGATGCCACGGGCATTCTGGGCCTTGCGCCCCGCCCGGTCGAGCGCCTGAAATGTCTTGGCGCTGAACCGCAGACCCGTCTCAACCTGTTTGCCCTTACCAGCGGCCATGGCGGGAGCCGACATGGTGAGCGCCCCGGCGCTGAACGTAAGCGCGGCTGCTGTTGCAATGAGAACGAGTGTCTTGCGGGCCTTCGATATGATTGCCGATGCGGTTACGTTGAACATTGGTCTGGTCCTTCCTTGGCTGTGGTGGCGTCATCGCCATCCGATGAAAGGACCATGCCGGATTGAGCCTCGGCTTCGTATGGGGTCAACACCCCATATCGGGTACGCCGTGACGATCTTGCCAAATCCCGGCAAACAATTACGTTCGATATCCGCACAAGCTGGATCGAACCGAGACCCAATGGCCGAAGACAAACAATCGGAAGACAAGGAATTCATGACCACGCTGGCCAAGGGGCTGGCGGTGATTGAATTGTTCGGCGCGCAGGCCCGCGCAGGCCAGGGCGCCACCCTCACCATTTCCCAGGCCGCCAGTGGCGCAGGCGTATCGCGCGCCACGGCCCGGCGCATCCTGCTGACGCTGGAGCGCCTGCATTATGTGGAGCAGCGCGGCCGGGATTTTTCCCTTGCCCCTGCCGCGCTCAATCTCGGTTTTGCCTGGCTGTCCGGCCAGCCATGGATCGACCGCGCCCAACCGCAGATGCGCGCGCTCTCAGACCGTTTTCAGGAAAGCTGTTCGGCCGCCATTCTGGAAGAGGCGCAGACGGTCTATGTCGCCCGGGTGCAGGGCCGCCGCATCATGTCCAATGCCGTGACGGTCGGTACGCGCCTGCCCGCATTCCACTCTTCCATGGGCCGTGTGCTGCTGGGATATCTGGACGAGGCCGAACTCTGGCGGCGGCTGAAAGCCTTCACGCCAAAGCCGCTGACCCACCTGACCATCCTCGACAAACAGGCGCTCGCTGATCGCATCCGCGAGGATCGCGCCCAGGGCTTTTCCATCGTCGATGAAGAACTGGAAAAGGGCCTGCGCTCAATCGCCGTGCCCCTGCTGAACCGCGCGGGCGAAGCCATCGCCGCCATCAACCTTGCAACCCATTCCAGCCGCATGACCCGCACGGAAATGCGAGAGCTGTTCCTGCCTGCGTTACTGGAGGCAGCTAAGGAGATTGGCGAAGGTGTGGTGTGAAAGCGCCGCTTGCCAGCCACAGCACAGCGCAATAAACTTTCTTATAAGTTCGCTAATCGCACATATGTTCGATAATCGAACTTAAATTTTATGGGATTAAAAGCCCTCATCCTGAGTAGCGCGCAGCGCGCGTATCGAAGGGTGGAGCGCATAAAACGGGAGGAAACAGCATGGCACGGCAGAATGCAGCGGACTTCAATCGCAACCCGGAAGTCACCGGCAATGTCGCGGTGAGCAAGCCCCAGACCGGCGATGAATATCTGGAATCCCTGCGCGACGGACGCGAGGTCTATATTTACGGCGAGCGCGTCAAGGACGTGACGACCCATCCGGCCTTCCGCAACACCGCGCGCATGACTGCCCGCCTGTACGACGCCGTGCACGACAAGGAAAAATCGAAAAAGATTCTCGTACCCACCGACACCGGCAATGGCGGCATGACCCACGCCTTCTTCAAGGCGCCGAAAACCAGGGAAGACCTGATCGCCAGCCGCGATGCCGTGGCCGAATGGGCGCGCATCTCCTATGGCTGGATGGGCCGCGCACCCGATTACAAGGCAGCGTTTCTGGCAACGCTTGGCGCGAATGCCGATTTCTACGATCCCTGGCAGGCCAACGCCAAGCGCTGGTACAAGTTTTCCCAGGAGCGCCTGCCCTTCATCAACCACGCCATCATCCACCCGCCTGTCGATCGCGACAAGCCGCCGAACGAAGTGGCCGATGTGTGCTGCCATGTGGAGAAGGAAACCGATGCGGGCATCATCGTGTCCGGCGCGAAGGTCGTCGCCACCGGCTCCGTGCTGACGAATTATACATTCGTGGCGCACCACGGCCTCATCCCCGTGCAGGACAAGAAATTCGCTGCCGTCTTCATGATCCCGACCAATGCACCGGGGGTGAAACTGATCTGCCGCACATCCTATGAAATGTCGTCAACGGTGATGGGCTCGCCCTTCGATTATCCATTGTCGAGCCGCATCGATGAAAACGACGCCGTCTTCATCATGGACAAGGTGCTGGTGCCCTGGGAAAATGTTTTCGTTTATGGCGACGTGGAAAAGGCCAACAACTTCTTCCCGCGCACGGGCTTTCTGCAACGCTTCATCATTCACGGCTGCACGCGCCTTGCCGTGAAACTCGATTTCATCGCAGGCCTGTTGCTGAAGGCGGTGGAAGCCTCCGGCACAAAGGATTTTCGTGGCGTGCAGGCCAATGTCGGCGAGATCATCGCATGGCGCAACTGTTCTGGGGCCTGACCGATTCCATGGTGCATGAGCCAAAGCCATGGATCGGCGATTACGTTTTGCCGAATTCCGACCCCGGCAGTTCCTACGCAATCCTGGCCACCATCGCCTATTCGAAGATCAAATATATCATCGAGCAGACGGTGGCCTCCGGCCTGATCTACCTGAATTCGCATTGCCGCGATTTCAAGAATCCGGAAATCCGTCCCTACCTCGATCAGTATCTGCGTGGCTCAAACGGCTACAAGGCCGAGGAGCGCGTCAAGCTGATGAAGCTGTTGTGGGATACGCTTGGCACGGAATTCGGCGGCCGCCACGAATTGTACGAGATCAACTACGGCGGCTCGACGGAGGAAATCCGCCGCTACGCCCTGTTCGGCGCCATGGCGTCCGGCAATGCCGACAGGTTCAAGGGCTTTGCCGAACAATGCATGGCTGAATACGATCTCGATGGCTGGAAAGTGCCGGACCTGACCAACCCCGGCGAATTGAGCTATCACGCCGGCAAGGGCGACTGAGCGATCCTGTCATTCCCGGTCGGCGCGTGACCGGGAATGACAATTTTTTCACCCGTTCGGATCGACACGCCATTTTTGCGTGCGCGTTTCCAGCGCCGCCAGCAATTGCGTCAGGATCACGCCGATCAGCACGATCACAAGAAGCGATACGAACATATCGGTCGTGCGCAGGTGCTGGCCGTAAAACGTGATCGAATAACCAATGCCCGCCGTTGCACCGAACAATTCGGCAACGATGACGCCGGTCAGCGCGCGCCCTACGCCAAGGCGCATGCCTGCAACCAGCAAGGGTACGGACGCGGGCAGCGCCACTTTCAAAAAGAGATCGGATTGTGTCGCCCCGAAACTTTTTGCCGCGCGCAAAATGTCGGGATCGGCATTGCGCAACCCCGCCAGCGTGTTGGCATAGATCGGCGTGACCGAAAACAGAAACGTCATCGCGATAACCGTGGGAAGTCCCAGCCCCAGCCAGGCGACGAACAGGGGATAGAATGCCGCCAGCGGCGCCGAATAGGTGAACCACACGAACGGATCCAGCACATATTCGACATCGCGATACCAGCCCGCGAGGATGGCTGCGGCCACACCCAGGATTGCAGCAAGCCCGAAGCCCGCGAGAAATTCAAACATGCTGACATAAAGATTATAGGGCAGCTCGCCGCTGGCTATCTGCGTCATCGCGGCGACGGCAATTTTCGAGGGTTGTGAAAAGAAAAACGGCTTTGCCCAGCCGATAGCGACGGCAAATTCCCAGAATGCGAATATCGCAACGAAAGACGTAAAGCCGAAGACAAGCGGCCGCCACTTGGCCGGAACTTTTTCCACGAGCGCCTTCATGCTTGCGGCCTCCAGCTGCGGAGCCGTTCTTCCAGCAGGCGCGCACCGGTTGTCATGAGAAAGCCGCACAGGCTGACAAACAGCGTATAGACCAGCAAGTGATCAATGCGCACGGCCTCGCCATAGGTCATGATCTTGTTTCCAAGCCCGGCCTCGGAAGAAAACATTTCGCCCACGATCACACCCAGAACGCCGCGCCCTATACCGAGCCGGACGCCAATCATCACCGCAGGCAATGCGCTCGGCAAAATGATGCGCGAGAAAATATCGAACCTGTTTGCACCGAAACTTTTTGCAGCGCGCACAAGGCGCTGGTCCGTATCGCTTACGCCGGCCATCGTATTGATGAGCACATAGAAAACCGCGCCGAGAAACACCACGGCGATTTTCGAGGCGAGCCCGATGCCAAGCCAGACAACGATGATCGGCAATAGCGCAAGGCGCGGCGTTGCATAGATTGCCATGAGCGGCGGATCGATGAACAGGCGCAGCGTGCGCGACGTGCCCAGAATCAGGCCAAGCGGAATGCCGATGCCGATTGCCAGCGCCATTCCGGTAAAAAACTCGACGCTGCTGACCCACAGGTCATTTGCAAATTCATCGCCCGTGAACACTTCCGCGCAAGTCGCCAGCACACGCAGGGGCGTGCTGGTGAGACGGATATCGACAACCCCAAGCGAAGGAAGAATTTGCCAGGCAAGCAAAAACACCATCACCGAAAGGCTCGACACAATCAGGCGACGGTACCGCTCGATGCCTGCAGCCCAACCGGCAGATCCGGCCGACGATTTCCCCAAAGCCATTGTCATGGCGCAACCGCTGTCTGCAAACGCATGTCTGCCATGTCCTTGGCCAGATGATTGCGCAGGATTTTACGGTATTCGTTAAATTGCACGCTGTCATACATGTCATTGGTGCGCGGACGCGGCAGGTCAATCTTCAGGACATCCTTCACATGTCCGGGATCCTTGCCCATGACGAGCACTTCATCGGCCAGAAAAATCGCCTCGTCGATGGAATGGGTAACGAACAGGGCCGTCTTCTTGTCGCGTTCCCAGATGTCGAGCAGATCATCGCCCATGACTTCGCGAGTCTGCGCATCCAGCGCGCCGAACGGCTCGTCCATCAAAAGAACTTCCGGATCAACCGCCAGTGCCCGTGCGATATTCACACGCTGGCGCATGCCACCGGACAATTGATGGGGATGGTAATCGGCAAATTTTGTCAGGCCGACCCTGTCGATATAATGCATCGCGCGTTCGGTCAGGTCACCGCCGCTCCAGCGTTGCATCTCCAGACCGAAACGCACATTGCCGAGCACGGAACGCCACGGCAGGAGCGAGGCGTCCTGAAATACAACCGCGCGATCAGACCCCGGCCCGTTGACCGGCTTGCCGTTTATGGAAACCGAACCACGCGCCAGCGGCACCAGACCCGCCAACGCCATCAGCAGGCTCGACTTGCCACAACCGCTTGCGCCCACGATGGTGACGAATGCGCCTTTCTCAACCTTGTAGTCGATGCCCTCAACCGCAAGAAAGCTTTCGGGACTGTTTGGTTTTCGATATTCGATTGTCAGATCGTTGATATCGATCTGCGCCATACTCATCTCCGCCAGTCGCTAAAGCGTCCCGGCTCGCCTTCGGCCAGGACGCCTGTTTAATTGAATAACGGCCGGCAGAGCCGCCGGCCTGCAAAGCCTATGGCTTCCACTTGTCGTAGGAAGACTGGAACGTATCGACCCAGTAGCGGCTCTTGGGCCAGGCTTCTGTGTAATCGCCGGCATCAATGCCGATATCCCAGAAGGTCTTCATTCCCTTGTCGGACGGCAGACGGCCATCTTCATAAATAAAGTCCTTGATGAGATCGACCGTCGGTCCGGCAAATTCCGCCTTGGTCTTGGTCGCCTTCATCAGGACTTCCGTCGCCAACTTCTTGTCCGTCTTCATCAGACGCACACCTTCAACAAACGCCTTGAGAATGGCCTTCGTCGTTTCGGGATTTTTCTTCAGATAATCGCCCGTGGCGAAAAAGACGTGCCACGGATAATCGGCCGACAGATCGGCCTGGCGCAAGATAAGTTCCATGCCGCGGCTTTTTGCTATCATCGTGAAAGGCGGAGCAAGGATATTGACGTCCAGCTGGCCTGATTCCATCGCCGCCAGACGCGCCGAGGAGCCCCCGCCCTGAATGATCTTCACATCCGTTTTTGGATCGATGCCGTTGGATTTCAACGCGTAGCGGGTCAGAAAATCGGTTGAGGAGCCATAGCGTGAGATGCCGAACTTTTTGCCCTTGGTATCCTTGATGGATTTGATCCCCTTCACGGCATACCAGTCGAACAACACCATGTTGAACCCGCCGTAAAATACCTTGATGTCCTGTCCGGCCTTGATGCCGATGGTCACGCCCGCCAGCGATGTCACCCCGACATCGACCGAGCCCGCGATCATGCCGCGCACCAGCGCCGAACCGCCGCGGAACGCCACGATCTTCGCGTTCAGCCCATGCTTGGCGAAGAGTTTCTTTTCCTCGGCAATGAACAGCGGCAGAAAGGTGGAAGCCTTTACAGGGATGCCGATGGTGATGTCTTTTTTCTCCGGAGCAGCTTGTGCAGGTGCACCCAGCGCCAGAACAGCAGCCAACAGCGAAACAGCTCCAAAGGAGCGGTGAGAGATTGGTCTGGTCATGAATTCCTCCCTGATTTTGCGGCATCTTTGCCGCCACGGCCTGTTATCAGGCGCTTGCGATGAAAACTTTTAGCACGCCCGATTCAGCATCGCACCCCATAAACCGGGTAAATTGCTTAAAGTATATCAAGCCATGCTTGACCGCGCTGGCCACCCGTCGCATCAACGAACCGGCCGGATTCGCCTGCCGACAACCAGAGCCTGCCGTGTTCCCTGTCGCTGCCATTCCCTTTCCCCGCATCGATCCGGTTTTTTTCCACATCGGACCTGTACCGGTGCGCTGGTACGCGCTTGCCTACATGGTCGGCCTGATCGGCGGCTGGTTTTACGCGCGGGCTTTGGTGAAGAATGACAGGCATTGGGGACCGGTATCCCGGCCCAGCGCTGTTTCAATCGACGATTTGCTGGTTTACGCGGCCTTTGGCGTCATTCTGGGCGGACGCATCGGCTACGTATTGTTCTACAATCTCGAATTCTTCATGGCCCAGCCCTTGAAAGCCTTTGCGGTATGGGAAGGCGGCATGGCGTTTCATGGCGGATTGGCCGGTGCAGCAGCCGCCATCTGGTTTTTTGCCCGTCGCAACAAGGTGTCTGCACTCACCGTCGGCGACATTTGCGCAGCTGTGGTCCCCATCGGCATATTACTTGGCCGCATCGCAAATTTCATCAAGCCGGAGTTGTGGGGCAGGCGCACGGATGTCTCCTGGGGAGTGATCTTTCCCGAGGCAGGCCCGGTACCCCGCCACCCCAGCCAGCTGTATGAAGCAACGCTGGAGGGCCTGGCGCTGCTCATCCTGCTTTACGTTGCGGTACGCATGGGAGCACTCAAGCGGCCTGGTCTTGTCAGCGGCCTCTTTGGCGTTGGTTACGGCATTGCCCGCATCATATGCGAGTTTTTCCGCGAGCCCGATCCGCAACTCGGCTTTTTGTTTGGCGGCGCCACCATGGGCATGTTGCTCTCTGTGCCACTGATCCTTGTGGGCATTTGTCTGGTTTGGGTTGCCATGGCCCGCCCAGTCCGCGAAGTTGCAACGGGCTGACATGAATACTGGCAATGGATCACGGGCAGAATGCCGGAAATGAACGCGCTGGGCGAAGATATCAAGAACATGATCGAGCAAGACGGACCCATGTCCGTCGAGCGCTTCATGCAACTCGCGCTCACCCATCCCGAACACGGCTATTATATCAATCGCGATCCCTTGGGAGCGAGCGGCGATTTTATCACCGCGCCTGAGATCAGCCAGATGTTCGGCGAGTTACTGGGACTATGGGCCGCCGAGGTCTGGGCGCTTATGGGCTCGCCGGATAAAGTTCATCTTGTTGAACTGGGGCCCGGCCGCGGCACGCTGATGGCCGATGCCCTGCGCGCGGCGCGCGTGGTCTCGGACTTCCGCGAAAAAATTCAGGTCCATCTGGTGGAGACCAGCCCGGCGCTGCGCGACATCCAGCGCGAGCGCCTGTCGAGCTTCAAGGATATGCTGCATTGGCATGACACCATCGAAGATCTTCCTGATGGTCCCTCGATCATCATTGCGAACGAATTTTTCGATGCGCTTCCCGTGCGCCAGTTCATGAAAGCTGACGACGGCTGGCACGAACGCGTGGTCGGTATCGGCGACAACGGAGATCTGGAATTCGGTCTTGCACCGGAGCGGGAACCTCTGATCGTAGCGCAATCACCGCAAGGAACGATGCTCGAAGTCGGCTTCGCAGCCTATGATTGCATGCGCGAGCTTGCCGGACGCCTCGTAAAACACGGCGGCGCAATGGCCGTTATCGACTACGGTCATGTTAAGACAGGACCCGGCGAAACCCTGCAGGCCATGAAGGCCCATGCCAGAGCCGAACCGCTGGACGCACCCGGCGAAGCAGACCTGACCGTTCACGTCGACTTTGCAAATCTTGCGCGCGCAGCAAGTGCTGCCGGAGCAAACATCTCCGGCCCCATCATCCAGGCCGATTTTCTGACCGGCCTCGGCATATTTGAACGTGCAGCAGGATTGAAGCGCAATGCCAGCGTTCGGCAGGCGATGGATATTGATCGCGCGCTTTTACGGCTTGTCAGCACAGGCCAGGAAACCGGGATCAATGGCAAGCCGGTGCCGGGCATGGGCGCACTCTTCAAGGTGATCGGCATTTCCAGCACGGACATGCATGTACTTCCAGGCTTCGAACGCGACCGCAAGGAATAGTCCCGTGTCTGCGCCACGTCTGCTGAAAGAAACCATCCATTCTCCTTTGCTGAACGCAGATGGCATCGCGCATGGTTTTTTTACCCGCAACGGCGGCGTGTCCAATGGCGTCTATGCAAGCCTCAACGGCGGTGTCGGGTCGAGCGACGACCCCCAGGCCGTTCAGGAAAACCGCAATCGGATGGCTGCGACCCTTGGCATCGCCACACGCAACTTCATGGTGCCGTATCAAATTCATTCAGCAGATGCGCTCGCACTGGACGCACCATGGGCGGACGACAAGCGCCCGCGCTGCGACGGACTGGCAACCGCCACGCGCGGCATTGGTCTGGGTGTAACTGGCGCTGATTGCGGCATGATCCTGTTTGCAGACCAGCGCGCGCAGGTAATCGGCGCCTGCCATGCGGGCTGGAAAGGCGCTTTGACCGGAATTCTCGAAGCAACCATTGTTGCAATGGAAAAACTCGGCGCATCACGTCCCGCAATCCACGCCGTACTTGGCCCAACAATTGGCCCGCAATCCTATGAAGTGGGCCCGGAATTCGTTGCACGCTTTGTTGACGGGGACGCAGCCCACAAGCGCTTCTTCGCTGCGTCGCGCCGCGAAACTCACGCCATGTTCGATCTGCCCGGCTTTATAGCCATGCGGCTGGAAATATCAGGCATTGGCGCCTTTGCTGATCTGGGCCTGGATACCTATTCTGACGGCGACCGTTTTTTTTCCTATCGCCGCAGCGTGCATCGCAAAGAAAGCGATTACGGCAGGCTTATCTCCGCCATCGCGCTGGTGTAGTCTTCCGGCGAACAACCTTTACCCGCCCGGCGGGCATCACAAGAATCGGGATGGAAACATGAAAACCGGCGAAGCTATTGCGCATATTCTGAAAGCCGAAGGCATCGATTATCTGTTCGGCTATCCGGTCAATTCCATCTTCGAATACGTCGCCAAGGCAGGCATCAAGCCGATCATCGTGCGGCAGGAACGCATTGGCCTGCACATGGCCGACGCGTTTTCGCGCCTGTCGTCAGGTGAATCCATCGGCGCATTTGCGATGCAGCACGGGCCCGGCACGGAAAACTCTTTCGGCGGCATTGCCCAGGCCTATTCTGAATCGGTCCCCGTCCTTGTTCTGCCCGGCGGCTACGACCGGCGGCTGGAAAATGTCGATCCAAATTTTTCCGCTGTGAAGAACTTCGCCCATGTCTCCAAGAGCGTGGAACAGCTCACATCCGGCAAGGACATCGGCAATGTCTTCCGCCGTGCCTTTACGCAATTGCGGAACGGCCGTGGTGGACCCTGCATCGTCGAATTGCCGAAAGATGTGTGGGCTGAAGATGTGCCGGAAGGTTTTACCTATCGCCCGGCGATCACAACGAAATACGGACCGGATGCCGCCAGCGTTCAGGCCGCGGCCGCACTTCTGAGAGACGCTAAACGCCTCGTAATCTATGCCGGACAAGGCGTTCACTACGCCAAGGCCTGGCCGCAGTTGAAAGAGCTGGCCGAACTGCTCGCCGCTCCGGTCTGCACGTCACTGGAAGGCAAGAGCGCCTTTCCCGAGACCCATGGCCTGGCGCTTGGCTCCGGCGGCGCAGCCATGCCGAAGATGGTACGCGACTATCTCGACAATGCCGATGTCATTTTCGGCGTCGGCTGCTCTTTTGGCGAAACCGCATTCGGCGTCACCATGCCGCGCGGGAAGAAAATCATCCATGCCACACTCGATCCCAAACATCTGAACAAGGATGTCGAGGCCATCGTCGGCCTCATCGGCGACGCGGCATTGTCGATGGACGGGCTGTTGGACATATTGCGCAAGGAGATCGGCACCCCGCGCGATCGCAGCGCGGTTGAGAAGGAAATAGCGGCTGCGCGCGATACATGGATGAAAGAATGGATGCCTATCCTCACATCGAATGAATCACCGATAACGCCTTACCGCGTCATTCACGAGATGATGAATACTTTCGACGTTGCCAACACGATCATCACGCACGATGCCGGCAGTCCTCGCGATCAACTGTCACCGTTCTGGAAATCAACGACGCCCCTGTCCTATCTCGGCTGGGGCAAGACTACACATCTGGGCTATGGCCTGGGATTGGCCATGGGAGCCAAGCTCGCAAAGCCTGACAAACTCTGCGTGAACGTGTGGGGCGATGCGGCAATCGGCTTTACCGGAATGGATTTCGAAACAGCCGCCCGCTACAAGATTCCGATCCTGTCGATCCTGTTCAATAATTTTTCCATGGCCTGCGAGCTGCCGATCATGGAATATTCAACCGAACATTATCGATCCACCGACATCTCCGGAAATTACGCGGACTTTGCCAAAGCCCTGGGCGGCTACGGCGAGCGCATAGAAAAGCCCGAAGACATTGTCCCGGCATTGAAACGCGGCATGCAGAAGACTTTGGAAGGCACGCCCGTACTGCTGGAATTCATTACAGGAAAGGAACTGCGCCAATCGCGCTGGCCCTATAAGGGCTAGCGCGCAAGCGCAGCACGGAGGCAGGCCTTGACAGCACAGACGAGCGACCTGCGGCCACTGATGCCGCGATTACCTGTGCCGCAGCTGCGCGTATCCCTTGCTGGCGGAGGTGAATACGATCTGCATCGCGATTATCCAAAACTGTTTTCGATGATTGTGTTTTATCGCGGCTTGCATTGCCAGCAATGCGAAACATACCTCGGCGAACTGGAACGATTGGGGCCCGAGTTCGATAAACGCGGCATATCAACAATTGCTGTCTCCTGCGATGTTCGCGAACGCGGCGAAACCACCAAGTCAAACTGGGGCCTGAAGAACACGACCGTTGGTTATGGACTCGATCTGGCGACGGCTCGCGCCTGGGGACTTTTTCTGACCGAAGGACGACCACGACCAGCAGGGCTTTCCGAACCATTGTTTTGCTGCGAGCCTGCGCTCTATTTGATCGCCCCTGACAAGACCTTGTGGTTTTCGGCAGTGCAAAACATGGCATTTGCCCGCCCGCGTTTCTCCGATGTGATCGACGGGTTCGAGTTCCTGTTTGCCAAAGGCTATTTCACTGAAAAGGAGTGCGTGGCGCGGGGTGAAGTCCTCAGGCTTCCTGGATAAAAGTGCAAATGCACGCGCTTCAACGATGGATGTGAGTACGTTCTGCCAACAATTTGGATCACCACTCGATTTGCACGAAGGGTCAATTCTAAGTGAACCCCCGCTAATGAACCAAATCCAGCGCTCATGCGTTTACCTTTTACGGTGCGGCTTCGCCGTGCCGGATAATGGAAGGATTACCTTATGAAAAATCACACAATCGCAATCGCCGCAGCATGTCTTCTCACCGCGACTTCCGCTTTCGCGCAGACCAAATTGAGCGTTTCCGGATCTGACCAGATGGTATCGGGCGGAACGGTGACGGCTTCGCGCATCGTTGCAGGGGAAAACGGCTGGCTTGTGGTGCATCGCACCGATGGAATGAAACCCGGTCCCGTTGTTGCGCATGCACCGGTGAAAAAGGGTACCAACAGCAACGTGTCCGCAATTCTCACCGAGCCGGTCAAGAAGGGCGAAAAGCTGATGCTGATGTTGCATTCCGAACAAGGCGGAATGAAACCCGGCATTTTCGAGTATACGCTCGGCGCCAAGGAAGATGGCCCAGTGCGGGTTGACGGCAAGCTCGTAATGAAGGTCATTACCGCGAAGTAACATTCGGTTTCTGAAACTGGATCGCCCGGTTCGCTATTGCTGCGAGCCGGGCAATCAATAGATAATTCTGATCGAACTATTTTTTTGTCGCGGCCACGAATGACAGGATTTCACTTGTCAGTGATACGTCCTTCGTGCCGATGGCGTATGTTTCCGAAATGTGACTATGATCCTTGAGTCCGACAAACTTCGGGCATTTGCCCTTGTCGCACATTGTCTGCCAGAAATGCTGGGACTGCTTGACGAAATACGGAGGGTCCAGTTCTCCGTAGGCAACAAGCATTGGAAACTTGCGCTTGTCCAATGAATGTATCGCAGAAGCTGCTCGGAAAGTTGCGGCATTCCCGCCAAGGTAGACTTGATCCGATTTGGTCGCTTCTTTGGCATTGAACTCATAAATGCCCGAGACCATGATCGCGCCAGCAATGGGCGCCTCGCCTTTGTCTGCGAGCATTGCAGCATAGGTCGCCACATGCACGGCACCTGCTGAATGACCCATCACGAAAATCCTGCCAGGATCGCCACCATATTGAGCGATGTTTTTCTGCACCCACCCAACAGCCAATGCCACATCGTCACGCCCGGCTGGCCACTTGTGCTGTGGAGCAAGACGGTAGGTCATGCTGACCCCGACGAACCCGTTCTTGGCCGCCCAGGTCGGGACGTTGGAATAGAATGGAGCAATCGTAATCCGGTCGCCGCGAATAAATCCGCCACCATGGACATAAATCAGTACCGGCTTGCTTTCGCCCTGCGTCTTCCCGGTCGTCGCAATATCCAGAAGGTGCCGCGCATCGCTTCCGTATTTTATGTCGCGGCGCGCATCTACCCCCGGATAAATATTTTTCGGATGCAATGGGGCATAAATCTTTGCCGTGGGCGGCGGGGCTATGACGCGCCCGATCTTGCGTATTTGCTCACCAACTTCCGGTGGCACCTGCGCATGGGCTACCGATGCTACAATCAACGCCGCTCCAGCTAACCAAAAAGATCGCAAGACTGTCTTCATTGTTCCGCTCCATCCGGGAACTGGCGCTTATTGCGCGTAAATATCGGCAAGCGATATGATCGCCGTAAGCAAGGTTGCAAACCCACTATCTAACGGACAGATTCCCATTGGCAAGACGCACGCCGCAGTTCATCTCACTTACTGTCTATTTGCCCTGGATCATCTTCAAAACAGTGACTTTCTGGGCGGGCGTAACCTCCAGAACCCCCTTGATGGCGCTTACCGTGTCTTCCGGGCTGGCGTAAAAAATTTCCCGCTTGCCCTCTTTGGCTGCCTCCAGAAACTTGGGGTCCGTCAGTACGTCCTTTGCCATTTTCTGCAACAGCGCCAGACGGTCCGCAGCTATGCCCGGCGGTCCGGAAAGGACACGCCCCAGGGCCTCAAGCTTGTTATTGTAGCTGATGATCCATTTTGCATCGTCATCAAGCTTTGCCTGTTCGAAAACAGTCTTCAGATTGGGAAAAAAAATGGATTTGGTCGGGCCATAGACGGCGATTGCTTTTGCCGCCTTGGCGCTTACGTAGCGAAAGGCCGAGGAGTCCGATACATAATAAGCGTCCAGCTCGCCACGCGTCAGCGCCAGGGAAACATCGCGCGAGCCCTTATAGGCCACGATCAGCTTGCAATTCAATTTCAGCGACATGCATGCCACGCGTGATCCGGTGGAATCAGCGGACATCGGACCGTTCCCACCGAACGTGATCGGGCGGCCAAATGCCTTCAGATCTTCAATTGAATTGACGGGTGAATTGGGTTGCACCAGCAAAACCCACGGCGAAAAAGCGACCGTTGCAACATGGCTCATCTTCGTCAGGTCGAAACGAACTGCCTTGTCACCGGATATCTGCGCAGCCGCTGCGCTGGTGCCCTGATAAAATATGAGTTCTGTTCCATCGGGCTTGCCGGCATACACCTGGTTCATGCCCAGCATGCCGCTTGCACCGGTCTTGTTCTGCACGATGAACGTAGCATCCAGATATTTCCCGAAATGCGGGGCCAGCATTCGGGCATAAATATCGTAGCCACCCCCTGCGCCATAGGGCACGAGAATTTTTACTGTCTTGCCCTTGAAAAATTCCTTTGCATCTTCCGCTGTCACGCGTGACGGAACTGCAATTGCCACGACACAAGCGACCACGCACCAAAGCGCTGCACGAAGAACTGACCTGATCATCACAGCCTCCCGGAAATCCGGTGTGTCCCCTCTTGCCAAACGCACCCTCGCGCCACGATCGGAGCCACCGTTAGATTGGCAAATTATGGCAAGACGCACCACCTGACGCAACCGCGCAGGGCGCCGGAATTCGCGCCGGTTGCCTGGCACTGGCGCGAATTTGCGTGATTGTACAAATCTTGTCAGTGTAGATCGGCAAGTCAGTCACCCAGCTCGTTGGCAGCTCAACTGACTGGCCCGGGAGAGTATGAGCCGTTGAACCAGACATCAAATTGGCTGAATACAAACTTCGATGCCCTTGTTTCGACGTTGTTTTCGCTTGGCATCAACCCATTCAGTTACTGGTTCTACATCCAGATCGGACTGATCGCGGTTTTTGCGATTTCCGGGCGGCTCCTGCAACGATGGCTCGACAAGAATCTCAACCTCAATGACATGATGATGGGCCGCGCCTGGCCGGTTCGCCGGCTGGTCCGGATATTCAACAGCAACATCTGGCTGATTGTTTTTCTCCTGTTTTGCGTGATCGGCAGACAGGTCTTGCTTGCCTCGACATGGTCAAGCCGATCCTATCTCCTGTCCGTAGCTTCACAGCTCGCGCTGGCATGGCTCTTCATCAACATCTTTGCTGCATTGATCCGCAATCACGCACTCTATCGCATGGTTGTTGCAGGCGCATGGACAGTGGCAGCGCTGAGCATTCTCGGAGTGCTTGAACGAACGGAAAACGCGCTTGACTCCGTTGGCGTGAAACTCGGCGAGATCAATGTAACTCCCCTGCTGATCATCAAGACTGGCGCGCTGCTGGCGATCGCGCTTTGGCTGGTGTTCGCTATCGTTCGTTTTCTCGAATACAGACTGCAAACCGCTGACAGCCTCACGCCTTCGGTCCGCGTGCTCATCGCTCAGCTGGCCAAATTTACGCTGATCATTCTGGCAATTGTAATTGTTTTGAGTTCTGCGGGCATTGATCTTTCCGCTTTTGCCCTGTTCTCAGGGGCTCTAGGCGTCGGCATTGGTTTTGGCCTGCAAAAGATCGTTTCCAATTTTGTGTCTGGCCTTATTCTGTTGATGGACAAGTCGATCAAACCCGGCGACGTCATCAGCGTGGGAGAAAGTTTCGGCTGGGTCGGCACGATGGGTGCGCGCTACACATCGGTGCAAACGCGTGAAGGCCGCGAGTATCTCATTCCCAATGAAGACCTGATCACAAATCGCGTCGTCAACTGGTCATTTTCCAATCACGAAGTAAGGCTCGAAGTAAAATTCGGCGTATCCTACAACGCCAACCCTCACGAAGTTATACGCATCTCGACGGAGACGATCAGTGGCGTTCCACGCGTGCTGGGCACGCCCGAACCGCGATGCAATTTTGTTGGCTTTGGCGAATCCTCACTCGACTTTTCACTCCGCTTCTGGATTTCCGATCCGGCAGGCGGCCTCGGAAATATCCGCAGCGAAGTCTTTCTGGCCCTTTGGGATGCGTTCAAACGAGAGGGTATTGAAATTCCCTACCCGGTTCGCGACGTCCGGCTCACATCCCATTCAATTGCAAACGCGAGCGGCGCCGTAGCTGAAAAAAACGAATAGCAATTCATTTCAGTATCATCCCGCAAAGCAACATCAATCGCGCCCAATAAACAATTGCGCAGTCACGAGACATTTTTATTCCGATCACATTTTGACCAACAACCGATAGTATCCAAATCATCATCGGCAGCCACCGACCGACATATCGGAAATCAATTTCAACAATGCAAAACTGGACCAGGGAGAGACCAATGCCTAGCCGCTTTCTCGAGCTGAATGCCAATCAGATTTTCGTAGCAACTACTGTTCTGGAAAACGCTCTTGCATCCATTGATGCCCAGGCAACCAATAGGCCCCCGGATTTATTGCGCAGGGTTATGGCCGACTATATCGTCAATAACATCAGCGAAGATGAAGATGATATCCCGGAGCTCATCGACGCCTGCGTGAAGCACCTGAAAAAGCGCCTCTGGACATCCACCGACATCGAGCCGCAATTTTATCACCACATGATCGCGGCCTGACAGGGCCAGCGATAACTTGCCGGCCGGGTCAGGCCTTGGTGCTTTCCATCAATTGCGCAAAGCGCGCAAAAAGATAGTGCGAGTCCTGCGGGCCGGGTGAGGCTTCAGGATGGTGCTGCACCGAAAAGGCCGGCCTGTCGGTAAGCTGGATCCCGCAATTGGTGCCGTCGAACAGTGACGTGTGCGTCGCCTTTGCGTTCGCCGGCAATGTCGCTTCGTCCACCGTAAAACCGTGGTTCATCGAAACAATCTCGACCTTGCCCGTCGTGAAATCCATCACCGGGTGATTTGCGCCATGGTGACCCTGATGCATTTTCTTGGTCGTGGCGCCGATTGCCAGCGCCATCATTTGATGACCAAGACAGATACCGAAGGTTGGAACCTTTGCATCCAGAATTTTTCTGATCGCAGGAACAGCATACTCGCCCGTTGCAGCCGGATCGCCAGGACCGTTTGACAGAAACACGCCATCGGGCTTCATCGCCAATATGCTGTCTGCATCGGTTGTAGCAGGCACTACAGTTACCTTGCAGCCCGCGTCAGCCAGCAATCGCAGGATGTTGCGCTTCACGCCATAGTCGATTGCCACCACGTGGAACCTGGGCGCATCGTGTTTGGCGAACCCTTCGCCAAGTTGCCACGTTCCTTGCGTCCAGTCATAGCGTTGTGCAGTTGTGACCGAAGGGACAAGGTCCATGCCGTCAATACCCGGCCATCCGGCAGCCTCTTTCTTCAAGGCTGCAAGATCGAACGTGCCATCGGGTGAATGCGCAATCACCGCATTGGGCATACCCTTGTCGCGGATGAGCGCGGTCAATGCGCGCGTATCGATACCGCAAATGCCTATGATGCCGCGGGCCTGCAACCACGCATTGAAATGCGAGGAAGAGCGGAAATTCTGAGGCTCGGTTATGGGCGATTGCAAAACGCAACCGCGCACGCCGGAGGAGCCAGCCAGATTGACCGTTTCGATGTCTTCATCGTTGGTTCCCACATTGCCGACATGGGGAAAAGTAAAAGTGATGATCTGCGCCGCGTAGGACGGGTCGGTCAGGATTTCCTGATAGCCCGTCATGGCCGTGTTGAAACAGACTTCCCCCACCGCATGGCCCGTGGCGCCCAGACCAAAGCCCTCGAGTACCGTTCCATCGGCCAGAACCAGCACCGCTGTATGCACGGGTATGGTCCAGCTATCTGCAGGTTTGTCTTGAACCTCTGCCATGATCGATTTACATCCCGTTCGCGCGCAAGCGTCCCTGCGGCGATGCCGCCAAAGGCCTGCTACCAGATTCGTGCCGGAAACCGCCCCTCGTCTATTCGAGCGTTACGGTATAATCAACCCGGTTATCCACTTCCAATACCCCAGGAGCTCCCAATGCGTGCGCAATTCACCGAAATGCTGAAAACAGCCATGAAGGCTGGCGACAAGCGGCGGGTAGACACCGTCCGCATGATCACGGCCGCGCTGAAGGATCGCGATATCGATGCCCGCGGCACCGGCAAGGAAGTTTCGAACGACGATATCCTCGCCCTGTTGCAGAAAATGATCAAAAGCCGGCAGGAATCAGCGGATATCTACGAAAAGGCCGGACGGGCCGAACTGGCGACGCAGGAACGCGAGGAAATCGCAATCATCAGCGAGTTTCTGCCCAAACAGATGAGCGATGACGAGGTCAAGGCCGCCATTGCAGCCGCCATCGCTGAAACCGGCGCTGATTCCATGAAAGACATGGGCAAAGTGATCGGCGTCCTGAAAGCCAAGTTCACCGGGCAAATGGACTTTGCCAAGGCCAGCGCCGCCGTGAAAGCCGCGCTGGCGGGCTGATTTTCGAAGCCGGACAGGCCTGAACCTGTCCGGCCGCTGTCGGGTTGCCTCAGGCCTTGCCCTTCATTGAATTCATGATCATGCCGACAACCGCGGTGACGATTCCGCCAGATACACCACCGCCGATCAATTGGCCCGCGATCTGCGCAAAGTCGATGCCCCCGCCCGCTGCCCCGGCAATGGCAGGAATTCAGCGATCCAAGCAAAGATCCGCCGGCGATGCCGCCAACGCCGCCCGCGATGATATTGCCCAGCCCGCCCATGCTTGCATTCTTCAACATGTTGCCGGCAAAACCGCCACCAACGGCTCCACCAATTGCTTGCAAAATAAGATTGATAAGCATTCCAGACATGGCATCCTCCTTGTATCGCCCTGTCGGCGAAAAGCAGTTTGGAAACACTAAAAACGCCTGAAGATATGACGCGACGATAACGCGCCGATCGCGATGGTAGTCGATTTCCATGGGATGCGTGAATCGCAGGCCGTCGATGCCCAGGGTCTGGCAAGCTGATGCCGCGCACTCAAGGTTCCGGTCAGGATGTGGATAACAGTGGGAAACTGTGATCAAGGCCGGGTTTTACAGTCAAACTGAGCGCAAATTGAAACCACAGCATCCCGGCGTCTACCGGAAACTGATTGATCCGGTTACAATGAGCGATATCTCCCCGACCCTCATGCTATTCTGCCATTCATGCGATTCTCGCCCCAACTTCTGGACGAAATAAAAGCCCGGCTTCCGGTGTCCGAAGTCGTGGGCAAACGCGTGAAATTGCAGCGGGCCGGTCGCGAGTTGAGGGGGCTGTCGCCTTTCACATCTGAAAAGACACCTTCCTTTCACGTCAACGATCAGAAAATGGCGTGGTTCGATTTTTCTTCAGGGCAGAACGGCAATATTTTCGACTTCGTGATGAAGACCCAGGGCCTGAGCTTTCCAGAGGCAGTCAAGCTGCTGGCAGGTGATGCTGGCGTGCCATTGCCGGTTGAAACTCCCGAAGCAATGGAACGCGAAAAAAAGCGCGCCGGCCTCACAGATGTCATGGAAATGGCGGCGGCTTTTTTTCAGGAACAATTGCAGGGGCGCGAAGGCGCGCGGGCCCGTGGCTATCTTGCAGATCGCGGGCTGGGTCCGGCGTTGCAGAAACAATTTGCCATCGGCTATGCCCCAAACAGCCGCAGCGCCCTGCGCGAATATCTGGCCGCCAGGGGCGCCAGCGTCCCCACCATGTGCGAAGCCGGCCTTCTCAATCATGGCGAGGAAATCCCCGTCGCCTATGACAAATTCCGCGACCGGGTGATGTTTCCGATCAGCGATGCGTCCGGCCATATCATCGCATTTGGCGGGCGCGCGCTGGAAAAAGACGTCCCCGCCAAATACATGAATTCTCCCGAGACCCCGCTCTTTCACAAGGGCTCGGTACTTTACAATCATCACAACGCCCGCAAAGCGGCCCATGACAAGGGACAGGTCATCGCTGTCGAGGGCTATGTCGACGTCATTTCCATGACCGCGATCGGCTTTGCGCAAACCGTGGCAGCCTGCGGCACTGCGCTCACCACCGACCAGATGGGATTGCTCTGGCGTATGGCCGAAGAGCCTGTCCTGTGTTTCGACGGGGACCGCGCCGGCCGCAAGGCAGCCTGGCGCGCCATCGATACGGCATTGCCGCTGATTGCCCCCGGCCGCAGCCTGCGGTTTGCCTTTCTGCCGGAAGGACAGGACCCGGACGATCTGGCCCGCTCCGGCGGACATTCGGCTGTCGAAGGTGTGCTGGCGGCGGCCAAGCCTTTGGTCGAAGTATTGTTGCAGCGCGAAATGGAAGCAGGCCCGCTGGATACGCCCGAGCGGCGCGCGGGCCTCGATCAACGCCTGAACACGATCCTGCGCCAGATCGGCGATGAAAATTTGCGCCGCTATTACCGCGAGGACCTTAATTCCCGCCTGCAGGCGCAGGGACAGGGCGCAACGGCCAAAGCCAACGGGTTCCGCGGCACCACACAATGGCGCAGCGACCGGGGTGCAGGCCGAAGCCGGCCGGGCGCAGCCCAGCCTGTCGGCTATCGCAATGCCCGGATCGCCGTAAGTCCAGCCCTGACCCGCACAGCCATGTTCGCTGTCCATGCCAATGCCCTGTACCCGCGCGAGGCACAGATACTTCTCACGGTCATCAACCACCCAGCCCTGCTTGAGCGTTACCTGGAGGATTTGATGAGCATGGATATCGCCAATCGCGACGGCGATGCGATCCGGCAGGGCCTGATGGACCTTGCTGGCGATGAATTTGCCGATTTCCAGGCCCTTCGTTCCGCCTTGGCCGAAGCTGGCCTTGCTGGCGCCATGGCAAACCTTGAGGCGGTCACGGCGGTCGCCCGGCAGTGGTTCGTCCAGCCCGAGGCCGCCGAAGAAGACGCTGAGACCACTTTGAAGCAGGCTCTGGCCTTGCATCGGCGCGCACGAGCCTTAAATAGGGAACTCAAATCGGCCGAATTCGCACTCGGGCAGGACGCCAGCGAAGAGAATTTTGCCCGGTTGCGCGAGATTCAACTGGAATTGTCCGCCATTGACGGGCAGGAAGCAGCGTTGGATGGTTACGGGCTGATGTCGGGCCGCCACCCGCGCAACTTGTGACTTTCTAACTGACTGGGCAAATGTGAATTTGTCCGGATAATTAAGCGGGACTTAAAGCCTGCGGATACAGGGTGAATATAATCGCGAATCACCCCGCACCGCCCGCCCGCCCCGCCCTTTAGCCGGTGTTGCCGGACAGGGCAGCGTGGAGCAGTCTGGAGCTAGTCTATGGCAACGAAAGAACAGGAAAAGACCAAGAAGGACGCTACGCCCGAAACCTCGGACGGGCCTTTGCTTGATCTTTCCGATGCAGCCGTAAAAAAGATGATCCGCGTTGCTAAGAAACGCGGCTTTGTCACCCATGACGAATTGAACGCGGTTCTGCCGTCAGAGGAAGTCTCCTCGGACCAGATCGAAGACGTTTATGCCATGCTCAATGAAATGGGCATCAACGTCGTTGCCGCCGACGAAGTGGAAGACAGCGACGACGACAAGGAAGAGGAAGAGAGCAGCGATCTGGTCGAACAGACGCGTTCTACCGCCGTCACCACCACGACCCGTTCCGAACCTGCCGACCGTACCGACGATCCCGTGCGCATGTATCTGCGCGAGATGGGTACAGTTGAACTGCTTTCTCGCGAAGGCGAAATCGCCATCGCCAAACGTATTGAAGCAGGCCGCGAGGCGATGATCGCCGGCCTGTGCGAAAGCCCGCTGACCTTCCAGGCCATCATCATCTGGCGCGACGAATTGAACGACGGCAAGGTACTGTTGCGGGATATTATCGATCTCGAAGCAACCTACGCCGGACCGGATGCAAAGAACGGTCAACCCAAGGCCGAAGGCGAAGGCGCCGACGGCACCACTATCGGTGCAGCCAATGGCTCAGCCAATGGCTTGGCCAACGGTTCAGGCAATGGGTCTGGCAATGGGTCTGGTATGGCGCCGGACACAGCTCCCAAAGCGCCGCCGGCAGCATTGGGCTCAAGCGACGACGAATCCTCATCAGGCTCTGAAGGCAGCGATGATGAAGACGATGAAGACGATATGGAAAACGCCATCTCGTTGTCAGCGATGGAAGCCGAGCTGAAGCCGAAAGTGCTGGAGACTTTCGACTCCATCGCATCAGCCTACAAGAAACTGCGTCGCCTGCAGGACCAGAATGTCGAGCACAAACTCAAGAACGAGACGCTGACGCCGGCACAGGAACGCAAGTACAAAACCCTGAAGAAGGAAATCGTCGCCGACGTGAAGTCGCTGTCGCTTAACCAGAACCGCATCGAGGCGCTGGTTGAGCAATTGTATGACATCAACAAGCGGCTGATCGGTCACGAAACCCGCATCATGCGTCTGGCCGAGAGCCATGGCGTCTCGCGCGAGGATTTCCTCAAGCAGCATCAGGACGCTGAACTGGATCCCAAGTGGTTGCTCCGCGTTTCCAAACTCGGCAGCAAAGGCTGGAAGGGCTTCATCGCCAGGGACAAGGACACCGTCAAGGATCTGCGCGGCGCAATCCATGCACTGGCAACTGAAACGGGCCTTGAGATCAAGGAATTCCGCAAGATTGTGCATATGGTGCAGAAGGGCGAGCGCGAAGCCCGTCAGGCCAAGAAGGAAATGGTCGAGGCAAACCTGCGTCTCGTCATCTCCATTGCAAAGAAATACACCAATCGCGGCCTGCAATTCCTCGACCTCATTCAGGAAGGCAATATCGGCCTGATGAAGGCGGTCGATAAATTCGAATACCGCCGCGGCTACAAGTTCTCCACCTATGCGACATGGTGGATACGCCAGGCGATCACCCGTTCGATAGCCGATCAGGCGCGCACCATCCGCATTCCCGTGCACATGATCGAAACGATCAACAAGATCGTGCGCACGTCACGCCAGATCCTGCACGAAATTGGCCGCGAACCAACGCCCGAAGAACTGGCCGAAAAGCTCGCCATGCCGCTGGAAAAAGTGCGCAAGGTCCTGAAAATCGCCAAGGAACCGATCTCGCTCGAAACGCCGATCGGCGACGAGGAAGATTCACACCTCGGCGATTTCATCGAGGACAAGAACGCCATTCTGCCCATCGATGCAGCGATCCAGTCGAACCTGCGCGAAACAACCACCCGCGTGCTCGCCTCGCTCACCCCGCGTGAGGAACGCGTGCTGCGCATGCGCTTCGGCATCGGCATGAACACTGACCACACGCTGGAAGAAGTCGGCCAGCAGTTCTCGGTGACACGCGAACGTATTCGTCAGATCGAGGCCAAGGCCCTGCGCAAGCTCAAGCACCCGTCGCGGAGCCGCAAGCTGCGGAGCTTCCTGGACAATTGAGAGCAACCGCGACGCGAATTTGAAAAGGGCTCCTCGGGGCCCTTTTTTGTTGGCCGTTAATGTTCCAGTAGACGCATCGACCACCTTGACCACCGGCCCAATGCGTGGCCCTGTAAGTCAACAAGACAGCAAACGGGAGGCAAAGTGCGAGGATGATTGAACCGGCACGCAGGACTGTTACGAGCTATTACCGTAGCACGCGACTTTGCTGCTCCCGCGCCATCACCTCACGGAGCCGCACTTGACCACCCCGCCCCGCGCCTCGTTCCTCGCGCCCTTTCAGGTCCGCAGTTTCCGTTTCCAGTTTCCGGCCGATCTTGCCACCTCCTGGGCTTTCGAGATGGAGACGCTAATACTCGGCTGGTATGTGCTGGTCGAGACGCAGTCCGTGCTCATGCTGACAATCTACGCATCCATGCAGCATGTCGGCACATTGCTGTCGCCGCTGTTTGGCGTGGTGGGCGACCGCACCGGCCAGCGCAACCTTCTGTCGGCCATGCGGGGCTTTTATGCTTTGCTTGCGAGCGTCATCATGGTGCTGGCGCTCACCGGACAGCTCAATCCCTATGCGGTGCTGGCAATTGCCGCCCTGACCGGCATGGTGCGTCCTTCCGATATCGGCATGCGTACGGCGCTGACCGGCGAAACCGTTCCGCGCGAGCAGTTGATGGGCGCCATGAGCATGCAACGCACGACACAGGATTCGGCGAAAATTGCCGGGACGCTCTCCGGTGCGGGCCTTGTCGCAGCCCTCGGCCTGGGAGCTGCCTATACTGTCGTCACGTTTCTCTACATCGCATCTTGCCTTCTCACCTTGCAAACCGGCGCGGCGCGCCCGGCTGCACCGGCTGGGACCGACATGCCGCAAATACAATCCCCTTTGCAGGATCTGAAGGAAGGCCTCGCCTATGTCTGGACGACGCCCTACCTGCGCGCGACGATGATCCTTGCATTTTTTCTCAACATGACCGCCTTTCCTTTGTTCAACGGATTGCAGCCTTATGTTGCAAAGGAAGTCTTCAAGACCGACCAGACGACACTCAGTTACCTGATTGCCTGCGCCGCTGCGGGTGCGCTGGCTGGCTCGATTGCCATGACCCGCTTTAGCAGCACAGTGAGGCCCGCACGTGTCATGGTTTACGCGGCAATTGCCTGGTTTGTGATCCTGTTTATTTATTCACGCACTGCAACGCCGCAGCTCGGCATGGTGGTTCTGTTCTTTGCAGGGGTATGCCAGGCAACCGGAATGATTTCCATTGCAACCGTTTTGCTGCGCAATTCCGAACAGAAGTTTCGCGGCCGCATCATGGGTGTGCGCATGCTCGTTATCTACGGCAACATGCCCGGCATATTGCTGGCGGGATTTCTCATTCCGCGCATTGGCTATTCGACCGTTGCTGCAGCCTATTGCGTGTTTGGCATTCTGATGACTGCGCTCATCATATATCACTGGCGGGCCACATTGTGGCACGACGACTCCGCGCAAGCACCGCAATCCTGATCCTTGGTGATTGCGGACTGTCTACCGGGCGCGACGATCAATCCGTTTGACTGAGCAAACGCCAGTCAGTCACACGATGTCGAAGACAAACCTTGCATTGCGCTGCCCCGCAGCGTTCGCGGTCCGCATGCAGCAAATACGCTGCCAATACCTATCAGTAGCGGCCCTTCACAAGCGATGGTCGCCGCACCATTTTCCATGTCGTCCAGCGACCCCACCCATTTCTCCTGATGATCACTGGATATGGCAGCCATGATGGCGACAGGCTGCTTGCCGGGCGCACCGTGCAGCATCATGAGCTTCCCGATTTCGGCAGCCTTGCGGCCGCCCATGTAAAAAATAACGGTTGTCGAGGAATTCGCCAGCGATGCCCAATCCAATGTCTTTGGCAGTTCGCCGGTTTTCGCATGACCAGTGACGAACCTGACGGATTGCGCACAATCGCGGTGTGTCAAAGATACGCGCAATTGCGACGCCATCGCCAGAGCAGCAGTGATACCGGGGATGACTGATACCGATATTCCATGGTCTTCCAGAAAAGATATCTCTTCACCCGCCCGTCCGAATATCATCGGGTCGCCGGATTTCAAACGAACGACATGCTTTCCGGCACAGGCAAATGACAGCATCAATTGATTGATGTCGTCCTGTTTCCAGGATTTTCTGTATCCCCTTTTTCCGACATTAATTTTGAGTGCACGCCGATTGCAGAGTTCAAGGACTGCACCTGATGCCAAATCATCGAACAATATAACATCTGCACCTGCCAGCACTTTGACCGCTTTGACAGTGAGCAAATCAGCATCACCAGGTCCGGCACCCACCAGACTTACCTGTCCGTTCAATCCATCTGGCGAACCCGGAATATTGGTATTGAGCGAATGCGATAATGGCGTCTTTTCTCCTTCTGTAGCAATGGTACGGCCGGCAATCACTGCAAGCCTTTTGAAACATTGCTTGAGCCAGAACAATGCCGGTGCGCTGTTGACTGCTATGCTGTTCACGTCAGCTCACCTTCTGCAGTTTGTTGATATCGATAATACGGGAAATTTCGTTGCGGCAGGATCCGCAATTTGTTCCGGCCTTTAATCGCTCACCAATCGTGGCGACACTTGAACACCCCTGGTTGCGCACAGCCGAAGCAATGTCATTGATACCGACATCGAAGCAGGAACATATGATCGCACCACTATCGCGCTCGTTCACCTGACCACGTCCGGCAAGCAGCCGCAGCCTGGTGGACGAGCTAACATATTCCTGGCCCAGACAATCGGCAGCCCATGCCCGCGCCGCAGCAACCGGCTTTGGGGATGCAAAAAGCAATCCGGTAAGCAGGTTTCCCGAAAATGCAGCAAAACGATATTGTTCGCGAGCGGTATCATGATAGGCCAGAACTTCAATGCCCTCGCCAGCTTGCAAGAAACACTGCAACAGATGGCTCCAGTCTGAGGGCCCGGCTGCCAATGCACACTCCAGCCGCCATCCCTTTTTGGATCGTGCACGTGCCCAATAAAGAAGATCGCGACACTCCGGCTTTTCCATTGTCACCACAAACACGTGGAGCGCAGGCTGGATCAGCGAAACATTTACAGGGGTAAATTTCAGTTCCGGCTGGCCGGAATAGGGGTCAACATGGCCGCCCACGAGCGCATCCACGCGCGCCAGGCTGGCATGTTCGCTCGTCCAATGCATCGGCGCAAACACACTTCCACGGCGTTGCTGTTCGGTAATCTTTACTCGAAGTACAGCTTCTGCCCGTTCACTTTTGACGAGCGCAAGATCCGCATCCTGCAGACCGCGTGCATGCGCATCTTCCGGATTGATTTCAACAAATGGTTCCGAAATATGCGACATCAGGCGCGGTGTCTTCGCAGTGCGCGTCATCGTATGCCATTGATCACGGATACGTCCTGTGTTGAGCACCAATGGAAAGTCAGTATTTGTTTTGGATGCAGCAGGAAGAAAGTCCGCTGCTATGAATTGCGCCTTCCTGTCGGGTGTAAAAAAACCACCATCTGAAAAGAACCGGGTATGCTGTTCAACGCTCCCGCTTGGCTGAGGCCACTGAAACGGACGCATGCGCTCGTAACGATCAGCATCCGGTTCCTGCCAGGCAGAAATATCAAAGTCACGTTTTCCGCCGTTCCCGAAGCCGGAAAGCGCTGCGTGCTCGGCGAATATATCCTGCACCCCACCATAGGCAAAAGAATCCGCAAAACCCATTCGCCGCGCAACCTCGCAAATCTGCCACCAATCCGGTTTCGATTCACCTGGTGCAGACAGAAACGCGCGCTGGCGCGATATTCGGCGTTCGGAATTTGTGACGGTTCCGGACTTCTCGCCCCACGCAAGCGAGGGCAACAAGACATCGGCGCATAAAACTGTGTCCGTTGACCCGACAACATCAGATACGACAACGAATTCGCATCGCTCCAACGCGCGGCGTACGAGGTCAGCCTCCGGTGCGCTGACGACCGGATTGGTCCCCATGATCCAGATGGCCTTGACCGCTCCATCCGCAACAGCACGGAACATATCCACGGCCTTCAAGCCTGGCTTGCTGGCAATTGTTGGTGAATTCCAGAAGCTTTGCACCAGCTTGCGATCATCTACACTGGACAGCTCCATATGCGCGGCCAGCATGTTTGCAAGACCGCCAACCTCGCGTCCACCCATTGCGTTGGGTTGACCGGTAACAGAAAATGGTCCGGCTCCCGGTTTGCCGATTCGGCCCGTGGCCAGGTGGCAGTTGATGATCGAATTGACTTTGTCCGTGCCGTTGGACGATTGATTGACGCCCTGACTGTAAACAGTCACGACGCGCTCATGGGATGCGAACAGATCAAAAAACTCTGATATTTGATCGCGGCTCAGGCCGGTGCAAAGCGCAACCTCCGCCAATGACATCGACCGGGCCCGTTCCAGTGCTTTTTGAAAGCCGGATGTATGAGTGGAGACAAACTCACTATTGATCGCTGCGTGCTCATCAAGGTACGCGAGCAATCCGTTGAATAACGCAACATCTGTTCCTGGCGAGAGCGCAAGATGCAAATCCGACGTTTCACTCGTTGCGGTCGCGCGTGGATCAATCACAATAATTTTTGTGCCGCGCTTTGCACGCGCATCCGCAAGCCTTTGGGCCAGCACCGGGTGACACCATGCGAGGTTCGATCCGGTCAACACAACCAGATCAGCCAGTTCGATATCTTCATAAACTCCTGGAACGGTATCGGATCCGAAGGCCCGCTTGTGCCCCGCTACAGACGAAGCCATGCACAAACGGGAATTCGTATCGATGTTGGCCGATCCGATAAAACCTTTCATCAGCTTGTTGGCTACATAGTAATCTTCGGTCAGTATCTGACCGGACACATAAAATGCAACGCTGTCCGGCCCATGGCTTGCAATCGCCTCGGAGAATTTCGCGGCCACAAGATCAAGCGCCGCATCCCAGTTGCATGGTTTATTACCTATCTGCGGGCGCAGCAGACGATCATCGAGAGACAATGTCTCGTTCAATGCTGATCCTTTGGAACACAGGCGGCCGAAATTCGCTGGATGTTCAACGTCACCCTTGACGCTTACCGATCCATCATCGTGCCTGGTCACGTCAATGCCGCAGCCGACACCGCAATATGGGCAGGTGGTTTTGACGATGCCAGCGTCCATCTTGGTCCTCAAAGCGCCTTTTGTTTTCCGGATGCCGCAAGACTGAGAAGCAAACGCCCTGCCTCGACCCTGAGAGGAAAGGTTTCAACTTTGCCTTCGTCGGCGCCCTGAGCCACTCCATCTGCCAGATCGATGACCCAGTTATGCAGCGGACACGTTACCGCTCGCGCATGCACTATTCCCTGACTCAATGGACCCTGTTTGTGTGGACAAGCATCTTCGACAGCAAAGAACTCATCGGCCGCAGTACGAAATATCGCGATACAGGTTGCGCCGGCCTTTACAACGCGCGACCCACGTATCGGCACATCCGCTGCCGGGCCAATATCGACCCACACTTTCTCCATGATGCTCATTCTGCTGCCTCCATGGCGGTAATTTTTGCAAGCGGTGCGAACTCATGGGCGTCCTTGCCGGCAACCCGCTCCATCCACGGATCGATCTGCGCGAAGCGCTGCGAATATACAAAGCGCTCGTACAGTTGTTTTCTGCGCTGGACATCAACCATTATCTGTTGCCGCACGGTTTCAATACTGACACGGCGAGCCCATTTGTATATCCGCTCCAGATACCTGCCTTGCTCACGATATTGCTGAACAAGGGCCGCGATCACCTCAATGGCTTCGGCTTCGGTTTCAACATGCCCGAGAACTTCGGTGCCTTTGATGTCGAGGCCGGCAGCTCCGGCAAAATGAATATCGTATCCACTGTCAACACAGATAACTCCGACATCCTTGCATGTGGCTTCAGCGCAATTGCGCGGGCATCCTGAAACAGCCATTTTCACTTTTGCCGGTGTCCACGAACCCCACATGAACTTTTCAATCTTCGTGCCCAAGCCCGTTGAGTCCTGGGTTCCGAAACGGCACCAATCCGTACCGACACAGGTTTTTACCGTGCGAAGTCCTTTCGCATATGCTGCTCCGGAGACCATTCCCGCATCGTTCAGATCGGACCAAACAGCTGGCAGATCCTCTTTCTTCACACCCAGCATATCGATCCGTTGACCACCTGTGACCTTCACCGCGGGAATTGCGAACTTGTCGACGATGTCAGCAATCGCGCGCAATTCTTTTGCCGATGTCATTCCACCCCACATGCGCGGAACAACAGAATACGTACCATCCTTCTGGATATTGGCGTGCACGCGTTCATTGATGAAGCGCGATTGTCCATCATCGACATATTCACCTGGCCATGTTGCGATCATATAGTAATTCAAGGCTGGTCGGCATCTGGCGCATCCGCAGGAAGTTTTCCATTCCAGCGCCTGCATGGCATCGGGTATCGTTTTCAACTCGCGAGCAACGATCAACCGTCGGACGTCATCATGCCCAAGGTCCGTGCAGCCGCACATCGGCTGCACCGCCGCCGTCGTAAAGGCATCTCCCAATGCCAGCTTCATCAATTGCTCTACAAGCCCGGTACAGGAACCACACGAAGCGGAAGCTTTCGTATGTGCGCGCACGTCGTCGATCGTTGTCAACGCAAGCGTGGAAATTGCTCCGGTGATCTTTCCCTTGCATACGCCGTTGCAGCCACAGATCTCTGCCTCATCCGGCAAGGCTGCAACGGCCGCCGTAGGGTCCAGCGGCACTCCTCCTTCGAAAGCTGGCCCGAAGATCAGCGTTTCGCGCAGTTCCGCAATATTTCTCTGCTTGCGAATGAGATCGAAGAACCAGGCGCTATCCGACGTGTCGCCATACATGACGGTGCCGATTACGCAATCGTCCTTCAGAACCAGGCGCTTGTAAACGCCGCGGGCGGCATCGCGCAAAACTATTTCCTCGCGATCTTCCCCTTCTGCAAAATCGCCAGCCGAAAACAGATTGATTCCCGTGACTTTCAACTTGGTTGCAGTGGCTGTTGGGTTGAAGGTATTTGCTGCATCTCCGGCCAGCTGGGCTGCCAGCACGCTTGCCATGTCATACAGCGGGGCAACCAGCCCAAAGGTTTGTCCGGCAAACTCGACGCATTCGCCTAGCGCGAAAATGGAGCTGTCGGTCGTGCGCATGTCTGCGCCGATCTTGATCCCACGCCCGGTTTCAAGACCAGCATCCTTGCCAATTTGGCTATTAGGCCTGATACCAACAGCCATCACAACGAGATCGGCTGGAATTTCAGTTCCGTCCTCGAGTTTCACAGCCTCAACGCGTCTTTCGCCAACGATTTCTTTTGTATTGGCGCGCGTAATCACTTTGATACCACGTTCCTCGACAGACCGCTGCAACAGATGGCCAGCAGTGGAATCCAGCTGGCGTTCCAGCAGTGTCGGCGCCAGATGAAGCACCGTTACATCCATGCCTTGCTGATTGAGACCGGCTGCAGCCTCCAGTCCCAGCAGACCACCACCAATGACTACAGCCCGCCCACCGGATTTTGCCGCAAGGATCATCGCCTGCACATCGTCCAGATCCCGGTAGGTGAGGACGCCGGCAAGCTTGTGACCGGGAACCGGAATGATAATCGGCAGCGACCCGGTTGCAACGATCAGCTTGTCATAGGAGGCTGTCAGCCCCCGATCCGTCGTTATGGTTTTTGCTTCACGATCGATCGTTGTGACGCGGGCGCCCTTGTAAAGCGTGATGCCGTGTTTTTCATACCATCCATCGCCATGGATGATAATTTCCTCGAAAGATTTCTCTCCCGATAAAATGGGCGACAGCATGATGCGATCATAATTCACCCGCGGCTCCGCATTGAAAATGGTAATTTCATATGCGTCAGGCGCCAGTTCGAGCAGCTTTTCCAACGCCCGGCCGGGCGCCATCCCATTGCCTATGACGACAAGTTTTTCTTTCATGTTTCAAACCTCAAACGAGCGAAGCAAGCATATCACGCAGCTTTCTCCCGCTGCGCGGCAGTCGATTTTCTTACAGAGCCGTGTTCATATTCCTCGAGAAAATCGAGAACCTCCTTGCGGTACTGGTAGTAAAGCTGATGTTCCAGAAGAGCTTTGCGCGTGCGCGGTCGCGGGATATCGACTTCAAGAATTTTTCCGATGCGCGCATTTGGTCCATTCGTCATCATGACGACCTGGTCGGCAAGAAGAATGGCTTCGTCCACATCATGCGTTACGCACACAGCCGTAACCTGGGTACGCTTCCAGACTTCCATCAGGACTTCCTGCAATTCCCAGCGCGTAAGGCTGTCAAGCATTCCAAATGGCTCATCCAGCAACAACAACTTCGGCGACAAGGCGAAAGCGCGCGCTATCCCCACACGCTGACGCATTCCGTTCGACATGTCTTGTGCAAGACGGTCCATCGAGTTGGCCAGCCCAACGCGTTCCAGGTAATAGGCGACAATGTCATCCCGTTCGCTCTTGCGTGCGTGCGGATAAACCTTGTCGACTCCCAGCGCTACGTTTTCCCGCGCCGTGAGCCAGGGAAACAGCGATGGTGCCTGAAAAACGACCGCGCGCTCCGGACTGGCCGCAGCGACTTCGCGCTCGTCAAGAATGATGCCGCCTTGCGATATATCGACAAGCCCTGCGGCCATGGACAGAACTGTTGACTTGCCGCAGCCCGAATGGCCTATCAGCGATATAAAGCGGCCCTTGGCCACTTTAAGATCGAACTCGTCGACAACCTTCAGAGGCCCCTTGGGTGTTGGATAGATTTTGCTGAGCTGTGAAAACTCCAGATACCTGTCTGTCCGGCTGGTCTGTGCCTCCGCTGCAGACAAATAGGCGGTCGGAATTTTCTCCTGTTGAGTTATCGGAATCACATTTGGAAGGATGCGCGTTTCAACCTCGCCCGATGCCCGTTTCAATCCGGCATCCAGAAGATAGGCAGTCACTTTCTGCCGCAATCGCTTGAAGCCTGCATCTTCATTGATAGACAGCCGATCCCGCGGTTTTGGAAGATCGACGACGAACTCCTGCCCCATCGATGCGCCAGGCCCCGGAAGCAAGGGCACAATCCGGTCTGCCAGAAGTATGGCCTCATCCACATCATTTGTGATGAGAACAACTGTGCGCTTTTCCTTGCTGGATATATCGGTAAGCTCATCTTGCAATTTTGCGCGTGTTAGCGCATCCAGAGCCGACAAGGGCTCATCAAGCAGGAGAACGTCAGGGTTGGTCGCCAGTGCGCGGGCAACCGCGACGCGCTGGCGCATTCCACCGGACAATTCCGACGGCAGCCTGTCGCGCGCATGGGCCAGACCCACCATTTCGATATATTTTGTAACCCGTTGCTTGCGGGCGGCAGCGCTTTCCTTGGCAAAAATCTGATCGACAGCAAGAGAAATATTGCCATCAACGGTTAGCCACGGCATGAGCGAATAGGATTGAAAGACAACGCCGCGTTCCGGCCCAGGGCCGGTGACGGGCTTGCCGTTCAATGTGATCGAACCCTCGTCCGGTGCAATAAGTCCTGCAATCAGGTTTATGAGAGTCGTTTTGCCACTTCCCGAAAAGCCGACAATCGCTATGAACTCACCTTCATGGATTTGCAGATTTATATTCTTCAGGATGTTGGTTGCGTTAGCTCCCACTCCGAAGCTCTTGCTCAATCCGCTGATGTCCAAAAATGCTTTGTTCTGATCTGAGCTGACGGTCTTGGATGATGCCTGGTGAAACATGGAACATCTCAACGGTTGGTTGTGTAGGTAAAAGCGGCCTGCAGCGCATACATCAGTCGATCCAGCATGAAGCCCAACAGTCCAATGGTCAGAACCGCCACCATGATTTTGGAAAGGGACTGCGAGCTGCCATTCTGAAATTCATCCCAGACGAACTTGCCCAATCCCGGATTCTGCGAAAGCATTTCAGCTGCAATCAGAACCATCCAACCCACACCCAGGGACAAACGAAGCCCTGTGAAGATCAAGGGTAACGAGGATGGCAAAATCAGTTTGGTAATCGTCCGCCATGTGGGCAGTTGAAGCACGCGCCCGACATTCAGGAGATCCCTGTCGACCGATGCGACGCCAAGCGATGTATTGATCAGCGTCGGCCAGAGCGAGCAAAGGGTTACTGTGACCGCTGAAATGACCAGCGATTTTGGCAAGAAATCCGACGGGTTCACATACAGTGCAGAAACTATCATGGTGACAATTGGCAGCCATGCCAGCGGCGAAACTGGTTTGAATATCTGAATGAGCGGATTAAGTGCACCGTTTACGGTCTTTGACAGCCCGCACATGATTCCCAATGGAACAGCAAAAATCGTGGCTATGATGAAACCCACTGCTACAGTTTTTAGACTGGTAAAAATCTGATCGATATAAGTGGGACGCCCCGTATACCCACGGTTGCGAACCCGTTCGGGTTTGCCTTCTGCGACAAACGTAGCGTTGCGCGCATCTTGGCGACGATAGAAATCAGCTTCTTTTTGCCGCTCGGCAACGTGATCCTGGTAAAGGTTGACTGTCTGCGTCCAAACTTGCGCCGGTCCCGGTATTGCCCCCAGAGAAGTTTTGACCTGAGGCGCCAGGACAGACCACATCGCAAGAAAGACAGCGATGCCGATCAAGGGAACAAAAAGCTGTTGCCATAGTTCCTTCAATTGCTGTTGTCTGTTATCGCCCGCGGCCATTTTCATCAGAGGAATTGTCCACCCAAGTCCAATCACGGACAGGTAGGATGAGGCCTTGTTGATCCAGAAAAAATACCGCTCGCGGCGCGCCTTGCGGGCTTCTTCCGGGTCGATCGGACTGACAAATTCACTGGCAGTTGTCATGAATATATTCCGCTGTTGGGCTGCATCTGCGACTTGATGGCCTGGAAGAAGCAGGCGCTCCTGAAAAGCTGCCTGCTCCAGGTGCTCAATTGGTGATCGAGTTGCCTTCGACCTTCTGTTTGCCCTTCAGGCCGATTTTCAGGCTTTCGAGATATGCATTGGGCTTGCGTCCATCGAAGGTGATCTTGTCGAGAAAATCCGCTTGGGGTGCGCGAAATCCATCGGTCGTCCAGGGAAAGTCAGCTTGCTTTGCCTTCTTGTCCTCAACAACCAATTTGGCCGCAGCAAGATAGATGTCTGGGCGATAAACGCTCTTGGCAACATCGACATACCATTTGTCGTCCTTGCCTTCAGCGATCTGACCCCACCGGCGCATTTGCGTCAGATACCAGATAGCGTCTGAATAATATGGATAGGTCGCGAAATAGCGGAAGAATACATTGAAATCAGGAATCGGCCGCTTGTCGCCTTTCTCGAATTCGAAAGTTCCGGTCATGGAATTGGCGATCACTTTCGCATCGGCGCCCACATATTCGGCTTTGGCAAGCATCTGCACGGCCTTCTGACGATTGGCATTGTTATTCTCGTCGAGCCATATCGCGGCGCGTATCAACGCTTTTGTCAGCGCCAGCGTTGTCTTGGGATTTTTCTGCGCGAATGCTGCCGTGATCCCGAATACTTTTTCCGGATTGTTTTTCCAGATTTGATAATCGGTAATTACAGGCACACCGATACCCTTGAAAACAGCGGCTTGGTTCCAGGGTTCGCCAACGCAATACCCATGGATAGTGCCGGCTTCCAGCGTGGCTGGCATTTGCGGTGGTGGTGTCACCGACAAAAGTGCTTCCGCGCGAATTGTTCCCGATACGTTGGCTGGTGAATAAAATCCGGGATTGATACCGCCCGCCGCCAGCCAGTATCGCAGTTCGTAATTATGCGTGGAGACAGGAAATACCATTCCCATCTTGAATGCCTTTCCTTCGCCCTTCATCTTTTCAATAACCGGACGCAATGCGTCTGCTTTGATAGGATGAACGGGCTTTCCGTCGGCTTGCTTGGGAATGTGCGGCTTCATCATCTTCCAGATTTCGTTGGAGACGGTGATGCCATTGCCGTTCAGGTCCATCGAAAACGGAGTGATGATATGCGCCTTGGTTCCGAAACCGATTGTCGCTGCCAGCGGTTGGCCGGCAAGCATATGGGCTCCGTCAAGTTCACCTGTAATGACCCGGTCAAGCAGCACCTTCCAATTGGCCTGCGCTTCCAGAGTGACGAACAGACCTTCGTCTTCGAAATAACCAAGCTCCTTGGCGACTGCGAGCGGCGCCATGTCGGTCAACTTGATAAATCCGAATTTGAGCTCCTCCTTTTCAACCTGTAGCGGAGCTGCGAGTACCTTCCCCGCCAGCGTCATCGCGCCGGTGGTTACGAAAGCCAGCGTTATTGCCGCGAGCGTGGTTGCACGAAGCATCGAAGTACTGGCTGCCGGTTTTGGGAACTTTTTATTGTGCATCATCACTTAGGCTCCTGAATGGTGCGCATCGAACTTTGCCGTTGTTTCAACGGCACCTACGAAGCCTTCGACCAGACACAAAAAAGCGTTGCGCGACGCAGCCTGCGTGAGTTTTCACCACCCACGGCCACACCGGCAACGCTGCCGAAAAGTCTCTGTATGATCTGCCCGCAGGCAAATCATGTGTCGAAAGCCGTCATTGGCTCATTCAGGACAAAGCAATCGCTGTGCCAAATAGGCAGTGTTAATTTTTACGTCGTTATTTCAGGTGGTTATGAAATTTTCGGCTTCTTCTGCGGCGCGAGCCCAACACATTCCATCGCGCAGGAAGGCGCCGATGCCTTGATTTTGTGCAGTGCAGCGCAAAATTTCGCCAGACGATCTCCGGCATCGGCTTCAGTTTTTGACTTCGAAACTGTTCAAATAACCTTCGACGTCGTCGGGATCGAAAATCTTCGCATCAAAAAAACCGTCCGGGCCCAGGTACAAGTGCCCATGCATTGCACCCACGGACATCATTTCGGTAAGCGCGCCTTCCACCTTTGAGCTGGCACTGGGTAGCGGAGCGTCGGTCTGGGCCAGGGCCACGCGGTAAAGGTCCGGACGGAACGTGGAGCTGGCAAGGTCGGCTCCACTCCTGGAATATTTTACCTGACCCCATCGCACCATCTGTGAATAAAACCAGAGCGCATGGCTGATCCAGGGAAAGGTAGCTGCGCGGGATGCAAAGATGAAAGCATTGCAACCCGTAGGCACGCTGGTCGCTCCCACAAGCGCCTGGTAGATCAAACCTTCATCATGCCCAAGATACTTCGGCTGCGACAGAATACCGGCAAGACTTTGTCTGTTTGGCTCAGCTTCGCACCAGCAAGCGGCTTTGTATAACGCACGGATCAGTCGCGGCAAAACTTCAGGATGATCGTCAGCCCAATCCTTGCGCACGCCAAGTACTTTTTCCGGGCTCGAGCGCCAGACTGCTGCCTTCGTTGTTGCTATTTTCCCGAAGTTGCGCGACTGGGCAAATGAGCCCCAGGGCTCGCCTGCACAAAATCCCGAGATCTGCCCACTCTCCAAGGCATCAGTCATAAGCGCGGGCGGCAGGACGACAAGCTCAATGTCCTGGCCGAGCGTCAGGCCTGCATATGCCAGCAGATAGGCAAGTTCATAACGATGCGCTGAAACAGGATGCACCACGGCAAAAACTGGCCGCGCTTCACTGGAATTGCGAGTCACCTTCGCAAGTGCCAGAGCAAGACCGGCAGGACTTCCCGGCTCAAACGCCCCTGTTTTCAGCAGTTTTTGCCACAGCTTGTTCGATACCGTAATGGTATTGCCGTTGAGGCCCAGCGCCATCGGCACGATCAGTTTCGAATGGAGGGGATCAAGACCAAGGTTTGTCGCGATCGGCATGGGCGCCAACATATGCGCCACGTCAAAATGTCCCACAGCCGTTTTGTCGCGAATGTTGGCCCAGGACAATTCTCGAAAAAGGTTGAGATCAATGTCCTCCGCCCTGGCAAAACCCAACTCTCTTGCAACAATCAGAATCGCAGCATCAATCAGGGGAATAAAGCCGGCGTTGATCGAAGTCGAAGATTGACGCATCACGTATTGCTCCCGCCGCGCATCATGTCCGCCGTCATGATCAGGCTCTCCGATACCTGCGAAATTCTTCGGTTCTGGTTCATCGCCGTCTTGCGGAGCATTTCATAGGCGGCCTTTTCGTCCAGACCATGGGCTTGCATCAGTATGCCCTTGGCCCGATCGATCAATTTTCGATCACTCAATTTGGTTCGTGCATCTTCCAGGTCCCGCTTCAATCGTTCAACGGCATTGAAACGGCTTATCGCCATATCGATGATCGGCTTGACACGCTCCTTGCGCAATCCATCCACCACATAGGCGGAAACACCGGCATCAATCGCGGCCTCTGTCATCGACACATCGGTTTTGTCCACAAACATGGCGATGGGTTTGCGGATGGCCCGCGATGCGATGAGCGCGTGCTCAAGCATGTCACGGTTTGGGTTTTCCAGATCCATGATGATTACATCAGGATCGACGGTCTCAACCTGACGCATGAGCTGGGCGACGTCTCGCACATGTACAACACGCGTGTGACCGCTTTCGCGCAGCCCCTCCTCAATGATAGCGGCCCGCAACGTATTATTATCAACAATGAGAATCCGTATTCCCTGAAACACCATACCGCAGTATTGTGCACTGCACAAAAAATGCAATGCCTTTTTCAAGTGGCGCAGGTGATCCAAATCTGTAACTTGACTTTACATTGGCCACGGCGCCTGGGGGTCGGGTTCACGCCGGCTGCAGGAAGGTTCGCAAAGCCTGATTCCCAGCCTTTCCCTAACTCTGTGTCATCACTTTCAAAAATTTTATGGTAATCGAAAAATTGCTTTGCAATTAGTGTGAATGGGCCAGCTCTGCCGCGGTAGATCGATAAGTAAATCTGGAGACAATTGCATGGCACACAAGCGCGTTTCGAACCTTGCCGCAGATGCTGAACTCCTGTCGTTTATCAACGATGAGGTTCTCCCGGGAACCGGCATTACACCGGACGCATTCTGGTCTGGTTTTTCCCAGCTTGTGACCGACATGGCGCCACGCAATGCCGCCTTGCTTAAAAAGCGGGACGACATGCAAGCCCGGATCGATGACTGGCATGTTGTTCGCAAGGGCATGCCAATCGATCAGGATGAGTATGAAAATTTTCTGCGCACCATTGGCTACCTTGAGCCAGCTCCTGAACCTTTCGCGATCGACACATCGAATGTAGACGATGCAATTGCCCGTATCGCCGGACCGCAATTGGTTGTGCCGATCTCAATTGCCCGTTACGCGCTGAATGCCGCAAATGCCCGGTGGGGCTCATTGTACGATGCACTATATGGCACCGACGCCATTTCTGTTGCCGACGGTGCGGGAAGCAATGGTGGGTACAACCCCGTGCGCGGAGCGAAAGTTATCGCCAGGGCGCGTGCAGTTCTGGACGAGTTTGCGCCGCTGTCATCCGGCACCCATGCGCAATCGACAGGCTATGCGATAGAAGCTGGCAAACTGGTGATACATACTGCCAAGGGCCAATCCGGCCTCGCTGATCCGCTGAATTTCGCAGGATATACCGGCAATCAGGACAGTCCGGATTCTATCCTGCTGAAGCACAATGGCCTGCATGCGCAGATTATGATCAACCGAAACCACCCTATCGGCAAGAACGATCCTGCCGGCGTCGCTGACGTCATTCTGGAATCGGCGCTAACCACCATCATGGACATGGAGGATAGCGTCGCCAGTGTAGATGCAGAGGACAAACTGTTAAACTACCGCAATTGGCTCGGCCTGATGAAGGGCACGCTCAGCGCCAGTTTTGCCAAAGATGGCAGCATGCAAGAGCGCAGGCTCAACCCCGATTTGCAGTTTACCGCTCCCAACAGTAACGCGCTATGGCTGAGCGGACGCAGCCTGATGCTTGTGCGCAATGTCGGAATTCACATGTACACCGACGCCGTCACCGACAAGGACGGAAACGAAATTCCCGAAGGCCTTCTTGATGCGGCGGTTACCGTGCTGATCGCCTTGCACGATTTGAAGTCCGGCAATCAGATGAAGAATAGCCGCGCCGGGTCGATTTACATCGTTAAACCAAAGATGCACGGCTCCGAAGAAGTTGCTTTCGCATGCGAGGTATTTTCCCGCGTGGAAGACATGCTGGGTATGGCGCGCAACACTGTCAAGATCGGAATTATGGATGAAGAGCGCCGCACCAGCATAAATCTGGCGGCCTGTATCAAGGCGGCAAGCGAACGCGTTGTCTTCATCAATACAGGATTTCTGGATCGTACCGGCGACGAGATCCATACCTCGTTTGAGGCAGGCCCGATGGTGCGCAAGGGCGAAATGCGTAACACGGCCTGGATCAAGGCCTATGAGGACAATAACGTCGACACAGGTCTGGCCTGCGGTCTGCAGGGCAAGGCGCAAATTGGCAAGGGCATGTGGGCTGCACCCGACCGCATGGCCGACATGATTGAGCAGAAGATCGGCCACCCGAAGTCGGGCGCCAATACCGCATGGGTACCCTCACCCACGGCAGCAACACTGCATGCATTGCACTATCAACAGGTGAACGTGTTCGAACGTCAAAACGAATTGAAAACACGCAACCCCGCAAAGGTTCGGGATATTCTGACCATACCTTTGGCGAACTCAAACTTTGCACCTGACGCAATCCGTGAGGAACTCGACAACAATGCCCAGGGCATCCTTGGATATGTCGTGCGCTGGATCGATCAGGGCGTCGGCTGTTCAAAGGTTCCCGATATTCATGATGTCGGTCTGATGGAAGATCGCGCAACCCTGCGTATTTCCAGTCAGCATATCGCCAACTGGCTTCACCATGGCATTGTCAGTGCGGAGCAAGTGCTGGAAACCTTGAAACGCATGGCTGTCGTGGTCGACAAACAGAATGCCGGTGACCCGGCCTACAAACCCATGGCGCCGTCCTATGATGGAATCGCATTCCAGGCTGCATGCGATCTCATATTCAAGGGACGCGAGGAACCCAATGGTTATACGGAATTCATCCTGCATCGCCGCCGAAGACAAGCCAAGGCGAGCCATGTTGCGAAAGCAAAGGCATGAACACAGCCATTGCAACCCAACCATTAACGCGTCAGGCTTTTGCAGCCTATGGAGACGTCATCGAAAAGCAGGGAGCAAACCATCACCTGATCAACGATGGAAATTGCATTCGATTTCATGATCTGGCTGGCGTTCAACTGCTCGGCGAACAGGCGCGCGCACTCATCAATATATTTTCGCCGCAGCCAAAAACCCTGCCTTGTCCGATTACCCTGGTTGAGCGCCATCCTTTGGGCAGCCAGGCATTTATCCCGCTAACGACAGACCCGTTTGTTGTCGTTGTTTGCCGCGATGCCGGAGGAATTCCCGTTGAACCGCGCGCCTTTATTACCAATGGAACGCAGGGCGTAAATTACCGCGCAAATGTCTGGCACGCTCCGCTGCTGGCCCTTGCACCCGATACAAGTTTTGCCGTGATAGATCGCGGCGGTGACGGCATCAATCTGGAAGAATTCCACTTCCCGGAACCTTTGACGCTGTCGCGTTCAATCTAAAAAGACATTTTCCGATCATCGCCAGTTACTCTGGTATGCGACTTGCTAGCTGAAATAGCTTTCGTGCGCATGCAGGAGTGAAGGGGACAAATGAAATGAAAATGCTCAAAAAATTGGCAGCCGCGACTGCCTGTGCTGCTCTATTGACCAGTTCGTCTGTCGCGCTTGCACAGACAAATTTGAAATTCGCTCTGGATTGGAAATTTGAAGGACCCTCAGCGCCGTATTTTGTGGCGATAGACAAAGGATATTTCAAGGCCGAAGGATTGAACGTATCAATCGACTCCGGTCCGGGTTCGGTTGCCGGGATCGCACGCGTTGCAGCTGGCACCTATCCTCTGGGTTTTTTCGACATCAACTCGCTAGTGCGTTTTCGCGACCAGACACCGGGCAAGGACGTCAAGGCCGTGATGATGATCTATGATCGTCCACCCTTTGCCATAGTGAGCCTGAAGAAAAACGGAATTGCCAAACCAAAGGATCTGGAGGGCAAAATTCTGGGCGCCCCCGCGCCGGACGGCGCCTATGCGCAATGGGGCGCTTTTTCGAAGATCAACAGCATCGACACCTCGAAGGTGAAGATCGAAAATGTTGGTTTTCCTGTGCGGGAACCCATGTTGGCCCAGGGCAAGGTGCAAGCGATCACCGGCTTTTCATTCTCGTCATTCTTCAATTTGCGAGCGAACAAAATTGCACCGGCCGATATTGTGGTCATGTTGATGGCTGATCATGGCCTGGTATTGTATGGCAATGCCATCATGGTAAATCCGGAATTCGCAGCCAAAAACCCGAAGATCGTTGCCGGATTCGTTCGGGCCGTCACCAAGGGGTTTATCGATACCGCTAAAAATCCTGAGATGGCTATCAAGTCGGTGATAAAGCGCAACAGCATAGCCAATGAGGCACTCGAGCTGGAGCGCCTCAAGATGGCACTGCGCGACAATATGGTAACAAGCTGGGTCCAGGAAAATGGCGTTGGCGGCATTGATCCTGCCCGCATGGACAAGGCCATCAGCCAGATAGGCGACAGCTATAAATTCAAGGGTGCGTTGCCGAAATCGTCGGATATTTTCACCGACAAATATCTGCCGCCCGCAGCAGAACGCAAGTTGTGAAAAGGCTCACCCGGTCGTGATTGATCTTGAAAGCGTCACGCTCACCTATGCCGGACGCACAGGTGATGTCCTTGCTCTGGACGGAACCTCCCTGCATGTCGACCGCGGCGAATTTGCCGCGGTCGTAGGGCCTTCCGGCTGTGGCAAGTCAACCCTCATGAAGCTTGTAACGGGTCTTGTACCACCCACGCGCGGTTCCGTGGCTGTTGCAGGCCAACCCGTGCGCGGCCCGGTCAAGATCGCTGGCATGGCATTTCAAAATGCAAACCTTTTGCCATGGCGCACGGTTCGCGAGAACATCCTGCTTCCTCTCGAAATTGTCGAACCTTATCGTTCTCAGTTCCGGTCGCATAAGTCGGAGTTTATCGAGCGAGCCGAGGCTCTTCTGGCCACCGTTGGCCTGTCGGGCTTCGGTGACAGATTTCCCTGGGAGCTGTCGGGCGGCATGCAACAGCGGGCATCCCTGTGCCGCTCGTTGATTCACGAACCTGAGTTGCTGATGCTCGACGAGCCATTTGCGGCACTGGATGCATTTACACGTGAAGAACTCTGGTGCGTCATGCGCGACGTGTGGGAGCGCCTGAAGTTCACTGTCATTCTGGTGACGCATGATCTGCGCGAAGCAGTGTTTCTCGCCGACACAGTACATGTGATGAGTGCGCGGCCCGGCAAGATAATTGAAACGCGCACCATCGAATTCGAGCGGCCGCGCAATATCGATATCTGCTACACGGGAGAATTTGCCGATATCGTTCTGTCGTTGCGAAACAAGATCGCCGAGGTGCGCCAGACATGAATTGGAAAAGCGAAGCACTTGCGCCCTGGTATTTCACCATCGGACTGTTTGCTGTTTGGGAGCTGGTTTGCCGCGCTTTCAACGTGTCGGACTTTATCCTGCCAGCGCCCACGCAGATCATGGCCGCCATGATCCAGTATTGGTGGCCTCTGCTCTACAATTCGTTCGTGACGTTGTGGACGACACTGGCAGGATTTCTTCTTGCCGTCGGATTTGGACTTTTGCTTGGCCTGGTCGTCGGCTGGTCAAAAGCAATCTATCGTGGGCTGTATCCTGTGATGATCGGATTTAATTCCATCCCCAAGGTAGCGGTGGTGCCCATTCTCATCATGTGGTTCGGAATTGGCGAAATTCCTGCCATTCTCACCGCATTTCTGATTTCGTTTTTTCCAATTGTCGTGAACGTCGCGACCGGACTGGCGACAATCGAGCCCGAACTGGAAGACGTGCTGCGCGCATTGGGAGCAAGCAAACTTGATGTCATGCGCAAGGTCGGGATCCCAAGATCGATGCCTTATTTTTTCGGATCGCTGAAAGTTGCCATAACGCTCGCATTCGTCGGGGCAGTTGTCAGTGAAACCGTAGGCGCCAACGCTGGCCTCGGACATTTGATGGCGCAGGCCGGATCGAATTTCCAAATGCCGCTGGTCTTTGCCGGCTTGCTGGCTTTGGCCGTCGAAGGCATCGTGATGTACGCGATCACCGCATGGCTTGAAATGCGGATGGCGTCATGGGCTTTCCGATCGCAAGGCAGTGCAGGCGGATAGCTACATAAGTAAATCCCGATCCAAAAGAAAACGCGCCCTGTGAGCAATACACAGGGCGCGCCGGATTTCGATTAGCATTCTGCATGCAGCAGATCAGTGCCCGCCATCGGCAGCCATCGCTGCAACCTTGCTGGCTTCCGCATCACCTGACGCACCGTTGAAGAATGCATTCAGCGCCACGGCCACGATCGAAGCCAGAAGAATACCGAAATCGATCAGCGGGTGGATCGCGTGTGGCATCCACATTTTGAAATCCGGTGCGACCATTGGGATCATTCCAAAACCTATGGCCACGGCGACGATAAACAGATTGAATCTGTTGGTCTTGAAATCGACGCCCGAAAGGATGCGGATACCCGTTGCCGCAACCATACCGAACATCACAAGACCTGCGCCACCCAGAACTGCGGTCGGCAGTGCCTCAACCAAGGCTCCCATCTTGGGTACAAGCCCAAGAACGATCATGATCAACCCGCCTGCCACGCAAACGAACCTGCTCTTGATGCCTGTCACACCAACCAGCCCCACGTTTTGGGAAAAGCTGGTGTAGGGGAATGTATTGAATATTCCGCCGATGATTGATCCAAGTCCGTCTGTCCGCAAACCGGCGGTCAAGGCTGGCTGGGTAATTTTCCGGCCGGTAATATCGCCAAGTGCAAGGAACATTCCAGTCAATTCGATCATGACGACAATCATCACCAGAACCATTGTGACGATCATGACGGGATCGAAAATCGGCATGCCCCAGCGAAACGGCGCGATGAACTCAAACCAGCCCGCCTTCGCCACCTTTTCGAAATGCATCATGCCCATCGATGCTGCGATCACAGCGCCAATGATGATACCGATCAGCACGGCTATGTTTGCCACAAAACCTTTGGCAAACCGTGCAACCGCGAGAATGGAGATAAGGACTATTGCGGAAATGGTGATGTTGAGCGGCGTCGCATACAGCGGATTGTTGACCGACGGCGCGATGTTCAGGCCTTTCGGCACTGCTGGCACGCTTGACCCTGCCGCGCCGGCGAGTTGACCAACCGACTTCAGCCATGCCGCGTGTTCGGGATTGACAACTTTCGGAGCTGTTGGCCCCAAAGGCAGGCCGAATATCCAGCTGATGCCAATACGCATCAATGTAACGCCAATCACCAGAATGATTGTTCCCGTGACAACCGGAGGGAAGAAGCGCAGCATCCGGCTTATCAGCGGCGCAATCAGTACGGCTATGACACCGGCAGCGATGATCGCACCAAAAATCATTCGTGCACCATTCAGACCGGGGTTCGCAATACCTATCGAGATCATCGGACCAACGGCGGCAAACGTCACCCCCATCATGACCGGCAAGCGGATGCCGAACCATTGCGTTGCACCAAGTGACTGAATGATCGTTACTACACCGCAAACAAACAGATCTGCGGAAATCAGGAATGCGACCTGCTCCGGTGATAGTTTTAGAATGCGGCCGATAATCAAAGGCACTGCGATAGCACCGGCATACATGACCAATACATGTTGCAGCCCAAGCGTAAACAACTTCGGCGCCGGTAATACTTCGTCTACTGGATGTGTCGTATCTGACATGTCAGGCTCCTCCTTCAGTTCTATTTTTTTACTATTTACAAAACCAATGAAAACATTGCGGCGAACTTACCGCGCATACCCACGCAGGTTTGGATGCCTGTTCACGTCCTTGTACAGCAGGTATCGAAACGGTCCCGGTCCACCTGCATAACAGGCCTGCGGACAGAAAGCCCTCAGCCACATGTAATCGCCTGCCTCGACCTCAACCCAATCCTGATTGAGTTTGTAAACCGCCTTGCCTTGCAAAACGTACAGCCCGTGTTCCATGACATGGGTTTCCTCGAACGGAATAAGTCCACCGGGCTGAAATGTGACGATCGTCACATGCATGTCATGGCGCATATCTGCGGGGTCCATGAACCGCGTAGTAGCCCAGGCGCCGTTCGTATCGGGCATGGTAGACGGCGGTATGTCCTTTTCGTTGACAACGATGGCATCGGGAGGAGCCAAACCTTCAATGGATTCGTACAATTTGCGCAGCCAGTGGAATTTGACGTTGCGCGCACCTGCATTGCGGACGGACCAGATCGCGCCCGCTGGTATAAAGGCAAATCCTCCGGCTTTGAGGCGATGCGTTTTTCCCGCCAGGCGAAGGGTAAGTTCGCCATCTACGACAAATAACGTGCCTTCTGCGTCCGGCTCCTGCTCGGGCCTGTCGCTGCCGCCGCCCGGCGACACGTCCATGATGTAATGAGAAAAAGTCTCTGCAAATCCCGATAGCGGACGCGCGAGTATCCACAATCTCGTCTTGTCCCAAAAAGGCAGATAGCTCGTTACAATATCGCTCATCACACCTTTGGGAATGACTGCATAGGCTGGCGTAAATACTGCGCGCCCGGTCATGAGCTGTGTCTGCGGTGGCAGTCCGCCTTGCGGGGCATGATAACTGCTGCGTGGCTCTGACTTTTTTATCATGGTAACAGGTCTTTCAGACGCAAAAGCGCGATGCGCTCTACTTGTGTACAGGCCGTTTCAAATTCGTCAGCACGTTCATGGCCGATGCGTTGCTCAAATGCGGCAAGGATTTCGTCTTTCGACTTTCCTTTCACGGCCATGATGAAGGGAAACCCGAACTTGCCTTGATAGGCCTCGTTTAATTGCGTAAATCGCGTCCGCTCCGCGTCGGTAAGCGCGTCAAGGCCGGCGCTGCTTTGTTCGTTGGTGGATTCGGCCGTCAATCTTTTGGCTGCGGCAAGGCGGCCGGCAAGATCTGGATGAGCGCGCAAGACGCCGAGCCTTTCCTCGTCGCTTGCCGCGCGGAATACGCGCGCCATCGCATTCTGCAAGCCAATCGCTGTGTCGTGTGCGGGTCCAAGTTCCAGCGCATGAGCCCGTTCGGCAATCCATGCGGAATGTTCGAATATGCCGCCAAATCGTGAGATAAAATCCTCGCTTGTCATGGCAGACGGTATCAGGTCGTAAACGGCTGGAGGATGCGTTTTGGCCCAATGGCGTGCAATATCGATGCGCCGCGCGCACCACACGCGCTCATGGGAGAGCACATAATCGACAAATCTTTCCAGCGCCGCCAATCGTCCCGGCCGTCCCGCCAGCCGGCAATGCAAACCGATGCTGAGCATTTTGGCCTGGCCGTCCAGACCTTCACGGTACAGAACGTCGAAACTGTCCTTCAAATACGAAAAGAACTGGTCTCCGCTGTTGAAGCCCTGCGCAACCGCAAAACGCATGTCGTTGGCGTCAAGCGTATATGGCACGATTAATTGCTGCTTGCCCTTGTGGTGATACCAATAGGGCAGATCGTCTGCATAGGCATCCGAAACATATTCAAACGCGCCCAACCCGGTTGCCAGATCGACGGTATTGACTGAACTGCGTCCAGTGTACCATCCACGTGGCGCATCTCCGGTGACTTCATTGTGCAGTTTGATCGCGGCATGCATATCCGCAAGCTCGGCTTCCGGAGTATGGTCCTTGTACTCAATCCACTTCAGGCCGTGTGAAGCAATTTCCCAGTCTGCTTCGCGCATGGCTTCCACCTGTGCGGGTGAGCGCGCCAAAGCTGTCGCCACACCAAATACAGTCACCGGAATATTGCGCGCAGAAAACAATCGGTGCAGACGCCAGAATCCGGCGCGCGAGCCATATTCGTAGATCGATTTCATATTCCAGTGGCGTTGGCCGGGCCATTGCGCCGCCCCCACAATCTCGGACAGGAATGCTTCAGAGGCCTTGTCACCATGCAGAATGTTGTTCTCGCCGCCTTCTTCGTAATTGACGACGAATTGCACAGCGATAGCTGCCCGGTGCGGCCAACCCGCATCCGGCGGCTTCGCCCCATACCCTTGCATGTCCCTGACATAGCGGCCGGTCATTGCAGCGCCCCTGTTTCGACTATTAATATCTTATAAAAGATCGGCGCATCTTCAAAAAAATCTTTATAAATTACAAGAATTTCCTGCTTGCCTTGTTGTGGGCCTGCCCTTCCCTATAGCGGGCGCTCATTTGACGAGCCTGGGGGAGCGGGGATCGCACACGATGAACGAAGCAAGCGGCTATCTGACCACCCACGTACTGGACACCGCCAATGGTGTTCCAGCTGCCGGTGTTGCGATCGAATTGTTCCGCCTGGATGGCGAGACCCGCAATCATGTGACCGGAACACGCACCAACGCCGACGGGCGGACGGATAGCCCATTATTGCCGAAGGGCAAGATGATCGCCGGGGAATATGAACTGGTCTTCCGGATCGGTGATTATTTCGCTTCACGCGGCAATGCCGGTGCGGGTGACTTCCTCGATATTGTTCCTATAAGGTTTCGCCTCTCCGACCCGTCCGCACATTACCATGTGCCACTGCTCGCTTCGCCTTTCAGCTACGCAACCTACCGCGGCAGTTAGGATACCACCGGCTTAACCCGCACGCGGCTTACGCTTTGAGGTGGGATTGCTGCTCTTGTGCGGCTTCAAATCAGCAAGTGCAACAGGTGCTTTCGCCAGCAGTTCCCTGCACCTCTGCGCCATGAAGTCTATCAGCAAACGCGTCTTCAGGTCCTGCAGGCGCTTGTGGGGATAAACGCAGTTAAATGGCTGCAAGGTGGGGGGCGTTGTTATAGCGACCGGCACGAGCGCGCCGCTAGCCAGATAATCGGCAACTTCGAAGACCGGCTTGTTGACGATACCGCAGCCTGAAAGCGCCCAGTTTGTAAGCACATCTCCATCGTCGGATTCCAGCGGGCCGCTGATATCAAATCGTTGCACCTCTGCTCC
>CAVOYX010000013.1:0-89346 GCA_963700795.1 uncultured Alphaproteobacteria bacterium | reverse complement strand
CCGGTCCGGTCCCTCCGGGGCCCAGCCCAGGTGCAAACATGTCCGGGAGAGTTTCAATGAAAACCGCAATCAGCATTCGCCACCGCACAAGCCATCTTGCAGCCATCGCGCTCGCATCTGCATTTGCCCTCGCCCTGCCGGGTTCGCTTCTGGCACAGGAGCCAACGGCGCTTTCCGGCAGGCTGAGCATATCGGGGGCAACGGCCATCGACCCGCCGCCGAACGAACCCAGGAACACCCATGCAGCATTGGCCATTGAAGGCGCAGCAGCGCAGCGGCTGTTCCGCACCATGAAGGCAAAGGCAGAACCCGATGCCTGCATGGACAAGGGATGGCGCACGAAATTCGCCGGACCGATGTTCTGTTCGCGTTCGCCCGACGGCAAGCAGGCCAAGTGCTTTCTCACCGTCTCGCTGATCGACGGCACGACGCATTCCTCGCGCGCGGGATGCTGAAGCAGCGACAGGCGCTGCTCAGCCTGCCAGATCGAGCGTTTCCTTCGCGAACAGGTCTTCCAGCTTCTCGTTGCCGGACAGGATCTTCTGCGTCTTGGCGTGGGCGATCAGGTCCATGATGTTCTTCTCGTTGGACTTCAGGCCATAGGGCATGGGATCGCCGCCGGTAATGTCCATCACGCGCTTGTGCATGGCGGCATCGCCCTTCAGCTCCACCTTGCCGGCCTTCAGGTCGTTGACATAGAGCTGCTTGGCTTCTGCAAAGGCATTGAAGACATCGGTGGCAAGGCCCGGATTGGCGGCGATCAATTCGTCCTTGATGACGATGAGATGATTGATCGGATAATGGCCGGTGGCTTTCAGCGCCGCGAAACCGGCCGCCTCCGCATCGGGGATCAGCGGGCCGACATCGGGATGATCGACCGACACGCCAATGGCGGCGGCCAGCTCGCCGGAGATCAGCATGTCTTCCATCTTCTTGCCTTCGCCGATCGGCTCGACATTGGCCGGGGCCTTGTATTCCTCCACGTGCTCGTCGCCGGACAGCATCCAGTGCACCTTCGACAGGTCGAGCCCGTATTCGTCCTGCATGATGCCGCGCGCCCACACGCCCGTCGTCACCGTGTAGCCGCGATTGACGCCGACCTTCTTGCCGGCCAGATCGGACGGCTTTGTCACGCCGGCCTTCTTGTTGACGAGGATGGCGCCGTGGTGAAACGCGCGCACGATGAACACCGGGAATGGCGGTGAACTTCTTGCCATGGGCCTTGGCGCACATATAGGTGGTGATGGCCATTTCGGTGATGTCGAACTCATGCTTGCGCACCATGCGGCGGAAGGCGGCGATCAGCGGATCGACCTCGACGAAATCGGGCGTAAAGGTCTTTGGGCTTGACCCGCCCGTCCTTCAGGGCCGCATTGGCGACCTGGGTGCGGGTGACGAGCGAATAATTTGGTAAGGCCATAAGGTTTCCTCCGGGATGTTCTATCTGCGGAGGTTTTAGGCCGCAGACGACCGTTTGGGAAGGGGTGGACGCAGCCCCACCGCACACGTCCCTCACACCGGCTTGCGCCGGGCCTTTTTGGCAGCCCGATGCCCGCAGCCGCTGCTGCCTTGCGCTTCTCGTCCAGGGTCATGCGGGAACCGGCCTTTTCCGCTGCTGCTTCGCGCGCGACGACTTCGTCGAACTTGCGGCTCAGCATCCATGACAGGCCGAGAAACACGATCAGCATGATCAAGCCCGAGGGTGGAGCTGGCATCGCTCATGACCTTCTCCGACACCCTGCCAAAGGCATAGCCGGCGGAGACGATCGCCACCGACCAGATGCCGGAGGCCACAAGATTGAGCGGCAGGAAGACTTTCCACGGCAACGGGGACGCGCCATAGGCCAGCGCCGCGATGCCCCTGATGCCGTGCGGATAGCGATGGGTCAGGATCATCCAGACGTAATGGCGCCCGCTGAGCAGCACCGCCTTTTCGACTGCGCCATGCAGGCGCGGGAAGCGCTTGAGCCAGCCAATGCCGAACTGCCGGCCGATCCAGAAGCGGAACGCATCGCCAAAGAAGCTGCCGACCCAGCACACGCCGATCAGCGTTCCGAAATGCAGCACGCCGGAAAAGGCGGCATAGCCGGCAAACAAAGTCAGCAGCAGCGAGTGCGAGGACGCCCAGGCGAAGATGAGGCTGTAGGCCACCTCGCCGTTCTGGCGGATGATCTCGAGAAAGGAGGTCAGGTCGGTCGGGAAAAACATCATGGGCGGATTAAGCCCGGAAATCCGCCCGGCGCAAGGGAGGGGGGTATCCGGCGTTGTTCAGGGCGTATGGGCACAGCCTCATCGCGAGGAACAGGCCGCAGGCCTGTGTCTCGAAGGATGGCGGCCAGTACGCCACACCCTCGCGCTTCGAGACGCCGGCGATGCCGGGCTCCTCAGCATGAGGGCTATTGTGCAGTGCGCGGATACATCGACCTGCGGACGTTATTTGTTTTCTCCCCCTCCCCCGGCGCGACCTTATCTTCCACGCAGTCCCGCATTGAACGAAGGGGCTTGCGTTGCGTGGCGCGGGCCGGTGCGGGAGCGGAGGCCATGCATGAAGGAAGTCACGCCCGGACATGCACGGCGGCCCAAGCTGCATGGTCCTGAAGCGCCAAGCGCCGCGCGTCACGTGTCCGGTGAGGCGTGATCCCGAAAAGTTGCTCGACTTTTCGGACAAGATTACGCCCAAAAAAGTCCGGCGATATGGGAAGCAAACAAGTGCCGGCTTCCCGGGGTCATGCAGAGCAAGCCTATAAACTCTGCGCGATAAATCAGCGTTGTCTGTTTGCGCAGCCAACGTTGCCGGGATGCCGGACGTTCGTTCGGCTTTCGGAGTTTTTGTAAAACGTTTGTCGCCGGAAGGCGGCGGACGTCCGGCATCCCGCGCCGTCCTTTCATCATCCGCAAAAGTTGCAGACTTTTGCGAGCAAGATGATGAACGAACAAGGGCGCATCAATTCCTTCCGAAAAGTCTGCAACTTTTCGGATTGATGCCTGGTCTTCAATACCCGGGGTTAATGACTCGCGGGAATGCGAACGGCTGTTTGAAACAGAGAAAGTTCAGGCGACCGAGCGTTTGGCGGGGCTTGAAGTTTCGCTGGCTGCGGCGGGGCGTCCGGCCTTCATCACGTCTTCGGCAGCGGACACCAGCGCCGTTGCGATGAAGTCGAGATCGGCCTTTTGCAGGCGCGCAGGCAGGCGCACGTCGCAGGCGCGCATCAGCATGTTGCGGGTGCGCGGCAGATCGCCCTGCGGGCTGATGAATTGCCAGTTCCAGAAGGCGCGCGCATTGTCCTTCGACAGGCCGAATATCTGCACCGCAACGCCGCGGGCATTGGCAGCATCCTGAAAGGCCTTGGCCTCATCGTCGCTGGAAAATCCGCGCAGGTTGAACTGGATGGAATCGGGTGCGCGCACTTCCTGATCGAGCGGCGGCGGCACATGCAGGAATTGCGAGGCGTTGAGAATGGTGGCGACGTAATCGTGATTGGCGCGGCCATCGCGCACGCGGCGCGGCACTTCGGCAAATTGCGCGCGCACAACAGCAGCCGACAGGTTGTTCATGCGCATGTTGTAGAGCGGCAGCTTGTTCTGCCAGAACTGGAAACGCTCCTCGGCAATCGCGTGCTGCTTCCAATTGTGCTCATAGGCGCCGGACATGATGATGGCGCGGGCGATGATGTCCGGATCGCTGGTGATCAGCATGCCGCCTTCGCCAGCGTTCATCAGCTTGTAGGACTGGAAGGAGAAGCAGCCGATCTTGCCGATGGTGCCGATCTTGCGGCCATTCCACAGCGTGCCGAGCGAGTGCGCGGCATCTTCGATGACGGGAACGCCGCGCTCTTCGCACAGGGCCATGATGGCGTCCATGTCCGAGGTATGGCCGCGCATATGGCTGATCATGACAGCCGATGCGCCCTGTTCGAGCTTGCGTTCAAAGTCTGCAAGATCGATGCGGTAATTGTCGCCCACGTCGATCAGCACAACTTCAGCGCCGGCATGGACGATGGCCGAAGGCACGGCGGCAAAAGTGAAGGCAGGCACCAGCACGCGCCCGCCGGGCGGCACATCCAGCGCCTTGAGCGACAGGAAAAGAGCCGAGGAACAGGAGGTGACGGCCAGCGCAAACGGCACGCCCATGAAGCTGGCGAATTCGCGTTCCAGTTTGGCAACCGGAGAATCGGTGGCGGAGCGATAACGGAACAGATCGCCGCTCGAAAGCAGGGCGTCGATTTCAGCGCGCGCCAGATCGGGAATGCTTTCGGCATCATAGACGCTGGGCGCCGGGGCATTGGCCTTGGCATCTTCATCGCCGAGGACGCCGGTCAGCATGTCCTGCAGCTGGCGGGCATCGCGACGGGACTTGGCGCCCGTGTTGCCGGAAGCAACATCCGCACCCGAGCCAGTACCCTTGCCAGACATCATGCCCTTATTGCCCATGGTTTGCGCCTCAAAACCCTGTTCGGGGGCATGGCCTTGCCTTCAGCAGCCAGCGCCCCGCACTTTGCCGATCACACCTTGGTGTAGCCGCAAGACCTGAAGAATTCGCAAACCTCATCGGTGAGGAAGCCTTCGCCGCTGCCCAATTGAAGCAGGTCCCAGCCGCCGCCGGTGTTGATTTCGATCAGCGTCGGGCCGTCCTTGGTGACCGCAATGTCCATGGATTGGTAGCGGACGGGGTGGAAAATCGGCGAACAGCGGTTCACGAGATCGAGCACCTGATCCCACATCGGCACCACTTCGCCGATCATGGCCGCGCCGGTTTCCGGATGGGTCTCATGGGCGGTTGTACCGAACGGGTCCTTGGTGCGGATGCTGAGAATTTCACCAGTGCGCGGATCCAGGTTGCAGGCCACATTGCCGGGACGCCAGAAACTGTCGGCGATATTCTCCTTGGCCGGAACCTTCAGAATGCAGAACGGCGTGCGGATGCCCTTCTTGTCCATCAGGACCGATACGCGAATGGTGGCGAGGTTGCCGGTGAATTGTTCAAAAAACGAATGATTGGTCTGCAGGCGCTGCAACAGATAAGGCGTGTCGCCGATGAATTTGTCCATGAACTGATCGTAGCCGATGTGGCCCTGACCTTTCATGACGATGCCCGCGTCATCGGCGTGCTGCACCTGAAACGCGCCGAGGCTGCAAATGCCGCGGTTCTCCTTGCCGAAGAATTCGCCTGTCATCTGCGAGCGGGCAAATTCACGAAACTCCTGTGCCGTAGTGATTTTCCGCGTTCCCATGTAGATGCGGTCGGTCTTGTCGATGACTGCCAGATTTTCAGGTACGGCGACACCGGACCCCATCAGAATGTGGGAGCAAAGCCATTTGTCTTCCGTTGCGCCCTGCCATGTCATGTCACAGCAGATTTGCGTAATCGGCCAGTGCAGCAGGTTGCTGATGAACCGCGTTTGCTGTTCCTCATTGTAGAGGGTCTTGTCGTAGACGCCGTACTGCACATATTCGTGGAAAGGCAAACGGCCCCGGCCGCGATGCAGACGGAAATATTCCATGGCAAGTTCGACCGCGCCGCGTTTGCTCTTGCGCTGGGCGTGGTGCAGCAGATCGACTATCGAGGGCGCAGCCTTTTCGTAGGCGGCCTGGTCGCGGCTGACGCCATGCGCCACGGCATCCTGGGCCTTGGGCGTGGCTTCCGGCGACTTCTCCACCTGCGCGGCGGCGGCCTGAATTGCTGCATCATCCTGCACTGCAGGATCGATTTTCTGCGCCGAAGAAGCGTTTGCGTTCATGGTGGTCCAGCCCCTGGTTGCCAGCAAGGCTGCTCCGGCCCTGCTACCGCATCGGAATTGCCAGAGCTGCAGCGCTGGCGCGTGGCGCAGATTGCGCAGGGCCCGTTAAAGAATGGTTAAATTTTCATCCCCCGGGTTAAAAATCCGTGCCAATTTGAACCAGATAGACCTGTTCCTGTCTCCGGCACGCGTGCATTGTCTCGGGCCATCTCCATGATAGGATGGCTGCAAACCAGCCCGACATGGCGATAGCCAGTGTCGGGACACAATCCGGGGGAGGAAATGACATGACCAGAACCAACAGTGGACATTGGCACGGTCCGGCTTCGAGACTTTTTACAGCCGCTTTCTTTTCAAGCCTTTGCCTGGGCGGCGCCCTGGCCGACCCGGTCGCGGATTTCTACAAGGGCAAGACACTGAGCGTTTACAGCGGGCTCAGTGAAGGCGGGTCCTATTCAAATTATGCGCGGCTGGTCCAAAGGCATCTGGGCAAGCATGTGCCCGGGCATCCGGTTACCGTGTTCCGCCACAAGCCCGGAGCTGTAGGCATGGTCTTGGCGCGCTGGCTGAACTCGGCTGCACCCAAGGATGGCCTCAACATCGGGACATTCCACGAGCGTATTGCCCTGGAGCCCCTGATCGCTCCGGAAGGTATTCCGTTCAACGGCCGCGACTTCACCTGGATAGCAGCACTGGGCACCAATCCTTCGGTCTGCTTTACCTGGGGAGCTACGGGCATCAAGACGGTCAAGGACGCGCAGACCAAGCAGGTTATTTCGGGCGCTTCGGGCATTGCGGCCACGGATGCTGTCATGGCCCGGTTGATGAATGCAACGCTTGGCACCAAGTTCAAGATCATCTTCGGCTACAAGGGTGCCGACGTTCTGCTCGCCATGGAACAGGGCGAACTGCAGGCACGTTGCGGTTTTGGCTATCCCAGTCTCAAGACCACGCGTCCGCAATGGTTGCGCGACAAGAAGATCAATATCCTTGCGCAATTATCCGACAAGCCGCATCCCGAAATTCCGGATGTACCGCTGCTGATGAATCTCGTTGCTCCCGAGCACAAGGCCGCCGTGCGCCTTGCCGGGGCTACCGATGCAATGGCGCGTCCCTATGCTGCTCCTCCGGGGATTCCCAAGGACAGGGCCGATGCCTTGCGCAAGGCCTTTGCCGACATGATGAAGGACAAGGACTTTCTGGCCGACGCCAAAAAGCAAAATCTCGAACTGGATTTCACACCCGGTGCAGAAATCTCGACCGTGCTGGACGAGCTCTATAAAACGCCAAAGCAGGCTGTGGACATGTTGCGCACGTTCCGCACGCCTGGCGCTTCGGAAACGAAACTGGAAAGAAAGAAAAAGGGCGCAAATTAACGCCCCGGGGCAAAGCGATGATGGACGCTGGCACGGTCAAACAACTGGCGAAAGACCTGGGCGCCGACCTTGTCGGCATAGCCAGCGCGAAAATGCTCAATGCCTTTCCGCCCGATCCGCTCTGGCCGCAAACGCCGGAGCGGATTTCGCCCTATATCAAAAGTGTCATCGTGATCGCCAAGCGAATACCGGTGGCAGCTTTCCGGGCAAAGTCCAATATTCCAGTGCAATATATCGACATGCTGGTGTTGCGGAAGATGGACCGCATCTCCTATGCGCTGGTCGAAGCGCTGGAGCGCGAAGGCTATCCGTCGTTCGTGACAGCGGCACAGGAAACCGACTGGAACTACAAGAAAGCCAGCTACGGCCGTTTGTCGACGCGGCACCTGGGCGTGGAAGCAGGCATCGGCACGCTCGGGCTTGAAGTCAATATCCTGACGCCGGAATACGGGCCGAGAATTTACCTGACGGGCATTCTCACCGAGCACGAACTGGAACCTGACCGCATCATGACAGAACAGGTCTGTATCGGGGAATCCTGCAGCCGCTGTTTGTATTCCTGTCCATCCGACGCGGTAAAGCACTGGGGCATCGACAAGCGCGGTTGCGCCACAGAAGCGCAGGAATTCGGTTTCACAACCATCCTGAAGTTCTGGGAACACTACATCCGATCGGACGGAAAAGTGCAGCGGGAATTGCTCAAGGACCGTGAAGTTTTCGGTTTCTGGCAAGGCCTGTTGCGTGTCGTAGGATCGTTCGGAGATTGCCCGCGCTGTCTGGCAGTATGCCCGGTTGGAAATGATTATCACGCCCATCTGTCCGATCAGCAAAAGGTCATTCCCGAACGAACGCCAGAGAAGATCGCAAAGGCGCGGGACTTCAAGACTGCCCGCAAGGAAGATCCTGCCAGCGTTGCCGGGTTGAACGACTGGAACGTGCGTTGGGTCGGGCCGGAAGGCTACAAAGGCATCGTCGCGCGGCAATTGCAGGACTTCAAGAAACAGCAAAAAGAGCGTGAAGCAGCAACGGCAAACGCCGATCAGGACGCAACGGGAGAATAAGCCAGATGGTTGCGGTGTTTCAGGCTCCCATTGATGCAGCAAGCCTAAAGGCAAAGGCCCGCGCGCTTGGCGCAGACCTTGTCGGCATTGCCGATGGCGCAATATTGAACAGCAATCCACCAGACCCGAAGGATCCGCGCCGGCCATCGGACATTTCGGATTTCGATGCAGACCGCGTAATCGTACTGGCGAAGAAGCTTTCAAGCGGCTCTTCACGCATGACGCGCTGGGACGAACGCCATAAATATTACAATGACGAACTTGCCCTGACGAAGCTCGAAGAGATTTCACTCGATCTTGTGTACTGGCTGGAAGACCAGGGCTATCCCGCGCTGATCGTGCCGCCATCCCATGTCGATCCCTGGCGCTACCGAAACGATCCGGGCGAACATCTGACGACACTTTTGTCGCTCAATCATGCGGCTGTCGAAGCAGGGCTCGGTACGCTCGGGCTGAATCTGCAATTGCTCACTCCGGAATACGGGCCACGCATCCTGCTGACAGCAGTGCTGTGCTCAGCGCCGGTCATCGCGGACACGCGCATGGAAACCGCGCTGTGCAAGGGGCCGTCATGCGGGCGATGTCTTCAATCATGCCCAGGCGATGTCATTGAACATTGGGATCGTGATTGGCCGGCGTGCGATCGCTATCGCTCGCCACATGGCTTTGCTGATCTGACAGACCACCTTACGCAGATATTCGACGAACCGGACGCCAGGAAAAAACTCGATCTCGTGCGGTCGGAGCGTAGTTTCAACCTGTGGCAGAGCATCCTGCGCGGAGCTGGCGTCATTAACGGCTGCAGGCGTTGCCAGGATGTTTGCCCGGTCGGTGCTGACTATGATGCCATGCTGAAAGATGCGCTCGATGTCATTCCCGAAGCAACGCCGGAAAAAACCGCGCGGCTTGCGAAAATGATCGAAGCGGAAAACACAGGCGCCATGCCCCAAACCCATGCGCAGCAGCAACGCTGGATCGGCGCAGTTTCCAAAGAAAAATAGGCAAGCGCCATGACCGCATCGCTGTTTCCGGAATTGCCATTGCAACTGCCGCGCAATCGCGCCGAGCTTGCAAGCCTGCAACTGGAACGCAAGAAGATTGCCGTGGAGCGTGCGCGGCGTTCGAACTTCTGGAAAGACCGGCTGGCGCATATCAACATTGCAAAGCTCGACGATCCGGAGGAATGGCAGAAGATTCCGATCCTCGACAAGGATCAGCTTCGCGACATGAGCGCCGAACAATTCTACAGTGATTTCTGCACCGTCAAACCGGAAGACATCCGTGAATACTGGCGTTCCGGCGGTAGTACGGGCCGGCCATTATTCTATCCCAAAACAGCCGAAGACCTCGCCTATAACATGGTCGGCTTCACCCGCACGTTTGAATGCGCGGGCGTTCAGGCCGGGGAACGTGTGCATGTATCCTTTCCGCTTGGCATCCACCCTGCCGGGCACATGTGGGCGCGTGCGGCGGAAATAAAAAACATGGGTGCTGTGTGGGCAGGCGCTGGCACCGCGCTTCCCTCAGCCATTCAGCTTGACCTGCTGAAAATGTTGAAGCCGACCATGTGGATGGGCATGCCAAGTTTCGGCCTGCATCTGGCCAATCTGGCAGAGACCGAAGGCTTCGACCTGGCATCGCTTCCCATACATACACTGATGTGCACGGCAGAGGCCTTGTCCGCAGCCAAGCGCGAAAAACTCGAACGCGAATGGGGCGGCACTGTCTATGATTGCTTTGGCATGACCGAGATCAGCATGATGGCCGGTGAAGGACCGGCGCGTGACGGGTTTCATGTCTGGACAGACCTTGCCTTCATCGAAGTGCTGGACCCTGACACGGGAAAGCAAGTGCCCGAAGGCGAGCCTGGCAGGCTGGTTGCGACATCGCTGTTTTCCAACAATGCCGCGCCGTTTCTGCGCTGGGATTCGGGAGACATCGTCATCTACAAGAGCGAAGGCGCCAGTGATACGCCATTTTCCGTGTTTCCCGTCATCCGCCACGCGCATAGAACCGCCGGCTTCTTCAAGGTGCGGGGCGTCAACATCAATCATGCGGAATTTGAGGATTTCATGTTCGCGAACCCGGATGTGAACGATTTCAAGGTTGAGCTTTCCAGCAATGCAACCGGACTGGACATCTTCACCATCGCGGTGGAGTTGCGACGTGACGCTGCACAGGAAACAGCCATCCAGACAATTGGCGAACAGACAAAGCGGGTCTTCGAGATTGCATCGCAAATCGAGATCCTGCCCGCAGGGACGCTGGCAAAGGAGTTCGCGAGCAGCGTCAAAGCGCCACGCTTCACCGACCGGCGCATATGATCGCGGATCGAGCCCATCGCGCTTGCAGAAGAACTTGCCAATGCCGCGCCCAGCGGGCAAATTCAGTATCAAACCCTGCGGGCGCACCGCAGACAACACATTACGGGAGCTACACCCATGAAGTTCGGTTATTTTACCCTTAGCGACAACCGGTATCCGGACAATCCGCGAAGCTCCAACGCATTCCACACCGAAATTCGCGATCAGGCTGTGCTGGCTGAGAAACTGGGCCTGCATTCTGCATGGATTGGCGAACATCATTTCAACCGGCGTGGTTGCGTCTCCATGCCCGGCATGATGCTGGCCAATATCGCTGCCGTGACAACAAAAATCCGACTGGCGCCTGCTGTTGTCGTATTGCCTATCCATAACCCGATCTATGTCGCCGAAGAATGGGCGACACTGGATCAGCTTTCCAATGGCCGCGTCGACTTCGCAGCCGGGCGTGGCTATGACCGGCATGAGTTCGATCCGTTTGGTGTCGACTTCCAGAATTCAGCAGAACAATTCGCCGAGGGTATCGAACTCCTGACCAAATGCTGGCGCGAGCCGGGCGCCTTCTCCCATCATGGCAAGTTCTACCAGTGTGAAGACATCGACGTTCACCCGAAACTGGTGCAGGAAGAATTTCGTCCCTATATGGGATCGTTCTCCAAATTCTCGATGGAACTGGCGGCACAGTGGGACTGGAACCTTTTGCTTGCGCCATTTGCCTCGACCGTCCTGTTCGGTTCGCTTGGCAATGCGGTGCAGGCCTATCGCGATATTTGCGAACAAAAGGGCGTTCCTGCACGCAAGGTCAAATGCAGTTATTTCATCCACATTGGCGATACGCCGAAGGATGAAGATGCGGCGCTCGATCGCATGGTCAATTACATAACCATGGCGGGCCTGAGAAAGACCATGAGCCAGGGCGGTTCGGGTACACTGCCGCCAACACTGGAGTATTTCAAAAAAATCGGCGCGGCGCTGAATGATCCCAAGAAGGGGGATTTTGACGACAACTCACTGCTGTATGGTTCGCCTGCAAGAATAATCGAGAGCCTGAAGCGTGTGGAAAAAATCGGGATCGACGAAGTGATCCTGTATTTCAATTTTGGCAATGCACCCGATCCCTATGTGCGTGAAACCATGCATCGCTTTGCGGAAGAGGTTGCACCACATTTCGTGACGGGAAAATCAGCGGTTCGCGAGCCGGCAGAGTAAATCATGGCTCTGACCATCGAGCCCTTGCATCTGCTTTACGGCGCGCGCCTGCACGGCGTGGATATACGCGCCCCAGTTGACGAACAAACGCTCGCCGAGGTCAAGCAGGCTTTGGCGAAATATGTTGTCTGCGTCATCGGCCATGACGAGCCGCCAACCAACGAACAGCATATAGCTTTCAGCGGACAGCTGGGCCCAATTGAACGCGGCAAACAATGGAAGGTGGGCGCAACGGACATCCGCGTGCCCTACCCCGAGATCATCGACCAGAGTAATCTGAATGAAGTGGGCGAGATTTATGCCGACGATGATCGCAGGCTCGCCTACAAGCGCGCGAACCGGCTTTGGCACACGGACATGAGCTTCTTCGAAATCCGCGCGACCTATTCGCTGCTCGCCGGGCATGAAGTTCCGCCCAATGGTGCTGAAACCGAATTCACCGACATGCGGGCGGTCTGGGATGCGTTGCCCGATGATCGCAAGGCCGAGCTCGAAAATTTGACCGTTGAACATTCCTATTGGCACAGCCGCGTTCTGGGTGGAGGGCCTGAACCGGACGAGCGCGAGCGCGCAGAGCGTCCTCCTGCCCGGCACGCAATGGTACATGTGCATCAGCCGTCCGGGCGCAAGGCGCTTTATCTGGCTTCACATGCCTGCGGCATTACTGGCTGGCCACAAGACCAGGCACGATCGCTTATCGGTGAATTGATGAGTTTTGCGACGCAACCGCAATTCATCTGCGCACATTCCTGGCGACGCGGTGACATTCTTATCTGGGACAATATGGCGACCATGCATCGCGCGACGCCATTCGACGACCGTACGTTCAAGCGGGACATGCGCCGCACGACATGCCGGGAGCGCAGCGAAGAAACCGCCAACTCCCGTATCATCTGACGCGGCTTACGCGCCTCTTCGTTCTATCGGTAAATTGGGATTCCCGAACTTCTGTGTCAGCGCAAGTTTGTTGCGGAAATAATCAAAATAAAGACCGATATTGCGAACCTCATGCATGGCGCGTGATTTGCGGGCTCGCTCGGCTGCATCGGGAACATCAAATTTCATACCGGTGGCGGCGATTTCCAGATGATGCTGGCAGGCTGTCTCCAGATGCGAGCCGACATAGACCAGCATCTCAATCGTCTCGCCACAAAAAACAACACCATGATTGCGCAGGAAGATCGCATATGAATTGCCCATGATGCGTGCCATCTCATCGCCCGCGTCTATGGAGCGCACGAGCTCTGATGTTGTTGTGTAACGCGGTGGAGGTTCAGCGAAAAAACTGCCTGAATTGCTCATAGCTTCCAGAGGCTCGTCGATTGCCGAAAACACGGTGCCAAATCGCGGATGAGTGTGGGCGGTGGCATTGATTTCAGGCCTGGCCTTGAATACGCCGACGTGAATGGGCCATTCGCTATGACGCTGTCCTGAATCGCCGAACAGGAGATTGCCTTCGAAATCGATCAACTGATGGTCCGTCCAGTCCTGTACTTCTCCGAGTGTCAGTCCCCATCGCTTGATCCAGACCCCGCGGCCTTCAGGATCGCGAATGGCCAGATGCCCCAGTGTGAAATTGCCATGACCCTCCATTTCCAGAATACGGCTGGCCACCGCCAGCTTGTCGAGTTCGGACTTGAGAGTCGTCGAAATTTCAATGACGTTGGAACCGGTCTGCGCCATGTTCTCTCCCCGTACCTCTGACGTGTTAATTTGACCATGAGTATAGAACTGTGCCCACGCAACGGGAAGGGAGGGCGAAGGGCAGCAATAAACTTTTGCTCCATCCGCGTGCACGCGCTATCACAGTTGCACGATTCTTCATGCTTATCCGGAATGTTCCATGACCGACAATTTGCCTGCCCTGCCCGACCGTCTCTCAACTGAACCTGACAGCCCGTTTTACAACGAGGAAGTCTTGTCGAATGAGATCGGAATCCGCTTCAACGGGACCGAAAAGACCAATGTGGTTGAATATTGCATCAGCGAGGGCTGGGTCCGCGTGGAAGCCGGGAAATCGAAAGACCGGCGCGGCAACCCTCTGGCGATCAAGCTGAAAGGCGCGGTCGAGCCGTTTTACAAACAAGCATCCGAATAAGCTGCGTTTTCCGCTTCCCGGAAAGGTCCACGCGGGACTAGACTTGCCAGATCAGGGGTCAGCTCGGACGATTATAGCTGGCACGCATGGGAGGCGGCAGGCTGATGAACAATGGCGAAAACGCGAAGCCGGACCATGATGGTTTTGTCGCCATGAAGCCGGGCCTGGCGATCCCTATCATTGATCTGGCGCCTTGCCTTGCTGGCGAAGCGGGCGCCATGGAAGCTGCAGCGAGCACGTTGCGCGAGGCCTGCGAAACAATCGGGTTTTTCTTTGTCCGCAATCATGGCGTGGCGCAGGCTACAATTGATCGCGTGTTTACCGAATGCGAGCGTTTTCATTCCCTGCCAATCGACGATAAACTGACTGTACGGGCAACCGGAAAGGTCGTCGGCTATTTGCCGCTTGGCGGCCAGACCCAACGCACATCCGTGCATGGCAAAAGTGTCGCCCCGGACCGTAGCGCATCTTTCTATATCCGGCAGGAATTTGCCGCCGATCATCCCGACAGGCTGGCAGGCAAACCGTGGATTTTCGACAATCGCTGGCCGGAGAATCTGCCCGGCTTCAAGCAAGGCACGCTCGATTATTTCGATGCGATGGCAGGTCTCGGGAAACAGCTTCTGCAATTGCATGCGCTGGCACTGGACCTGCCTCGCGATCATCTGACCGAACATGCTGCGTTCAATCCGCCGACATACAATTTGCGACTCCTGCATTACCCGCCGCGTGATCCATCACTCGACGGTCAGTTCGGCATTGGTCCGCACACGGACTATTCGTATTGCACCATTCTCGCGCAATCCACACTGCCTGGTCTGGAGATTTTGACGCGTGACGGAGAATGGCTGGAAGCGCCTGCGCTGGAAGGACATCTACTGATCAATAATGGTGACATGTGCAGACGCTGGACCAATGAGCGGTTTCGCTCGGCACCGCATCGCGTCATCAACCGAACCGGCAAGACACGATATTCCGTGCCATTTTTCATTGGCCCGCGGCTTGATGTTCAACTTGATTGCTGGCCCACATGCGCCGACGCCAAAACTGGCCAGAAACCCGAACCCTTGTCGTTCGGCGAATACATGGCGTACATCAACAAGAAGAATTACGACCTGCCTGGCGACCAGGCCGGAAAAACCTAGACGACGGGGAACCCTCGCGGCAGATCGTGCATTCTCTCGACACCGGTTTGTGTGATCAGCACCATTTCACCGGTTTGCACACCGGCCTTGCCATCGCTGGTAACAACATTGGGCTGCACGACAACCAATTGGCCGGCGACAAATTGCTCGTCGGGATTGTGCGGGTTTTCACGCGTCGTCGAGCCGATGACCGGCGGGAAATATCCCCCTCCATAGCCGTGAAGAACATCGTCAATGGTTTCAAATCCGGCATCTTCAATGACGCGCGAGGCGTTATATACATCGCGGGCAGTTGCGCCTGCACGCAGGACCTTGATGATATTGTCGTATGCCGCATCGGCCGCCGCGTGCATGTCGCGGTAGAGCGCATCAGGTTCTTCACCCACAGCGTATGATCGCAGTATCTGGCCGGAATGACCGTAGTAATGCGCACTGATTTCAGAGAAGACGATGTCGCCCTTCTGCAACTTGCGCGAGGAAGTATATTGCGCCGGAGCAGGAATGGTGGGCGCCGCCATCGGCGTGGATCCGATAAAATGGATTACGTGACTTCCTCCATGCCCGACATAAGCACGCTCTATTGCGTTGGCGAGCTCGTGCTCGGATACACCCGGTTTGGCGTTATCGGCCAGAGCCTGCATGCCAAGATCAGACATCCAGGCACCGATGCGGAACCAATCCAGCTCCTCCGGGGATTTGACCTTGCGCAGTTGAACATATTCGCGGCCAAGACTGACGATCTTGCCGAAAGCCTTCGTCAACACGGCAAAGCCTTCGTGACCAAGCGGGCCTATCAATCCTATGCGACCGCCTTGCGCGCCGCGCCTCTGTAATTCCTCGACAACATTTCCCATTGTCGAAGGACCGCCCCAGTCAACTTGCGCCTGGCTGGCGATACGCCGGGCCAGCGGCAGATGGTTGTAGTAATGGATGAACATGTGATCGCGCCGGCCCGGCGTGAAGATGCCGGCACATTCCGTGGTCACCGGCCATTGAGTGAGCCATTGCACGGCAGAGCCTGTCCAGCTCGCACCATAGAAGATCAGATGGTCGATGCTGCGCGCAGCCATGACATCGGCCATGGCCTGGCGCCGGCGGCTCATCTCTGCATCGGAAAATCGCGGGTATTCACTATCCAGGATTGATTGCAATCGTTGCGGTAGTTGCGGAGCCATCGTGTCCTCCCGGGCTTTTGCCGAGCTTACGACACTATCCGAACCGGCGAAATACCCGTTAGACGATCGGTGCTGGGTTCGGCGGTCGATGCGCGGATGACGAGTTCTACAGGCAGGACCTGATGCTCGGCGCGCATTGCACCGGAAGCGCCTGCCATTCGCGCCAGCAAGAGTTGCGCGGCAGCTTGCCCTACCTTGTAGTGATGCACACGAACAGTGGTCAGTGGCGGGTCTATGCAGTCTGTCATTGCCATATCGTTGAAGCCGGTTACCGAAATATCCAGAGGACATTTGATGCCTCGGCGGCGCAATGCGCCAATCGCCCCTATCGCCAGTCGATCGTTGGCGCAAAGCAGCGCTGTAAATCCTGCGCCGCGCTCCAGAAGCATTTCAACGCAGCGTTCGCCTTCCGTCTCCAGAAACGCCTTGGCAAATGCAATCTGGTCCGGCCCTACCTGCAGTCCCATATCGATCGTATTGCGCAAAAAAGCGTCGTAGCGACGCTGTCCGGTAGACACGTTCTGATTGCCGGCAATGGTTGCGATGCGACGATGACCAAGGCTGACAAGGTGGGCCAACATCTGTCGCACACCTTCAGTTTCATCATTGATGACCGAAGCAATGCCGGCATTGTCAGTGCGCCGGTTGACGGTGACGACGGGCGTGCCCTGCCGGTCGAGCGCCGTCAGCGCAGCATCCTCGCGTTCGGCGCTGGCGACAATCATGCCATCGACCCCGCGCGCCGAAAGGGCGCCGATAGCGGCAGCCTCACGCTTGCGTTTCAGGTCGGTATTGACCACCAGTGCCGCATAACCATGGGGACTGAGTACGTCCTCTATTCCACGAATCATGGGCGGGAATATCGAGTTGGTGATGTCGGGGACGATGATCCCGATCGTTAGCGTACGATTGGTACGCAGGCTGTAGGCAGCCGGATTGGGCCGGTAATGAAGTCGTTCACTGGCCTCGACAACCCGCGATGCAATCTCGTCGGTGATCAGATGGCGGGTCTGGGGATTCAGTGCTCGAGACACAGTAGAAACATGGACGCCAACGGCCTGGGCAACGTCTTTCAAAGTAGCGCGTTTCGCCCTGGCCCCGGTGGGGTTGCGCGAGATCACAGACCCGCGCTCCTTGCCTGCACCCTTGTCTGTGCCCATCACCCTGCACTACTTGTTCATAGGCCCCATAGCCGCTGCCGCTACCGCCTTGACTTCCATTGCGGCGGCGCTTTACATGCAATCGATTGCATGTAATCGCCGGGGATGCAAGTCCCGGCTTGCATGTGTAAGACCATCTACCCGCGCGGGTCTGACCGCGGGGAAGAAGCGCCGGCCAAAGGAAAAGAGCCATGAATCCAGGAAACGCACTGCGGCCAAATATTGTGAAACCGGGCGAGATTGACCCGCATTGGCATTGGAACCGGCCGATTGGCGCACCTGGCCATACAGCAGTCGATTTCGAGCGGCGCGTCGATCATGATCGCCTGCGCACCTATCGGCTGGCACGGGCAAGACAAGCATTGAAAAACTCCGATTGCGGCGCTTTGCTGCTGTTCGACGTCAACAACATTCGCTACGTCACCGGCACCAAGATCGGCGAATGGGAGCGCGACAAGTTTTGCCGGTTCGCCCTGCTGGCTGGCGATAATGAACCGATCCTGTGGGATTTCGGCTCAGCAGCTGTTCATCACAAACTCTACAGCGACTGGCTTCCGGCAGACAATTGCCGCGCTGGTATGTTGGGCATGCGTGGAACGGTCCCGCCGTCTGTCGGCCTGATGAAATATCACGCCGAAGAAGTAATGGACCTGTTGAAACAGGCTGGCGTTGCAAATCTGAAAGTCGGCGTCGATGTCGCCGAAACCGCGATGTTCTTCGAACTGCAGAAGGCCGGCATGAATGTCGTCGACGGACAGCAGGTGATGCTTGACGCCCGCGAAATCAAGAATATCGACGAAATCATGCTACTCAATCAGGCCGCCTCAATGGTCGATGGCGTCTACCACATGATATACGAAGAGCTGAAGCCGGGCATCCGAGAAAACGACATTGTCGCGATGGCCAACAAGATGCTCTACGAAATGGGCTCGGACGATGTGGAAGCGATCAACGCCATTTCCGGCGAACGCTGCAACCCGCATCCGCACAACTTTACCGACCGCTATTTCCGCCCCGGCGACCAGGCCTTCTTCGATATCCTTCAAAGTTATCAGGGTTATCGGACCTGCTATTATCGCACCTTCAACATTGGCCGTGCCAACGATGGACAGCGCGATGCCTACAAGAAATGCCGCGAATGGCTCGATAATGCGATTGCACTGATCAAGCCAGGCGTTTCAACCGACACGGTCGCCAAGGTGTGGCCAAAGGCCGAAGAATTCGGCTTTCCGAACGAACTGGCTGCGTTCGGCCTGCAATTCGGACATGGCCTCGGGCTTGCCCTGCATGAGCGCCCCATCATTTCCCGGCTGGTGTCACTGGACAACCCGATGGAAATCAAGACCGGCATGGTGTTTGCGCTGGAAACCTATTGCCCGGCGTCAGATGGTTTCTCGGCTGCACGCATCGAGGAAGAAGTGGTTGTGACCGACAAGGGATGCCAGGTTATCAGTCTCTTCCCTGCCGAGGAACTACCGATCGCCAACCGTTACTGACCGGCAGCAAAAACCAGAAAGTGCATGCGGGAAACGCTCATGAAAAAACCATCAGCGGCAAGCAAGAAGAAGCCGCCTTCCAAACCAGCAGCGAAGGCGAGCGCTACGCGCGGTATCAATGACGATATCGGCATCGACAACAGGCTGGAATTGTATCGCCTGCAATATGAGATCCGCGTCTGCGAGAAAAAGGCCTATGATCTTTTCCTGCAGAATCTTGTGAAAGGCACCAGCCATCTGTCACTTGGACAGGAAGCCATCGCTGCCGGTTTTGCGGCAGCAATGAAACCCGGCGACAAGTCCTTTTGCACCTACCGCGGACATGCACATACGCTGGCGCGCGGCGTCCCGATGGAGAAAATGCTCGGCGAACTGATGCAGCGCGACAACGGCCTGATGCGCGGCAAGGGCGGCTCAATGCACCTGACGTCCGAAGAACATGGTGTGATGGGCTCCTATGCGATCATCGGCGCCCATTTGCCGATCGCTTGCGGGGCCGCATGGCGCGCGCAATATCTGGGTGAAGACGACATTTCGGTTTGCTTTTTCGGCGATGGCACCACCAACATCGGTGCGTTCCACGAGGCGCTGAATTTCGCGAAAGTATGGAAACTGCCAGTCGTTTTCGTGTGCGAGAACAATCTCTATATGGAATACACACCAATCGGCGATGTGACCGCTGTTGAGCATCCAGCGGCTGATCGGGCCGCCGCATACGGGCTTCCCAGGATCATCGTCGACGGCAATGACGCCGATGCAGTCTTTCGCGTGGCGCAAGAAGCTTTCGCCAAGGCCCGCGCCGGCGATGGTCCTTCCCTGATCGAATGCAAAACCTACCGCCATTCCGGACATTCTCGTGCAGACCCCGGCGCCTATCGTCCCAAGGGTGAGCTGGAAGCCTGGATGAAGCGCGATCCGATAAAATTGTATCGTGACAGACTGGCAGAATTCGGTGTCAAGGAAACGCAGATCAAGAAGATCGAAAGCGCGATCGACAAGGAACTCGACCAGGCTGTCGAAAACTGCAAGGCAGCGCCGCTGCCGCCTGAAGAAATCTTGTGCACCGACGTTTACGCGGACGGTGGCTGGGCCTGGCGCAACTAGAATGCAATGACATGGCGCGTGCCCAAGGCAGCGCGACCGGGAGGAAACAGACGTGGCGGAAATTACCTATCGCGAAGCGGTGGCCCGCGGCATTGCACAGGAAATGCGGCGCGACGAAAACGTCGTGTTCCTTGGTGAAGATGTCGCCAAGGCAGGCGGCGTGTTCAAGGCGACCGTCGGCCTTTTTGAAGAGTTCGGCCCCAGGCGCGTACGCGATACCCCCATATCGGAACAGGCTATTCTTGGCGCAGCGATGGGCGCTGCCATGACAGGCCTAAAGCCGATCGCTGAAATCATGTTCTCGGATTTTCTGGCGGTCTGTTTCGATTTTATCGCCAATGAATTCCCGAAGAGCCGTTACATGTCCAACGGCCAGACAAAATGTCCGCTGGTCGTGCGCACCGGAAACGGTGCGGGCTCGCGCTTCGGCGCGCAACATTCGCAGTCCGTTGAAAACTGGTCGATGATGATACCGGGCCTGAAAGTTGTTGCACCTTCCAGTCCGGTCGATGTGGTCGGCCTGCTGGCAGCAGCCGTACGAGATCCTGATCCCGTCATATTCTATGAACACAAATCGCTGTACGCGATGAAGGGTGAAGTACCGGACGGCGAAATACTGGACACGCTTGGCACGGCGAAAATCCTGCGGCCCGGCAAGGACGCAACCATCATCGCACTGGCGCTGATGGTGCCGCGCGCGATGGAAGCGGCCGATACGCTGGCGCGCGAACATGGCATCGACTGCGAAGTAATTGACGTGCGCTCGCTGGTTCCCCTTGATACGCAAACAATCCTCGGCTCGATTTCGCGTACAGGCCGCCTGTTCACCGTGGAGGAAAATCCGCGGCTGTGTGGCTGGGGTGCCGAAATCGCCTCAATCGCTGCCGACGAAGTGTTTTATGATCTCGACGGACCAATTGTGCGCATCACCACACCGCATATTCCTCTACCTGCAGCCGACAATCTCGAAGACATTGTTTTGCCGACACCGCAACGTATCGTGCAAAAAATTCTGACGTCGATGAATTAATCCCGCTTGAAAGGAGTTCTGTCATGGATGCAAAAGCAACCCTGAACGTCCCGAATGATCTTTATATCGATGGCAAGTTTGTTGCCTCGGAGAGCGGTGAGCGCTTCGATGTCATCAATCCGGCAACCGAGGAAGTTCTGGCGTCCGTCGCCAGTGCATCGGAAGCGGACGCGATGAAGGCGCTTGATGCAGCACATGCTGCCTTCGGACCCTGGGCTGCCAAAAAGCCGCGCGAGCGCGCCGAAATCCTGCGCAAGGCTTTCGAGTTGATCATGGCCGAGCAAAAGGAACTCGCCCGCCTCATCACCCTGGAAAACGGCAAGGCGCTGAGCGATTCCATGGGCGAGGTCGCCTATTCCGCTGAATTTTTCCGCTGGTATGCAGAAGAGGGTGTCCGCAACATCGGTGATGTGATGATCGCGCCTTCGACAGGCGCGCGCATCATTGCCCATCACAAGCCGGTCGGCATTGGCGTTCTGGTGACGCCGTGGAATTTTCCGGCTGCGATGGCTACACGCAAGATCGGCCCCGCGCTTGCTGCAGGTTGCCCGGTGATTTGCAAACCTGCATCGGAAACTCCACTGACGATGCTGGCGCTGATGCCAATTCTGGAAAAGGCAGGCGTGCCGAAAGGTGTCGTCAATATTATTCCTTCCCGCAAGTCCGGCGCCATTGTCGACAAGTTGCTGCACGATCCGCGTGTGCGCATTGTCTCGTTTACCGGCTCGACGGAAGTTGGCCGCAAACTGCTGCATGGCGCGGCCGATTGTGTCGTCAACACCGCAATGGAACTGGGCGGCAATGCACCGTTCATCGTTTGCGATGACGCGGATCTGGATGCTGCTGTGGAAGGCGCGATGATCGCCAAGATGCGCAACATGGGTGAAGCGTGCACCGCCGCCAACCGTTTCTATGTTCACGAAAGCGTGCATGATGCCTTTGCCCAGAAGCTTACGGAGAAGATGAATTCACTGAAAATGGGCAATGGTCTCGACGAGGGCGTTGCCGTGGGATCGCTGGTCAATGCGGAAACGCGCGACAAGGTCGCTTATTTCGTTGACGATGCCGTCAAGAAGGGCGCGAAAGTTCTGACCGGTGGCAAAGCGCCAGGCGGCAAAGGATTCTTCTATACGGCGACCGTGCTGACAAATGTTCCGACAATGCTGAATTGACCTGCGACGAAATTTTCGGTCCGGTTGCTGCATTGCAGACCTTCAAGAGCGATGAAGAAGTTATCCGCCGTTCGAACAATACCGAATATGGCCTTGTCGCCTATCTGTTACACAAAGGATCTGAAGCGCGGCATGGCGTTGAGCGAAAAGCTCGAATTCGGCATGATCGGCCTGAACCGTGGCCTGGTTTCTGATCCGGCCGCGCCTTTTGGCGGCGTCAAGCAATCGGGCATCGGACGCGAAGGCGCACACGAGGGTCTGATGGAATTCCTCGAGACGCAATACATCTCAGTCGACTGGTAGCGGCAATAAAGGTTCGGAGCAGACAATGGATGTGCTGATGCCGCAACTCGGCGAGACCGTCAAAGAAGGGACGATCTCGACCTGGTTCAAAAATCCCGGCGACAAGGTGAAGGCTGGCGATAACCTGTTCGAGATTGAAACCGACAAGGTTTCGATGGAAGTACAGGCTATCGAAAACGGCACGCTGAAAGACGTATTTGTTGCTGCAGGCGAAACGGCGCGGGTGGGCGATGTACTTGCTTTCATAGACGATGGCTCGGGCAAACAGACCAAGCGCAGCGAGCCTGCGAAAAAGGAAGTTGCTCCAGCAACTGCGGCTCCAGCAAAACCGGCTGCGGCCACAACGGTGGTTCCACTTGTTCAGGCTGCGGCGACAGCTTCATTGACGGATCGAGGTTTTGCTCCGTTCAACGAGGTGTTTACAGCCCGCGGAAATTTCGGTCCGGCAAAACTGCCCGACGGCATGCGCATATCTCCACTCGCACGCAGGCTTATCAAGCAGAACAATCTTGATGCCAATACGGTTGCAGCGCAGGCCCGTTCATCCGGCCGGAGCAAGATATCGGCCAAGGATGTGCAAGCGGCCCTGACATCGCCAAGCGCAGTGCGTTCGCCCGCCGCACTTTTGCCTATCACCGGAAACCGGGATGTCGAACCGCTCAATCGCGTGCGGCAGCAAACAGCGCGCCACCTGCAAAATTCATGGCAAAATGTTCCGCACGTATTGCAGACGGTAGAAGTCGATTTTGGTTCGGTAGATGACGTCAGGCTTGCGCACAAGGACAAGTTCCGTGCAGCCCATGGCATTGCATTGACCTATTTGCCCTTTATTGCACGCGCCGTATGTCTTGCCTTGCGTGCATTTCCAAAGGTCAATGCGGCCTTCGATGGCGAGAAGCTGCACATTGCCCGCGAGGTCAATCTCGGTTTCGCTGTCGATATGGACCATCAGGGCCTTGTCGTTCCGGTTGTCAAAAATGCAGATGGCCTGAATGTTGCCGGGTTAGCCCTGGCGATCAACGCCGTCGCAAGGAAAGCGCGCGACGGAAAGCTGACCCCGGATGACATGGAAGGTGGAACCTATTCCATCACCAACAACGGCAGTTTCGGAACTTTGTTCACGGCGCCCCTGATCAATGCGCCGCAGGTCGGAATACTTTCGACAGATGCGATACGCAAACGCGCGCTTGTCAAAGAAACGGAATTTGGCGACGTGATCGTTGCGCGTCCCGCCGGCATTGTCGCCCAGAGTTTCGATCATCGCGCATTCGACGGCGCCTATTCGGCATCGTTCCTGGCGCATCTGAAGACCACGCTGGAAACGCGCGACTGGAGCGCGGAATTCAATTAAGCCGCGGCGCACAGGCCGTGCCCTAACCGGAGAATGACATGAGCCAGAACACACATAATCTTGGATGGATCGGCATGGGCCGCATGGGCACACCGATGGCCGAATTGCTTTTGAAGGCTGGTCACGATCTCAAATTGTGGAATCGCACCAAATCGAAAGCCGAACCGCTGGCGAAAAAAGGCGCCAAACTTGTCGATAACCCTTCCGACCTCGGCGGTGTGGATATCATCTTTACCATGGTCTCTACCGGCAAGGATCTCAAGCAGGTTTACTTCGGCGAGAATGGTGTCGCCGCCGGTGGCAAAGGCAAAGTGCCGAAGATATTCGTCGATTGTTCTTCCATCAGTGTTGAAGATTCTGCCGAGGTGCGAGAGAAGCTGAAGGCAATGGGCGCTGATTATCTCGCCGTTCCAGTCTCCGGCAACGGAAAGTGCGTCAAGGCCGGAAAGCTCTCCACCGTGGTGTCGGGCCCGAAGAGCGCCTACGATATCGCAAAGCCGTATATTGATACGTTCGGCAAGGCGGGCACGTCCTATGTCGGCGAAGGCGAACTCGCACGCATCTGCAAGATCGCTCACAATGTAATGCTGGGTGTCGTAATCCAAAACCTCGTGGAGATTACGATCCTCGCGCAAAAACATGGCGTTCCGCGTCATGCCTTCCTGGAATTCATGAACAATTCGGTGATGGGTTCAACCTTTACGCGCTACAAGTCGAACTCGCTGGTCAACCTCGACTGGACGACAACGTTCACGCCCGAGTTGCTTCGCAAGGATCTTGATCTGGGTCTTGCAGCAGGGCGCAAATACGATGTGCCTATGCCTTCAACTGCCGCTACACGCGAAGCGTTGCAAGCGCATTTTGGCGCTGCAAGCCTGAAGGACGATCCGGAACATTATCTCGGACTCGACTTTGCAGCGCTGCTGGAAACACAAGCTTTGGCGTCGGGCATCAAGCTGGCGAGCGAAGGTGTCCCGGTACCAACCGGACTGGAAGTTGACGGTCACTGATCGACTGTATCAACCGGAAATTAGAAAAACGGTCGGGAAATCCCGGCCGTTTTTTTTATCAAGCTGCCTGCGCCTGGCGAAATCGATCCATAATGCGCTGGCTGGATAGTGCGAGCTGAGCATGACAGGATGCCAGTGCTTCATAGGTCAGCTTGCCACCGCGCTTACGCACTTGTCCGCCAACAATGACTGTGTCCACATTGCCGGGACCTGCCTGAAGGACGATGGAAGCAACAGGATCGATGACCGGAAACATGTTGGGATCGGTTGCAGACAGCAACACAATGTCGGCACACTTTCCCGGTGTCAGCGATCCAACTTCATTTTCAAGCCCTGCCATGCGTGCGCCATCGAGAGTGGCCCAGCGCAAGGCCTCGCGGCACGTTACGCTCACCTCGCCCGGTCCCTTACCTGTCCGTTCGATCGTTTCCATGGCGTCGACGAAACGCTGACCCTGCAGGGTCATGCGGGTGACGGCGAACATGTCGCCTGACATATCCGATTCGACATCCGAGCCAATTGAAACCGGTGCGCCCAGAGCACGCAGCCGTCCTGTCAGCGGCTTGCCAAACGACATTTGCATCTCAACTTCGGCCGTAACCGTAAAGGAGGCGCCGGCATCGGTGAGCAGTTTAAGTGTTGAATCCTGCAGGCTGTTGCCGTGGACAATGTTAAAATTCGGTCCAAGAAGATTTTCTGCCCCAAGCCGCTCGAAACCGTCCGGTGCAACCATCGGCCCACTCACATGCATGCTGGCGATCATGTCGAATTCGCGCGCCAGCAAGGCATCGGTACGCGCCACCTCGTAGACACCAAAGCCAGGGCCCAGAACGGCCAGTCCCAGCGTCATCAGACCGGGGCTCGCAAACCTTCCCTTGCGAAGGCGTTCGACCTCTCCGCGCGGCATGGGTATTTCACTGAAATGTTTCTGCCCCGGCTTGGGATCGGGTTTGGGTGAACCATGAAGGAACAGGGCGCGAATACCGGCCTGCGCCAGGCCGTCGATTGCAGCGTCGGTATGTTCGGGTGTCGGGTTGTTATGGCACCAGTCCACAATGGTTGTCGTGCCGCAATACAACTGGTTCAATGCACCAGCCAGATTGGCAACATGGATGTCCTGCGGCCGGAACAGTGTCGCCAGCCCGGCATGCATGGCACGCAAATATCCCGAGATTGCCCAGTCGGCAGCAATGCCGCGCAGACCGGTCTGCCATGTATGAATATGCGCGTTAACGAAACCCGGCATGGCAATCATCCCGGCTGCGTCGATAACCTGAGCGCCCGCTGGCGCTTCCAGCCGCGCTCCAACACCGGATATCCGGCCATCCCGAACCAGTATGTCGCCGGTCAGATCGCCCAGCGCGGCATCCATTGTGACAATCGTAGCGCCGCGAACAAGCAAATCACTCATTTCTCGAACCAGTTCCATCTCGTGGTGTTGACCAACCTCCGAACGACGATCCGCACTCATCCATTGGTTCCGCGAGACCGTTATTGGTCCCTTCCGGTAGCTGGCAACAGGCGCGCTGTCCAGTCGATTGCCTTGCCTGAATTTGCGGGCTAATGGTGCAGCAAGATAAATGGCCTGACCGCGATTGTTGCCCACACTGGCTGATGGGATTTATTCGCGAGTGTGGGCTTTGCCAGGAGAGTGCGAAACATCATGCCGAGCAAACTAAAGTTATCGCTAGCATGTGGCGATTATGAAATTGTGCGCGCCTTGAAAGAAGGACAAACCGAACCCGACGGCATCGACCTGACAATGCTCACCGGTCTGGATTCAACAACACGCCACTGGCGCTTCCTGCGCAATCAGGAATTCGACGTCGCGGAGCTGTCATGTTCATCCTATCTGGTTGCACGCGACCAGGGCATGGAAATCGACGCAATTCCGGTTTTTCTGCATCGCCGGTTCCGGCATGGCTTTGCCTTTATCAACACGAGCAAGGGTATCAAGGAACCGAAGGATCTCATCGGCAAGAAAATCGGTGTCAAATCGTTTCAGGTGACCGCGGTTTTGTGGATGCGCGGCATTCTTGAGCATGAATATGGCGTTCCGCATAAGTCGATCGAATGGTATGCCGAGTATGACGAAGACGTGCCCTTCATCGCACCGCCGGATTTGAAACTGCATCGCATGGCAGACGATCAATCCTGCGAGGAGATGCTTGTAGCGGGCGAGCTTGATGCAGTGCTGCATTCGGACCTGATCTGGCCTGTCGTGGAGAAACATCCCGCAGTCAATCGTTTGTGGCCGGACTACAAGACCGAAGAGTTACGGTATTTTGGCAAGACCAGCATTTTCCCGATCATGCATGTCATGGCCATCAAACGCAGCATAGTGCAACAAAACCCGTGGGCGCCGATCGAATTATACAAAGCGTTCGAAGATGCCAAAACCGCCGGCATGGAGCGGATGGAAAACCCTCGCGTGGCCCCGCTCGTCTGGTATCGCGAAGCGTGGGAAGAGCAGGAAGAGGTGATCGGCAAGGATCCTTGGGAATATGGACTCAGTGAGCGGAACCGGCATACCCTCGATACATTGATCGGCTATTCACATGAGCAAGGATTGATCAAGAAGCGCTTCAGCGTTGATGATCTGTTCATCGATGTCGGCCAGGGCCGGAAGCGGGGCGGTTACCGAATATGATGCGGATTTTCTCGCGACCAGGATTTGCTCCGTTCCGGGTGCGAGATTTTTCGTTGTTTTTTCTGAGCCGGGTCCAATCCGGCCTTGCCGTGCAAATGATCAATGTTGCCGTTGGCTGGTTGATCTACGACATGACTGGTAGCGCCCTGTCACTTGGCCTGGTCGGGCTGGCAATATTTGTTCCAAATCTTGTCTTCATCCTTGCTGCCGGCCATGTCGCGGACCGCTATGAACGCCGCATGGTCCTGATCGGATGCTATGTCATTCTGACCATTGCGACTGTTGGGCTGCTCGTGGGCGTCACAATGGGTAAACTCACGCCAGGCCTGATCTACGCCTTGGTCGCGCTGCTGGGCACTGCCCGAGCCTTTTCCTCGCCTGCCTCATCGGCCTTGCTCCCCAATATTGTGCCCCGTGAAATATTTGCTCCTTCGGTGGCTCTCAATTCCTCAGCCAACCAGACGTCCGTTATCATTGGGCCAGCACTGGGAGGGATCATTTACGGAGGTGTGGCCTCCAACAGTTTCAAAGGCCCGCATGCCGTTTTTCTACTCGCTTCAATCCTGTTTGTTGCATGCATAATCTGCCTCACGCTCATGCAGGCTCGACCCGGCGCGGCAGTCAAAAACAAGGTCAATTGGGAAACTGTAACCGCCGGCTTCCGCTTTATCAGAACGAACCAGATATTGCTGGGCACGATCACGCTGGACCTGTTTGCAGTTTTACTTGGCGGCGCAACGGCTTTGATGCCGATATTCGCCAAAGATATTTTTCACGCCGGGCCAGTCGGTCTGGGCCTCTTGCGCAGCGCTCCGGCACTGGGCGCTTTAACAACTGCGTTCCTGCTGGCGTATTTTGCAATGAACAACCGGGTGGGCCTGCGCATGTTTCAGGCGGTGGCCGCTTTCGGTCTGGCAACGATAGCCTTTGGCCTGTCAAAAAATATCTATCTCGCGATGGTTTTTCTGGCCTGCCTTGGCGCCGCAGACATGGTCAGTATTTATATCCGGTCCACGCTGGTGCAAATTGAAACTCCGGACGAAATGCGTGGGCGCGTTTCGGCGGTCAACAGCGTTTTTATTGGCGCCTCCAATGAGCTTGGGGAATTTGAATCTGGCACTCTGGCGCATTTCACCGGACCTGTTGCCGCGGTGGTCATCGGCGGGGTGGGTACGCTTGGAATCACTGCCTTGTGGATGAAACTGTTTCCGGAATTGCGCAATCGTAACCGGCTGGATGAGCAATCCGGATCCTAGCCAGGCACAACCCGCTGGCTTTCAGGTTCGTACTGCATTTCGCCTGATTGCTACAGCGACAGAGCCTTGCATTTGCAGGCCTGCCCGGCAAATGCTCTAAGACCTGTGGTGTTGAATGGGCGATTCACGTTCCGCACGCCAGATACAGGCCCCTCGGATTTCGAACGGGCGAATTATTGCGAGGTCATTTGGTCGAACGCTGGTCGCCGCAACAAGATACCGCCCTGAAAGCTGCGTCGAGGTGGCTCGCGCGTCCTGACAGGCAGGTATTTCGCCTGTTTGGATATGCGGGGTCGGGCAAGACCACCCTGGCGCGTCATCTTGCCGAGGGCGTTGAAGGACAGGTCTGCTTTGCTGCCTTCACGGGGAAGGCGGCACTTGTCATGCGCTCGCGCGGCTGCCCTGACGCCCGCACAATCCATTCCCTGATCTATCGGCCGAAGGACATTGAATCGGAGGAGCCTTCGTTCGTGCTCAACGGCGACAGCGATGCGGCGAACGCTGCGCTGATTATCATCGATGAATGTTCCATGGTGGATGAAGAGCTGGGCCGTGACCTGTTGTCCTTTGGCAAACCGGTTCTGGTTCTGGGTGATCCGGCACAATTGCCGCCAGTCAAGGGCGGCGGTTTTTTCACCGAAACCGAGCCGGATATCATGCTTACCGAAATTCATCGCCAGGCTGCCGGCGATCCTATCATTCGCCTTTCGATGGACGTTCGCGAGGGCCGCAAGCTGGCCCCAGGCGCTTATGGTGACAGCCGCATCATCGGCCGCACCGAAATAGATGGCGCAAGCGTTACCGGAGCAGATCAGGTCCTCGTTGGCCTCAATCGAACCCGGCGATCCTATAATCGCCGGCTGCGCGAAATACTGGGATTTCACACGGCCTATCCCGAGTCCGGTGACAAACTTGTCTGCCTGAAAAATGATCCGCAAAAAGGACTGCTGAACGGCGGATTGTGGCGAGCCAAGACAGGGGCCAATTTGCGACGGGGAAGGCTGCGCATGACAATTGTTCCCGACGAGGAACCGAACGGCCGTGCGCGCCGGGTGGCAATAGTGCCGCAATTCTTCGATAGCGAAGAGGAAGTGCCTTTCTCCCTGCGGCGTAATTCCGATGAATTCGATTTTGGATATGCGCTGACAGTGCACAAGGCGCAGGGCTCGCAATGGGACGATGTTGTCCTCTTCGACGAATCTTTCGCTTTTCGCGAACACCGTAATCGGTGGCTGTACACGGGTATTACCAGGGCCGCAAAAAGGCTTACAATCGTCATTTGACAATAAACCGAGGCTGATTTGGAAGCGCCGGAATACGTCCAGACCCTGCTGACTTTCTTGCGTAGCCACCAAGGCTGGGCTGTCCCCATTGTTTTCGTTATGGCATTCGCAGAATCGCTGGCATTCGTCGCGCTGCTCGTGCCGGCCACTGTCATCTTATGGGGTGTCGGTGCACTGATCGGTGCATCCGGCATCAGCTTCTGGCCAATATGGCTGGCGGCAGCACTGGGGGCAGCACTCGGAGATTGGGTTTCTTATTGGCTTGGCTATCATTACCACGAAAAAATTGCGCGCATGTGGCCCCTGTCCAAATATCCGGACCTGTTGCCCAAAGGCCATGTCTTCTTTGAGAAGTGGGGCACGCCAGGGGTATTCATTGGAAGGTTTTTTGGCCCCCTCCGCGCTGCAGTACCGCTGGTTGCAGGCGCCTGTAAAATGGAACGCCTGCCCTTTCAGGTCGCCAATTGGTCTTCCGCATTCGTTTGGGCTGCCGTTACACTGGGACCAGGCGCATTCGGTGCTGAATGGCTCAAAAATTACCTTCACTGGTGATACGGCCCCTTACGGGCGCTTGCGGGACACGTTCAAAAATCGGATAGTTTTACTTTCAGGGGAGAGCGGGCCCAAAGCACGGCCTGAATACACCGAGAGAGTTCTTGCACCGTGATAACCTTTTTGCTGATTGCGCACGGGTTGGCCAGCGTCGTTCTGCTGGGCGGACTGACTCATCAGGCGCTTGCAGTAATATGGCCGGCGAGGAAAGGAGGCGGCGCGATAACCGCCTTCCGCGCAGTCAACGCTGCTGTCTACACGAAAACCAATATTGTTCTGTATCTGACAACGTTCATCCTGGGCGGTTTGATCTATCCGGCCTACCGGGTTGCGGTGCGAACATGGATCGAGCGTGCGAGACTTTGGCCAATCAGCGGATCCTTCGAATTGAAGGAACAATTCGTCGCCATCGGTTTGGGGATGTTGCCGCTCTACTGGTACATCTGGCGCCAACCTCTTGACCCTGCCCTCTCCTCAACGCGCGCATGGGTCACCGGCATATTATGCGCCGTGGTGTGGTTCGGGTTTTTGGTGGGCCATGTGCTCAACAACGTACGGGGGTTGTTCGGCCAATGACCCAGCTACGTGCCGTTACACTTTTTTCGGTTCTTTTCGCGATTTTTTATACAATCGCCGTCGAGATGAACTGGGCACTTGTTACTTATCATCCGCGTCTTGGCGAGTTTGGCCTTTGGACGCAAGCTGCCAGGCAAGGGCCCGCCATGCACTGGTATGGCTGGTTGCTCAGTGCTGGCCTTGCAGCAGGTCTGGCCACGGCTGTTGCAACGCCATTTCTGCGCCGCATTGCCATTCCAGTCTGGACGGGCTGGGCGATACCGCTGGCCTGCATGGTGGCATTCCTCTGGTTCTTGCGCATCTTTTTTATCCGGTGAGGCAAAGAAATGGGACGGCTAAATCCAATCATTTTATCCTTGCTGCTGTGTCTGGTCTTGACCGCTGGTGGTCCGGTCCGTGCTGGTGGATCGGATATCGAGGCAAGCGCCGACGCCGACAAGGAACATGGTCCGCCTTTTTTTGGCGAAGCGATGGTCGTCCAGGGAATGAAGCCACTGGAAGGCGTACGCATAAAGGCGCAATTGAAAGGCCGTCCGCTGCCTGTCATCACGAACACAAATGATGAGGGCCGCTTCAGCATTCGCGGTTTTGGCAAGACTGTCGATCCCGGGAACGTCACCGTGAGCTGCGACATGGATGGATACAAGCTCATCGACCTCACGCGCCGCCGGGTTTCCAAGGCGGCCAATGCTGCAACGGTCATCGAGTGTCTGTTCGAAAAAATCTGATCTCGATTTGCGCAGCCTGCCTGCTTACATGCGCACCGGCGTCAGCTGACGAACTTGTCATACGCAATGGCAAAATCATAACGCAGGATAGCGCCAACAGAATTGTCGAAGCGATCGCTGTTCGCAATGGCCGGATCATCTTTGCCGGGAGCAATGCTTCAGCTGCAAAACACATTGGTTCCACCACACGCGTAATCGATGCCGGAGGACGCACAATCATTCCGGGCCTGATTGATTCCCATATTCATGCGATACGGGCAGGTCTTACACCCGGCCAGGATGTTTCCTTCGATGGCACGCGAAGCATTGTGCAAGCCATGGCGCGTATGGCGCAAGCCGCTGCCCGCGCAGAGCCCGGTGACTGGATTGTGATTGCAGGCGGATGGACTGAACACCAGTTCGCCGAAGGCCGTTTGCCCAACAAGGAGGAAATCCTGGCAGCAGCAAATGGCCGCCCGGTTTTCATTCAACTTTTTTATCGCGCGGCCTTCATCTCTCCTGCCGGAATGAAAGCGCTTGGGCTCACCGCTGGTAATTTACCGGGAAAGGCACGCATCGAGCGCGACGCATCCGGCAACGCAACAGGCTGGATCACAGGCGATGCAGCTGCGATCACCGAGCTCTACATGAGGCTGCCGCGCGGATCGCTTGGGCAACGGATGCGCGGCACAACACAGTTTTTTTCGACGCTTAACAGTCTTGGCGTGACGGGTGTCATTGATCCGGGCGGGCACAATCTGGACCTGCGGGATTATGATGCGCTGTTCGCACTCTGGCGTCGCAATGGACTTACGGTTCGAGTAGCCTATTCAATCTGTGCGCCAACACGAGGAAATGAACTGCAAGAATACAAGCGCTACGTTCACGACCTGCCGGCAGGTACTGGCGATGAATATTTGCGCTTCAACGGTATTGGCGAACGCGTAAGCTGGGACTTCTACAACAACGACAAACCTTCGCATGAAGCAACGCAACGCTTCGAAGAAATTGCCCGATGGGCGGCCAGGAGCCGCCTGACGATGACCGTGCACTGGAACCGGGAGCGTTCGGCGAACCATTTGTTTTCCGCACTGGAACGCGTTGCTGCCGATAGTTCCTATGCAGGCCTGCGCTGGTCTGTTGCTCATTTGCACGACGCAACACCGCAAACGCTGGATCGACTGCGATCGCTCGGTCTGGGTTGGCTAACGCAAAATGCATTCTATTTCGCCGCCCCTGACTTTCTCGCCGAACATGCAAAACGGCTTGCTGGCGCGCCGCCGGTTTCCAGCGCATTACGATCGGGATTGATGGTCGGTGGAGGCACGGATGCGTCGCGGGTGATGTCCTACAATCCGTTTACAGCGATTCAATGGCTGATTGACGGAAAAACAGTCTCCGGTCTGCCAACCCGCGCAACGAAGGAAAGAATTAGCCGTGCCCAAGCATTGCGAATCTGGACCAAGGGCAGTGCGTGGTTTGCTTTTGCCGATCATGAGCGTGGAGCTCTGGCGCCCGGCATGCTGGCGGATTTTGCAGTCCTGTCAAAAGACTATTTGAGTATCCCCACGACAGAGATTGGCACCATCCGCTCGCAGCTCACAATTGTCGGCGGACGCATCGTGCATGCGTCCGCGCCGTTTACCCGCTAAGTCCTATTTATCGAGCGGGCTGTTGCGTAACTGGAAATGCGCAGCAAGAGGTTTGCTGCCTTTGCCGCCTTCGATCAACCAGGGTGTCCGATCACCATTGGTGGTCCACAATCCGCGACCTTTCCAGCCAGCCTTGGGATCATCAATGCGCCCATCGAACCCCTTGGCATAGTAACCGAGCGGATAAGGTACGCGCAGCACAACCATCTTGCCATCCTTGTTGAGCGCAATCAGGCCGTCATTCAGATTTCCCGTGGACATCGGAATGTTGTCACCCAGACCGAAGGTATTGTGCTGATCGACCCAGGTGTAATAACTCGACTCTGCACTGTTATCACCGATACCTTGGAAACCGGGGCCAGGATATTTGTAGAAATTCCAGCCTTCCGGACAATGATTACCGGTTGCTTTTGGCCCATTGAGCGGGCCCTTGCATTTGCTGCGATCAAATGACCCAAGGTGACCGCTGGCAAGCGATACCCAAACGACGCCGTTCTTGTCGATGTCACCTCCGCGCGGACCAAAGCCGGGCATCGGGACATTGTATATTTCAGCCAGCGCTGTGTTGGATGGATCAGAGCCGGGATTGACACGCACGACTGCACCCGGGAATGAACGGTAGGTTCCCCATACCGAACCATCGGTCGGATGCGGCATGACGGCATAGATGTTCACCGCGATCTGTTTGTCTTTAGCTGGATCAAGTTTATCTTTGGGCCCAGCAAATTCGTCTCGCTTGCCATTGCCATTGGTATCAAGAACGAATGGCGTCCAGCCTTGGGCTTTCTTTATGTCGCCTGTCTCGTCCAACAATTTGGTATTGATCCAGCCCAACACAGCCCGTCCGCCGCTCGTCCACAATGTCTCGTTGGCATCATAGCCAAACTGCAGATGATGTGTCTGGAAGCAAGTCTGGAAGGCCGTATACTTGCCGGTCGCCGGATCGTACATCGTGACGCGGCGATTGGTCTTGGCTTGCGGCATTACCTTTGCCGAAGGATGATCGGAGCCCTTCTTGCAAAAATCCGGGTTGGCCTGCGGATGACCGGTAGCAGCCATCCATACACGACCCTTGCGATCCAGCATCGAGTTGTGATTGTTCGCCTTGGTGTCCCAGATCTTTTCTTCGCCCCAATACGCTGAAGGACCCAGCGGCTTTTTGTCCGCGGCATGTCCCGGCCCGAGAGCCTCAGGTGTGTCCGGGGTGGTCGTCAGTCGTAAATATTTTACGGTATTCTTCCCGGGATCCAGAAGCGGGATATTATCGGATGAATATTCCGGCGAGCCGTAAAGCGGTCCATTTGCATTCACCGTCGGATAGCGGCGATCGCTCGCGATCAAATCGTGCAAATATTGTTTTTCATTCATCCAGTCACGCAAGGTGACAACAATGTTGCGCTCGACGCCTTGCGGACGTTGCGGTTTGGTATGCGGCAACTCGCCCTTTGCGACGCGCTGTGTCCAGTCAGCGAAATATTTGATCGGCACGCCATTAAATTGCCCCGCGATCAGGTTGACCATGGAAGGGCCGGCCTGACCTGATTGTATGCGCTTGACCCAAGCCTCTTCGTGGTCTCCATCGCCGAGGTGAAATTTCGGAATGGTGCGCGTTGACAGCTGGCCGAGTTGATGACATCCAACGCAGCCATTGTTCTTCATCGCATTGAGCCAGCGGTTCTGCGTCAACTTTTCCGGAATATCACTCTTGCCGCCGAATTGATCTTTGCCCGGTATCTTGAGCATCGAATACCAGTAGATCGCAGGGTAATAATGGGCAGCAGCGCTTTCGGTTGGTGCGATTTTAGCTGTGTGGTTTACAATTTTGCCTGGCGCGCTCTTCATCTTGTCTGAATCGACAAGTCCATAACCGCGCACCCACACATCGTAATTGGCCTTGGGCAAATCGGGGATCACGTAACGTCCCTGATCATCGGTCGCTACAATCTTGATATAACGTACACCAAGATCACGCGTTTCGGCGATTACCCAGACACCGGCTTCCGGTCCATTGGGCCCTGAGACAACACCGCCAATATCGTCACCATCAATAGCAGGGCTCGTTTGCGCATTTACCTCCGGCGTTGCACAAGAAACAAAACCAGCCGCGAGCATGTATACCGCTGCACGCTTCCAGACTTGGAAAATCGTCATTTCTTCCTCCCGGACAGGCGCCCCTCAAACTGCGCCCTTTTCTAGTCCGGATGGTACACGTTTCAACGCACCGCGCCAGTTGAATTTCTTTAATTGCATTAGGTACGCGGGCGCCGGAACGGTCAGAACAGACCTTCCACCAGACCTTGCTCATTCAATCTTATCTTCACCGCTGCCGGTTCCCGCGGCAGCCCCGGCATGGTCATGATATCCCCGCAGACTGCGACAACGAAACCTGCGCCAGCGGACAGGCGTACTTGCTTTACGGGCAGCACATGGCCGGATGGTGCGCCTCGCAAATTCGGGTCAGTCGAAAACGAATATTGTGTCTTGGCAATGCAAACCGGAACGTTGCCGAATCCCATGGCTTCGAATTCCTTCAGGTCTGCAGTTGTCCTGCCCTCAAGAGAAATGCCGGACGCCCCATAAATATTCCGCGCTATCTCCTCGATTTTAGCAGCAAGTGGCTGTTCAACATCGTAGAGTGGCTTAAAGGTAGATGAGCCATCCTGAGGACCATCCACAATGGCAGTTACTGCGTGCGCGAGCTTCTCGCTACCAGCCGAACCGTCAGTGAAGTGCGTTGCCACGTGGGCTTCAATACCGAGCCGTTCATTGCATAATCGCAAAAGCAAGTTCATTTCCGCATCTGTATCGGTTGCAAAGCGATTGATCCCCACAATGGCAGGAACACCAAATTTCCTTATGTTGCCCGCATGACGTTCCAGATTGGCAAATCCTTTTTCGAGGGCTGACAGGTCTTCCCGGGCCAGATCCGCACGCGCCACGCCGCCATGCATCTTAAGCGCCCGCGCGGTTGCCACGATAACCGCCGCCGATGGTTTCAGACCAGTGGAGCGGCATTTGATATCGAAAAACTTCTCGGCTCCAAGGTCTGCACCGAAGCCGGCTTCCGTTACCACGTAATCTGCAAGACCGAGTGCTGTATTGGTCGCTATGACGGAATTGCAGCCATGGGCAATATTTGCAAATGGTCCGCCGTGAACAAACGCTGGGGTTCCCTCCAGTGACTGGACGAGATTTGGCTGCAAGGCATCTTTCAACAGAACCGTCATGGCGCCATGGCCGTTGAGCATTGCGGTGGTCACGGGCTCTCGATTGCGTGTGTACGCAACCACCATGCGCGCAACGCGCTTGGCCAGATCATCCAGATCGCGGGACAGACAAAAAATAGCCATGACTTCGGAGGCCACCGTGATGTCAAAGCCATCTTCCCGGGGGAATCCGTTGGCGACACCGCCAAGCGACGATACGATCTGTCGCAACGCACGATCATTCATGTCCACGACACGGCGCAAAGAAATTCGCCGCGCATCAATGCCTAATTCATTGCCCCAATAGATGTGGTTGTCGAGCAGTGCCACAAGCAGATTGTGCGCAACGCCTATCGCGTGGAAGTCACCCGTAAAATGGAGATTTATATTCTCCATTGGCACGACTTGCGCATAACCGCCGCCTGCAGCGCCGCCTTTCATTCCAAAGCATGGACCGAGCGAAGGTTCACGCAAACAAATGGCGGCTTTCTTGCCGATGCGCGCCAGCCCATCACCGAGCCCGACGGTCGTCGTGGTTTTCCCCTCCCCAGCCGGTGTCGGCGAAATGGCCGTTACAAGAATAAGCTTTCCTTTTGGACGAGCACTCAGGCTGCTGACAAATGCATGATCAATTTTGGCAATGTCCTTGCCGTAGGGATGCAAAGCCGATTCAGGGATATCCAGTTTCTTTGCAATGTCCTGAATGGGCGCGGTCCGTGCGGCGCGCGCAATCTCGATATCTGCCAGCATTCCCATCCCCAATTTTGTATAGCAGGCTCCCGGTACCGGAACGCACCAGAATTATTGTCCTGTCAGTTTGGAAATTGGACACACGCCGCTGACTTCGTCAAGCAACATGACCAGCGCGATCAAGCAGCTCATCGGCAATATCTTCGTGTGGGCAACATCCCGGTGTTGCGTGAATTGGTCCCGTCAAACGTGTGGCGGCATATCGTCTGGAAAATTCCGGATGCAGGGCGGTCAATGCAGCGGCTGCAGCAAGCCGCGCAAATCGTTCGGCGATAAATCGTGCATAGTGTTCAACGCGGTTATCACGCAGCAATGCAATAAGTTCTTCTCCCAAATGCGTCATGGAGGGAGAACAATCGCTACAGATATTTTTGATGACTGCAGCAGCTTGTTCATGATCCTCCCCGCATGCGCGAAGGACATCGAGGGCTACAACGTTTCCAGACCCTTCCCAGATTGCATTTACCGGTGCTTCCCGGAATGCACGCGCAAGAGGTAATTCTTCAACATAGCCATTTCCGCCATGACATTCCATGGCCTCATAAACAAGCGAAGGCGCAATCTTGCAGACATAGTATTTGATTGCAGGCGTTAGTATTCGCGCATAGGCCGCTTCGCTCGTATCCGTTGACGCGCCATCAAACGCAACTGCAAGCCTCATAGTCAATGCGGTGACGGCTTCCACTTCAAGCGCTAAATCGGCAAGAACCGTGCGCATTACGGGTTGATCTATCAAGCGCTTTCCAAACACGACGCGATGCGAAGTGTGATGAACCGCAGAGGCTAGTGCAAACCTGATGAGTCCAGCTGATGCTACGGCGCAGTCAAGCCGCGTCAATTGGACCATGCTGATAATCGTGCGAACGCCGCGTCCTTCTTCGCCGATGCGCTGCGCAAAAGCTCGCACAAATTCAACTTCGCTGGACGCATTCGAACGATTTCCCAGCTTGTCTTTCAATCGCTGGAACTGCAACGTGTTGATCGACCCGTCGGGACGGAATCGTGGCATTAGAAAGCATGTAAGACCATCTGCGGCCTGGGCGAGAACAAGAAAACCATCGCACATTGGCGCAGACATGAACCACTTGTGACCGGTAATTTCATATTGATCGCCGGTTGCAACTGCCTGGCTTGTATTGGTGCGAACATCCGTGCCGCCTTGGCGCTCTGTCATACCCATTCCCAGTGTCACCGCGCTCTTTTCCCACCAGGGTCGCATTGATGGATCGTAGGATTGCGCGAGAATTTTTGCGCCCCATTGGCTCGCCACATCCGGCTGTGCCCCTAGCGCTGCCATTGCAGCATGTGTCATTGTCAATGGGCAAACGTGTCCCGCCTCGGTCTGGTATGCCATGTACAAGCGCGCAGCGCGCTCTATATGGCTCCCCTTTTTCCACGTGTGATTGTGTAAACCTGCAGACATGCCGGCACGCATGAGTTCATGCCAGGCTGGGTGGAATTCGACATAATCAGCACGCGCTCCACGCTCATCATGTGTCACTAATCGTGGCACATGCACATTGGAAAGACGTCCCATTTCGAGGAAGCGCGCACTGCCCCACATACGGCCGAGATCGCGAAGGCGGGCAACGTCGATGCGCTTGCCGAAGCGGGTAACCGCATCGCGAAGCGCCATATTCGATGAATACAGGTCCACGTCAGCGAATGGTGGCGTCTGGTTTTTTTCCAACGCTGACGACGCGGGAAGCACAGGTTCAAACCCAGTCATCGAAATCACCCCGACTGTCACAAGCCCAACGGCAATGATTGAACTACTACCGACTCCCTATTCGCCTGCCCTGCGATAGGCCAATGGGTCCGGTTCGCGTCGGCGCAATTTACTTTCTCGGGCGGGAATGTAATCGCGCGTCACCGGCACAGCATCAATTTTCCGGGCCAATTGAAATTGGAACACCACGTGCTGCCCCAAGCGAAAACTTGCTTCACTGCCAGCGAGATAAAACTCCCACATTCTGCAGAAACGTTCATCGTACAGAGAAGCGGCTTGCGCGCGTTGCGCAACAAACCTTGTTCGCCAATCGCGTAGTGTGTCTGCATAGTGGAGACGCAAGACCTCTACATCGGTTATGTACAATCCTGCCTGCTCAATGGCTGCGGTCAGTTCCGACAGTGCCGGAATGTACCCGCCGGGAAAAATATATTTCTCTATCCATGGATTGGTGACGCCGGGCCCGTCGGTACGGCCAATGGTGTGGATCAGGGCGATCCCGTCGTGTTTGAGGATGCTTGCGACCCTGGCAAAATATTCACGCAAGAAGTTTGCGCCGACATGTTCCAGCATGCCCACAGACACCACACGGTCGAAGGTCTCCTTGATCGCGCGATAGTCCTGAAACCGAAACTCGGCAACGCCGGCGAGATTTTGCTGTACCGACCTTTTGCGCGCGACTGCCAATTGCTCTTTGGAAAGGGTGACGCCGGTCACCTTCGCCCGCGCAACGTCTGCCAGATACAGGCCCATGCCACCCCAACCACAGCCGATATCGAGGACCGTTTGCCCTTCATCCACGCATAATTTGGCAGCGATATGCCGCTTTTTCGCAAGCTGGGCTTCCTCAAGCGAAGCGTCTGGATGTTCGTAATAGGCACAGGAATATTGCATGTCCGGATCGAGGAACAGGGAATAGAGGCTGCCATCCAGATCGTAGTGGTGGGCTACATTCGAACGGGCGTTTTGTTCGGTATTGTGCTGCTTCCAGCCGCGCACGAGATAGCGCATATTTTCCGCCAGACGGAGGATCGCGCTCATGTCCGCGGCAGAAATATTGCGCTGGGCTGCCATGTGGAGATCGAAAACGTCCCCACCCTCGATTTCCAGCTGCCCCTCCATGAAGGTTTCGCCAAGGGTCAGAGCCGGGTTTCGGATCAATCTGGCCTGGGCCGCCCGGTCTTTCAGGATTATGGTCAATGGCTTGCCGTTACCGTCACCGACCGTGAATTCATAGCCGGACGATGTGCGGATCGTGCAATTGCCAAAGCGAACTATCTTTTTCAGCAATAACTCAAGCAGCCTGTCCATAGTCGGACCCCCTGCTTACGCGTTGCACCTTGATGCGGTTTTGCCGCACCCTCACCAAATGCCGGGCCAATGGCCCATAATGCCCGAATTCGGCAAGCGACTGGCCACTTGAACGGACCAATTATGCAATATTAGCTTGCCAAAACGCACTGGCTGTCAAGATGGATTTGTAATTGGAATAATTTTGAAGGATTATGACTTGGCTCAAGGCGGGAGTGTCGAGTTTCCTAGATCATGAGACTATCTGCCGCTCGCAAAGATGCGAAAAACACGATATGAGAAACGTTACAGGTTCCCGCAGGCTGCCTCGAAAGTTCCGGCAGCAAAACGGGTACTACAAGGGTCTGAAAAGGCTCGCGAAATAGCCCGGGTTTGACGAGGAATCGTGGGGAATGGATTACAGGCGTTATTTTGACCAGGCCATAGGGCACCTGCGGGACGAGCGGCGATACCGGGTATTTGCTGACCTGGAGCGGTCTCCGGAGCGATTTCCCGAGGCTTGCTGGTATCCTGAGGATGGCGAAAGCTCTCCCCGGAACGTCGTAATCTGGTGTTCCAACGACTATCTCGCCATGGGTCAGCACCCAACCGTCGTTAATGCCATGACCGAAGCCGCCAAAAAATATGGCGCCGGCGCGGGTGGCACGCGAAATATTTCCGGAACGAACCATCCGCTGGTTCAGCTTGAAGCAGAGCTTGCCGGCCTACATGGGAAAAAGGCCGCGTTGGCTTTTACCTCGGGTTGGATTTCCAATCTGGCGGCCATCGGAACAATCGGCCAATTGTTGCCGGACTGCCTGATCCTTTCGGACGCCCTCAACCACAATTCGATGATAGAAGGCGTCAAGCGGTCCGGGGCGACCAAACAGATTTTCCGCCATAACGATACGCGGCACCTGGAAGAGCTTCTGAAATCTGCCGGCAAAGAGCGCGCAAAGCTTATCGTGTTCGAAAGCCTGTATTCCATGGATGGCGATATTGCACCTGTGGCGCGCATTGCCGAACTGGCCAAACACTATAACGCCATGACCTATATCGATGAGGTCCATGCTGTTGGCATGTATGGCGCACATGGCGGCGGCATTTGCGAACGCGAAGGCGTCATGGACCAGATTGATGTCGTCGAAGGCACGCTGGCCAAGGGTTTTGGCACACTTGGCGGATACATTGCCGCAGAGGCAAATATCATTGACGCAGTGCGGTCCTACGCCCCCTCCTTCATTTTCACCACCGCGCTGCCGCCTGCTATTGCCGCTGCTGCGCAAGCTGCGGTCAAACATCTGAAAACATCGCGGGTTGAACGCGAAGGACAAAAGCGCCAGGTGGAGCTGACCAAATCCGCGCTTGAAAATGCAGGCATTCCGGTAATGCCCAATCCTTCACATATTGTTCCTGTGTTTGTGGGTGATGCGGAATTGTGCAAGGAAGCCAGCGATCTTCTGCTGGAAGATCATGGCATTTATATCCAGCCGATCAACTATCCGACAGTTGCACGTGGCACCGAGCGTTTGCGTATCACACCGACACCGTTGCACAGCGAAGCCCATATAGAAGCGCTCGTCATAGCGATGACTGCCGTTTGGCAAAAGCTCGGGATACCCTTGTTTGAACCAGTCCCCGCACATGCAATAGCTTTCGGACCGGTAGCAGCAGAATAATTCTCAATACAATAAAAAAGGGCGCAACTGGCATTCAGCCGTTGCGCCCGTTTTGTTTGGCTTCGGTCGCGAACTACTTCTTGGCCAGCAGATCGCGAATCTGCTCCAGCAGAACTTCGTTGCGCGGCGGCGGTGCAGGTTCTGCCGGCGCTTCCTCTGCTTTCCGCTTCATCGAATTCATTCCCTTGACCACCAGGAACAGGATGAAAGCAATGATGAGGAAGTTCACAGCTACAGTAACAAAGTTACCCCATGCCAGAATTGCACCCTGCTTTTTGGCTTCCACCAGCGCAGTTGCCGTCACATTGCCGCCCAGTGCTGTGAAATAGTTGGAAAAATCCACTCCGCCGGTGATCGCGCCGACAATTGGCATGATGATGTCTTCGACAAGCGAAGTAATGATTTTTCCAAAAGCAGCGCCAATGATCACGCCGATAGCGAGATCCATTACATTGCCCTTTAAGGCAAATTCCTTGAATTCCTTCAACATTACAGCAACCTCCCCGACCAAAAACTCCGGATTAACCCGGCGCTGCCTCAAATATTCAGGCGGACAAGGACTAGCCGTAATATCCGCTAAGTCAAGGGGAACTCAACCATAAGCGTGACAATTTAAAATCGAACTTTTGTTTTTCTCTCTTGTTTTTCGACAAAATTCCAATGTGGTAGCGGACACTCCGAATATCTGAAGGGCCTAACCTGGCTTCAACGAAAGCCTGGGTAACGCTGTGCCATTCCCATGTTAGATTGTTGATCGAAGTGCTCGGTCCCCACAACGATAAGGGCGAAACACAAAATGAACGCTGGCTGGCTGGCCGTCCTGATTGGTCTTGCATATGTCTGCACACTATTTGCGGTGGCATATTATGGCGACAGGCATGGCCACAGGATCATGTCGTCGCGTCTGCGCCCGGTCATCTACTCCCTCACGCTCGGCGTGTATTGTACTTCCTGGACGTTTTTTGGCTCCGTCGGACTTGCTTCATCAAGCGGTCTTGATTTTCTACCTATTTATATCGGGCCAATCGTAATGATAGGCCTGTTTTTCCCGCTCATCCTGCGCATCGTACGGCTGGCCAAAGCGCAAAACATAACATCGGTGGCCGACTTTGTAGCCTCCCGCTATGGCAAGTCGAATTCCGTCGCCGCTCTGGTTGCCATTATCGCGGTGATCGGCGTACTCCCCTATATCAGCCTGCAATTGAAAGCGGTCGCCGCCTCCATGGCCATGGTCGTCGAATCCATCGATGCTGGCCGCGCTGTCGCAGTGACCAATGTGCCCGTGGTTCTTTCCCTGGCTGTCGCAGTCCTTCTGGCAGGATTTGCCATGGCGTTCGGCACACGCCACATCGACACGACAGAAAATCAGGACGGTCTGGTCCTGGCGATTGCCATGGAATCACTGGTGAAGCTCGCCGCATTCCTGATTGTCGGCATTTTTGCCACATGGTGGATGTTCAATGGACTGGGTGAACTGAACCTCAAAGCCAATGTCACGCCTGCCATCAAGGCCGTTCTCAGCAAACAACCTGACGCTGGGGTTTGGGTAACCACTACCCTTCTGGCAGCGTGTTGCATCATCTTGTTACCGCGCCAGTTTCACGTGACTGTGGTCGAAAATCGCGACGAACGTGACATTCGAACATCAGCATGGCTTTTTCCGCTTTACCTTGTCGCCATCAATATTTTCGTTGTCCCTCTGGCTGTGGCAGGCCTGCTGACATTTGCACCAGGGACAATCGACCGCGACCTGACTGTGCTTGCTCTGCCCCTGGAAGCCCGCAACAGTTTCGTCGCCATTGTTACTATGATTGGCGGTCTGTCGGCGGCAACAGCAATGGTTATTGTTGCCAGCGTCGCGCTGTCGATCATGGTATCCAACGATCTCGCCCTGCCATTTATATTGCGCAGGCACGCGCGCATGAATGGTCCGGACATCAGCAATCCCGCAACGCAAATATTGCTCATTCGGCGAATTGCAATCGTCGTCATTCTTTGCTTTGCATTTTTATATCTGCAAATTTCCAGCGATGCCGCGCTTGCTTCCATCGGCCTGCTGTCCTTTGCAGCCATTGCCCAGATTGCTCCGGCATTCTTCGGCGGGCTGTTCTGGCGGCGTGCCAATGCGCGCGGAGCGATGGCTGGATTAATTGCCGGAATCTCGGTCTGGATTTACACACTTTTGCTGCCATCGCTTGAGACTGCATCATCGGGAATCGCATCCATCGTTGCCAATGGACCGATGGGGATTGCGCCACTGAAACCCAACGCCCTGTTTGGAATTGACATGCCGCAACTGGTTCACGGCGTGCTGTTTTCCCTGGGCGCAAATATATTGGCCTATATCGGATTTTCGCTGACCCGCACTGCCGCGCCTATCGAGCGCTTGCAGGCAAATATCTATATCGGACGCGATCCTGTTTCGATGGCGCAATCCATTCGTGTTTGGCGCGCTGGCGTTACCGCAGGTGAGCTTGAAGCAACGGTTGCTCGCTATCTTGGCAAGGATCACACCCGGCGCGCCTTCGAAAGCTATTACCTTGCCAATAGTTTGGAGCACACGCCGGCGCGAGAGAGCGATATTCACCTCATGCGATTTGCCGAACATTTACTTGCGTCAGGTATTGGTTCGGCTTCATCCCGGCTCGTTTTGTCGACCTTGCTGCGCCGGTCGACGCTATCGCGGGACGCCGCGCTCGTACTTCTCGATGAAGCTTCTGCAAATCTGCAACAAAACCGTGACTTGCTGCAACATGCACTTGATCATGCGCGGCAGGGCATCACCGTATTCGATCAGGACTTACGCCTGATTTGCTGGAACAGGGAATTTTGCGATCTGTTTGGCCTTCCGAAAGACTTGTTGCGTAACGGAATGGGACTGGAAGAGCTGGTCCGATTCAATGCAGAACGCGGAATTTACGGTCCAGGCGGCATGGACTATCACATTGGATCGCGACTGGAGCTACTTATCAATGAACGTGAACCGGTACGTTTGCGATTGCATCCAGACGGGCGGGCGATCGAAGTACGGTCGGCTCGCATGCCCGACGGTGGATTGGTAACTACCTATACCGATGTCACGCAAACGGTGGCTACCGAGGAAGCACTCGAACAACGCGTAAAGGAACGTACCGAAGAGCTGGAACGCCTGAACGCAGAACTGGCGCGTGCGAAAGCCCTGGCCGATGAAGCCAATATTTCGAAAACCCGATTTCTTGCTGCTGCGAGCCACGATATTCTGCAGCCGCTCAATGCCGCAAGACTTTACACCACGTCTCTCGTCGAAAGGCAGGCTCCAGAAGTATCGACAAATCACAGAGCCGCTGGACTAAGTAATCCCGAGCTTCTGAGCAATCTGGACCTTTCTCTTCATTCGGTGGAGGATATTCTTACCACGCTTCTGGATATATCGCGTCTGGATGCAGGAGCGATGAAGACAGAATTGAGCAATTTTCAACTCGACGCGCTATTTGAACAATTGCGTGTCGAGTTTGCTCCGTCGGCGGATGCGGCCAATCTCAAACTGAAATTCGTTTCGACATCGCTTTCGGTTCGTTCGGACCGGCGTCTGCTCCGCCGGCTTCTGCAAAATCTCATTTCGAACGCGCTCAAGTATACTCCGCAAGGTACGGTATTGGTCGGCTGCCGACGGCAAGGCCACATGGTCCGCATCGACATAGCCGATACGGGGGTTGGGATTCCACATTCAATGCAGCAAGCAGTGTTCCGCGAATTTGAGCGCCTGCGCACATCGTCGAGAAACATACGTGGCCTTGGATTGGGATTGTCCATTGTGGAGAGAATTAGCCGCACGCTCAAACACCAGATCCACTTGCAATCAGAAGCTGGTAAGGGATCGGTCTTTTCGGTTACGCTACCTGTTGCTGTTCAATCGACCCATCCCGCACAGGCGACAGTTGTTGCTGCTCCCGAGCGATCAACCCAATTGGCCGGCATGCGCGTTCTTGCCATCGACAACGAACCCCGGATTTTGCAAGGACTGGATGCACTGCTTACTGGTTGGGGTTGCTTGATTGAAGGCGCTTCAAATCTCGATGCGGCCAAAACCATACTTTTTGAAGAAAATTTCGTCGCAAATGCCATATTGGCGGATTATCATCTGGACGAGGGCAATGGCATTGAGGCAATCATCGCGTTGCGCACCATGGCAGGCAGCGACATTCCCGCTGTGCTGATTACCGCCGATCAATCGGACGAACTGCGGATGCAAGCAGCTGTGCTCGGAATCCGAATATTAAACAAGCCTGTTCGCCCTGCGGCTCTGCGAGCTCTGCTCGGTCAATGGCAGATCTCGCAACGAGCCGCGGCGGAATAAAAAACAGGTTACATCAAAGTGGCGCGCGAATCCTTGTTGCCAGGCCATGAGCCAGGAGCAACGCGCATATACTGGGGCGGTGGCGCCAACTTTACGCCCAGCGCTTCGGCAGCATGCCAACCCCAGTTCGCATCATCCAGAAAGGCCCGTCCCAAAGCCACCTGATCGACCTTGCCACTGGCCACGGCCTCCTCGGCCATTTGCGGACCGGCAATATAGCCGACCGTGCGCGTCACGATACCGGTTTCCTTTTTGACTTTTGCCGCGCGATCTATGTTGAAGCCCGGGCCCGTTGCCGGGCGACCGCCGGCAACAATGTTTCCAGAGCTCACGCAGACATAGTCGAAGCCGCGCTTTTTCAATTCTGCCGCCAGCCGTACCGCGTCGTCGCCCGACAATCCTGCGTCGTCGAAATCCGTGCTGGTTATGCGGGCGCCTATTGCGACATGCTTAGGGGTTGCCGCACGCGCTGCTTCTGCGCAAGCCAGTGGAAACCGCAAACGCCCCTCCTCATCACCTCCCCACATGTCCGTACGCTTGTTGGAAAGCGGTGAGTGAAACTGATGAATCAGATAGCCATGTGCTGCGTGCAATTCCACAACATCAAAACCGGCGCGAGCCGCACGCGCAGCTGATTGTCCGAAGGCAGCGATGACGCGCTGAATATCTTCTTCGGTCATTTCGCGCGGCGGAGGCACGCCGTCCTGAAAACTGACCGGGGACGGGCCAATTGTTTCCCACCCGCCACGCTCTGGCGGCTGATACGGAGACGAACGATCCCAGGCAAGCGGCGTAGAGCCTTTGCGGCCCGCATGGCAAATCTGGATTCCGAGCTTGAACCCCGGCAAGGCATATTTGCGCGCCATCTCAATGACCCGTGCAAGCGCCTTCTCATTCTCGTCAGAATAAAGTCCAAGACAACCCGGAGAAATGCGACCGACAGGCTCCACTCCTGTTGCTTCCATCACAGCAAGACCGGCCCCGGACATGGCAAAGCGTGTCACATGCTGCAGGTGCCAATCGCTGGCTGTCCCATCGGTTGCCGAATATTGGCACATGGGCGAAATCGCTATCCGGTTGGGAACCTCAATGGGCCCAATTTGTAATGGCGTGAAGAGCGCTGAGCTCATGACAAAATCCTCCGGCTGAATATTTTGACCGCAAGCTACACACCAATACAAGAATTACAAGGGCCGCGTCGCTTTTACGGGTCCCATGTCGCGCAAGCTCCTTGCCGATTGCAAAACAGCTTCAATCTCCGGTGTGGCAGGAGGAGTATCGTAGGTGACACCCATGGCGGCCATAAGTTCTGTCACAGGAACAAAGCGGCGATTGGCGCGATCGTAGAGACCGCCAATCATAAGAGCCCGCGCCGACAGAAGCAGTTCGTCGTCGTGACCGGGCAGCAGTGCGCGGTGTTCCATGACAAACTGTGTTCCCGACCACCAAAGGATCCGGGTTTCCAGGTGAAACTTCTGGAACAAGCGCAATTCACGCCGGAATATAACGTTTGCGCAAGACAGGACCGGCAACCAGCCGTTCTTGCGCGCAGGCCCTGCAAGCCCCATGCGCAGCATAAGATCGAAACGGCCGAGATCGAATATCGTCAGGTACCGGCCGTTGTTCATGTGCAGATTGATATCAAGATCGTTCGGCAGCACCCGAAACGCCAAACGCGATACATCAAGTGGTGGTTGCAATCTGTTGCGGAACGGCGTGCAGACCAAGAGCCAGAGCAGGCGCAGCCAAAGATTCATGACCTACGCCACTTTCCCGCTCAGGCTGCCTTTTGTTCCCTGGCAAAGCGACCGTAAAACGTGTCGCCCTTCGCCGCCATGTCTTCGAGCAACGTGCATGGCTTGAAACGATCGCCGAATTTTGCTTCGAGCTCTTTTGCCCTGGCTACGAATTTGGCGGCCCCCATGCCATCTATGAAGCTCAATACGCCGCCAGTATAGGGCGCAAAACCAAACCCCAGAATGGAACCGACATCTGCCTCGCGCGGATCGACAATCACACCATCTTCCACAGTTCGCGCTGCTTCGAGCGACTGCGTGAACAGCAGGCGATCCTTTATTTCCTGCCAGTCAACTGTGTCGGGATCAAGCTTGGTTTTCTGCAAGTCAGCCAGGCCGGGCCAGAGTTTCTTGGGTCCTTTTTCGGGGTAATCGTAGAAGCCCTTGGCATTCTTTCTGCCCTGTCGGCCATGCTTGTTCAGCATCTGATCCAGCAATTCTTCCTGCGCCGGATCGACTGCCTGCGGACCAAGATCCTTCTTGGCAGCTTGCAAAATTTTCCAGGCAAGGTCGATGGCGACTTCATCGTTCAGGGACAGGGGCCCCACAGGCATGCCGGTCTGTTTTGCCAGATTTTCTATCATTGCAGCAGGCACGCCTTCACTCAGCATCAGATGCCCTTCCCGCACGTAATTAAGGACGCAGCGATTGGCGAAGAAACCACGCGAGTCATTGACGACGATTGGTGTTTTGCGGATCGCCCGGACAAAATCCAGGGCCATGGCCAGCGCCTTGTCGCCAGTCTTTTTGCCGACAATAACTTCCACCAGCATCATGCGCTCAACGGGCGAAAAGAAATGTACGCCTATAAACTGTTCCGGACGTTGCGAATTCTCAGCCAGTGAGCTTATTGGGAGAGTAGAGGTGTTTGACGCAAATATTGCGTCCTTTCCGAGAACGGCTTCTGCCTTTTTGATAACTTCAGCCTTGACGTCGCGATCTTCAAACACGGCTTCCACGACCAGTTCGCAACCGGCAAGTTTGCCATAGTCAGGCGTCGCATCGATACGCGCAAGCAGCGCATCCCGATCGGCAGTTTTGGCCCGGCCACGATTGATCTGGCTTGTCATCAATTTGTGCGACAGGTCCTTGCCCTTGTCGGCAGCCGCCTGATCGCGATCAATCAGCACCACTTCGATGCCCGCGAGCGCCGAGACATAGGCAATCGATGCGCCCATGAAGCCTGCGCCCAGAACCCCGACTCTTTTTGGCGCCAATGGTGGAATGTTCTTGGGCCGTCGTGCGCCCTTGTTAAGTTCTCCCATCGAAACGAACAAAGAGCGGATCATTGCGCGCGCCTGCTTTGAGCGCAGAATTTTGGCGAACCAGCGACTTTCAACCTTCAGCGCCAGATCCATCGGCAGTTGCAAGCCGTCATAAACCGTTTGCAGCACGGCGCGGATAGCGGGATAATTGTCCTGGGTTTCGCGGCGGTAAATCGCATTTGCTGCCGGCCACACCATCATCCCGGCAGGTGAAAAGACACGGCCGGACGGCGGCCGGAACTTGGGATCGTCCCACGGTGCAATCGCTTTCCCTCCGCCCAATATCCAGGCTTTGGCACGATCGACTAGTTCTTCTTTCTTTGCCAATTCATGCACCAGATTCATGCTCTTGGCACGCGCAGGCTGCAATTGCTCGCCCTTGAACAACATCTGCAGGGCGTCACCGGTCTGCATCAACCGGGCGACGCGTTGCGTGCCACCAGCACCTGGGAACAGGCCGACCTTTACTTCCGGCAGGCCAACGCGTGCAGAGGGTTCATCGGCAAGTAGGCGGTAATGACAGGCCAGCGCCAGCTCAAAGGCTCCACCAAGGCAAACGCCATTGATTGCAGCGACAAATGGTTTGCCGCATGTCTCCAGTTTACGATAAAGCAGCGACAAGGAACGAGACGCATCAAAGAAATACTTCAACGCTTCGTCCATTCCGACGGTGCTGACCTTTTCTGCAAACAATCCACCAAAACTCTCCAGCATGGTGAGATCGGCGCCGCCGGAAAATGAGTCCTTGCCGGACGTGATGACACAGCCCTTCACACCCTCGTCAGCAACCACCGCGTCAATAATGGAATTCAATTCCATCATCACGTCCTGAGTGATGACATTCATGGCACGGCCAGACATGTCCCATGTCAACGTGACAATACCGTCGGAGTCCTTTTCATAGCGGAAGTTTTTCAAATCCATTGTCGTTCTCCGCTCAAACACGTTCGATGATTGTTGCTGTGCCCATGCCTGCGCCGATGCAAAGCGTGATCAGCGCAGTCGACTTGCCGGTGCGCTCCAACTCGTCCAGCACAGTGCCCAATATCATCGCCCCGGTTGCGCCGAGCGGGTGACCCATGGCAATGGCCCCGCCATTGACGTTGACCTTGCCATGATCGACGCCAAAGGCCTGCAGAAACCGCAATACAACAGATGCGAAAGCCTCGTTCACTTCGAACAAGTCTATATCGGAAATCTGCATCCCGGCGCGCTTCAAAACTTTCTTCGTTACATCGACCGGGCCAGTCAGCATGATCGCCGGCTCCGAGCCGATGTTTGCAAATGCCTTGATTCTTGCGCGAGGTTTGAGACCGGCTGCCTTGCCTGCTGTTTCATTACCGATCAGTACAGCAGCCGCACCGTCAACAATCCCCGACGAATTGCCGGCATGATGAACATGATTGAGCGTCTCGATTTCCGGATGGGCCTGGATGGCTACAGCACCAAATCCGCCCTGCTCTGCCATCATCACAAATGACGGCTTCAGCGCAGCAAGCGATTGCATGTCTGTAGCCGGACGCATGTGTTCGTCGCGGTCCAATATGGTGAGCCCGTTACAGTCCTTTACCGGTACAACGGATTTGGCAAAGCGCTTTTCTTCCCAGGATTTGGCCGCACGCTTCTGGCTCTCTACGGCATAGGCGTCGCAATCGTCGCGGGTAAATCCGTATTTCGTCGCGATGAGATCGGCGGAAATGCCCTGCGGCATAAAATAGGTGGGAACAGCAATCTGCGGATCCACAGGCCAGGCGCCACCGGATGCGCCGATGCCGACGCGGCTCATGCTCTCTACACCGCCGCCGACTGTCATATCATGCTGTCCCGACATGACTTCTGCCGCCGCAAAATTGATTGCATCCAGACCGGATGCGCAGAAGCGGTTGATCTGAATGCCCGGTACGTGATCGCCGTAGCCGGCCGTCAATGCTGCTGCACGGGCAATATCACCACCGGCTTCCCCGACAGGATCGACACAACCCAGGACAACGTCATCGATCAGATGCGTATCCAGTTTATTGCGCTCGCGCAGTGCCGACAGAGCAGCTGTTGCCAGGCTTAGGGTCGACACTTCGTGGAGGGATCCGTCTTGTTTGCCGCGGCCTCGCGGGGTCCGAACGGTGTCATAAATATATGCTTCGGGCATTGTGTGCTCCAGAGTTACCTCAGATGAAGAGGCATAAAATCAAAACGCTTCTTCCGGCATCGCCATCATGGTGTCGGCACCGGTTGCAATGCGTGCAACATGCGCGGCGGCCTCAGGCAGTATCCGCTCCATGAAAAACTTTCCGGCTAAAAGCTTGGCATCCATACGTGCTGCCGAATCCGGATCGGCGGCCTTTTTGGCCTCGGCGGCTTTGGCGATCAACAGCCACATATAGGCCTGCGTGACGATCCCCATGAGATGCATATAATCGGTGGAGCCAGCGCCTGCATTGTCCGGTCGCTTCATGGCATTGTTCATGAACCACATGGTCGCCTGTTGCAACTGTCCAAGTGCGGCCTTCAATGGCGCAGCATAGACTTTCAATGTTTCGTCGTTTTCATTTTCCTTGATGCAAGCAGCGATTTCATTGAACAGCGCCATCACGGCTTTGCCACCGTTGCGCGGAAGCTTTCGTCCAACGAGATCCAGTGCCTGGATACCATTGGCTCCCTCATAGATCATGGCGATGCGGGCGTCGCGCACAAACTGCGCCATGCCATGCTCTTCAATGTAACCATGGCCGCCGTAAATCTGTTGTGCCTTGGTTGCGTTTTCGTAGCCCTTGTCGGTAAGCACGCCTTTCAACACTGGCGTCAACAGGCTCAGTATGTCGTCAGCAGCCTGCCGGTCTTTTTCATCGGGCGCGCGCTTGGCCAGATCGGCTTTCAGCGATCCATATATCATCAAAGCGCGGGCGGATTCATTGAAGGACCGGATTTCCATCAGCATACGCCGGACGTCAGGATGCACGAGCAACGGATCGGCCGGCTTTTCCGGTTGCGCTGCGCCGGACAGCGCCCTGCCCTGGAGGCGTTCTTTCGCGTAGGTTACTGCATTCTGGTAAGCGACTTCCGATTGCGACAGACCCTGGTTGGCCACGCCCAGACGCGCCTCGTTCATCATGACGAACATGGCGTTGAGACCGCGATTTTCCTCGCCTATCAACCAGCCCCTTGCCCCATCAAAATTCATCACGCAGGTTGAATTGGCGTGGATGCCCATCTTGTGTTCAATGGATCCACAGGACAGTTTATTGGCTTCGCCCGCAGCGCCAGATCCATCGGGAATGAACTTGGGAACTATGAAGAGCGAAATGCCGCGCGTACCTTCCGGCGCACCTTCAATGCGCGCCAGAACCAGATGAATGATGTTGCCGCTGAGATCATGCTCGCCGGCCGATATGAAAATCTTGGTGCCTGTGATGGCATAGGCGCCATCTCCGGTGGGGGTCGCTCTGGTCTTCAACAAACCCAGATCAGTACCACAATGGGGCTCGGTCAGATTCATCGTGCCGGACCATTCGCCGGAAATCATTTTCGGCAAATAACGTTGCTTGAGTTCGTCCGACGCATGTTCGTCCACTGCGGCGATGGCGCTTTGTGTCAGCCCCGGATACATGGTGAAAGCCATGTTGGCGGAAGCTGAATATTCGTTGATCGCACATGCCAGCGTATAGGGCAGACCCTGTCCGCCGTATTCGGGATTGGCTGCCAGGCCGATCCAACCGCCTTGCGCATAGGCGTCGTAGGCGTCCTTGAACCCTTTTGGCGTCGTAACCCTGCCATCCTCGTGGCGTTTGCAACCCTCTCTGTCCCCGGTCTGATTTATGGGTTGCAAGACTTCTTCACAAAGCTTGGCGCCTTCCTGAAGGATAGCTTCGACGACATCCGGTGTCGCATCCGAAAAGCCGGGCAGATTGTTGAATTTCTCCCAATGGAAAACGTCATTCAGAAGAAAAAGCGTATCGCTTACAGGAGCCCGATAGGTTGGCATCAGTTACGTGTCCCGTTTTGTTGTTGTGGAAGGCAGAAACTTCGCCTGCTCACAAGACCTAGCGCTCACCACAGTATCATCCAGCCCCTGAGCGTCTACGGCGACCTTAATAAACTTGACGCGAGACAGTCATGCGGGTCGACATTCTCTGCGGGCGCAAAGCATCAACCCAATATCCGAGGCGATTTATTAGTTTATATGTAAACTAACTTGAGAATTTGTCAAGTCAAAAAAAACGGCGCCGAGGCGCCGTTTGAACAAATAATCTCAAGGTTTATCATCAGGCCACACGCTGTTCCCTGACTTGAGAACCTGGCCCCGCCAGCCGGTCATGGGTGGCCTTCAATTCGCGAATCGCCAGGTCAATCGCATCGCGACGGCGCTGGAGTTGGTCGATCTGGTTGACGATCTTCTTCGGTTGCAGGCTGGCTTCGAGTTCCGGAGCAGCGTCCCTGGCCTGATTTCCGATCATCTCCAGGATTTGCGCAAGGGTGAAACCAAGTCGCTTTCCCTTCAGGATCATCTCTACCCGCTGCTGCTGCCTGCAGTCGTACAATCGCAATATCCCCTGGCGGTGCGGTTTTAGCAGGCCACGGTCTTCGTAGAACCGAAGCGCACGCATGCTCAGATTATACCTGTGGGACATCTGGCCAATGGTCATAAAAACATCGTCCGACTTGCTCTGGTCCTGGCCGGATGTTCCAAAATCTTCGACAGAAATGCTGTTTTCCATGATAATTCCCCCGCAAAGAGGCAGCGATTAACCCATCCGTTGCGCTGCGATCCACTTGAGAATGATAAAGACGATTCGCTGTGAATACAACCTATGATTGTTATTTTCTCAATTAACACTCTTTAATTGAGTCCGGAATGTGTGTCCGAAAGCTTAATGGAGTGTGCCAAAATCGATCATGGTTAACGACTTCTTTACTGTTCCCCGCGAAGACTCCATCCCGTGCCCGTCGAACTGATTCACGGGTTTTCCTCCGGCTTCTGCCGGAATCAGTTAGAACAGCCGGTAAGCGGGCGGATGGGCTTATGAGCAAAGCGGCTCCCTGGAGCATAAAGGGTATCGACTATGATGTCCGGATCGCAGCCAAAGAGGCGGCGAAACGCGCAGGCATGACCCTTGGAGAATGGCTGAATAGCGTGATCAGCGAGCAGGCCAGTGAAATGGGTCTCGACCCGGACGATCTGGACGAAGATGACCGCAATCTGGTTATTTCGTCGCGCCTCGAGCAATTGGCACGCCAGGATCAACGTTTTTCCCGCCGCAATGACCGTCTACATCCTGCACGCACCACACGCGGCAGTTTTGCCCGCGATGAAGACGATTTCGAAATGGAATACCGCGCTCCACCGCGGCGTCTGCAGCAACACGAAACACGTTACGATCAAGAGACGCGCTCTGGGAACGAGAGGCTCGTCGAAGAAGCTGTCCGCGAAATCGAACGGCGAGGCCTCAACAATGCGCCGCGTAACAGCCGGGGCGTGGAAGACCTCCATGAGCGGCTCGCCAAGATAGAAGCTGCCGTAGAACATCGCTCAGGGAGCATGGAAGACAAGACGATGCGCCGGGCACTTTCGCGCATCGAAGCCCGTATGGAAGCTCTCGCCGAAAACGTCGGTCACGACGATGCAAACGTTAGTGATCTTGATCGAAAACTGGCGGAAATCGCAGCGCGGCTGAATGCACCGGCAGATGCATCGCGTCCTGTTAGGGTACAGACGGCGCCAGCGCCTGAAGCCTTTGAGGGATATGAAGACCCTGCCGTCAAGATGGTTGTGAACAATTCGCCGCGCGCATTGCGTGAAAGAATGTCCGGTGATGCAGGCCAGGCAATTGTTTCTGGCGCGATGCGACCAAGTGAACTCGCCCGGATCGAAGCGAAGCTCAACTTGCTCCTGTCGCGTGACACGCCTGCGCCACAGGACTCTCTTGAAAGTCCACATGCCTTCCAGCCTGCGCGGCGTCCGGTATCCGAGGCGGTTGCTGAAATTCATATGCGGCAGAAAGCACTTGATGGTAGCAGCCGCAAGCCCGTCACTGCAGCACGGTCCAGCACGGCGCATCAGGCGGTGGCCTCAGTGCGCAATGATCTGCAGGCCATTGCCGCACGACTGGATGAATTGAAACGCGACAACCAGACCAAGCCGGTGGCAGCACCGGTTGTGCAGCCGCCAGCCCAGCCCTATCCGGGACTCGAGCAATTGCGCGCCCAGATGGACGAGGTCAATCGGGCGGTTGCAAATCTTGCGCCAAAAAACTCAATCTCATCGCTTGAATCGGCGGTGCGTGAACTTGGCGAGCGTGTCGCTAACTCGCGGCAGGAAGGCGTACGTGAAAGCATTCTGCAACCCATCGAGGGTTTGTTGCAGGACCTGCACAAATCGCTGAATGCGCGCAATGCAAATCCGCAGCTCAACTCCATGGAAAAAGAGTTGCAGGACATCGGCAGGCGTCTTGAGCATTTGTCGTCCGGCCGCGAGCGGGTCGATACGGGCCGCATCGATGAAATTTACCAGCAAACCTCAAGTATTCGCGATCTGCTGACTGCGGCTGTTGCCCGGCCTATGCCGGTGGAAGCAATTGAAAAACAGATCAACGCCCTGGGGAAACGCATTGATGCAATCGCTACCCGCGGTTCATCGCCCGTTGGCATTGCTGCTGTCACGGAAAATGTTGAAGAAATTCGCGCTACCATGCGCGAAGCTTACCCCACCGAAGAACTTACCGCTATTCAGGACAAGATTGAAAATCTGTCCAGCAAGTTCGAACTCGCCATGGCTAATATCCCGGCGATGCAAAATTTCGACGACATGGCGCAAAGAATCGATGCGGTTCAGCGCACAATTTTCCAACGATTGGAACGTCCCACCGAAGAAGCATCGCAAACAAGCCGTAAACTCGAAGGCTTGATGCGTGAGATCCGTGATCGTCTGGATATTGCCACACGTAGCGAACGTCAGGATAATTCCAGCACAATCGAAGCGCAGATCAAGAGTCTGAGCGAAAAATTCGACGCGTCGCAGAAGCAGATCGACACCACCCATTTATCGACGCTTGAACAACACTTGCGGTCCTTGATCGATAAAATCGATTCAGGCAGCACCAATCAGGAACAGCCTGTATTCGCCGCGCTTGAAAATCAGGTCAAGGCGATAGCAAACCGTCTGGACAATCTTGATCTGGCTCCCGCGGTTTCTCCGGGGGCCACCCTCGATATACTCGGCAACATCGAGCAAAATGTTGCCGGGCTCCTGAATCAATTGGAAGATACGCGGCTGACAGCTGCCGATGCTGCAGAATTGGCGGCGCGCAGCGCTACACAAAGCGCACTTGAAGAACTCCTCAAGAACGGTGTGCTGACAGGCAACCAGTCGCAAGAAGCACGCGAACTTATTGCGCGGGAAATTGCGAACCTGCGATCATCACAGGATGCGACCGACCGCAGAACCCATGCAACACTGAGCGCAGTTCACGAGACACTTGAGAAAGTTGTCGACCGGTTGGCACTGCTGGAAGACAATATCGAGACAGTCCAGGCTGCGCCAGTTGTCACACCCGCAGCCATCCCTGAACAGGTGCGTGAAGCTGCAACACTTGCATCTGGCCCTGCCCCGTTGTTCCAGCGACGGCCTGCCAGCGAAGATATTGTTCCGGACGCAAGAAAGCCTGACGATTGGGATACAGCAATCGCCCGGTCGAAAAACAAGGTAGCAGCCGCCGACCATCCTGCGCCGCCCGTACTTCCCCCCATGCCTGCGAGCAGTGTCAAGCCTTCCAGCTCGAGCCCTTCCGCTGCGAACAGCAATCCGACCGCCGATCAAACCGTCTTCACGAAAGACGCGAAGGCTGTGGCAAATGATCCTGTTGCCAAACCCGCCTCACCTGCTCCGATCGACATCAGCGATCTAAAAATCGATCCGGAGGCTTCGGCACTTTGGAGCGATGATGTCGAAGACGAATTGATTGAACCCGGCTTGGGTTCTCCCGCTTACCATCCTGCCGGAAAGTCAGGCCAGCTCGATCACAAACACGACGCATCAGAAGCAAAAGCCTCAACAAGCTTTATAGCAGCCGCGCGCCGCGCCAGCATTGCCGCCCAGGCCGAAGCCGAGGCAGCAAGCGCTCAACAATCCAAGCGCCGCAAGGGCGGAGAAAAATCCGACAGCGCCTTTGCCGAAGCCCGCGCGCGGGCAGCGGCGGCAGCATCTTCCCTATCCAGCGCACTTGAGCGTAATAAGAAAAATAGCGGCAATGCCGCCGCTGAACCTGCTACAAAACCGGCCAAGGCGGAGAGCGCCAGATCGTCATTACGGAGTCGCAAGGTTCTTTTGAGCCTCAGCCTGGCCGCTGCGGTACTTGTTCTTGGCACGCTGCAATTCATGCGATCAACAGGTGCGCCCAGCGCGCCAGAAGCGCCAAAGGCATCAACGGCAAGGCCGCAGGGCAAGCCGGCTGCCGATTCCAAGGTGCCTGCAGTTCCGCAGCGCGGCGCGTCGCTCAATACCGGCTTTAGTCCAATCGGAACCCCGGTGCTGCCAACGGGCAGATTTTCAAATGCACCGGGCGTAGATTCCCGCCCGGTCGCCTCGATTTCGGCAAGTGGTGCACCACAAGACGGGCCAAAACCCGCTTCCAATAATCTGTATGAAGCGGCCGCCAGCGGCGATGCCCGCGCCGAATATGAATTGGCAGTCCGCCATATCGATGGCCGGGCGGTGGCGAAAGACCCTGCGCGGGCCATAGTCCTTCTGAAAAAGGCCGCAGACCAGGGCCTTGCACCAGCACAATACCGCCTTGCATCCATCTACGAAAAAGGCTTGGGCACTGCCAAGAATCCGAAAGAGGCATTCAGCCTGTATAAGGCAGCTGCCAAAGCCGGGAACGTACGCGCCATGCACAATCTGGCTGTACTTGCGGCCGATGGAAGTGCCGGGAAAGCGGACTATGCGACAGCAGCGAAATGGTTCCTGTCTGCGGCCGAGCACGATGTTCGGGACAGCCAGTACAATCTGGCCATCCTCTATGCCCGCGGCCTTGGCATCCCGCGCAATCTCGTAGAATCGTACAAATGGTTTTCCATAGCTGCCAAAAAGGGCGACACGGACGCTGCTTCCAAGCGCGATCAGGTCGCGCGGCGGCTTTCGCCCGGCGAACTGACAGGGGCCAGAGAAGTGACGGAGAAGTTCCGTCCCCGCAAGGCACTTGAAGCGGCGAATTCGGTGGCGCCACCCGCCGGGGGCTGGTCATTGAAGGATCCGCAGATTTCCGGATCCGGCAGCGACAGGCCCGCAGCAAAGCCGCAAGGCGATGGCAACATCCGCAAGCGCCCGAAGGTTTCTGCCCTTTAGGTCTAACCTGCAAACGCCTTCTTTCTGCGCTTTGTCGCCGATTGACGGTTGACGCGGGCGACGGGCGGCGTTTCATGGTTTTCCGTAGAATACGGCGCAACCTTCATCCGGGGCTGACCCTTGCAGATCTATCTGCCAATCGCTGAATTGCCGGTCAACATGCTGCTTGTGCTTGGCATGGGCATTGCTGTCGGCTTCATTTCCGGAATGTTCGGCGTGGGCGGCGGCTTTCTGATGACGCCATTGCTGATTTTCATGGGCGTACCGCCCGCCGTCGCAGTCGCCACACAGGGACCGCAAATAGCAGCATCTTCAATGACCGGATCGCTCATGTACTGGCGGCGCAAGGCGGTCGACTTCAAGTTGGGGCTGGTATTGTTGTCCGGGGGTATTGTCGGGACGTTCATGGGCGTTACGTTCTTCAATCAGATGCGCAGGATCGGTCAGCTCGATACATTCATCGCTGTTTCCTATGTCCTGCTTCTGGGAACCATCGGAACGCTGATATTCATTGAAAGTGTCCGCGCCCTGGCCCGCTCGCGCAGTGGCTCCAAACCGCAAAACCGCAAGGCTGGCCGCCATCATTGGTATGAAGGACTGCCGCTCAAGATGCGGTTTCACAGATCCGGGCTATATGTCAGCGTCATCCCGATCATACTGATAGCAATTTTCATCGGCTTTGCCGGTGCAGTTCTGGGTATCGGCGGCGGCTTCATTCTCGTCCCCGCGCTCATCTATATTTTTCGCGTACCAGCGACAGTGGTCGTGGGAACAAGCCTGTTCCAAATCCTGTTTACGATGATCGCCGCAACGATCATGCATGCAACGACAAACTTTTCTGTCGATATATTTCTGGCGCTCATGCTGATTGTTGGTGCTGTTTTCGGTGCGCAATTCGGTGCACGGGCCGGCGCCAATCTGCGTGGCGAATATTTCCGGTTATTGCTGGCAGTGCTTATTTTATCCGTTGCGGCTCGCTTTGCCATGGACATTGTTGCCGCACCCGTCGAAGCGTTCTCCACTACGACCACGGATGCCGTGCGATGAACGCCGGCCGTGCATTTTTCCACTTACTGGCGCTAGTTCTGGCGATGAACGCAACTATGCCCGCTTCGGCAGAAAAACTTGTGGCAAGCCTGTCGACCAACCGCATTCTTATACAGTCGAATTTCTCGGGTGAGACCATCGCTGTTTTCGGTGCTGTAGAAGACGCTCCACCAGGCGGTGTTACCTATGACGCAGTGGTGACTGTACGCGGCCCGCGAGGTGCGGTGACTGTGCGGCGCAAACAACAATGGGGGCCGTTCTGGTTCAATCTCGACAACCGCAAATACATCGGGATCCCCGCGTTCATAGCCATTGCATCCAATCGCAACCTGGCACAAATTGCCGGCGCAGAAGTCCGCGACGATCTTCGTATTGGCATTGATGCACTTATTCCGCCGCAAGTGGCGCGACGCGGCGCCAATGATCCGGAATTTCGTTCCGCACTTCGCCGTCTGCGTGAAGATCAGGGCCTGTTCTACGAAGATGCCGAATCGCTCAAATTCATTACTCCCAGGGTTTTCCAGGCGTCCATAACGCTGCCAGGTGGTGTGCCGCTGGGACGCTACGATGTTGATGTCGCATTATTCAGCGGTGGCGCCCTGCACACCCGTCAGACGCTGGCATTTGCGGTTTCCAAGACTGCAATCGAACAGATCGCCACCAATGCAGCGCATCAGTTTCCTATCAGCTATGGAATTTTGGTTTCAATGCTGGCTCTGCTGCTTGGCTGGATTGCCAGTGTGATATTCCGGCGCGATTGATCCCGGTGTTAATCTTCCGCACAATTTTCCTCGGGAACCGCATAAACGCTGCCGCTGCCGATTACATGGGCTGTGATGGCAGCTTTGCCAAACATGCCGGCAAATGCCGGACTTCGGAAATTCAGGCCGCCGGCAAATGCACCGAAGGCAGGCAAAACGCAGCGTTGGCCATCGGTGACAAAACAGCGGCGGCGAACAGAGCCCGACCGTGAAACGACACGCGCTGCAGGATGCAGATGTCCTGCAATTTCGCCGGGCGCCAAGCCTTTTACCGGTTCGTGCCGGAAGACCAGTCCGCTCAACAGCAGGTTATTTTGCACATCGCCAAACCCGGCTGGGACCTCAGGATCGTGATTGCCTGCAATCCAGACCCAGTTGCGACCGGACATCAGAGCGCCCAGCGCCTGTTGATCGACAGCCGACATCCGCTCGCCTGCGCGCCTGTCATGAAAGGAATCGCCAAGGGCTATCACCAATCGCGGTGCATGGTGCGCGATTGCTGCGGCCAGCTTCGCCAGTGTCGCGGCCGTGTCATAGGGCGGGAGCAATTGACCCCGCGCGGCGAACGCAGAGCCCTTCTCGAAATGCAGATCGGCCACGACAAGTGCTTGTTCGGACGGCAGGTACAATGCACCACTGGCATTGGCCCATGCGTCCACACCGCAAATCACGAAACAGCTTGCCTTGCTGTCGCTCTTGCGCCGGACATTTTCCGTCATCGTCCCGTCAATCGCTTGCACCAATGGCCTCGTCCACCAGGGTTTGCGCTGCTTCTCGCAATATCTGATCCTGCGCCGCCCCGGCAACCGGCTCACGACCGATTTCGAGCATGACAGGAACTGCCAGCGGCGAGATACGCTCGAGATGCTTATGCACGATTCGCCCCTCAATGCGCGACAGCATCGCAGCCAAACGTTCAAGATCCAGAAGACCAGTCAGCGCATCCGCCCGTGCGGCCCGTAACAAGACATGATCCGGCTCGTGCCGGCGCAGCACGTCGTAGACAAGGTCGGTCGAAATCGTGACTTGCCGGCCAGACTTTTCCTTGCCGGGAAAGCGACGTTCGATTAGCCCCGCGATAATGGCACAATTACGAAATGTGCGCTTCATCAAAGCTGATTCCTGCAACCATTCCTCCAGATCGTCCCCGAGCATGTCCTGTGAGAAGAGTTCCGCAAGCGAGACATGGCCGTTGCGCGCGCGCGCGCCTGTATCGCCAAGTGACCACACCGCCAAAGCATAGTCGTTGGCGACGAACCCCATGGGCTTGAGACCCAATCGCTCCATACGCCGCGTCAGCAACATGCCAAGTGTTTGATGGGCGAGGCGTCCTTCGAAGGGATAGGCCACAAGATAATGACGCTCACCGCGAGGAAATGTTTCGACGAGCAGCCCCTTGGCTGGGGGCATTCGCGAAAACCGCTTCTGCAAACGCAGCCAGTCGGCGACCTGCGCCGGCAAATTGTCCCAACCCCTGTCGCTGGCCAGCATGGCACGCACGCGATCAGCAAGGTATGTCGACAGCGGAAATTTTCCGCCCGCGTATGAAGGCACCTTCGGTTCATCGCCCGGTGCACGCACGACCAGCGCCTCATTTTCCACAATGGCCTGTAGCGCGAGCACCTCGCCTCCAAACAGAAACGTATCGCCCGGCGCCAAAGTCTCTAGAAAATACTCTTCAATCTTTCCAAGAACGCGGCCTCCACGACCGACAAAGCCGGTATAGCCGTTTCCGGATTGGCTGGGCCCGCCGGCCAATTTGGTCGGATAGTACATTGATCCGCTGCGCGCGCGGACGGCTGCACCTTCCTGCGCTGCGATGGACAATGCAATTTTTCTGGCGCGGACCAAACGTACTTTCAGTTCATCGGATTCAACGATCGTGCCTACATTCATGCGCCAGGACTGCGCAACGCGGGGGTTCGTGACGCGCCACAAACCATCATTGCGTTGCTTGATCTTCGCGAAACGATCGTAGGTGCCGAGGGCATAGCCGCCATTGGCGACAAATTGCAGTGCCGCATCGAATTCCGCGCGCTCCAGCAATCGATAAGGTTCTGCGGATGTCACCTCGACGAATAATTCATCGGCATCAAACGGTGTTGCGCAGGCCATTCCAAGAATGTGCTGGCACAATACATCAAGAGCGCCCCGACGCGGCAACGGCGTATCTTGCGCACCCTCGCGCGCAGCATCAATGGCTGCCCTGCATTCCAGCACTTCAAAACGGTTGGCTGGAACCAGTAATGCTCGCGAAGGTTCGTCAAGACGATGATTTGCGCGGCCAATTCTCTGGGCAATGCGGCTGGCGCCCTTGGGCGCTCCTACATTTATGACCAAATCCACATCGCCCCAGTCGATCCCCAGATCAAGTGTCGACGTACACACAACTGCCTTAAGCTGTCCCTGCACCATCGCTTCCTCAACGCGGCGCCGTTGTCCAGCATCAAGCGAACCGTGATGCAGGGCAATGGCCAGATTGTCGTCGTTTATGCTCCACAATTGCTGGAACACAGCTTCTGCCTGCGCGCGCGTATTGACAAACACCAGCGTCATACGGGCGCTCTTGATGGCCGCATATATCTCTTCCATCGCGTGCATGGCGCTATGCCCGGACCATGGCAGACGCTCACGTGTATCCAGCATTCCAATATCGGCTTTTGCGCCCTGCGGCGCTTGTACAATATCGGCATGAGACAGTGTGTCTGACTGCGATGGCGAAATCTGTGCAACCAGATACCGCCTGAGTTCATCGGGATCTCGCACTGTCGCCGATAATCCGATCATCGACATTTGTGGCGCGAGCGTACGCAAGCGTGCGAGCGCAAGCGCCAGAAGATCGCCGCGCTTTGACGTAACGATTGCATGCAGTTCATCGAGCACGACACGCTGCAGGGTAGAAAACAAATGCGCGCCGTCGGCACTGCCAAGCAAAAGTGTTAGCTGTTCCGGAGTGGTGAGCAGTATATCGGGCGGGGTGCGGCGCTGCCGTTGGCGTTTGGAAGCTGGCGTATCGCCTGTGCGCGTTTCCACTTGGACCGGAAGATTCATCTCTTGCACGGGGATTTCGACATTTCGCGCAACATCGACCGCCAATGCCTTCAAGGGCGAAATATAAAGAGTATGCAGGCCACGCAAGTTTCGTGGTGCAACGGACAGATCGACCAGCGATGGCAAGAAGCCGGCCAAGGTTTTGCCGGCTCCAGTGGGGGCGATCAACAGGGCGCTCCTGCCAGCCTTCGCTTTCTCCAGCAAGGCAAGCTGATGGTCGCGCGGCGACCAGCCGCGCGCTTCAAACCACTTGGCAAACACGGCGGGAAGCCCGGCTTGGGTTTGCTGCTTTCCGGAAGTGGACTTGCGATTTTTCACTCGCACACGTTAGCCCAGAGGCACGCGTTCGGAAACGATTTCGATGTCCGATGTTCAGTCGCGCGCCAGGACAAGCACATAGGCGGGGACACCTGCGCCGCGATCCTTCCGCAGGATGATCAATTCCATGACTTCAATGCGCAGGAGATTTTCCGCAGCCAATTTCTGCAGATAGGAGAGCGAATGGGCAAAGCGCATGTCGGCTCCGACGGAATAATCTGCGGTTTCACCGGCCGGCTGCGCCTGGATCGAAAACGCGAACAATCCATTTGCATCCAGAACACGGGCTGACTGCGCAAAAACTGCAGCAAGATCACCCATATATACAAAGACGTCGGCAGCAATGACGAGATCGCAGGTTTTCTCGCCCTTCAAACGCAAAAAATCGGTGCAATCGGCAACGGCAAGATGGTTATAGACACCCGTTCGCTGCGCGATCTGGATCATGCGCGGCGCAAGATCCACGCCGGAAATAGAGTCAAAGTGCCCGGACAGCGCCTTACCCATCAGGCCGGTGCCACAGCCAAGATCGTAGACCACATCGAAATGGCCTGCCATTCCTAGGCGCGTACAAACCTCAATGATTGCCCGAAGCAACTCGCCTGGCCCGCGATATCCCAGTGCCTGAACCAAATGCTCGTCGAAGCGTGCGGCGTATTGGTCAAACAATCCCTGCACATAGGCCGCTGGCGCGGTGAACGGGGCAGCGGCATGTCCCAGGCTTGCCAGCTTGATACTGGCGCCGAGAACGCCCGATGGATCGTGCATCACGGCCTGTTCGTATGCAGCCGCAGCCTTCGCCAATGCGTCAGCCTTTTCGTGAGCTTCGCCCAAACGCATCCAGGCCGGCGACCAATGTGGGGTGAGTTCCAGTATCTGTTCGCAAAGATCCATAGCTGCCTCGAAATCGCCTTGCGCGAGCGAATCGCAGGCATAGGAGTAACGCCGATCGGCGAGCATATTGCCGGATGTGGCCATGCTCGAGCCAGCGCCCCCCGACGCCAAGGCGGTTGCAGAGGCCGATTTCGCAAGTTCGGGCGGCATGGCGAAGATTTCCGGAAACCCGCAGAACGCGGTTGCGGCTCTTTGCCGAAAGCAAAAGGACACTGCAAGCCTTATTTTTCAACCACTTATACCATTTCAGGCTAAAATATATGAAATGGGCGATCCTGTTCCCTTATCCATTCACGATCGTGTGTGCTGGCGCACGCCGCCACACGTTCGGCCATGTCATGATCCAAAAATGGAACGAAGGCATAGCCCGCACGTTAGTGTTAAGCAAAGCCCGAGGGGTGGAGAAAGACGATGGTACAGCAGCAGTTCGCAAAGTTGGCAATCCACGGAACGATAGCTCTGACGATTGCGATCGCCGGGGTCACCGGTGTTGCAGCCCTGCGCAGCAGCCAGGCTAGTGCAGCGCCATCCATCAATTCGACACCACCGCTGACGATTTCCAGGAAGCCCCTTTCCTCACTTAGCAGCCAGCCTGGCATTCGAATTGCGAAAATATCCAGTCAGGAAGGCGAAACATGCTTTCGCGCCAGCCGTAATCAGGCCAATGGCGGACGGACCATTAGCGAAACATTCTGCAGGTACGAATAAAAGGCCGCCTGGTTTCCCGTGTTGCCGTCGCTGGGATTAATGCGGCCAAACAGCGATACGAAACGCTGGTGTGAATTCACCTGCATAGCCCCTATATGTGCGGCATGGCCCTAGGCGACATCCTTTCTCTCAGGCCCGAAGGCCTTTATTGCAGTGCCGGTGATTTCTTCATCGATCCGTTGCGGCCGGTTCCTCGCGCTTTGATCACTCACGGACACGCAGACCATGCGCGGGCCGGTCACGCAAAGGTTCTGGCGACGCCGGAAACACTCGCCATCATGTCAGCGCGTTACGGCGCAAACTTCAGCACCCAAAAACAAGCAATGGAATTGCGCCAGCCGCTGCGGATCGGCGATACGCAGGTATCCTTTTACCCTGCAGGCCATGTGCTGGGCTCTGCGCAAATAGCCATCGACGGCATCGAGGAGGGGACGCGGGGACGTATCGTTGTATCTGGAGACTACAAACGACAGGACGATCCAACCTGCGCTCCATTCGAAGTTGTCCCCTGCGATATTTTCATCACCGAAGCGACATTTGCCTTGCCTGTATTCCGGCAACCGGATGTGCGTGGCGAAGTTGAAAAGTTGATCGGATCGCTCGGCGTATTTTCCGATCGAGCACATCTGGTCGGCTGTTATTCGCTTGGCAAAGCACAACGCGTCGCGGCATTGATCCGTGAAGCTGGCTGGAAAGGTCCTATCTACCTGCATGGCGCGCTTGAAAAGCTCATGGCGCTTTACCAATCCCATGGAATTGATTTCGGGGAAACACGCAAGGTTTCTTCTGACAACAAGAAAGATTGCGCCGGGCAAATTGTGCTGTGCCCGCCATCCAGCCTGAACGATCCCTGGTCACGTGGTTTTCCCGATCCGATAGCCTGTTTTGCCTCGGGCTGGATGCGTATTCGCGCCCATGCACGCAGGCGCGGTATCGAACTGCCGCTTTGCATTTCCGATCATGCCGATTGGCCAGACCTGACCCGTACAATCGTCGAAACCGGGTGTGAGGAAGTCTGGATCACCCATGGCGAATCCGAAGCGCTGATGCACTGGGCGGCTATGCGGCAATTGCGTGCAAAACCACTGCATATGATTGGCTATAGCGAAGAAGAGCAGAGCGAATGAAGGCATTCGCCACACTCCTGGACTCGCTTGCCTATGAACCCTCGCGCAATGGCAAACTACGATTGTTGCAGGAATACCTGCGCACTATTCCAGATCCGGATCGCGGATATGGGCTTGCTGCGATTACAGGAGAATTGAGCTTTTCTCATGCCAAACCCGGCGCCATACGCGCTCTGATCAACGAGAGAGCCGATCCGGTTTTGTTTGCACTCAGTTACGATTTCGTCGGAGACCTGTCGGAAACCGTCGCGTTACTCTGGCCCGGGCAAGAGACCGGGCAAGAGACGGCCGATCAAGACGTGACAATCAAACTTCACGAAGTCGTCGAAGCCTTCTTGACCACTAGTAAAACGCATTTGCCTGCCCTGCTGACCACGTATCTCGACAAGCTCGATGAAAATGGCCGGTGGGCATTGCTAAAACTCATCACCGGTGGCTTGCGTGTGGGTGTGTCGGCAAGACTTGCACGCACAGCCATTGCGGCGATCGCCAATGTCGACGTGAACGACATTGAGAACATGTGGCCAGCGCTCAAGCCGCCATACGAGAGGTTGTTTGCTTGGATTGATGGGTCCGGCGAAAAGCCGGCCCTTTCGAGCGCCCTGGCTTTTCGACCGCCCATGCTTTCCCACGCGCTCGACACAAAAGACCTCGAGACATTGTCATCAGACGACTTCATTGCGGAATGGAAGTGGGACGGCATTCGCATTCAGGCGGCTACAGCCTTGCAGAGGGGTGAACGGAAAGTACGTTTGTACAGCCGTACAGGCGAAGACATCAGTCATAGTTTTCCGGATATTGCAGACTATCTGTCCGCATATGGCGATTGCGATTTCGCGCTGGATGGTGAATTGCTCATTGCAAAAGACGGACGCATTGAAAGTTTCGCCACCCTGCAGCAACGTCTCAATCGCAAGAAAGTGACTGCAAAATTATTGGCGGATTTTCCGGCCCATATACGCGTCTATGACCTTTTGCATCTGGATGACGAAGACCTGCGCAAGCAGCCATTCCTCGAACGGCGGAAGCGCCTGGAGACCTTAGTTGCGGGCGCTGATGCAAGCAGACTGACCCTGTCGCCGCTTATTGACTTCGAGGATTGGGCAGCGCTGGCCGCTGCACGCGCCGATCCGCAATTACACAATCTCGAAAACGATGTGTCTGCCATCGAAGGTGTGATGCTCAAACGCAAGACCGCGAGCTATGTACCCGGACGGCCGAAGGGTCTTTGGTACAAGTGGAAGCGGGACCCTATGCTGATTGATGCAGTGCTAATGTATGCGCAGCGCGGTCACGGAAAACGATCATCGTTTTACTCTGATTACACCTTTGGCGTATGGCGAACAGGAGTAGCCGGCGACGAACTCGTGCCGGTGGGGAAAGCCTATTTTGGCTTCACGGACACCGAATTGAAGCAGATAGACAAATATGTACGCGATCATACGCGCAGCCGTTTCGGTCCTGTGCGCGAGGTTTCGGCATCGGCCAGCGAGGGACTGGTACTGGAGGTGGCGTTCGAAGGCTTGCAGAGATCGCCGCGACACAAGTCCGGTCTTGCGATGCGCTTTCCACGAATTTCACGCATTCGATGGGACAAACCTGCGCATGAAGCAGACCGCATCGAGACGCTTGAAAAGCTCTTGCCAGGCCATTAATCGTTGCTACGCGCCCTTGTCGCGATTGAGGACGTCGACCTCACCATGCAAAATGCCATGAACAAACGCACTGCCCTCAGTCGCAAGGCCGCCGCTGCGCAAGAAACTCACGGCAAAGCCCGACACCAGGCCAATTCCTGCTGCAATGAGCGCTGTGCCGGCCAATTGGCCAATATCTGCCGAAGACCCTCGCAAAATCACTAGCAGAACAGCCGAACCTGTCCCGGTGAGCATGGCGATTGCTGCATCGCTTCCGGAGGCACGCGGCCACAGGGCAAGCGCAACCAGAGGCGCGATGGCGGCTGTGGAAATGATAATTGCAAGACTGATCATCTGCCGTGGATTGACGCTAGTGCGGGCGAGCACCGCGCCACTGACTGCGATGCCAAGGACCATGACGACCCGGGTGATAGCAAGACGCCGGCTCGTCAACGCCTGCGTGTCACGCACACGGTAGAACCCATCGTGCCCGATGGCGGTGCCGAAAGCCTGGAAGCCAGCAGCACACAGCACAAGCGCCACGGCTGTAATGCCTGCTCCTACAAGTCCGGAGAACGCAACTCCATAACCATATAATTCCGGCAGGCCATGCAGCAGCCAGACGCCTTCTGGAGCAATGTCTTGCGGCCGCAAGACCAGGCCAGCGAATCCGGTCACACCACGGCAGGCTGCAAGCGCCTGTTCAGGCGAAATGACATGGCCCCCGCATATGCGTAAAAGGCCACCGCCGCTGGCTGCATAAGCAAATGCAGGCAAACGATCCGGCCTTTCGCCAACAAGATATTCGTCCAGCACAATCGCCGATACGGCTATCGTCACCAGCACCAGGGCAAGAATAACAAAAACCCATGCCAGCGATGCCATTCCCGCCTTGCGGGTTGCACCCGCACCGGGTGTGGTGATGGCCGGTGATAGTAATGGTGCAAGACAGGCCGTACCAAATGCAATAGCCGTCGCCTGAAGGAGATTTATCGCTGGCCAGCCGGCCGGGAACTGCCAGCGTGCAATGCGCGCCGTGGCCTTCTGCCAGGCGACCGCATCGCCAATTACAGGAACCGGAAGCGCATCACCACCCAGCAGGATAGAGGCCAGAGGCAAAGTCAGCGCAGCAATGAATATTCCGGCCGCACCGGTTGCAGCCCAGACAACACCTCCCATGCCGCCGGGAACTGCGAGCAACAACAGCACAAAGCCAATCAACACGATCGCATATATCCGCTCAGCCCCGAGCGAATAGGACAATGCATTGATTGACGTTTCAAAGCCGGCACATGCAATCAGCAATGCAGCAACAGCACTGATTGCAACAACACCCAGGCGCACACCTGTATGCGGGAAACGACCCGCTATCAGGTCAGGAAGCGAAAATGCTCCTGTCTTTCGGATCAGCGGCCCGCTGACGAAGGCCGCGATAACCAGTCCCGCCGCAAGGCCTGTCAAGAGACTGGCCATCGACGTGCCGCCACCCACAGGCGGCAGAAAGGGAAGCGCGAGCGAAGTGGCCAGAGCAGCCAACGCAAGGCCGGCATAGGATGGAGGAACCGCCCGTCCTGCCGCATAAAAACGCGATACCCTCACCGCATGCAGCAATAGTCCGATAAGACACAGGCCTGCCAGAACGAGCACCGGGCCAAGGATACCCACAATGCCTTCTGGCACCCCAATCCGGTCCAGCAAGGCTACAAGGCCCGCACCCAATGCAAATGCCGCAACCGCGAACGAGACGCGCCCATCAATAGTGGCGCGTTCGTGGATATCTTCATCGGCCAGCTGCTTTTTCACTGAACCCTGCCTGACCCACCCAACGTCGACCGACCCGGACCGAAACCACAAAGGAAGGACTTGCACAGTGTGCAAACCCGGACAACAATGGCATAGACTGGATTTCCAGGCTTTGAAAGGCGTTCAAGCCGCGATTTGAAGTGTTCGGCAACCAGCGCCTGCAGTAGACGAAGGGGGAGGCGTTTGAGCCAGACGGGCCGCATCGTGATTGCCGACGACCATCCGCTGGTACGCGGCGCCTTGAGGCAAGCACTCTCCGGCGCCACTGATGGCGCGGAAATCGTGGAATGCGGCGATCTGGACGAGCTGGGGCAAGCCTTGGCTGGAACGTCAACCGATCTCATCCTGCTCGACCTGACGATGCCCGGTGTCCAAGGCTTTTCGGGGTTGCTGTATCTGCGAGCCCAGCACCCGGAAATTCCTGTCGTTGTCGTCTCCGCCAATGAGGAGCACGACACTATCCGCCGCAGCCTTAAACTGGGGGCATCCGGCTTCATCCCGAAAACAACGCCTGTGGAAACTATGCGTGCTGCCATTCGAACTGTCATGCAGGGCGATACCTGGGTGCCTGATGATGTCGACATGGTCGCGCGTGAGGACGAACACACCAACGACCTGATGAAGCGCCTGGCCTCCCTGACGCCCCAACAGGTGCGCGTGTTGATGATGCTTTCCGAAGGCCTGCTCAACAAGCAGATCGCCTATGAATTGTCGGTATCGGAAGCAACCGTAAAGGCCCATGTCTCGGCTATTCTACAGAAACTGGGCGTCGACAGCCGCACGCAGGCCGTCATTGCTGCAGCAAAAATAGAAACGTCCCAGCGCGCCGAAAACGGCAAAGGCGATTGACCATTCTGCTGCCACGGTTTTGCCGCGGGTTGCTGCAATAATTGACATTGCGCCTTGCAAATCCGGCGTCAGCCGTGCCTTGCGGACCGTTTCGCCAGAACAGGATCATCGCCATGAACAGGATTTCAACCCGGATGCTCGCAAGTCTTCTGCTGGCAAGTCCGCTGCTAGCCGCTGTTCCGGTCCCAGCCCCGGCACAGGATATTGTAGCTGGCACTGAGCAGAATGGCCGTTTCTCCATGACGCCAGCACCAAACGGTTTTCTGCGCCTGGATACCCGCAATGGTTCCGTTAGCCTTTGCACGGTCAAGGAAAACCGGGTGACTTGCCAATCCAGCGCGGACGAGCGCGGGGCACTGGAATCGGAGATAGCCCGCCTGACGGCACGTAATAGCGAGTTGCAGAAAAGACTCGCCGAAGCTCAGCAGACCCCCGGAAAAATGCTGCGGGAAGCACTTCCCTCGGATGCCGAAATGGACAAGGCACTGTCATTTGCGGAGAAATTCATGCGCCGCATGATGCGAATCATGAAAGAGGACGAGCCACCCAAGGACAAGATCTGATATATTTTTTGTGGGTATTTTGCAGACATCAAGTCGCATTATTTTTCGCTGGCGCGCTTTTGTTCCTGTCAGCATACTGTCGCAATGTTACAAGCCGTTCCGTTGAACGCGCGACCTGAAGGACTGGAAATGAACGATCGCCTTGAGCCACCTGCCAAAGCCAATGCGCCCGGCTGGGATCAAGCCCGGTGGAACAGTGAACGTAACCGCGCACCAGGCGCACCGCCCACTGGCGATCACGTGGACAATTCTACCATTTCGCGTTTTCTTGGCGGATCGCCTGCAGCCGTGTTTTTTCGGTTGCTTGTCGTCTCGCTAGTCGTCGGCGCTTTGCTCATGTGGCTCGACATCCGGCCTATTGACATTCTGCATGGTATCGAGCGGTTCTTCCGCCGGATATGGTTCCTGGGTTTTGACGCCATTCGCGAAGTGGCGACCTATATCCTGGCGGGCGCGGTTATTGTCGTGCCGATCTGGTTCGTGCTGCGACTGATGAACATGCGCAAATAATGCACGTTAACCGGCAATAGCTTTGCGCGGCCATTCATTGGCCCGGGTTCCGGTCATTTCGGCAATGCTGTTGAGTTTGTTCGCGCTCATGTGGTTCAGCAGGCCGCGCTTGATTTCACCAACAAGCGCAGGCCCCTTGTATACAAGCGCCGAATAGACTTGCAGCAAGGTCGCACCTGCTTCGATTTTTGCAATTGCGGATTGCGCGTCGTGAATGCCACCCGCGCCTACTATCGGGAATGTCTTTTCCACACGCTTGTAAGTTTCCGCCAACATGCGCGTCGACAGGTCGAACAAAGGCTTGCCCGACAATCCTCCACTCTCACTGCGTTCCGGCGAGCGAAGGTAATCGGGGCGGGTGATTGTAGTATTGCCGACGATCATCCCGTCAATGCCGCGCGCGAGGCAAACACGCACGATATCGTCGAGATCACCTTCCGCCAGATCTGGTGCGATCTTCAACAGCACCGGCTTCCGGCCAGTCCGTCTGGCAGACAGATCACGTGCTTCCAGCACACGTGCAAGCAGGTCGTCGAGCACTGCGGCCTGCTGTAATTCACGCAGTCCTGGCGTATTGGGCGAGGAAATATTGATGGTGAAATAGCTGGCTACGTCTGCAAAAGCGCCTATTCCGGCGACATAATCGTCGACGCGATCCGCTGCATCCTTGTTTGCGCCAACGTTGACCCCAACAACACCTGGCCTGCCCAGTCGTGCAGCCAGCCGCTTGTAAACAGCGCCATGCCCTTCACTATTGAATCCAAAACGATTGATGACGCCTTCATCCGCACGCAGGCGAAACAGCCGCGGCAAGGGATTGCCCGGCTGCGGCAGGGGGGTGACCGTGCCAATCTCGGTAAAGCCGAAACCGAGCCGCAACAAGGCGTCCGGAACTTCGGCATGCTTGTCATAACCTGCGGCCATGCCAACCGGATTGGGAAAACGCAATCCAAAGGCTTCGACGCGCAAGCGCAAGTCATCAGGCGCTGTACGCTGCGGAAGAAAATTAGCTGTCTTGAGCAATTTGATTGTCGCAGCATGTGCTTTTTCAGCATCTACGGCAAACAAGAGCGGGCGGGCCCAAGTATAAAGATTGGTCACGGCAGCAATCCGTCAAAATCATGCGCGCCGTTTTTCAACGGCAATGGCTTTGCCCATATCACCTCGTTCAAGTCGAACGGACGATAGAGATGTGGAAACAAATCGCCCCCGCGCGAAACTTCCCACTTCAGGTCACTGCCAAACTTGTCCGCATCCAGTGCGGCCAGAACGAGACCATCAAGGCCGGCAAAATGTTTTGCTGCTGTCTCGCGCGTCTGGCGTTCTGTAGAAAAGTGAATGAAGCCATCGGCAACATCAACGGGCGCACCCATGAAAGTGCCAGTCTTCTGCGCTTCGGCCCATTGTGCCTGGGTTGCAATCTTGTAGATCAGTGTCATGGCCGTAACCTATAACGCTTCGCAGTGCAGTGGTAACTGGTTCGCTTCGGGAAGTTGTCGATGCGCACAGAAGCTTTTGCTTCAGCTTTGCCTTACAAAGCAACTTGACTATAAATACATCTGTGAAACACTTGCCAATTCCGTGAAACAGGTATAAATACCTTTTATAGGAATTATATACTCGAATTACTGATGCGACAGGACGGCCACAAGGTCCGGGAGAGGCGTCATGCTAACGCATAGTCAGATTTGGGCCGCCGTCGATGGCTTGGCCGCGCGCTATGGGCTCAGCCCCTCGGCTCTTGCCCGCAAGGCGGGCCTGGATGCGACGACTTTCAACAAGTCGAAACGACAGACGGCGGACGGGCGTTTGCGCTGGCCGTCCACGGAGTCAATTGCCAAGATCCTGGATGCGACCAATGCCTCTCTGGACGAATTCATGAGCATGATCACGGCGCGCCGAAGCGAGTCGCGCAATACAGTCCCACTGATCGGCATGGCCCAGGCTGGAGTGGGCGGATTTTTTGACGATGCAGGTTTTCCCGCCGGTGCAGGATGGGAAGAAATCGCATTTCCGGATGTGCAGGACGAGAATGCCTATGCGCTGGAGATTTCCGGCGATTCCATGCTGCCGTTGTTTCGCGAAGGCGACATCGTCATTGTATCCCCGAATGCTTCTGTCCGCCGGGGTGACCGGGTTGTCGTGAAAACAATGGAAGGGGAAATCCTGGCCAAGGAACTCAAGCGGCAAACGGCAAAGACAATCGAACTGCAATCACTCAATCCAGATCATCCGGACCGCACGTTTGAGATGAAAAAAGTCGACTGGATCGCGCGCATCATCTGGTCGAGCCAATAGCGTTCATCGCACAATACGATGATACCCTCACGCTGCAGGATAATATAAAAGCCAGAGCCCGCGCGCGATATATATCGCGCTGAACAGCCAGATAAGATAGCGCGTGCCCTTGCGGAAATTACTGTCGCTCAGCCAGTGATTGAGCATCCAGCCACCGCCTGCGGTACCGGCGGCCGAAAGAAGCACCAGTCCTGCGAAATACCAATGTGGTGCAATGTCCGCGTAGGCCCCTATCAACGCGCCAAAGTAGGCAAATCGCACGGTCTGCGCAAACAGGGTTGTCATGGCCTTGGTGGCCACGACAGCATGGCGGCTCAGCGGTGAATGTTGAAAAAACATATCGAGTACGTTACCGCCAGCGCCGACACCAATCTGCAGCACCATGACCAGATAACCGCAGACATAGCTCATGCCACGGCGCGTCACATCAAGCTTCATGTGCCTGGGCAACATGTCACCAACAAATGGCAACAGCCCCATGCCGAGATACACAAGCGGCTTGGACGGTACGAATGCGACGGCAAGCATTGTCAGCCAGCCAACAAGCGAACCCGCAACATAGCGAATGGTTATCGGCCAATTGATGTGGGACCGCCAAAACCAGGCGCGCCATGCACCATTGACAAACATCATGCCGGAAAACACCGTCATGGCTGCGGGCACGCTGAGATAGAACAACAGCACAGCCAGCAATATCTGTCCGCCGGCCATGCCGAACACGCCCGAGATCAGGGCAGAGGCAAAGGCAGCAACGGCGACTGCTGCGCCGGATATGATTGTCAGCATTGGGAAGGTCTAGCCCCTGCCCCATGCAATTGCAAAGGCTTCAGGCGGCCACTGAATATCATTGCTTCAAGCTGCCTGATCTTTTGCCGGAACGCGTCCCCGCAACATGTCGGCCGCTTTTTCGCCGATCATCATGCAAGGCGTATTCGTGTTACCAACAATCACTTCCGGCATGATGGAAGCATCGGCAATTCGCAGGCCCTCGAGCCCACGCACCCGCAGTTGCGGGTCGACCACCGCGAGATCGTCAATGCCCATCTTGCACGTGCCACAGGGATGCGAGCGGTGGTGGGCATTGGCGCGAATATTGGCTTCGAGTTCCGCGTCGGTCTTCACATCGTCGCCGGGTGAAATTTCGTGCGTGATATATTTGGCCAGCGGCTCCTGCGCGTAGATCTCGCGGCTCTTCTTGAGCGCGCGGATCATCGTTTCCATGTCTTCACGTTCCTTGAACATGTTGAACTGAATGCGCGGCTTGGCCTGCGGATCGGCCGAACGCAGCTTGACCCAACCGCGCGACAGCGGATTGAGCGGGCCACCAACGCGCGCGCTGAAACACCATTCCGGCTTCTTTGTCAGTCCGGGCACCCAAAGACTGCCGCGATTGCTGACGGTCATTTGAACAATCTGAATATCAGGACGGATGAGGCCTTCGCGCGTGCGCAAAAACATGTTCGTGGCAGCGCCATTGGTCGAGAAGGCGCCACCCTGTCGGAATATCCACTGCATTACACCCAGCGTCGCACGATCCAGCCGCAAGTGACGGGTAAGGCCAACATCCTCTTTCACCGCCTTCACATTGAGCATGTTGGGATGTTCGGACAGATTCTGACCAACACCCTTCATGTCATGTACGACAGGAATGTCGAACTCGCGCAAATGATCAGCGGGGCCTATGCCCGACAGCATCAGTAATTGCGGGGAATTATAGGAGCCACCACACAGAACAATCTCGCCATCGGCCCAGGCTGTCTGCTTCTGGCCATGCCTGATGTATTCCACGCCCTTTGCACGGTTGTTTTCCACCACAATACGGGTGGTGAGCGCACCGGTTTCTATTACCAGATTGGGACGGCCCATGGCGGGATGCAGATAGGCGCGCGCTGTCGAGGAGCGCCGGCCTCCGGATGTATTCTGCTCCATGCGGCCGATACCATCCTGCACCGGGCCGTTGAGATCGTCATTGAACGGAATACCGGCGGCTTCTGCGGCCTTGCGGAAATCATCAAACAGCATGTCCGGAAAATCGACCGGAGCGACATGAATGGGGCCAGAGGCGCCGTGATAATCTGTTTCGCCGCGCGGGTTCGTTTCCAGTTTCTTGAAATACGGCAGGACATCATCATAGCCCCAGCCTTCACAGCCCTGCTGACGCCAAAGATTGTAGTCCATCGGGTTGCCGCGAATATACATCATCGCGTTGATGGACGAGGAACCACCGAGAGTCTTGCCGCGCGGGATTTCCAGCCTCCGATTGTTGAGGCCAGGTTCTGGTTCTGACTCGAACTTCCAGTTGAATTTGTCGCTGGCGACCACGCGCAGAAAGCCGAGCGGCATGACCTGAAAGGGATGATTGTCCTTGCCGCCAGCTTCGAGCAGTAAAACACGAACGGTCTTGTCTTCCGACAGGCGCGCGGCAATCACAGCGCCGGCAGATCCCGCGCCAATCACAATAAAGTCGTAGCCTGTCGCCACGTATTTCCCCCGTGCTTATTGTCCGTTGAAGCGGACCTTCAGGCAGCCCGGCTTTCCAGAAACCGTTCATGCTCGGCAACAAGTGCGCCGGACAAGGCCCGGGCGATAAGGTCGCGCGTTTCGACAATTCCGTAAAGAGCAATAAATGAGCCGAAGCGCGGGCCGCGATCCTCACCCAGCAGAACCTGATAGAGCATGCTGAACCAGTCGTTCGACACGCCCGGACGGTCCGGGGTGGCGCCCTTGGCCTTGAAGTTCTGGTACCGCGATATTGGGCGCGCGACATCGTAAAGCGCAGTCTGAATATCCTCGGAACTGGAATCGGCAGGCAAACCCGCCAGCATTGTGTCCAAACCCTTCAAGGCTTTACGTTCCAGCTCATCGGGCAAGCGATAGTTCTTTTTGGGTCTGACGAAATCGCGATAGTAAGCGACTGCAAAGCGCACCATCGCGTCAAGCCGAGGGTGGGATTGGGGCGAGACACCCGGAGCGTAACGCTGCAAGAATGCCCAAACGACTGATGCATCCTCGCTGTTTGCAACGGTCACAAGATTGAGCAGCATGGCAAATGTTATGGTCGTATCGGCTTCGCCGCCGTGATGCAGCACTTCGGCAGCAGGCGGTGCACCGTTATGAATATGCCAGACCGGATTGGTCAGCTTGCTCTTGTCGTCCTGGCGCGGGTAGCCACCAAGGAACTGGATATATTCGTCAGCGGCGCGCGGCACGACATCGAAATACAGGCGTTTTGCCTCGCGCGGCTTCTGGAACATGAACAATGACAGGGATTCCTGGCTGGCATAGGTCAACCATTGCTCAATGGACATGCCATTGCCCTTGGACTTGGAAATCTTCTGACCGTTCTCGTCGAGGAACAATTCGTAATTGAATCCTTCGGGTGGAACGCCGCCGAGGGCGCGCACGATTTGTCCCGAAAGCCGAACGGAATCGATCAGGTCCTTGCCGGCCATTTCATAGTCAACACCAAGCGAAGCCCAGCGCAGGGCCCAGTCGGCCTTCCATTGGCATTTCACATGTCCGCCCGTTACAGGCGTTTCAACCTTCTCACCTGTTTCCGGATCTTCGTAAACGATGGTGCCCTTGGCAACATTGCGTTCGATGACCGGAACCTGCAGCACAATGCCTGTGCGCGGACAGATGGGCAGAAACGGAGAATAGGTTGCGCGGCGTTCCGGCCCGAGAGTTGGCAGGATGATGTCGAGCACCTTGTCATGCACTTCCAGCATGCGCAGCAACATCGCGTCGAAACGGCCTGAGGTATAATAATCTGTCGCAGATGCGAATTCGTATTTGAAGCCGAAGCGATCGAGAAAGGCGCGCAGGCGCGCATTATTGGCGGCGCCGAATGAATCGTATTCGTTGCTGAAGGGGTCTGGCACGCGCGTGAGAGGCTTGCCGAGATAGGCAGTCAGCATCTCCTGGTTTGGCACATTGTCGGGAACCTTGCGCAATCCGTCCATGTCGTCTGAGAACGCCAGCAGCCTGGTTTCGTATTTGCCATCAGTAATGAACTCGAATGCGTGACGCACCATGCTGGTGCGGGCAACCTCGCCGAACGTACCGATATGTGGCAATCCCGAAGGCCCGTAACCTGTCTCGAACAGCACTTTGCCCTGGCCGGATTTCTCCACCCGCTCCACCAGTTTGCGGGCTTCTTCGAAGGGCCAGGCGTTCGAGGTTGCTGCAGCGTCCAGAAGGCTCATCATGTCTCCGGCAACGACCTGCCGATGGTTTTCCGGCGGCCGGGAAATTGGAAATACGCGTTCGTCCACAGCGGGCGAATGTCGCGCAACTTGAATGGATGTCCTTCAATATTGCCAGTTTGGCCCGGGGCGCAAGGCAAAAGGCTCACAAGGCCTGCTGGATTTGGTTCTTTTTGGTGACCGGGCGCTTCTGGCGCCGCGTAGTAAGCGCCAAACCGTGATCGGTCTTGTGCCAGTGGAAGGGGTCGCGCACCAGATCAACCATGGCCCACCAGGCCGCGATTGTCTGCAGCAGCCAGTATGCCGGCAAGGTAATTAACCAGCCGGAGCATGCCAGAAGCTTGCGCCTTTTCATGCCGAGCAACACCGGCCAGAACGCCGACGCCAGGCCAGCTACAAATACAAAGCACCAGCATGTGCTCAACACCACGCCCAGCGGCGTGGTGGGCGTCAACAGGTCACCCCATGCAATCTGTACTGTAGCGACAATAGCAAACAGCGGCCCCAACAGGCAGCCGAGCAACGTCCCCACGACATGCAGAAACGCAACGCTGGCTTGCAGGCCACCCATCTCCCGCCAGAAACGCAACGGATGGTGGAAATGCACCAATGCCGTTTGCATCCATCCCTTCAACCAGCGGCGGCGTTGCCGCATCCACAGACTGAGCCTTGCGGGTGCTTCTTCTTCTGTCGCCGATGCAATAGCTTCGACACGATAGCCAAAGCGCGCAAGACGCAGTCCCAGATCGATATCCTCGGTGACATTCCAGGCATCCCAGCCGCGAAGTCGCCGCAGCACCGCGGTACGAAAATGATTGGAGGTCCCGCCCAGTGGAACGGGTACGCGCAGCCAGGAGAAGCCGGGGTTCAGCACGTCAAACAATGCGGCATATTCAATAGCAAACATGCGTGTAAGCCAGGAATCGCGTACATTATCGATGGCCAAACGCGCCTGCACGCAGGCTATTTCCTGCCCGCTGCGAGCAAATGCCGCCGCTGCTTGTCGCAATTGGCCGGGGTCCGGAATGTCTTCGGCATCGAAAACACAGACATATTCTCCGCGCGCCAGTGGCAGGGCTGCATTCAATGCGCGCGGCTTGGTTTTCGGCTTGCCTTCGGGAACGACCAGAATCTCGTAACGTGCCGGCAATGCCAGACTTTCGAATGCCTCGCGTGTTTCCACATCATCGCATTCGATAACCAGCTTGATATCGAGTTTGCAGGCCGGATAGTCGATGGCATCCAAGGCTGCGGTAAGCTTTCTCACGATGCGCGCCTCGCGGTAGAGGGCGACAATAATCGTGAACACAGGCAAGTCTGCATCCGATAGAGAACCGGCTGCAATGTTCGCACCCGGCATTGCAAACAAGGGATCGCAACTACCCGCAGCAGCAAACAATCGCAAGACAATCGAGCCAGCCAGTATTGAACCGGCCAACAGGGACATCACCACCCAAAGCAGGCCACCGGCAAACAATGAAACGGAAAACAAAACGACTATTGTCGCCAGTGCTAACCATAGCCATCGGGAAACCGGCGTGTGCGCCGAAAGGTCAGACCGCCAACCGCGCAAGTCATTGGCCGCCATTTCTGCAACGGATGCACCGTCATGATCCAGAAGCATGCGTCGCAAGAAAGACGGGCGCTGTAATGGCGAAGCGGTCGCGCGGCAAAGTCCCGCGGCGGTGCAGCGTGAGCAATTCATCCAGCCGCCGGCCGGATGGCGCCAGCAGCCAGGCAGGCCCATCACCCGGCGCTGACTGCAAGGGAGCGACCCCGGCCTGTAGCGTCTCCGGAAACAAGGTGCCGGAAGCAAGTTTGGCTCCATCCGAGATGAATCGCAGGCCCAGATGACGAGACAGCGCGCGGAAATAGTCTTCTTCGCTGATCCTGCCTGTCGCCAACAGAGCCACCTCTGGCCGTACGCCCTGCATTGCGGCCAGCGCGGTTGCCTCGATCAGCACTCCGGGCGAAATTCCATAGGCCGGGAGGAATGAAATCGCATGCGGAAGAGATGAGCTGGCGCGGCCAATCACCGGCCGGGAGGTGGCCTCAATGTGCACGCGCCGATTTGGCATTTGCACAGCTGACGAAGGCGCAATAGGAGTCTGGGTCAGCAAATCAATACCAGACACGGGCCGCAGGGCGAACGCCCCGACAACCGGACGAGTTTCTCGATGCACCTGAAACACCTCGGACACAACAGCACACACAAAACAATACTTGACCATTATCTGGACTGTTGGAGCTTGGCTTGACCATAAATTATTGTCAAGGTGCAGTACGTATCCGCGCAGGCAGGCTCTGGCTGGCGGCGCTTGCTGTATGTGTGATGGGTATGTCGGCCCTGGCGCAAATGCCCCCGGCCAAATCCGTTCCGAACTTCTGGGATCTTCAGCGCCGTGTAGAAAAGCCTGACACCTCGTTTCTTCAATTGATCCGGTTCGTCACCGACGATGATTATCCGCCCTTCGGTTTCACCGCGCCGGATGGAACATTGACGGGCTTCAATGTCGAACTGGCGCGCGCGATCTGCAAGGAACTGGAAATCACCTGCACCGTGCAGCGCAGACGTTTTGACACAATCACCGAAGCACTGGAAAGCAATCAGGCCGACGCCGCCGTGGCCTCGATAGCCATCACGCCCAAAGCGCGTGAGAAGCTATTGTTCACGCATCCGTATTATCGCACGCCTGCACGATTTGCGGCACGCCGGAACGCGGGCCCCGGAACGATTGATCTGCAGAAGTTATCGGGACAAACAGTCGGCGTGGTCGCCAAAACTGCGCATGCTGCTTATCTCGATCGCTTCTTTCCGCAGGTCAAACAAAAAGCCTATCCGGACCCGGCTTCGCTCCTGCAGGCGATCAAGAGTAACGATGTCAGTGTCATCTTTGGCGACGGCGTGACCCTGGCGATCTGGCTGAACGGCACAGATGCCAATGACTGCTGCGAGTTTCGTGGCGGCGCCTATACAGAGAGTTTCTATTTCGGGGAAGGCGTCGGTATCGCCGTCAACAAGAACAACCCGGCGCTGCAGCGCGTACTCGATTATGCACTTGTGCGTCTGGCGGAAAATGGAACATACGCGGACCTGTATCTTAAATATTTTCCTGATCGGATTTTACTGACGCGAATTTCTTTCATCACCGATCCGGGCCAGGATTGTTACCCGCCAGACGGCTTCGCGAATAATTCCTATAAATATTGCGCCAGCTCTGCAGCTGCCTTTTCAGGAGGCTGCTTGATATTGAAGCCGCCGATGAATTCGCCGCGCTTGTTCATCAAATACACAATGGAGGAATGATCCATCGTGTACTGCGCCCCTTCTCCGGGTACCTTGCGGGCATAGGCGCGATAGGCCTTTGCGGCCTGCTCGATTGCGGCTCGCGATCCGGTCAAACCAACAATACGCTTGTCGAAATTCGAGATATAATCCTTCAGTTTTTCGGATGTGTCCCGCTCCGGATCGACTGTAATAAACAGCGCCGCAATCTTCTTGTCGGGCCCCATCTTGCGAAACACTTCGGAGACTTCGAAAAGCGTCGTCGGGCAAATATCCGGGCAATTGGTGAATCCGAAGAAAACCAGAAACGGCGCGCCTGCGAATTCCTTGTTTGAAACCAGGCGGCCGTCATGGGCAACCAAAGCAAACGGTCCGCCGATCCGGGCAGTGGGAACGGTCTGGCCTCGATCGACAAACGTCACCCAGGCCGTAGCCAGCAGGAGCACGAGACCCAGTCCAAAACTGACAATGGGTGCGATAAGACGGCGTTGCGCCGGGGTCATAGTTGAAATCCTTGTTGCTTCAGAAGCAATTCATTACCGCAGTCGCCAGATCGACGAACATCGATGGGCCAAACCGCACCCACATCAGGATGGATGCGACAAACATCATGGCAAAGCCGGAGATGATAAGCCAGAATTGCAACCGCGCCGCATTGTCTCGCGGGATCAACGCACCAGCGCTTGTTGCCTCATCGCCATGCGCAGACGCACCCGCAACAGTGCCGTTGGGCGGCTGATCGCGGTCACTGTCCAGCAATTGCGGTTCCTGTGCCACAATGTGGCTCCTCCGGTTTGGGCATCCCTGCATCAAATATAACAAGTCCAGGCTGCACTTAAACCCCTGAGCACAGGCAAATGCTGGCCAATCGGGGAATTTAGGTAAATATTCAGATGCCAAGATCGTTCATCAGGCGCCGCATGAAACCGATACAGGCTTCCAATTCGGCAATATCGATGAATTCATCAGGCTGGTGGGCCTGATCGATCGAGCCCGGCCCGCAAACGACGCTCGAGATGCCGCCGCGCTGAAACTGCCCGGCCTCGGTCGCATAAGCTACCGCAATGGTGCGGTTTGAGCGGGCCAGCTTCAAAGCCAGGGTTTCAGCGCTTGAGCCGGCATCCGGGGCAAGGCCGGGTACTTCCACTTCGGTCACGGTTTCCACGCGCGCGCCCGGTGCATGGCGTCGCATCCGGGGCAGCACGGTCTGTTCCGCGAAAGCCTCCAGCCGGCGCAAGACAGAATTCTGCGCCATGCCGGGCAAGGAGCGAAACTCCCAATGAAAGGCGCATTCCCTGGCCAGTATATTCCTTGCTGTTCCGCCGTGTATTGTGCCCACGCTGATCGTCGCGAAGGGCGGATCGAAGCGGTTCGCCGGATCGGCTTGCGCCACAAATTCGTCGGCGATGCGATACAGCTCGCTGACCAGCGCGGTTGCCCCCTCGATTGCATTGGCCCCCAGGTGCGGCTTGGAGGAATGAGCTTCCAGACCATGCACCGTGGTGCGATAGGTCGCGATCGCCTTGTGCGCATCGGCGACGTGCATCAGCGTTGGTTCGCCAACGATGACACTCGCAGGTTTCGGCAAATCCTTGCCGAACCGGGCGATGGTATCAAGCGGGCCCATGCATGTGGTCTCTTCGTCATAAGACAGGAGAATATGCACGGGCACAGCCAGATCTGCGGTCCTGAATTCATCCACCATGGCCAGGCAGACTGCGTCGAAACCCTTCATGTCGGTGGTGCCGCGGCCATACAGACGGGCGCCGTCGCGCCGCATGACAAATGGATCGCTTGTCCAGGCCTGCCCTTCCACCGGCACGACATCGGTATGGCCGGACAGGACAACACCGCCATCGCGCATCGGGCCGATTGTTGCAAATACAGCGGCCTTGTCCCCCGCCGCATTGGGAACGGTCACAAAGCTGACGTCCCGCTGGCGCAAATAGTCTTCGATAAAGCGGATGATCGGCCAATTCGATTTCGAACTTTCCGTATCGAATGAGACGAGCTTGCCAAGCAACCCGATTGTCGAAGCAAGACGGTCTTCGGCAGCCTGTGCCATTGATAAGCTGAACCCTTCTTCAGTTTGCCGGTCAGTTTACCGTGCGCCGCACATGCGGGCTATCGAGCGAAAAGGCAGGAATTGCCACATCGAACGCCTCGCCATTTTCCCCGACAAATCGATAACTGCCAACCATTATCCCCGATGGCGTGGTCAGAGGACATCCAGAAGTGTATTCGTATCTCTCCCCAGGTGACAGCACAGGCTGCTCGCCCACGACACCTGGACCCCGGACTTCTTCCAGGCGGCCATTGGCGTCCGTGATCTTCCAGTGACGATGGGTCAATTGTGCTTCTGATGCGCCAAGATTAATAATTTCAACGTGATACGACCAGAAGTACTGGTTCTTGCCTGGCTGGGAGCGGTCCTCCATATAGTCCGGCTCTACGGTTACACGAATGTTGTGTGTGGTGGCTTGATAGGGGCTGTTCATATGCGGTCCGTGCGAGATCAGGTGGCTGGCCCGGACGCAAAAATCAACCTGAGCCGGACATTCGCAGCAATCTACAGCCTTGCGGGCGGTAAATTAAGTCCACCTGTGAAAAAACAATGGCTAGCGACCTTTGGAGCCACGGCAAAACGACATGCCGAGTGGTAGTCAATCCAATTGCATTGTGCAAAAGTTCGCCTTCAGTCTGCGACCTGCCCCACCTGAGTGCGGCCGTGGTTGCAGATTCAGGAGAAAAATGACGATGGGAACAACCAAAGGGAAGGACTTCGGCACTCTTGTCGAAGCAGACCGCGTTCACAAGGCGGTCTATACGGATGAAGCTGTTTTCCAGGCCGAGATCGAGAATATTTTTCACAAAAAGTGGATTTACATTGGACATGAGAGTCAGGTTCCGAACCCGGGCGATTACTGGACCACGTGGGTTGGTCACGAACGCATGATTTTGGTGCGGGGCCAGGATGACAAGGTCCATGTCCTGTACAATCGTTGTCCACATCGCGGCGCACTGATCTGCAACAATCATCACGGCAATGCCGGGCGCAATTTCCGCTGCCCCTATCATGCATGGCAATTTCATTTCGACGGTTCACTGCGTCAGTTGCCGATGAAGCAGGGTTACGATGGCATCATCGATCTGAAGGACCCGCAATTGCAGATGATGCGCGCGGAACGCCAAGACAGCTACCGCGGCTTCGTGTTTGCCAGCCTTGGCCTCCGAAGGCGAAGACCTGAAGACCTATCTGGGCGCTGGCGGCCGGCAGGCATTTGACGACATGGCAAACCGCGCACCGGAAGGCGAAGTACAAATCGTCGCCAATTGCTTCCGGATCATGCAACATTCGAACTGGAAAATCTTCCTCGAAAACCAGCTCGACGCAGTGCATCCGTCCATTACCCATCAATCCACTGGCGACGCAGCTTCAGCAATGCAGAAGGTCTTCGAGGAAAAGGAAGGCGCCAAGCCTCCCATGGGATATCAGTTCCTTGCCGATTTCACGTTGCCTTTCGAAAAATGGGACTCGCTGGAAACCATCGGTCACCAGAATGGCCACTCCTTGCTGACGGGATACATGGGCTTGCGACCGCGCGACCCGGTAACCGTGGCGCATGAAGAGGCACTGACGAAGGTGCATGGGGAAAAGCGGATGGACGAAATTCTGTCTGCCAATCTGCATCACGCAATTGTCTATCCGTGTCTGTCCGTTCAGCCACCATTGCAGCAATTGCGCGCTGTGCGTCCTTTAGGGCCCAACAAGACGCTGACTGAAATCTGGCACTTCAAATTGAAGGGGGCACCCGATGGGATTTATGACCGGTCGGCAGCCTATTATTATCACGTCAATTCACCATCCACGATGGTGAACGCCGACGACCTGAACAACTTCAGGGCAATTCAGGATGGACTGAACATGGAGCATGGCGGGGATTGGGTCAGCCTGCACCGCAATGCCGGTCAGGACAAACGCGACGACAAGGGCGTGACGCACTCGGTTACCGGTATGAGCGAACTACCCATGCGCAACATGTTCGCAGCCTGGAAACAGTTCATGACGGAAGGGAACTAGGAATGTCATCAACAAGAGCTGCAAACGTTTCTGTTGAAACGCAAAGAGCCGTCGAACAGTTTCTGTATCTTCAGGCCGAAATCGTGGACGACAAACGTTGGGACGAATGGCTGCCTCTGTTTACGCCGGATGGAAAATACTGGATGCCAGCACAGGCCGACCAGCAAACAGCCGAGGGCGTGCCAAACATTTTCTATGAAGATCTTTATCTCATGGAAATGCGCATCAAGCGTGTCTGCCATCCCAACGCCCATTCGCAGGCGCCCACACAGCGCATGTCGCGGGTTGTATCGAATGTCGTGATAGAGAATGTCGATGGAGCCAGTGGCGACATCATCGTTCGCTCCAAATTCCACGCCGTGGAATACCGGCTCGAAACGCAGCGCTTCTTCGGCGGTAAATATACCCACCACCTGAAGAAGACTGCAGACGGCTACAAGATCAAACTACAACGGGTGGACATTGCCAATGTCGAAGGACCGTTCGACTATGTGCTCCAGACCTGGATCTAGCAGAGCCCGCAAGGACTGAACAATAACGGTGGGTGGCCGCGCGCCTAGCGCCATCCACCGTTTGCTTTCTGAAAACTGCCGTAAAACTCAATTGCGCGAGGCAGATCGCATGCCTGTTCTGAATTTTGGTCAACCGCTCGACGGTATCATGCAGACGGCCTTTGTTGTGGAAGACATCCACAAGGAGATGGACCGTTTCACCCGGCTATTGGGCGTTGGTCCATGGTTCCTGCGCGAGCGGGGCCGGTTTGCAGTACAGACCTACAAGGGCGCGCCGACCGATGTCGAGCTTGCCATTGCAATGGGTTTCAGTGGATCGATGAATTACGAATTGATTCAGCAGCTCAACGACGTTCCCTCGGTCTATATGGATGTAGTCAAAAAACGTGGCTACGGATTGCATCATTTCGGATATGCCGCCAGCGATTATGCCACAAGCTGCAAATCCTACGCCGATGCGGGATTCGAGAAAGTCTACGAGGCGGAAGTTACCGGTGGCGCAAAGGTCGGATATTTCGACACGCTGTCAGTGCTGCCAGCGATGGTCGAAGTGATTCAGATGACCCCTGCATCCGAAGCCAACTTCACACGCTTCCATCATGCTTCTGTCGGCTGGGACGGCAAGGACCCGGTGCGATTGCGAGAACCGCTTCCACAACGCTAGCTGCGCTCCGTGCGGCTGGTAACGCCGCACGAATGGCCTGTTATTTCTTTTTCTTTCTTTTCGCCCTTTATTTTTTCCGCATCTTCGTCCTTTGGACGCAGAACCGACATCACGCGCTTCTTCACCTCGTCGGGGGTATCTATGATGCTTGTTATAAGCGCAGCCAATTCATCGCCGGACGTGGGACGGATTGTGGAATGTGATCGACGGGCGTCTTCAAGAAATTTCGGATCTTTGACCATTTCGAAAAACGCCTTGCGCAACGCATCCACGCGTTCCTTGGGGACGCCTGGTGTCGTGGCCAGCGGACGCCCCAGGGTGGCGGCCTTTGACATGAATTCGACAACCGGTTTGTGTTCCGCCGACACAGGCTGATCCAGCAGTAGCGGAACGTCCGGCAATGCCGGCTCTTTCTTGAGGCCAACCTGAATGATCGGAATGATCAATTTCTCCGGAATCCAGGTCGGCTTGGCGGCCATCCAATCGGTGTAAGGATTGGTGCCGCGCCCCTCCAGCTCGCCACGTTCCATCGCCAGATCAATGGCGTGACCGCCCCTGTAGCCAAAAATGATCTTGAACTTGGTGCCCAGCACATTGTTGTAGAGTGCCGGCAATTGCACCGACACTGACCCTGCGCCTGTCGAACCGATCGTTGTCACTCGCTTCCTGGCATCGTCCAGCGATTTGGTTTTCGATGTATGCCAGGTCACCAGCAGTTGATTGGAGTCCACCACGCTCGCAATCCATATCAGCTTGCGCATGTCCGCCCGCAATTGCGGTGAAAGACCGAGCGCTTGATCGACTGCAAGACCCTGACTGATAATTTCCAGATATGTGCCGTCTTTTGGCGCAACATTATACAGGTAGTTGGCAGCAACTATTCCGCCGCCGCCGGGCATGTTGACCGGTGTCAACGACGGGTTGCCAGGAATGAACCGCCCCATGTGCCGCGCCAGCAGTCTGGTCAGATGATCGTAACCACCGCCGGGAGTCGAGCGAATTAGGAACTGCATTTTCTTGCCGGGGCCGGAATAGAAAGTCTTCACCGCATCAGCGCGCGCCGGACTACCTGCAACAACAGCTGCGAATGCGGCTGACGCAATCAGTTTGAGTTTCCTGACCATGTTGATAATGCCTCCCGGAGCAATTTATTATTTGGCCCAGTTTGGGCCTAATACGGCTGCCGGGCAAGCGGATAATTGCAGCTACGTCACCGGGTTGCGCAATCTCACTCGCTTGCGGCCGCGTATCGGCTCAAAGGGCGCGGCAAGCCAAGGTTTTCCCTCAATGTCCTGCCTTCATAGGCGGTGCGATAAACGCCTCGCTTCTGCAATTCGGGCACAACCAGTTGCACAAAGTCGTCGAGTGAATTTGGAAAGAACGGCGGGATGATGTTGAATCCGTCCGCTGCACCGGTATTCATCCATTCTTCCATCATGTCCGCAACTTCGGTGGCTGAGCCGACCACCTGAAAATGCCCGCGCGTGCCGGCAATCCGCTTGTAAAACTGGCGGATGGTGAGACCCTCGGCCCGGGCCGTTTCACTCAACAACGCAGAGCGCGTTGGGGCTCCGCGATCCTGCGGCACAACAGGAACCGGGCCATCGGGATCCATGCCGCGCAAATCCCAGGCAATATATTTCGACAACATTGCAATGCCGACATCGGGATGGATGAGATCCTGCAATTGCTCATATTTGTCCTGCGCTTCCTGCCGGCTCCGCCCAACTACAACGCCCAGACCCGGCATAATCTTCAGGTGATCGGGATCCCGGCTGCAGGCACTCATGCGCTGTTTTACGTCGGCGTAAAACTCACGCGCTGTAGCGATGGACTGGTGTGCTGTGAAAACAACTTCCGCCGTTTCGGCGGCAAGCTGGCGACCATCATCAGACGCGCCTGCCTGCACGACAACGGGTTGGCCCTGGGGTGAACGGGCAACATTGAGTGGCCCACGCACTTTGAAAAAATCGCCCGCATGATTCAGCGCATGCACGGAACCGGGCCGGAAAAAGCGGCCTTCCTGCTTGTCGAACACGAATGCATCGTCGTCCCAGGAATCCCACAGGCCACGCACGACATCGACGAATTCGCGCGCCCTGCGGTAACGCTCCTTCTTCGGCAGATGCTCCTCCCGACCGAAGTTCAGCGCTTCGCCGGCATTGGCCGATGTAACCAGATTCCAGCCCGAACGGCCGCCGCTGATAAGGTCAAGCGAAGCC
>CAVOYX010000012.1:0-51357 GCA_963700795.1 uncultured Alphaproteobacteria bacterium | reverse complement strand
CAACGCAAACAGCTTCCGAACGCGCCATGGCGCCAAGCCAGTTGAACTGGCGTGCATCAAATTTTGCCGCCCTGATGCCGAACACCGGCGCCAGCGGTACGCCTGAATGAACAAGACCGATCGTCGATCCATCGCGCGGCGCCGTACTGAACAAGAACAGGCTGGCACGAATGCCGCCAGCTCCGGGCATGTGCTTGACTATGATCTTCGGGTTTGCCGGGGAGCGCATTACCCAGGTATGGCGCAAACGTGCGCGCATAGGCTGCATAGCCGCCACCTTCGCCGGCGCTGACGATGAAAGTGATATCTTTTCCCTTGTAGAAATCTGCGACAGTTTCCGCGCGCACATCTGTCGGCTGCATGAAGGCAATGGCAGACTCAACGGCCAGCCAGGGGAGACGTCTACTCATGCGTTTACCTCCTCACTTTTGCGTTCCTTGCGCTTCACTTTCCAATCTGCATCGCTTCCTTGGCTGCCTTCACCACATCGGGCGGAGCTGCAAAAGCTTCGGCAATGATCTTCGCGACTTCTTCACCGGACACTTCATCGATTTCAATTTTCAGCCGTTCGGATTCTGCAACAAACGCCTTGTCGCGCATGGCTTTCGAGAAGGCTGCGCGCAATGCCGCGAGTTTGTCTGCCGGTGCGCCTGGCGGCAACAGCAGTGGCCGATCCATGCCGGTTGGTGCGAGCGCCAGTTCGAGCACTTTCCTGCCTTTGGCATCCTTGATGAATTCCGCCGCAGCAGGCGTGTCGGGGAATAGTTTTGAGTCGCCTCGTCGCAATGACCATGGGAACGGATACGAGTTTGTCCTTGAACCATTTGGGCCGCGTTGAATTGATGGATGAGAGCAGACCGCCACAGCGCCCGTTTACCTCGCCGCTTTCCATCGCAAGATAAACATTATTGCCGCCGCGATAGCCCGAGATGATGCGTATCTTCGTGCCCAGCAAATCGTTCAGCAAGGCCGGCAATGTTTCCATTTGCGAGCCCGCGCCCGTGCCGCCAACGACATAGCGCCCATCCTCGAACAAATCCTTCGCCTGCGTCACGCCAGACTTTGTCCAGGAAACACACATGGTCGAGGAGTTGCCATGGAGCCGATCCAGCTGAATTTGCGCGGATCGAAATTGGCCCCACGACTCCGTACAGCGGTGCGAATGGCACAGATGAGTGCACCAGGCCCATAACCGAACCATCCTTTGCGGCAACAGACGCCAGATAATTCATCGCACGAATGCCACCTGCGCCCGGCATGTTCTGGATAACGATTTTCGGAGTGCCCGGGATATGCCGCTCGAAGTGCGGCGCGAAAAGGCGCGCATAGGCAGCATAGCCTCCACCGGCACCGGCGCTCAAAATCCAGTTGAGATCTCTGCCCTTGTAGAAGTCAGAAACCGCGTCAGCGCGTACCGACGCTGCCGGTGCAAGACGCAAGCCCGCCAGCAAACCGGCGGCCGCAAGCGTGCTATATCGACGGTTCATGTTTTCTCCCTGATCGTTTTTTTATTTGCATTGCGCCTATGCGCCGCGAACCGCTCCGTTAATCGCACAAGCGGGCCTTATCCCTCATGCACGTCGATGAGGTTGCCGTCGCAATCGGCGAATGCATCTGGCCGAAGGACAGGAGCGCGTGAACAATTGCGCAAGCGCCTTGCCTTCTGCTCCGGTAGCCAGCGGCTCCGGCGCGATGCGCGGATTGTCGTCGCCGATCTTGTCCTCGCTTCAGCGTCTGCGATGTCTCCACCCGGAAGCCGATGTGATCCATGCCCTGGGTGATAATGCCGGTTCCGTCGTAGTCGGTGATGTCCCACGGCATGATCACGAGCGTGATGTGTCCGTCGGTCAGATAATGGTTCTGGTCGCCGTCCTTGCGGTCTGTTCCTGGCGCCAGTTCGAAGACATAGCTGTAGAACTCGGCCATCGCCTCGGGATTCATCGTGCGGAACGCCACGTGATCGATATGCCGCGCATTGGCGTTGCCGTCGTTCTCGACATAGACCGACGTGCGGTTGGTCATGTCCTTCTGCGAAATGTCGAACATGTTGCCGTCGGGATCGTGGGTCGACACGCCGGCGAACGGACGCGTCGAGGGACGCTTCAGCCATTTCACCTGCCATATTTGCGGGCGATGCGATCGAAGGCCTTGTCGCTGTCCTCCACCTCGATACCGAAATGATCGAGGCCCGCAGAACGGCCCGCGCGGCGCGGATTGATGTTGAGGCCGACGTATCCATCGCCAACCGTGGTCGCGCGCGCTGCACGGGTGTTGGCAGACGTCCGCATGCCAAACACCGCTTCGTAAAATTTCGCCAGCTCCGCATAGCGCTCGCTGACAATGGCAACGTGATTGATCTTGGCAAACATGACGCCTCCTCCTGGTGCCGCCGGTCGTCCCGGTCCCTCACCCCGATTTGCGAAGTGGAGCCTGGCGGTTCGCGGGCGAGCATTTTATTCCCTCGGGCAGGAGTGTGAGCCTGTTGAATTGGCTTGGCAAGCGAACTTGGCAAGCGAACTTGGCAAGCGAACTTGGCAAGCGAACTGGCAGCGAACTGGCAAACAGCCGCGAAGACCGGTCAGCCCTTGGTATCGCGCAAGATCATGTCGGCTGCTTTTTCGGCGATGACCATGACGGGCGAATTGGTATTGCCCGAGGTGATGGACGGCATGATGGAGGCATCGGCCACGCGCAGGCCCTGAATTCCGCGCACACGCAGGGCGCGTCGCAACCGCCATGGGGTCCGTATCGATGCCCATTTTGGCCGAACCGACCGGATGGAAAATCGTCGTGCCGATATCGCCGGCTGCGCGCGCCAGTTCATCGTCCGTGGTCAGGTGATCGCCGGGCTGGTATTCCACCGGCGTCATAAGGGCGCAAGCGCCGGGGCGCGAGACGATGCGGCGGCGTCAGGCGGATCGAATCCACAGCCACCCGCCGGTCCTCATCGGTCGACGAGGTAATTCGGCGCGATCTCGGGCTGCACGTAGGGATCGTGCGACATGGCATGGACGGAACCGCGGCTTGTCGGGCGCAGGTTGCACACGCTCACCGTGATGGCCGGGAACGTGTGCAGCGGATCGCCGAACTTGTCGAGCGACAGCGGCTGCACGTGATATTGCACATTCGGCATGTCGTAATCCTCGCTCGATCTGGCAAAAATGCCGAGCTGCGAGGGCGCCATGGTCATCGGCCCCTGCCGGAAGAGCGCGTATTCCACGCCCATCCAGGCGCGCTTGAACAGGTTCTGGTAGTCGGCATTGAGCGTGCGCGTGTTGGAGACCTTGTAGATCGGCCGTAAGTGCAGATGGTCCTGCAGGTTTTCGCCAACGCCGGGCAGGTGATGCGCGGCTCTCGATGCCCGAGCGCCCTGCAAGCCGCGCCGCCATCGCCGATGCCGGAAAGTTCCAGCAACTGCGGGCTGGCGACTGCGCCGGCGGTCAGCAGCGCCTCGCGCGCGACCTTCGCGACACGGGCTCTCATTGCCGATGGCGATATCTGCACGCCGGTGACGCGCCTGTCCTCGAGCATCAGCCCTTCGACATGCACGCCGGTCGCCAGCGTCAGGTTGGGGCGGTTCAGCACGGGCTTGAGAAAGCCGCGCGCGGCGCTCCAGCGCCGGCCGGTCTTGTGATTGACCTGAAAATAGGACGAGCCGAAATTGTTGCCGGTGTTGAAATCGGCAACCTTGGGGATGCCGCATTGCTCGGCGCCGCATCCTGCCACCCGGTCCAGAATATCCCAGCGGATGCGCGGCTGGCTCCACGCGCCATTGCCCGCCCGCGCCATGCAGGCTCGGAACGCCGGCGTAATGGTCTTCCTGGCGCTTGTAGAGCGGCAGCAGATCGTCCCAGCCCCAGCCGGGCAGGCCCGATTGCCGCCAATTGTCGTAATCGGTCTGCTGGCCGCGCATGTAGATCATGCCGTTGATGGCCGAACAGCCGCCGACGACCTTGCCGCGCGGATAGGCGAGGTCGCGCCCGTTGAGGCCGGGCACCTTGTTGGTGCGCAAACAGCCAGTCCGACCGCGGATTGCCGATGGCGAAGAGATAGCCGACCGGAATGTGAAACCAGATCCAGTTGTCGTTGCCGCCAGCTTCCAGCACCAGCACTCTGGTTTTCGGGTCCGCGCTCAGCCGGTTCGCCAAAACGCAACCCGCCGACCCTGCGCCAATGATGACGTAGTCAAACTCCGATCCGTCCGGCGGGATGGCATTGGGCATGTTGCATTGTTCCTTTTTGCGCACGCGCTGCCTGATCGACTGTCTACGGCGATCGATGCCCGCGCTGCAATGCGGAGCAGGACCGATGGAACCGGATGACGCGGATGCAGATTATTGGTGCAGCGACGGCCGATCTTCGCGGAGCGCACGTAGCTATCAGGAAGGGCAAGCGCATGTCGATTCTGAACGGTTTTGTGTATGCGATTGCGATAACGGCAGTGCTGGTCGCCGCTGCACACGGCGAACCGCTTTCGCCGGAGGGCCGGCAGGCCAAGCCTGTACCGGGGGAAACCAGCCGTGCACGGGTGGTGCAAACCGATCGGCCCGTTCTTGGTGACAGTGCTCAGGAGCCCGGCGAGGGCGGGTTATCACTGGCAAAATACCCGAGAAACTCGTCGATTCGAACCGGATTTCTTCTCAACCTGGCGCGGCGGATCGCCAAAAAGCCCTATCTAAAGCCCACAGCGCCCGCCAACGCAGGCGTTGCAAGCGATTACGATGCCTTCCGCAAGATCTAGTTCGATCGGCCAGATCCAAGTGGAACAATTCACCATCGAGTTCGAACTGCAGGCACTGCCGTTGGGATGGCTGTATGGCGAGCCCGTACGCCTTCACTGTCACCAACGGCCAAGCCGCCCGCTATCGCGCCTATTTGGGTGACTTCAGGAACAGCGCCAGGCTGGGCCACAACAGCAAGGAAGTGCCGCTGTCAGGTTTCCGGATCAACGGATTTCTCGATCGCCGCGACAAGAAGGACGAGATCATCGTTTTTCAGGGTGCAAGTTGTTTCGGCGCTGGCAAAGGACCTCGTTTATGGCCTCTCCGCGCGCGGCCTGGCGATCGGTACAGGCGCGCCGACGGCGAAGAGATTTCCTGTCTTCAAGGCTTTCTGGATGGAACGGCCGGAGGCGGAGACCACGGCATGCGCATACATGCCTTCTCGACAGCCCATCGACCGCCGGTGTCTATACCTTCGACGTGCGCCCCGGCGTGGAAACCGCAGTGGCCGTGAAGGCGACGCTTTTTCCGCGCATGGCCATGGCCAGCGTCGGCATTGCTCCGCTCGCCAGCATGTTCCTGCTCGGGCCAGCCGATCCCACCCCGCGTTCAGGACTATCGCCCGCAGTTGCACGAATTCGGGCAGTCTGGCCGTTCTGACTGGAACGGGAGAGCGCATCTGGCGACCATTGGCAAACCCGCGCGCGTTGCAGATGAGCGCATTTCTCGACGAGAAGACGCAGGGCTTCGGGCTCATCCAGCGCAGTCGCGATTTCGATACCTATCTCGACCTTGAGGCCCGATACCATCAGCGTCCGAGCGTGTGGGTCGATCTGGACAAAAACGCCGGCCAGGCAGGGTCGTGCTGGTTGAAATCCCGACGGAAGACGAATTCCACGACAATATGGTGCACGTTGCTGGCAGCCCGAAGATGCCTTGCGCAAAGGAGAGGCCGTCAAGATAGCCTATACAATGCGCTCGTCAAAACTTTCGCCTCGGCATAGCGATGGTCCGTGCGGTGGAAATCTACGCGCAGCGGCGTTGCCCATCTTAAAGATGGCGAAAAGGCGTTGCGTTTCGTCGTCAGATTCTCGGATACGCAGCCATTTTCAGGCAAGCAGACACCCGCACTGCATGTAACCGCCTCGCGCGGACGCGTGCTGACGCCCAGCGTGCAGCGCAATCCGCCGACCGGCGGGCTGCGCGCGACATTTGTATTCGATCCCGGCGATGCAAAGCTATCCGATCTGCGCGCCAATCTCGACGCCTACAATGGGCGGACGCCCGAGACATGGGTCTGCCGCTGGACCAGATAACGGCGCGGAGGTTGTCAACTCGTGTAACAGCGACCATTTTCAGCCGATACATCGTGCAACCTTTTTCCCCGCCAAAGCAACTTGATTGTTCAAATTCACGTCGCGCGCACCGGACGTGCGCAAGCATGTCATTCCGATGCCGTAAAGTTCGTCCGCTTCAAACGTTGACATTTTTTCCGCTAGGACGCGTGCGACCTGCTAACCATTTTTCGAGTTTCACGTACAACACAACAGCAATGGTCGCCGCAGAAGATCCATTCGACAGCAGAATGAACCAGTCGCTGCGCAACAAGCCGTATGCCGCCCAGAGCGACAAGCCTGCGAGCAGGAGTAGCAGCATCTTTATGGAGACGTCTTCGGTTTTCCTGTGTGCGCCAGGCCTTGATCCCCTGGGGCACGTTCGCGCCTGCGGTGACCAATGCGGCCAGTGCTTCCAAGTATGGTAATTGTTGACATGCCGCTACCGCCTGGTTGTTCCCGTCGATCCAGCTTGACGGTCCACCGGCGCGACATATTGCAAAGCTGCCGCGACGGGCATCGAATGTCTCGCAGCAGAACCGGTGCCAGCCTAAGAAGCCGCGATCCGGGCGAGCGGTTCCACTGGCTCCTCAAATGGATTGCGAAAAATCGCGGCTGGCTCAGACTGGCGCCGCAGCCTTATTCCATCCAGTGGGCATGTCATTTGACACACAAATGCAATGTTTCAGCGGATCAAATTGTTATCTGCTCAGGGAAACATCGTCATTGGATTTACCGCATCACGCGCGTTCATTTGCAACATAGACCGGGGCTGCGATATAGTCATTACGCCAGAAAACCGAGGCGGTACCAGAATGTTTGCGCCCTTAAGGCTGTCGCTGCGGTTGCTTTTTGTCCTTTTGTCCCTGTCCATCCTCGTACCGACCTGCATTTCGCCTATCTGCTTGTGCAGGGCCTGGCGACGAGCGAGCGCGCGTTGTTCGACCGCCGTGTGTTGCGTGAGGCTAACAGCATAGCCATTGCGGCGGAAACCGAATTCCGCGAGATGGCGGCGACCTTGCGGCTCATCTCGCTGGCGCCGGAATTGGGCGAGGGCAACCTTGCCGAGTTTCACCGCCGCACCCAGCTTGCCCTGAAAAATCTCGGCACATTCGTCATACTGACGGATGAAAGCGGACAACAACTGCTCAACACGCGCGTTCCGTTCGGATCTCCGCTTGGAAAGACATCCAATCTAGAGGCTTTGCGCGCCAGTTTGGCCAGCCCCCGCATGGTCGTCAGCGACGTTTTTTGGCGCGGGATCAGCAAGCGGCACGTCTTCAACGTGATGCAGGCCCTGCCGCCCGGCGAGACGCGGGCGCGGGTTATCATCACCACGCGCAATGCCGATGATCTGGCGCGCACCATTCCAAAAACGCCGCTGGCACAATCCTCGAGCGCCGCCATCGTCGACAATAAAGGCGATGTCGTCACGTCGTTCAACAATACCCCGCCCGCCGGCAACCGCCTGCCAATTCTGCAGGGCACGCCGATGCCTGTCACCGATACGGGTATCCTCCGTCTGCCGGGCGCCGAAGGCGTGATGCTGGTGCACGCACGGGTAGGAACAACGGATTGGCGGGCCGTGGTTTGGGGCGCAGCAGCGCCTTCGTGGGTTTTGAGTACCTGGCAACGGCTGCTTGGAGCGGGGGCGATCCTGTCGTCACTGATCGCCGCCTCGGTCGCCTGGATCATCTTCGAAATTTCCCGCTCGGCACGGGCACTCAATTCCATGGCGCGGGCCGTCGCCAACCGGCAGATCGCCGGCCGCTCCGCCATCCCGAATCCGTCAGTTCGCACAGATCGGCAACACGCTGCAATCGGCCGTTGCCGGACGAAACACTGCGGAAAAAAGACTTGAGGTCGCATCGCGCGAACTGGCGCACCGCATCAAGAATATCTTTACGGTGATCGACACGATGGTCCGGCAACTGGCGCGCCGCGAGCGAGTGATTCCGATTTTCCAGAGCGAATTGTCGCGCCGATCTCACGGTATGGCGACCTCGATCAACGCATTGTTGGAAGAGAACTGGCAGGACGTACCTGTGCGGAACTTCATCGAGCAGCAGCTCGCATTGTTTCTGGTTTCTCCGCACCCTGTTACCGTGACTGGCGAAGCCTTTGAATTGCGGCCCGAACGCCGTGCAAACACTGGGCATGGTGCTGCATGAACTGGCGACCAATGCCACCAAATACGGCGCGCTTTCGACCGAGGCCGGACGCGTGACGATCACCTGGACCGTCGACCGGAAAACACATGCCGAACCATGGCTCGACCTGATCTGGTCGGAGAAGGACGGACCTCTCGTGCGGGAGCCGGAGAAGACCGGATTTGGCAGCACTGTCACCATCAATCACGCCGAAATGGTTTTTGAAGGCAAGGTCTCGGTCGACTATCGGCCCGACGGGTTCACCTGGTCAATTTCGGCGCCGTACCGAACCTTCGCTCGGGAGTGAATACGATAGCGCGCGTGGGGAACACACCTGCCTCTACTGTTTGATGGCAGCGCCGACGACAATCCCGGTACGGCGCGGACTTTCTCACATCCGCGACTTCACCCGCGTTGTCGGCTGCTCGCCCGCCGGATCGTCCGGCCAGAAATGCCTGGGGTAGCGGCCTTTCATCTCCGATTTTACGGCACTCCATGAGCCCTTCCAGAATCCGGGCAGGTCTTTCGTGATCTGGATCGGGCGATGGGCGGGCGACAGCAATTGCAGGGTCAGCGGGATACGGCCGTTGGCGATGGATGGGTGTTGCTTCAGCCCGTAGAGTTCCTGCACGCGTACGCAGAGCAACGGGCCGTTTTCCGCCGCATAATCGAGCGGGATGTTCGAGCCCGTGGGGCAGGTGAAATGCGTCGGGGCGTCTTCGTCGAGTTTCTGCGGCAGGGGCCAGGGCAGCAGCGCGGACAATGCATTGCCCATGTCCTCCGCCGTGATGGCCGCCAGCGAAGCGCGGCCTTCGATGTAGGGCGCAAGCCAGTCCTGCACGCTTTTCGCAAGAGCCTCGTCCGACAAATCAGGCCAGGTGCTTGCGTCCGCCTTGCGCAGCCATGACACCCGCTCGCGCATTTGCTGCTGGTGCCGGCTCCAGGGCAGGCGTTCCATGCCGAGACCTGCAACACCAAGCGCGGCGATGCCTTTTGCCAGCACGCAGTGCGCAGGCCTCGCCTTCCACCGGCAGCGGCTGTTCGGCAAGGGCTATCGCGCCATAACGCCTGATGCGGCGGCGTTTCACCGATGCGCTGGCCCGGTCAAAGGTTATGTCTTCCAGTTCCTCGATGTGACCTGCGGCGGCGGCTTCCACCTCCTCGGCCGTCATGGCGGCAGCGGCAAGAATGCGCGCATTGCCGGCACTGCCTGCAATTTCGGCGACAGCAATATAGGTTTCGCGCGCCAGCGCCTGATGCGGCTCCAGCGATGCTGCACGGCTGTTGGCCATGAGAAATGCACCCTGCGCGCCGCGCGCCCTGGCGATACGGTCGGGATAGGCGAGGGCCAGCAGCGCGCCGGCGCTTTTGCGCTGCGTCGGAGCGACGCGCTACGGACCGGTGCCCGCGCCCGAAGATTCTGCAGTCCTTGCCCACTCCCCGGCCAGACGTTTCATGTCCTGCGCACGGCGGGAACGATCGGCACGGAAGCGATCCACCCGATGGGCGATGTCGATTTCCTCACCGCCCATGCCGCGCTCGACAAGCACGGCGGCAATATCGGCAGCCAGTGCATGATCGCCGGAATTGGCGGCCTCTATGACCATGCGTGCAAGGCGCGGCGGCAAAGGCAGGGCGCGCATGGCCTTGCCGGTGGCGGTGATGGCGCCTGCCTCATCCAGAGCGCCGAGGGCCTGACAGAAGTTTTCTTGCTTCCGTGACGCGCGGGCGGCGGGAGGCGGATCGAGCCATTGCCAGTTCTGCCGGATCGCGCGCGCCCCATTGGGCAAGGTCGAGCAGAAGGCTGGACAGGTCCGCGGCGAGAATTTCCGGGCGGGCGAATGCTTCCAGCGATTGGGTGGCCGCTTCTTCCCACAGGCGATAGCAGATGCCGGGCTCGGTACGCCCTGCGCGCCCCCTGCGCTGGTCGGCAGCGGCGCGCGACACGCGCACGGTTTCCAGCCGGGTCAGTCCAAGGCCGGGCTCGAAGCGCGGCACACGGGCAAGTCCGCTATCGACGACGATGCGCACGCCCTCGATCGTCAGCGAGGTTTCGGCGATGGAGGTCGCCAGCACGATCTTGCGGCGGCCCGGCGGCGCGGGCTCTATGGCGCGATCCTGCGCCTGCCGGTCCATGGCCCCGTAGAGCGGCGCGATGTCGATATCTGGCGTCCCTGATGGCCTCGGTCAGGCGCTCGGCAACGCGGCGGATTTCGCCCTGACCGGGCAAGAACACCAGCGCCGAGCCGGGATCGGCGCGCAGGGCCTTCAGCACCACATCCACCACCTGATCCTCGATGCGGCGGGTAGGATCGCGGCCCGCATATCGGGTCTCCACCGGATAGGCGCGGCCCTGGCTCTCGATTACAGGAGCCTCCCCCAGCAGTTTTGCCACCCGCGCGCCATCCAGCGTGGCCGACATCACGAGTATGCGCAGGTCCTCGCGCAGGGCGCCCTGGGCGTCCAGCGCCAGCGCCAGCCCCTGATCGGCATCCAGCGAACGCTCGTGAAACTCGTCGAAGACGACCGCCGAAACGCCCTCCAGCATGGGGTCTTCCATGATCATGCGAGTAAAAACGCCCTCGGTGACGACTTCGACCCGGTTGGAAGGGCCGGTACGGGAGTTGAGCCGCGCCCTCAGGCCGATGGATTGGCCCAACGGCTCTCCCAGTATTTGCGCCATGCGTTCGGCAGCGGCACGCGCTGCCAGCCGGCGCGGCTCCAGAACAATGATCTTGCCCCCGCTTGCCCAGGGTTCATCCTTCAAAACCAGTGGGATACGGGTTGTCTTGCCCGCGCCGGGAGGCGCCACGAGCACGGCGTTGGGGCCTGCACGCAAGGCGCGCGATCAGATCGCCGAGGATTTCATCCACCGGCAAGGCGAGATTCAGGGGCGCGCGGTCAGCCATATTGTTGGTGATGGCTGAAAGCTCGCTGCCGGCGCAACATTCCTGTTACGCACAAGGCGCATGGATTTGCGGCAAGTCGCCCCTTCTCGCCCCGCCCGGAAAGGGCTATATGGCCGGGCCGGTCCAGTACCCGTTCCAGGGAACACCAGATTGCACCGGGGCCTCCGCTCCGAAGGATTTTTTATGAGCACAGACCGTTCGACGGATACGATCGCTCCACTGAATGATGGCCACAGCGGCACATCGGGCGAGGGCCACCGCAAGACGGGGACCGTCGGACTTGCGGTGGGCTCCATCGGCGTCGTCTATGGCGACATCGGCACCAGCCCGCTTTATGCGCTGCGCGAATCCCTGTCGCATGTCGGCAGTTCCGGCGCGGAATTCGAACTGAATGTCATCAGCATCGTTTCACTTCTGCTGTGGGCGCTGGTGATCGTCGTCACCCTGAAATACGTGCTGTTCATTCTGCGATGCGACAACCGCGGCGAAGGCGGCACGCTGTCGCTCATGGCGCTGGCGCAGCAGGCGTCTGGGCTACAAGGCCTACCGATCTTCTTTCTCGGCATTGTCGGCGCAGCGCTGTTTTCCGGCGATGCGATCATCACGCCGGCGATTTCGGTTCTTTCGGCGGTGGAAGGTCTGCAGATCGTTACGCCCTATTTCCAGCCTTATGTCGTGCCGATCACGGTGTGATCCTGGTGATCGCTGTTCGCGGTGCAAAAGCGCGGCACGGCAGGCGTCGCCAAATGGTTCGGACCCATCACCTGTGTCTGGTTCCTGACGCTTGGCGCGCTGGGCCTCTATCACATCTTCGATGCGCCACGCATTCTGCAAGCGCTCAATCCCTGGTGGGGTCTGCACTTCCTGTTCACCCACAAGCTGGTGAGTTTTCTCGTTCTCGGCGCGATCTTTCTGGCCGTCACCGGAACCGAAGCAATTTATGCAGACATGGGCCATTTCGGCCGCAAGCCGATCCAGCTGGCCTGGGTGTTCTTCGTCTGCCGTGCCTGACACTGAACTATCTTGGCCAGGGCGCAATGCTGCTCGCACATCCGGCGACACTGAAAAATCCGTTCTTCCTGATGGCGCCCGAATCCTTGCGCCTGCCGCTGGTCATGCTGGCGACCTGTCGCAACCGTCATCGCCAGCCAGGCCATCATCACCGGCGCATTTCTCTGTTGCGCGGCAGGCCATTCAGCTTGGCCTGCTGCCGCGCCTGGAAATCCAGCACACGTCGGCAACCCAGGAAGGGCCAGATCTATCTGCCCGCGATCAACCGCATCCTGCTGATTGGTGTTCTGCTGCTGGTCGTGTTGTTCCGTTCGTCAAGCAATCTGGCGTCTGCCTACGGCATCGCCATTTCCGGCCTCGATGATGGTCGATTCGATGCTGGCGTTTCTCGTCGTCTGGAAACTGTGGCGCTGGCCGTTGCTCGGAGTCGGCTGCTGCTGATCGGCTTTTTCCTTGTCGTCGAACTGGCATTCTTCCTGTCGAACTCCACGAAGCTGCTGGTCGGCGGGTACATTCCTGCGATCATCGGCCTCTCGATCATCCTGATCATGTGGACATGGATGCGCGGCACGAAACTTCTGGAGCAGAAGACCCATCGCGATTCCATCGCCATTCGCGATCTCATCCGCATGTTGCAGAAATCGCAGCCCACGCGGGTGCCAGGAACAGCGATCTTCCTGACATCCGACCCGCAGGTTGCCCCCGCAGCGTTGATGCATAATCTCAAACACAACAAGGTGCTGCACGAGCGCGTCCTGATTGTGTGCGTGAAGACCGAGGGCCTACCCCGTGTCAGCTCGGCCAACAGACACGAGATAGAAGTGTTGTCCGATGACTTCACTGCCATCACCCTGCATTTCGGATTTATGGAAAACCCGCGCGTGCCGGCTGCACTTGTCGAATTGCGAAAAGCAGGCATCAAGTTCGATATCATGACGACGAGTTTTTTCCTCGGCCGGCGCACGCTGAAAACCACATCGAGCTCGGAAATGCCTGCCTGGCAGGACCAAGCTCTATGTGTCACTGACGCAGCGCGCGGCCAACGCCACGAATTTCTTTTCCATACCCTCCGACCGTGTGGTGGAACTGGGCGCGCAGGTTACGATCTGACCTGCATTCAATGATGTTCGGCCTAGCCCACGTGCGCACGCAACAATGCGAGCGAACGCTGGCGCGCGCTTGCAGGAATGGCCGGATCGATGGCCTTGTCCGGATTGTCGAACGCATGCCCTGCCGCGTAAACGTGGACGGGTAAATGCGGATAGGCTGCGCGAATATTTTCCACGCCTGTCAGCGGGATCAAACTGTCCGTCTCGCCGAAGTGCAGGATCACCGGACATAGCGGTTTCTTGTCCAGCCAGTCCGGAACGTCCTTGCCGTAATACGAAACCGAAGCGGCAAAACCCGGGTGACTTGCGGCAAGCCAGGCGACCGAGCCACCCAGACAAAATCCGATGATGCCGCATTTTCCAAAGGGTGCGAGATAGTTTCGCGCCGCTGTGACGTCCGCCATCACTTCGCCCCAGACCAGACGCTGTCGCATTTGTGTTGCACGGGCGACATCTTCTGGTGTCGCCTCAAGTATCGCGCCGGGTTCCTGCCGATCATATAGAGCGGGCGCCAACACGGCATAGCCATCGGCGGCATAGGCCGCGCAAACGGACAGAATGTACGGCGTGACGCCGAGAAATTCGTGGATGACGACAAGCCCGCCGCGCGCCTTTTCGACGGGCATGGTCAACCAAGCCCGCAGCACATGGCCATCCGGCACAGTGAGTTCGATACACTCGGTCATTCCACCTCCAGCGTCACGGCTCGCAAATATGCAGGGATCATTGAGGATTTGCGGAACACCCGCAAATCTGGATTTTGTTCTCTAAATGTTCTTGCCAAGCTCATTGCAATTAGCTAGAGTGTGACGATTGGCAATTCCGCATGTGCGGAAAGAGACCGGGGCCGTCATGGTAGTGCGTCTGGCGACATTGGCCTTCGAAGGCATCGATACACGGCCGGTGGACGTGCAGGTGCAATTGTCCGGCGGCGATGTGAAGTTTGTCATGGTTGGCCTGGCCGACAAGGCCGTCGCGGAATCGCGTGAGCGGGTGCGCTCGGCGCTGAATGCTTCCGGGCTTGCGCTTCCCGCCAAACGGATCACCGTCAATCTGGCGCCTGCGGACCTGCCGAAGGAAGGTAGCCATTATGACCTGCCGGTCGCCCTTGGTGTGATGGCGGCAATTGGCGCCATTCCTGCGGATGCGCTGGCTGGATACACGATCATCGGCGAGCTGGCGCTGGATGGAACAATTTCCCCTGTTGCCGGCGTTTTGCCCGCAGCTGTTGCTGCCAATGCACGCGGCCACGGATTGATTTGCCCGGCCGCGAACGGCCCGGAAGCAGCCTGGGCCTCGGCCGATCTGGACATCCTGGCGCCGCGCTCGCTGATACAGCTTGCCAATCATTTCAAGGGCTCCCAGGTGATGGCGCGACCACAGCCCGTGATGCGCGAGGCCATAACCGGCCAGCCGGACCTGCGCGACATCAAGGGGCAGGAAAGCGCCAAACGGGCACTCGAAATTGCCGCGGCCGGGGGCCACAACCTGTTGATGAACGGCCCGCCCGGCTCCGGCAAATCCATGCTGGCGCAGCGTCTGCCGTCTATCCTGCCACCACTCAGCCCGCCGGAACTATTGGAAGTTTCCATGATCCATTCCGTTGCCGGCATGCTGGCCGGCGGCGAATTGACGGACCGGCGGCCCTTTCGTGCTCCGCATCATTCGGCGTCCATGGCCGCCCTGGTCGGCGGCGGCATTCATGCCCGGCCGGGGGAAGTGTCGCTCGCCCATCATGGCGTATTGTTTCTCGACGAATTGCCGGAGTTTCAACCGGCGGTGCTCGATAGTTTGCGCCAACCCATAGAGACCGGCGAAGTGGCGATTGCCCGCGCCAATCACCGGGTGGTTTATCCGGCGCGCTTTCAGGTCGTTGCCGCCATGAACCCCTGCCGTTGCGGACACGCGACGGATCCCGGCTTCGCCTGCAAGCGGATGCCCAATGAACGGTGCATGGCCAATTATCAGGCCAAACTTTCCGGCCCGCTGCTGGACCGGTTCGACCTTCTCATCGAAGTTCCTGCTGTGTCGGCGGCAGACCTCATTCTGCCCGCGCCGGCCGAAGGATCAGCAGAGGTTGCAGCGCGTGTAGCGTCCGCACGCGAACGCCAGCGTGCGCGCTATTCAGCCATGGGCCTTGCACATGTTTTGACGAATGCCGCAGCGCCTGCCGGCGTTATCGAGGATGCCGTACGGCTTGACGAGGCGGCAAGGAAACTGGTGCGCGATGCAGCCGAGCGCATGCACCTGTCGGCGCGCGGTTTTCATCGCGTGCTGAAACTGGCGCGTACTTTGGCCGATCTCGATGGCGCGGATATCACCGGGCGCATCCATCTGGCCGAAGCCCTTTCCTATCGCGGCGCAGTATCCACAGGTGTTCGCGCTGCATGAACAAAGGATAACATTTCTGTCACGAGACGTTCATACGGCTTCTGCGACAATGGATATTGTGATCATGAATCGCGCAGGCGAGGAGGATCGCGCGTTCGTGAACAGCCCGCGATGTGTTGTTACGCACAGTGAGAAAAGACTGCCTCTATTATACCATGATCAGGCCAAACCTTTGCCATAGGCGCTTGAGAGGGTCCAATGCGTAATAGTTTGGTAGCGTAAGAGTTGCGAGCGTCAAATCTACGATCGCGTCTATAACCGTTCTGGAACAAAAAGGACGGAGTTGCGTTCAGGTATCGAGGCGTCCCCGATCCCCCTGTAAGGCATTCGCGTAGCGTCATGTTTCGTACCGCGTTTGGTCCGGTTGAGTTTGTTGTGTATCCGAGTTGCGTATCTTTCGCCCCAAGGAGCCGGCGTAATTCGGCTCCGCAAGGCACCATCTCCGGCGCGTCAAACGACTGGCGCAGGAGCAACGATAGTCCAGGAGACTGTCATGAGCATTGTGATTGTAGTGTCATCGCCGCCCGATCGTCAGGCCTACCGCAGTGACGATCCGCGCTCGGCAACTGTTCTTGCCGAAAAGGCAATCTGGCCGCTGCTGAAACTCGGGCGCAAGGTAAATGTCGTCGTGCAGGCGACCGATCCGAATGTGGAAAAAAACCTGCAACGCTATTTCCGTGATCTGATCCGTACGGAAACAGAATGCAACGCGACGTATATTGCCCCGCGTGGCGCCAGCGCCTGAGACAGCGAGCAGCGATCAAGCCTCGCTGCTTTGGCCTGGACTTCATTTGTTTCAGGCGCCTGCGCCTGGTGCTTTTCGGGCCAGGCCGTCGAACAGGTCGAGCATGCGTTCGCGCCATGCATGCACCGGATCATCCCCATCAAGCATCTTCTTGCCGGACACGCCACGTGCCCACATGAAATGGCCGAATACGATGTAATCGGCATAGGCAGGCTTGTCGCCGCACAGGTAGTCTTGCAGGCCCAGCATATCGCGCAGCGGCGATAATTCACTCTTCAGCGCAGCACGTCCCTCCTCTTGGGGAACAACAAATTTTTCCAGTGGCATCCCTAACCGCTGTTCGCGCGACTGCCGGAAGTAAGGCTGGTCCTGTTTACTGCAAGCATTGTGGATGTCGAGCAGCACCATGCGCATGATCGGCGGTCCCAGCCGCGTTTGCACGAACGAGCGGACGAAATTCGTCAGCGCCAGCGCCTGCGGTCCATTCATCAATGCGGGACGGTCGCTGTAAGCATTGTCCAGATAAAGTGCGATGTCCCAGGAATCGCAGACCACGTTCGTGCCATCGCGCAGAACAGGCACAAGTTTCTGGCCGGAAAATTCAACCTTGTGTTTTTCGCCGAAGCGCACCGGAATTGTTTCGAAATCCAGGCCCTTGTGTGCAAGCGCCATGCGGGCGCGCCAGCAATAGGGAGAAAACCGGAGCGCCTCATCGCCACCGGCAAGGTCGTACAATTCTATCGCCATGCGCAATCATGCCCCTGGATCAGCTATCGAGTGAGAGACCGAACTCAGCCGGATCGAAATCGCGCGAGGAGCCGCAAAACTCACAAGTCACGCCAATGCGGCCGTCATCTCCAACCATGTCCCGCAGGTCAATCTGGCTGAATTGTTTCAGCATCGCGACCATTCGTTCGCGCTGGCAGCGGCACAAATGCCGTACCGGCGAAGCCTCGAATACGGTGACGCCGCGCTCATTGAACAGACGATACAGCAGGCGTTCGCTCGACAGGGTCATATCTACCAGTTCGCTATCCTCGACGCTTCCCGCCAATGCAAGCGCCTCGTTCCAGGCATCATCCTGCGCACCGGCCGCATGGTCTTCATAACCAGGCGCGGGCGATAACTCACGCTGTACTGCACGCTGGCGCTCGGGAGAATCGGGGAGAAACTGTACGAGCAAACCGCCGGCACGCCAGCCATGCATCTTGCCGTCATCGTTCTGCACCGCGCCGACCGCCAGACGGACGCGCGTTGGTATCTGTTCCGATTGCTGGAAATATTGATGCGCTGCTGCTTCAAGTCCCTGACCCTCCAGAGCAACGACGCCCTGGTATCGCGAAGTCGATGAGCCGCGGTCAATCGTAAATGCCAGATGGCCGGTGCCCAACAAGGTTCCCACTCCGACGTCGCCGCGCTCGCGGGCGGCCGCAAGTGCATCCTCGTCAAAGCGGGCATAGGCACGCAAACCGTCGGGCGCTTCAAAATCCACCACGAGCATGCTGATGATGCCATCGCTGCGCGTCTGCAACTGAAAGCGTCCATCGTCTCTCAAGGAAGCGCCCAGAAGTACCGTCAAGGCGATGGCCTCGCCGGTAACCCGTGCTATTTCCGGCGGATATTCGTGCTGGGAGAGAATGCGATCCACCGTCGGACCCAGGCGCACCACGCGCCCACGCACGTCAAGCGGCGTAACGGCGAATGGAAGCACAGCGTCGTCCGCGCCATCGTCCGATACGCCACGAATTGCGGGACTTTTCTCCGCCATCAGCTACGCGCCGCGTTTGCGCCGTCCAGCGCCCATGACAATACGCCCTTCTGGGCATGCATGCGATTTTCCGCCTCGTCGAACACGACAGACTGTGGTCCGTCCATAACCTCGTCGGTTACCTCTTCGCCACGGTGCGCCGGCAGGCAATGCATGAAAATGGCGTCGCTCTTGGCCGCGGACATCAATTTTGCATTTACCTGAAAGGGCGAGAGCAGTTTCTGCCGGCGTGCTTCCTCGGCTTCATCGCCCATGGACACCCAGCAATCGGTGACAATGGCGTCCGCGCCATCGGCAGCTGCAAACGGATCGCGCCCAACCTGCAAGCGCGTACCCGTCTTGCTGGCCCAATCCAGAAGATCCTGTGGTGGGGCAAATTCTTCCGGCGTTGCAACGCGAATCGAAAAATCGAAACGATGCGCTGCATGAATCCAGCTGCGCAACACGTTGTTGAAGTCGCCCGTCCAGGCAATCGTGCGCCCCTTGATCGGGCCGCGATGTTCCTCGAACGTCATGACATCGGCCATGACCTGGCAGGGATGAGACACTTTTGTCAGCCCGTTGATGACCGGAATACTGGCGTGAGCTGCCAGCTCATGCATATCCTGATGGGACAGGATGCGGATCATGATGGCATCGACATACCGTGACAGGACGCGCGCGGTGTCCGCAATGGTTTCGCCGCGGCCCAGCTGCATTTCCGTCCCGGTGAGCATGATAGTCTCACCTCCCAGTTCGCGCATGCCGACATCAAAAGATACCCGGGTACGGGTCGATGGCTTGTCGAAGATCATTGCGAGGGTTTTTCCCTCCAGCGGCCGAGACCTGGAGCGCTCGCCTTTCCGGCGCGCTTTCTTGATTGCGCAGGCACGATCGAGGATGGCGCGCAGTTCTGCCGGGTCAATATCTATCAGGTCCAGGAAATGCCTTGGCGTATTGGGAGCAGTCATGACTTTGCTCCGGCAGCCAGCTTCGCAGCAACGCGTTTGCACGCGCCATCCAGCCGCGTCATGGCTGCATCAATGTCTTCGTCGCCGATGGTCAGTGGCGGCAACAGGCGGATGACATTGTCGCCCGCCGGAATGACAAGCATCTGTTCCTCACGCGCGGCGACCGTCACGTCGGCGTTCGAAACCCCATTGGCTATGGCAACGCCCAGCATCAGCCCTTCGCCGCGGATGCCGGCGATGATCGCCGGATATTTGTCCTGCAGTTCCGCCAGCCGCTGGCGCAGGCGCAGGCCGGTCTGCCGGACCTGTTGCAGAAAACCATCGGCCAGAATGATGTCGAGCACCGCATTGCCAACCGCCGTGGCAAGGGGATTGCCGCCATAGGTGGTCCCGTGCGTACCAGCAACCATGCCCTTGGCGGCCTCGCGCGTCGCCAGAAAAGCGCCCAGCGGAAAGCCGCCGCCGATGCCTTTGGCAATCGCCATGATGTCCGGTGTGATGCCAAAATGTTCATGGGCGAAGAATTTACCCGTGCGGCCAACGCCCGACTGCACTTCGTCCATGACCAGCAAGATGCCATGGGCATCACACAGGGCTCGCAATTCGACAAAGAAGGCTTTCGAGGCAACGCGAACGCCGCCCTCGCCCTGTATCGGCTCGACCAGTACACCAGCGGTCCTGGGCCCGATGGCGGCCTTGACGGCATCTATATCGCCAAAGGGCACCTGACGGTGAAAACCTTCCACAGGCGCGGCAAAGCCTTCAATATACTTGTCATTGCCGCCGGCAGCGATTGTCGCCAGCGTCCGGCCGTGGAAGGCGCCATCGAACGTGATCAGCTCGATCCGCTCGGGTGCGCCATTGGCAGCGTGATATTTGCGCGCGGTCTTGATAGCGCCTTCGACCGCCTCGGCGCCGGAATTTGTGAAAAACACGTAGTCGGCAAACGAAGCATCGGTAAGCCGGCTGGCCAGGCGTTCGGCCTGGGGGATCTGGTACAGGTTGGAAACGTGCCAGAGCTTTGAACCCTGCTCGGTGAGCGCTGCCACGATGTGCGGATGACAATGGCCAACCGCAGCCACGGCAATTCCCGCGCCAAAATCGAGAAAGCGCTTTCCGTCGGTCGTGGTCAGCCAGGCGCCCTCGCCTCGCTCGAAAGCGACAGGGGCTCGCATATAGGTGGGCAGAATGGACGATTCCTGCTTTGAAGCGCTCACGAAACTTATCCCTGGCAAGGCGCGAGGCCTGAACCTGGCCGCCTGCGCGCCGGTCGAAGCCCCAAAAACTGAACTGCCGCCCGCGAGGGACGGCAGCACCGGAGCAAATTTAAGGTTTTCCGGCGTTTTGGTCAAATAATCACTCGCGGTGCAGCTCGAGCCGACGGGCTGTCGCTTTTCGGGGTTGGTATTGGCATCGTCCGCAGGCGCACGCCGCATGTCTGCGGCACGATTGAACAGTCAAAACGCCGGGCGACGCATTGCGGACGCAGAAACTCCACACCTGAGTCAAAATGTCGCTGGCTTTTCTGCCTAGGTGCAGAGCATGCAGAATATTGCGCGCCAGGCCGCGTTAAGGAATCGTAAACACTTGCAAAATCAACGAGGCAACGAAAAGCGATCCAAGAAGCGCTTTCTTGCAACACCGGTCCACGCAACAAACAAGCCGTTTTGCGTTGGGGAAAACCAAATTGATTCGCCTGTGACTCTTGCAGCCGATTCCACGCCTAGTGTAGTGTCCGGCCTGTCAGACACGACATGTCGTCGCACTGACCATCAGCGAAGAGTTTTTGCGCGTTTCGGCAGCGTCATTTGAATGGCGCGCAACACATTCGGATTCTGTGTGCTCTTCAGGAGGAATACTTTATGTCTTGGACTGATGAACGCGTCGAACAATTGCGCAAACTGTGGATCGACGGCTTCAGCGCCAGTCAGATCGCTGCCACGCTGGGTAATAGTATCACGCGCAATGCAGTGATCGGCAAAGTTCATCGCCTGGGTCTTTCGGGCCGGGTCAAAGCGCCATCAAGCGCAAAGCCACGCGCTCGCACAAGCGCACCGCGTGCGCCGCGTACTCCGCGCAGACCAGGTAGCGGCGGAGGCGGCGGTGGAATGCACGGTAATGCTGCGATCGCGTATCAGGCGCGCCCCTATGCACAGCCTGCGATGCGCGCGATGGAAGATGTCGTCGTTCCAATGTCCAATCCGGTCACCATCATGGAACTGAAAGAATCCATGTGCCGTTTCCCGCTCGGCGATCCGCAAACTCCGGAATTTCGTTATTGCGGCGGCAAGTCCGAAATCGGCATTCCCTATTGTCCGTTTCATACACGCATGGCCTATCAGCCTGCGCAGGAGCGGCGGCGTGAGCGCGAACGCGAGCGGCGCGCACAATTGCGTGCGACCGGCTGATCACACCATTTTCAGACAACTAAAAAACGCGCCTTCTCAGGCGCGTTTTTGTTTGGACCTGACAGAAACTACTCTGCCACAGGCATTTCTGGAAAAACTTACTCAGCCTTGAAATGCTTCGAAAGCTTCAGGTCTTGTCCCTGATAATTCGATACCGGGGTCTGGCCATAGAGAATTTCCGGCTCATCGGCCATTTTCTCATATGCAAGGCGTCCGATGATCTGACCATCTTCCAGAATAAACGGCACTTCGTGCGAGCGGACTTCAAGCACGCCACGGCTGCCGGGATGGCCCTGCGGTGACCATCCGAAACCGGGATCGAAAAATCCGGCATAGTGCACGCGGAATTCGCCCATCGTCGGATCAATCGGCACCATTTCAGCCGCAAGTTCCGGCGGTATGTGGAGACGCTCCTGTGAGGCCAGAATGTAAAATTCATCCGGATCCAGGATCAGCCGCTTGTCCGGACGGGCATCGATCGGTTCCCAGAAATCGCGTACCTCATATTGTCCCACGCGATCGACATCGATCACATCGGTATGCTTTTGCGCACGATAGCCGATGCGATCCCCTATGCTCGAGCGCGCGAGCGCAACGCGCAGGACGAGACCATCGCGGACATTGGCCGGCCCGTTGACCAGCGGCGACTTGTTCTCATGCCATTCGCGCAGCTCGCGATCGGAAAGGGCAAAGTCGATCACATGCATTTGGGAAGGATTGCGGCGACGAAAACGGATCTGGTTGAGCCGCGATCCTGTACGCACGCGCACGGAAAAACTGCGTGGCGAAATTTCAGCATAGAGCTGGCCCTTGTAGCCACTCTCGACACGATCAAACACCTCGCTGTGATCGGTGATCAGTCGCGTGAAAATGTCGAGCCGGCCGGTGGAGCTTTTCGGATTGGCTGCGGCCGAAATGGAATCCTGCAGATGCAGCACTTCGAGCAATGGCACGACATAGACGCAACCGCGTTCGAGCACAGCGCCGTCTTCCAGATTGATCTCGTCGTAGCTGAGGGCCTCAAGCTGTTCCTGCACCGTGCGCTGCTTGCCGGGAAGAAAGCTCGCCCGGACACGGAAGGCCTTCTTGCCCAGGCGCAGGTCCATGCTGGCGGGCTGGAACTGGCTGTCGAGGAAATCGTGGCCGGAACGGATCATTTCCCGGTGCACGAGGAGCTGGATCTTCTGGCGCGCCAGCAGCCCGAACCGGTTGCCGAACTCGCTCTCGGCAAGTGTTTGCGGGCTCGCCGTGAACAGGGCGGGCTGTTCTTTGCGCTGGGTCAGGGCCATGTCTTTCTACCTTTGCGGAAGGCCGATATTACAGGCTTCCGCACCAGTGCGACACACCCAGTGTGTGTGACGGGCCTGTTTCCACAGATCACTGGCGCCCAATCCACATTGACGCAATGGAGTGCGGCGATTAAACAAGCCGAACGTGGTCATTTGAGCCGGCCGGCTTGCCGCCACGAAAAACAACGGGCTAAAAGGCTGGAGCTTCGCGGAACGTTACCGAGGCTTCGGAATTTGCCCGGCGGGGGAAACCCTGGCCGGGTTTTTCATATAACAGCCCCGATTGCGGGGCTGCTGGCAGGAGTTAGGTTATGAGCAAACCGCCAACCGGTTCAAAGGATCCACTGACATTGCGTCCGGCCACGCGACTGGTCCACGGAGGCACACTTCGCAGCGAATTCGGCGAAATGTCGGAAGCCATCTTCCTCACCCAGGGCTTTGCCTACGATTCCATGGAAATCGCCGAAGCACGCTTCAAGGGCGAGGATCCGGGCTTCATGTATGCCCGCTTTTCCAACCCCACTGTTTCCATGTTCGAAAAGCGCATGTGCCTGCTGGAAGGCGCGGGCGCCGAAGATGCCCGCGCCACCGCCAGCGGCATGGCCGCTGTCACTGCTGCCATCATGGGACAGGTCAAGGCCGGTGACCATATTGTTGCCGCCAAGGCGCTGTTTGGCTCGTGCCGCTTCATCGTGGAGGATCTTGCCCCGCGCTATGGCGTTGAATGCACGCTCGTAGACGGCAACGATCTCGATCAGTGGCGGGCCGCCATGCGGCCCAATACGAAAACCACATTTATCGAAACGCCGACAAATCCGCAGCTCGACATTCTCGACATCCGCGCCATTGCCGATATCGCCCATGCGCATGGCGCGACGCTGGTCGTCGACAACGTGTTTGCGACCGCTCTGCTGCAACATCCTTTCGAACTTGGAGCCGATTGTGTTGTCTATTCGGCAACCAAGCATGTGGACGGACAGGGCCGCTGCCTTGCCGGCATCGTCATGGGATCGGCGAAATTCATCCAGGACAACGTGCATAATTTCCTGCGGCAAACAGGTCCTGCGCTATCGCCGTTCAATGCATGGGTGATGGTGAAGTCGCTGGAGACGATGCCTTACCGCGTGAACCAGCAGGTTGCCAATGCCGCGGCAATCGCCGATTTTCTGGCCGAACAGGGCAAGGTCGCGCGGGTGCTGTATCCCTTCCGCAAGGATCATCCCCAGCACGACCTGGCAAAACGCCAGATGAAGGGCGGCGGTCAGGTCGTGGTATTCGACCTTGCGGACAAGAAAGCAACTTTCGCTTTTGGAAACGCACTCGAAATCATCAAGATCTCCAATAATCTGGGCGATGCAAAATCCATCCTCACCCATCCGGCAACCACGACCCACCAGCGTATTCCCATGGCGGGACGTCTGGAAATGGGCATCGGCGAAGGGATGCTGCGCCTGTCCGTCGGTCTTGAGGACGTGGATGACCTGAAGGAAGACATCGCCCAGGCGCTGAAGGCAGTGTGAGGAATTCTATCCCTTGCTGCGCGTGTTTTCCGAACAGCGGCTAAGCATTTGGCCCGCACGGGAATGCGAGGTAGAACACCTTTCTGCCTCTCCCGCGCGAGCGTTTCCAGTCTCCATGACCAGCCCGACAAAAAAGCACGATTACGACCTCGGGCTGACCATTCCCTTCCTCTCTGCATGCCTTCGTGGCTCAACTCGTCACGGTCATCACCCGGATCGATACATCCTACCGGGCCATCGAACTGCAGGTGCCAATCGTCTGGTATGGCCTGATCAATTCCGGCTATGCCTTGCTGCCGATCTTTCTGGCCGTTCCCGTTGGCCGCTATCTCGACAGAGGCAATGACGCGCGGATCGTCTGGGCAGGCTCGGCGCTGGCGCTGATTTCCAATATCGGCTTCTGGGGCTGGGGCCATTCAGGCATCAACCTTCTCGGCTTTACGGTCATCGGCGGAATCGGCCATTTGTGCCTGATGGCCGGACATCAGGGGATGACCTTGCGCTGTGCCGGACCGGCCAGCCGGGAAGGCGTGATCGGCACTTATATGGTGGTGCTGTCGATCGGCCAGATGATCGGACCGATCTTTATTGCCTGGACTGCAGGCACATCGAAACTGCCGCCGACCCAGCTCCTGTTCACCGCAGCGCTGGCCCTGGCAGTACTGGCCTTCGCGCTTGGCTTCCTGCTGCGCCCGGCTCCACCAATGACCAAGGAGGCACGCGCCGCCAAGCCGGTGCCCGTAATGGAGCTCGTGCGCACCAAGGGCCTGGTCACCGTCATCATCGCGAGCGTCATGACCGTGACGGCGTTCGATCTGCTTGTGATCTACCTGCCCTTGCTGGGGGCGGAGCGGCATATTTCTGCGTCGACCATTGGCTGGCTTTTCACAGTCCGGGCGCTCGCTTCGATTGCCGCCCGGCTGGTTTATCCGTCAATGATCCGCGTGTTCGGTCGCACCAATCTCTCCCTGATTACGATGGGACTGGGTTCACTCGGCTTCATATTGACCGGGGTCAGCCATTCGATCCCCATGCTATACGTCGCCTCGGTATTGATGGGGATCGGCCTAGGGATTTCCGTCACGCTGGCCATGTCCAACGTCGTCGAACTGGCGCCGATGAACGCCCGGGGAACGGCGCTCTCGCTCCGCCTGACCGGAAACCGGATCGGCCAGTTCATCATTCCCTCGATTGGCTCGGTGGTGGCGGCTGCAACTGGCGTGGCCGGAGTGTTTTTCATCATTGCGGCAGCGCTGGCCCTCTCGGGGATTTCCGTAAAAGCCACGGTGAAGACGAAATAATCGCCGGGCTTGCCTAAAGGCGAATTTTGTCCGATCACATTTTGGAATTTCACCCGCGCAAAAGCGGGCCAGATTTTGCTGGGAGGCAATATGAAAGCTGCTGTTTTTCACGAATACGGCCCGCCGGACGTTCTGAAATATGAAACCATTCCCGATCCCGAGCCGAGATTGGGGGAAATCCGCATCAAGGTGCATGGGGCGACCGTCAATCGCGTGCTGGATGTGGCCCTGCGTAACGGAACGCAGATGCACCGCAAGGCCCAGATCCCCTGCATTCCCGGCGTGGACTGCGCCGGCATCGTCGACAAGATCGGCCCCGGCGTGACCCGCTGGAAAGTAGGCGATCACGTTGCTGCCGCCGGGGGCATGCCACTTGATATCGTCACCGAAGACGGCAAGGGCGAAGACGGCAAACCCTATGCCGGCCCGAAAGGCATGATGGGCATCCGCCGGCCTGGTGGCTTTGCTGATTACGTTTGTGTTCCATCCAGCGAAACCGTTCCGCTTCCCAAAAACCTGGATTTCCACGAAGCCGCTGTCGTGATGCGTCACTGCCCGACCGCGTGGAACCTCCTGATGAACGAAGCAAAGATCAAGCCCGGCGAGTGGGTGCTGATCATGGGCGCCAGCGGCAATCTGGGATCGGTGGGAATCCAGATCGCGAAAAACATCGTCGGCTGCAAGGTCATTACCTGCGCCGGCAGCCGCGCACGCGCCGACCTCGGACTGAAACTCGGCGCAGATGTAGCCATCGATTATTCGACACAGGACCTGACGGCCGAAATTCTGAAGGCAACGGACGGCAAGGGCGTCAATGTCCTTTACGACAACATTGCCAATCCCGATGTATTGCCGAAAGCCTTCATGGGCCTTGGCCTTGACGGGCGCATGGTGACGGCGGGCGCGCATGGCGGACCGGTGGCGCCGATCAATTTCTTCCATCTCTATGACCGGCGCATCACCATTCGCGGCATGCCCGGTTCCAAGCCGGAAGATTTGCCCAAGTGTTTTGCTGCCGCAGCCGAAGGCAAGATCAAGGTGCAGATTGCGCATGTCCTGCCCTTGTCGAAAGCAGCCGAAGCCCATCGCATGATGGAAGCCGATCCAGGCATGGGAAAGATCGTGCTCGACCCGACAATGGGATAACCGGCTGCGGTCGTCAGCAGCGTGCGCAAGATTTTTTCAGAATTACCGACAGAAACGGGGATGAACATGAGTGGACAATTCAAGGGGCGCCGGGAAGACTTCCGGCTGATCACCGGCCAGGGCCGTTACACGTCCGACTGGAACTTGCCCAAGCAGGCTCATGGCTATTTCCTGCGCTCGGATCGCCCGCACGCAAAGATCAAGTCGATCAATACGTCAGCTGCGGAAAAAGCGCCGGGTGTGATTGCCGTACTCACTGCGAAACAAACGTCCAGCATTGAGCCCCTGCCGCAGATGATCCAGATCCCCGGCAAGGACGGAAAGAAAATTATTCCTACAGGTCGCGATGTTCTGGCCGCGGAGCGTGTGCGATTTGTCGGACAGGGCATCGCCTTCGTTGTTGCCGAGACTCTGGAACAGGCACTGGACGCAGCCGAGCTGATCGAAATCGATTTCGAGGATCTGCCTTTCGTTGTCGATGGCGAGGAAGCCCTGCAGGACGATGCGCCGCAATTATACGACCATGTCCCCAACAACCGCGTTTACGACTTTCAATACGGCAACGAAGACGCTGCCGAAGCTGCATTCAAGAAAGCCGATCACATAACCAAAGTGGTGCTGGATGCACCGCGCATCGTCGGTAATCCGATGGAGCCGAAGGCGTGTCTGGCGCAATATGACGCCAAACGCGATCTCTACGATGTCTATGTCCCCACGCAGGGCATCACCATGATGCGGCCTGGCCTTTCTGGTGCGCTTGGCATCACAGAAGATCAGGTGAAGGTGCATACATTCGATGTTGGCGGTGGCTTTGGCGTGCGCAGTGAAGCCTATGCCGAATATCCGGTCGTCATGATGGCGGCGAAAATGACTGGCCGACCAGTCAAATGGGTTTCCACGCGGCAGGAAACGATGATGAGCGATCATCACGCACGTGCAGCCAAACTTTACGGCGAACTGGCGCTGGCAAAAGACGGCACGATGCTCGGCCTGCGGGTGACGTGGATTGTCGATTGCGGCGGTTACCTGTCCGGCGCCGGGCCTTTCATCAACACTGCCGGGCCGTCACGCCACGCAACGAATATCTATACGATACCTGCATTTTACGGATTGCACCGGCTGGTGCTGACCAATACGACGCCGACAACAGCCTATCGCGGTGCGGCGCGCCCGAACGTCACCTATCTGACAGAGCGGCTCGTCGATGAAGCGGCACGCGAGATGGGTCTTGACCGGGTGCAATTGCGCAAGAAGAACCTGATTCCGAAGAAAGCATTTCCATACAAGATTCCAACCGGCGCGGAATATGACAGCGGCGATCCCGTTGGTCTGTTGAACGACGCATTGAAGGAATCGGATTGGAAAGGCTTTGAAAAGCGCCGCAAGGCTTCAGCTAAAAAAGGCAAACTGCGTGGCATCAGCCTGTGCACATTTGCTGAACCTGCAGGCGGCGGCGTTCTGCCGGAAGACGGCATGATCAAGTTCGGCGAAGCCGGCAATCCGGTGCTGTACACTGTCTCCGGTCCTTCCGGTCAGGGGCATGAAACGGTCTATCCGGAAATTGTGGCGCAGGTGTTCGGTATCGACGCGGAGCAAATCACCTATAGGGCCGGCGATCCGGAAATGTCGCATCTGAAAGGGTCCGGCACCATCGGATCCCGCTCGATGATGAACCACGGCGGCGTACTCGTGAAAACAGCGCATGAGGTCGTGCGCAAGGGTAAGGAACTGGCAGCCAAGCATCTGGAAGCATCGGAAGCCGATATCGAATTTGAAGGCGGCGCTTTCCGGGTTCGCGGCACGGACATGCATGTGGGACTGGTCGAACTGGCAAAAACCTATGCAACCAAAAACGGTAATCCGCTGGATTCCTCCGAAAGCATGCCGGTTGCAAACTCGTTCCCTACGGGCGCGCATGTGGCGGAAGTTGAAATCGATCCCGCCACCGGCGAAATCGATATTGTCTGCTACATTGGCGTTGACGATGCCGGCAACATTATCAATCACACTCTTGCCGAAGGTCAGGTGGTTGGCGGTCTCATGCAGGGCCTCGGTCAGGTGATGGGCGAACATTACATCTACGAAAAATCCAGCGGACAGATCGTGAGTGGCTCGTTCATGGATTATTTCATGCCGCGCGCAACCGACCTGCCGCCTTTGAAACTTTACGACAGGCCGGTTCCATCACCAACCAATCCGCTCGGCGCCAAGGGCGTTGGCGAAGCTGGCGCAACCGGCGCCGTACCTACACTGACCAATGCGATTATCGACGCGTTGCGCCCGCTTGGCATCAACCATGTCGATCTGCCCTATACCGCGCATAATATCTGGAAGGCGATCAACAGCGCGAAAGCCACAACCCAAGTCTAGGCAACAACCCAGGTGTAGGCATATGACAGCGCTCACTGGTAAATTTGCTCTTGTCACCGGCGGCAGCAATGGCATAGGCGCGGCTACCGTGCGTATGCTTGCCGATGCCGGTGCACGCGTGATGATCGGATATTATTCCAATGCCAGTCGCGCGGAGATTTTGCGCGACAGCCTGTCTGGCGAAGGACATTGCATTCAGTTGATCAAACTGGAAGACGCAGCCAGCACCAGGGCTGCGGCGCAGGCAGCGCACGATGCCTTCGGGCGGCTCGATATTCTGGTCAATTGCGCCGGCTTCACCAAGCCTATCGCGCACGCCAACCTTGATGCGCTGGACGAAGACTTCATGGATGCAATGCTCGCAGCCAATGTGCGCGGGCCCTATTCCATGATCCGCCATTGTGCGCCATTGCTGAAGGCCGGCGGCGACAGTGTCATCATCAACGTGTCTTCGATATCGGCATTCACCGGGTCTGGCAGCAACATCGCCTATTGCGCATCGAAGGCCGCGATCGACACAATGACATTATCGCTGGCGCGGGCGCTGGGACCGGAGGTTCGCGTGATGGCCGTTTCACCCGGCGCTGTGGCGACCGATTTCGTCGCCGGTCGCGGACGCCCGGAGCTGGAAAAACTGGCGCAGGCAACGCCTTTAAAGAAAGTCACGGAAGCAGAAGATGTGGCGCTGGCCATCATGGCCTGCATCACGCATCTGAAAGCGTCCACTGGCGGTCGCATCATTGTCGACGGCGGGCGCTTTCTCGTATGATCGATATTGGGTCCCGGTTTCAAAAGCTTGCCTGCTCTTCGTCGCACAGGTAGCGTGCATGCGGGCCGGGTGCGGCCCCACAGGAGGACCGATGACATTTGCCAGCACACCGGAATTGCGCGCCGAAGTCGTTCTTGCCTGCAAGGTGATGGCGCGATTTCGCATCATGGAAGGCTTTGGCCACATCACCTGCCGCGTTCCGCGAACCGACCGCGTCATGATCACGCCCCGCAAGGCGCTCGGCCTTGTAGAGGCAGACGAACTGGTTGAACTTGATCCATCCGGCAAGCGGGTTGGCGGTGGTGACCGGCCGCCACTGGAATGCGCCATGCATCTGGCCGTGTATGCGGCGCGCAGCGACGTGATGGCAATCGCCCGCGGCCATCCGCGCAATGTCGCAGCATTTTCAGCCGCCGCAGAAGCTCTGCGGATCGCGCATGGTTTTGGAGCCAATCTGGGTCACATCGTACCGGTACATGCCGAACCCTATCTTGTGACCGATGCACAATCTGGTGCGCATGTTGCCCAGGTTCTTGCAGATCATCAGGGTGTGATCCTGCAGGGCAATGGCATGCTTGCGGTTGGGCAATCGATTCCACATGCCTGCGTCAACGCTATCTTCATGGAAGAAACTGCGGAGCTGCAATTGCGGGCGCGCGCGGCCGGCATGGAGCCGAAATATTTCACCCCTGAGCAGGCCAATCGCCGAAACGGCGATGATCGGGTGCATGAACCAGTGCGCGCATGGGAATATTATGTGGGCGTTACCGAGGGCAAGTTTGCAATCTAGCGTGATGCCGCGGCCTTGTGTTGCCGGGGCAATTGCGAATGATTTTTTGATCTTTCGATAATCTTCTGGCTTTATTGGGATCGTGTACACAACCGGGCCTGACACATGAGCCGCCTGTTTCGCATCTTTCTTGCCGGCCTGCTCGTATTGCTGCCTCTGTTCATCACGATCGCGATCGTGATCTGGCTGGGGCAATTTCTCTTCGCCTATGCCGGGCCAAACAGCTGGCTTGGAAAATTCGTCATATCGTTGGGCTTTGGATTGACGGCATCCATTTATGCCGCCTATGCGCTCGGGCTACTGATCGTGCTCACCGCCATCCTGCTGCTTGGCTATGTGGTGGAATCGGGTGCGCGTCCGTTGTTGATTGGCTGGGTTGAGCAATTGCTCGACCGCATCCCAATTGTTTCGCAAATTCTCGAAGTCGCGAAGAAAATCGTCAGCGTGTTTGCGCAGGATCGCACCAGCGATCTCAAAAACATGCAGCCGGTCTGGTGTTTTTTCGGCGGCGACCGGGGCGCGGCGGTGTTCGGTCTGATGCCGTCGGCCGAGCCGGTTGTGATGAAGGGGGAGCCATATGTGGGTGTGATGATCCCAACAGCGCCTGTGCCCATCGGCGGAGCACTTGTCTACGTACCCAAGAAATGGGTCGAACCGGCAGATGGCGGCGTCGATACTTTGATGAACGTCTATATTTCAATGGGTGTTGTGCCACCGCCGGAAATCGTTGCAGCGGTCAAGCAATCTGCGGCCGACGTTACGCCAAAATCGCCCTAGCCAGAATCTGAAACGCCCGCGCGCGATGCGACAATGCTTCCGATCCATCGGCGGGAATGCCGTGTTTTTCCTGCGACGACATTTCGCCGAAGGTTAGCGTGTGCCCGTCGGGAAGAAAAAACGGATCGTAACCAAAGCCCTTTTCGCCGCGCGGCGGCCAGACGATTTCGCCGAACACCTTGCCTTCGAAAGTTTCTTCGTGGCCATCGGGCCAGCAGACTGCGAGGGCGGACACGAAATGCGCCCGGCGCTGCAAAGACTGAACGGCACCGGCCTGACGCATTTTCCGGTCGACCAAAGCCATCGCGCTGGTGAAATCGCCAGCTTCCTTGGCCCAGCGCGCCGAATAAATGCCCGGTTCGCCGCCGAGCGAATCGACACAAAGGCCGGAATCGTCGGCAAAGGCTGGCAGACCAGTAGCCTCCGCCGATGCACGCGCCTTGATCAACGCATTGGCTATGAATGTATCGCCGGTCTCATCGGGTTCCGGCAAGTTCAATTCGCCCGCGGAAACAGCTTCAATGCCATATGGCGCCAGCAGCTCGCGCATTTCGCGCAGCTTGCCTGCATTATGCGTGGCAATGACAACCTTGCCAGCAAGACGCCGATGAGCGGGCATTCGTCAGCTTCCGGCCTTGATGGCCTGCTGCTGCAGACCAGACAGGCTGGTGATACCTGCCTTGGCCAGCGACAGCATCTGGATGAATTGCTCTTCGGTGAACGCAGCGCCTTCGGCCGTTGCCTGCACCTCGACAAGAGCGCCCTTGCCGGTGATGACAAAATTGGCATCCGCTCCGGCGTTGGAATCCTCGTCGTAATCGAGATCCAGCACGGCTTCCCCGCTGCATATGCCGCAGGAAATTGCTGCAACACTGTCGCGTAGCGGAAGTGTCTTGATCATCGAACGCTGGTACATCCAGTCGAGGCAATCACGCAGGGCAATCCAGCCGCCCGTTATCGAAGCAGTTCTGGTGCCGCCATCGGCCTGCAGGACGTCACAGTCCACCGTAATCTGGCGCTCGCCAAGTGCTTCCAGATCGACAACAGCACGCAGGGAGCGGCCTATAAGACGCTGGATTTCCTGGGTGCGGCCCGAGGGCTTGCCCGAAGTCACTTCGCGCCGGGTGCGGGTATGGGTTGCGCGCGGAAGCATGGCATATTCGGCGGTAACCCAGCCCTTGCCCTGACCACGCATCCACGGTGGCGGCTTGTCTTCCAGCGATGCCGTGCAGAGCACCTTGGTGTTACCGAAAGAAATCAGGCACGATCCCTCGGCATAACGCGCAACATTGCGCTCGATGGTGACTGCGCGCAATTCGTCGTTGGCGCGTTTGGATGGACGCATTTAGGGTTCCTTTCCGCAAGTCGGCCGTTTTAGAGCATTTTTGGAAAATGTGCAGTGTTTTCCGCTTTGTCTGAAATATTTTCGGCGGGCAAAGGCAGTGTGCCTGTGGTAGTAAGCGGCATGAACAGCGTTATCGTCGCAGAATCAGGCAAAAACGGCTCACGCCGCCGGGCCAGACCAGTCAAGAGGGCCGAAGCGCTGGCGGCGATTTTCGACCGCGCGGCGCTGAGCGAGCGGCTGACTGCACTATCGGCCAAGACCAGCGACACAACGATGTTGCGCACGCTGGCGCTGGAGGAGTTCCGCACAACGCTGGAACTGGGCCGCGCCAAAACACGGCAGATGTTTGAGGCCGACGGCCAGGGCCTGGCCTGCGCAGCCAATCTCTGTCACATCGAAGACGAATTGATCCGTGCGATTTTCGATTTCGTCGTCACAACGCTTTACCGCAATTCCAACCCTTCCTCGGGCGAGCGTATCGCGCTGGTCGCCGTGGGTGGATATGGCCGCGGCACGCTGGCGCCCGGCTCGGACATAGATCTGCTGTTTTTGCTCCCGTACAAAGTCACTGCCTGGACCGAGAGCGTAGTCGAGGCGGTCCTGTATTTACTCTGGGACCTTGGGCAAAAGGTCGGACATTCGACCCGGTCGGTTGAAGAATGCATCGTGCAGGCGCGCGGTGACATGACGATCAGGACAGCGCTTCTGGAAGCGCGTTACATCCTGGGTGATGCATTGCTGTTTGAAGCTTTGCGTGTCCAATTCGACAAACAGATTGTCCAGAAAACCGCGCGTGAATTTGTAGCAGCCAAACTCAGTGAGCGCGATGCACGGATCGCGAAGGCCGGCTCCTCACGTTACCTCGTCGAGCCAAACGTGAAAGAAAGCAAGGGCGGCCTGCGCGACCTGCACACGCTGTTCTGGATCGCACGCTATGTTTATCGCGTCGATTCACCTGAAGAACTCATCAAGGCCGACCTGTTCGACAAACAGGAATTGCGGACGTACCAGCACTGCGAAGAATTTCTGTGGCGCGTTCGGTGCCATCTTCATTTCGAGGCGCGCAAGCCGGAAGAAAAACTTACGTTCGACTACCAGCGCGTTATTGCCGAACGGCTTGGATATGTATCCCACGCAGGCCTGTCGGCCGTCGAACGTTTCATGAAACATTATTTTCTGGTGGCCAAGGACGTTGGCGATCTGACGGCAATTGTCTGTGCCGAACTGGAAGAGAGCCAGACCAAATCACGACCTGCCCTGAACCGTTTTGTCGACAAGCTGCGGCGCCGCAAGAAACTGGATCACAAGGATTTCATCGTCGAATTCGACCGCATCACCTATGCGTGGGATGACATATTCGAGCGCGACCCGGTCAATCTCATTCGCATGTACTGGCTGGCGGACAAGCATGAACTGCCGATACACCCTGACGTAGTGCAACTGGCGCATCGTTCGCTGCGGCGCATCGATGCTGCAGTCCGCAACGATCCTGACGCCAATGCGATGTTTATGGATATTCTGACGTCCAGACGTTCGCCGGAAACAGTCTTGCGTCACATGAATGAAGCAGGCGTGCTCGGACGGTTCATTCCTGACTTCGGCCGCGTCGTGGCCATGATGCAGTTCAACATGTATCATCACTACACGGTTGACGAACATACATTGCGTTGTCTGGGTATCCTGTCGCAGATCGAAGCAGGTAAACTCAAGGAAGAACATCCGCTCTCGAGCGAGCTCATCTCCCAGATCAACGTACGGCGCGTGTTGTATGTCGCGGTCTTCCTGCATGACATCGCCAAGGGACGTGAAGAAGACCACTCGATTGCCGGCGCAGCAGTCGCGCGAAAGCTCTGCCCAAGGCTAGGCATGTCGAAGGCTGAGACCGATACAGTAGCCTGGCTGGTTCTGCATCATTTGGATATGCCGAACATCGCACAAGGCCGCGACCTGTCCGATCCGGGAACCATCAATACATTCGCGAAGCTGGTGCAGAACCGCGACCGCTTGCGCATGATGCTGATCCTCAGCGTTTGCGATATCCGCGGTGTCGGGCCGGGCGTCTGGAACAGTTGGAAAGCGCAATTATTGCGCACGCTGTACTGGGAAACCGAGCTGGTGCTTTCCGGCGGGCATTCAGGCGCCAACCGGCGCGAACGCATTGCCCATGCCAAGGAAGAACTTCGCCGGGCACTGCCGGGATGGTCGGATCCGGATTTCGATGCCTATTCGGCGCGGCATTACGAACCATATTGGCTGAAGGTCGACCTGAAGCACAAAATCCAGCACGCCCTGCTACTGGCGCTTTGCGAACGCGAGGTGCGCTCGCTGGCAACCGAGGTCACGACAGATGCCGAAACCGGCGCCACTGAAATAACCGTCGTGGCGCCCGATCATCCCCGGCTGTTGTCGATCGTTGCCAATGCGTGTGCTGCAGCCGGCACCAATATTGTCGATGCGCAGATCTACACGACGACCGACGGCCTGGCTCTGGATTCGATGGCCGTGGAGCGCGAATTCGATCGCGACGAGGATGAGTTGCGCCGCGGTCAGCGCGTGGCCCAGATGGTCGAAAAAGCCCTGCGCGGCGAAATCCAGTTGCGAGACATTGTAGCTGACAAGGTCAAGCCTGCGAGGAAACGCGAACAGGCCTTTGACGTAGAGCCCGAGGTCAGCATCGATAACGAATTGTCGGACAAATACACCGTAATCGAGGTCGCCGGCCTGGATCGCCTTGGTCTTTTGTCGGACCTGACGGCCGCGCTGGCAAAGCTGAACCTGAATATTGGCTCTGCGCATATCGTTACCTTTGGCGAGAAGGCAGTCGATGCTTTTTACGTCACTGATTTGACAGGTCAGAAGATCACCGCCCCGTCTCGCCAGGGCGCCATCCGGCGGCATTTGATCGGAGTATTCCAGCCAACACGCGGTTGAGCCTGTTATTGCCGCTTCAAAGCTTGATTTTTCAGTCCATAGACATGATATCGGGGGCACGCGGGCAGCCGGACCTCCGGTGCCGATTTTCCCAATTTTCGGATTAGCATGACCGACAACACATCATCTGGCCCAGATTCCAGCCCTACCGAACAAGACGCGCGCACTTCTGCCGCCAACAGCAACGACAGGGCGGGCAACCCTTCGGCAACAGCGCACGACAAAGAGAGTGCCCCGGCCGATCCCGATCCGTTTGCCGTGCTGGAAAAGCTGAATTCAGAGAACTCCGAGCTGAAAGACCGCATGCTGCGAACCCTGGCGGAGATGGAAAACCTGCGCCGCCGGACGGAGAAGGAAGTTGCCGATTTCAAACTCTATGGCGTGACCAGCTTCGCGCGCGACATGCTGGTTTTTGCCGACAATTTGCGGCGCGCCGTTGATGCAGTGCCCGGCGACATCCGGAATGCCGAAGGCCCGGTGAAATCCTTCATCGAAGGGATTGAATTGACCGAGCGTGACTTCCAGTCCCGCCTGAACAGGCAGGGTATCAAGAAACTGGATCCCAAGGGCCAGAAATTCGACCCGAACATGCATGAGGCATTGTTCGAAGTGCCAGACCCCAGTGTGCCGAACGGTACCGTGGTGCAGGTTGTTGAGGACGGATATTCGATCGGCGAACGTTGCCTGCGGCCCGCCAAGGTGGGCGTGGCGCGCGGGGGACCAAAAGAGGCACCTGCGAACAGCGACTGACATATCTTGCGCTTGAGTAGTCTTGTGCTTGAGAGGTGGTCCGGTTGAGTTCGAACGCTGGCTGCTCCATGCTGTGTTCCTTCAAAAGGGGGTACGTATGGCGGCAGCGGCGAAAACGACGGAAGAAAAGTTTCTTGGCTGCTGGCGACTGGTCGGCGTTGAGCGTGAAGAATTTGCCACCGGCAAAAAGCTCGACCAGGAGATGACCCAATCCGGCTATATTTCCTACACGCCCGACCGCCGGATGATCGTCATCATCGCCCGGCACGAGGCCGGCAAGGAAGACCAGATTACGTCCTATGCTGCGCGCTGGCATGTGGAAGGCGATACAGTCATCCACGATATCGATATCGCAGCGCGCGCGCCATGGACTGGAACGCAACAAGTGCGCGGTTTTCGCTTCGATGGAAACCGGCTCGTGCTAAGCCCGCCTGTTTCAGAAGATTTCATTCATGGAACCGTGACGCGACGCAGCCTGACCTGGGAGAAAGTTTAAAACGTCGGCGGTGGCATAACCCGCCGCATGGTCAGATTGATGCGCCCGCCATTTTCGACAAGCTGCGATGTGCCGGAATAAATCTTGTCAACGCCGTGGAAACACAGACGCGAAGCACCGCCAATCAACACAACATCACCAGAACGCAGGCGCATGGATTGCGTCTTGCCGCCCCGCGTCAGGCCACCGAACCTGAACAGGCAATCGCTACCAAGCGAAATCGACACGACCGGAGCATCCAGCACCTGCTCATCGCGATCCTGATGCAGACCCATGCGTGCCGATGGATCATAGACGTTGACAAGACAGGCCTCCGGCAGTGCCGCATAAGCGCCGGTATCGCGCCAAGCGCGTAGCACACATTCAGGTATCTCCGGCCATGGCATGTCCGTATCGGGATGGGTTTGCTGATAGCGATATCCGCGCTCGATATCGGACACCCAGCCCAGTGATCCGCAATTTGTCATGCGGACAGAAAACGCTTTCCCGGTGCGCGGCATCCGCGGGGTAAACAGTGGTGCTTGCGAAATAATGCCGGCGATGCACGCGACCAGTTCTTTCTGCGCATCGCGGCTGAAGAATTCCGGATAATATTTCAGACCGGGAGCGATCTCCAGCATTGCAATCAGGCGGCCAAAACGTCGCGCCACACCGCGTCCACCTTAGGCCAGAGCGGGTTCGCAATCTGCGCGTATTTTTCATGTGCACCCACAGGCACCATGTCGAGAATTGCAGTCCTGAAACTCGGGCGCGCCTTGCATCGCTCGAACCAATCGGCGACGCGCGGAAAATGATCGCGCCACAGGCCGGCACATTGCAGCATCTCGAGCCTGTAGAAAAACGAGATCAGGCCGGAATCGGCGAGCGTAAACTGATCTCCCGTCAACCAGGGTCCATGTTCGAGCGCCTTGTCCATATCGCGATAAAGCTTGGCGAAATGTTGCAATGCTTCGCGTACAAGGCCGGAATCGATCCCCTCTTCCATCATGCGCGCCCATTTGGCGCGCTTGGCCAGATTTGGAATTTTCTCGTAGCGCTTGGCGCGTTCTTCCGGTGGCTTCTGCATCAATTCATGCCGGAAGACGATGACTGCCGTCATCGTGTTGATTGCGTCGTGAATCGTATCCTCTCGCTTGGTCCACAGGCGCATGCGCGCGCGGCCCATGGCATCAGCGGGGCGAAGCGGCTTTTCCGGAAATGCTTCGTCAAGATATTCGTTGATGACGCCGGATTCGATGAGAACCTGACCATCGTGTATCAAAGTCGGAACGACCGCATTGGCATTGAGTTTCAGATAGTCTGCATGAAACTGTTCGCCAGCATGCAGGTTGATCAACTTGCTGTCGAAAGCCAGTTGCTTCTCTGCCAGAGTGACCCGCACCTTGGCTGCACAAACTGCGGTGTCCGCATGATATAGGGTAAGCATGATAGTCTCCGCGCCAGGATAACAGGTAATAAGTCGCTCAACCCCAGATGGCTGTTGCAGCCTCGACAACACGTTCCAGCTTGCGCCGTTGTTCGTCCTGGGTCAGCTTGTTGCCTTCTTCGGTACTGGCAAAGCCGCACTGCGGACTGAGACACAGATTCTCCAAAGGCATATACTTTGCAGCAGTGTCGATGCGTCGGCGAATTTCATCGACGCTCTCGAGTTGGGGAAATTTTGATGTCACCACCCCGGCAACAACACGTTTGCCTTTTGGCACAAAACGCAGCGGCTCGAAACCGCCAGCGCGCTCGGAATCGAACTCCATGAAATAACCGTCGACATCCAGATTGGCGAACATGATCTCCGCAACCTTGTCGTAACCGCCTTCCGTCATCCATGTACTCTGGTTGTTGCCCCTGCACATGTGCACGGTGATTGTCATGCCCGGCGGACGGCCAGCGGCAATCCGGCTGGTGACGCGCGAAAATCGCGCCAGCATTGCATCTGGATCATCACCACGTGCGACGACCCCTTCGCGAAATTTCTCATCGCACAAGTAGGCAAAGCTCACATCGTCCAGCTGCACATACGTGCAGCCGGTTTTACCAATCTCGCGAATTTCGCCAATATAGGCTTCCGCCAGATCGTTCCAGAATTCTTCGATGTCCGGATAGGCCTGCTTGCTGACGGAATTGCGGCCGCCCCGCAGATAGGTCATGCCGGGACCGGGAATGCAAAGTTTGGCCGCCTGTTTTGTATTTGCAGCAACGAAGCCGATGTGTTCGCGCATGCCGCCAGCGTGCCCAGTTATCTTCGCATGCGCATAGGGCGTTGGAACTTTGATGCCGCTTGAAAATGCCTGATTGTAGAATTCGTTGCGTATCTCGATACCGTGAAAACCGGCGAGAAAATCCAGGTGCCAATAATCTCTCCGGAACTCCCCGTCGGTAATGCCTTTCAGACCGATTTCTTCCTGCATGCGGATCGCATCGAGGATCGCTGCATCCTCGACCTTGCGCAAGTCTTCGGCTGCAAGCTTCCCCGCCTTCCAGGCACGCCGCGCCTCGCTGACGGCCAGTGGGCGCAAAAGCGAACCAACATGATCGGCGCGAAACGGCGGCGCGCTCTGGATAATTGCGGACATGCAGCCTCTCCCTTACTTGTCGAGATTAAACAGTTTCACTGCATTGCCGCGGCCGATCTTGTATTTGTCGCCTTCGCTAATGGGCGTTGCATCAAACCAGTCGGCAGCATGATCGACATTTTCAAACGGCCAGTCGGTAGAGAACATCACTCGGTCCGCGCCGATCTCGGTGATGGCATCCATCAATGTTGGCGTATGAAAATTGCCTGAAACGGTGAGCCAGAAGTTCTTGGAAAAGTAATGCCGGATAGTTTCCCTGGCGGCATATTTCGGCTTCGATTTGACCCAGGCATTGCGGTTGTCGATGCGCCACAGGGAATACGGAATTCCTTCGCCCATATGTCCGAGAATGATCTTGAGATTGGGATGGGTATCGAACAGTCCAGACCCCATCAGGCGCAGGGCATGCACAGCCGTCTCGTGTCCAAATGCCCAGGTGGGGCCCAGCAGCCATTCGGCGCCCTTGTATATCTGCCCCCAGGAGGCAATCGGATTCCTGGGATGCAGATAAAAGGGCATATCTAGTTTTTCGCTCAGCGCCCAAAACCCCTTGTACCTTGCATCGTCGAGATAGACGCAATTCTCGGGATCATCGATCTGGGAAAATCCATTAGCCAGCGCACCACGAAAGCCAAGTTCCTTGGCGCCCCTTTCCAGCTCCCGGCAGGCCGCATCGGGATCCTGCAGGGGAAGGGCTGTCAGCCCCTGAAAGCGATCCGGCCGCTTTACGATTTCTTCGGCCATCAGGTCATTTGCGCGGCGTGCCATCTCAATCGCCTTGGCCTTGTCCGGAATGGCCTGTACCGCCGGCGCGTTCAGGGACAGCAGCATCATTTCAATGCCATGGCGATCCATTTCTGCGATACGGCGTTCCTGAAAATCAAGCAATCGAGCACGCAGTTCGGGCCAGCAGTCGGCAGGAACAAATGGCTGGGAATCGCCCAAAGTGTCTTCAAGTGCGAAATGTTCTTCCAGACCGATTTTGCGATCCATGGTTCTCTCCCCGACAATGCGTTTTCAGCTGTTAACCTAAGTTAACTTTTGCGCAATTCATTACTTAATCGCAACTTAAATTTTTTACGCCACTCTTATTCTATATTGATCAAGCTCGGGGTATCTTCGTGAAAATCACTTCTTTGTCCGCAATTTGTGTGTTGCTTTTTGCTTTGTTTACTCCTGCGTCGGCGACGACCATCAGCGCGTCCGAAAAGGCGTCCCTGCAAGCGGCAATGGCCCAACACATTGATGGCCAAACGGTTGAGGGGGCATTTTTGCACGTCGACTTCAAAGGCGGTGCTGTTCAGAAACTTGCCCCGGCCAAGGCGCATCCAATGATGCTGAAAATGGGTGACAATTTCGTGTTGTGCACCAGCTTTCGCCGCGCCAACGGCAGCGAGGTCAACATCGATTTCTACGTAGCTCGCAAGGGCGCACGATATGCGATTTTTCAGACCGAAGTGGATAACCGCGGCCCGCTGATGGCGTTAATCAAGGCCGGCAAGGTTGTTCCAATCAAGTAGATTACGAGATGCGCACCCGAGTTATTTCACAATAGGCGGTTGATTGAACCGTTCAAAATGCACGTCGACAGCAAAACGGTATTTTAAGCGTGCAATGACGCCCTGCAAAAGTTGAAAATGGTCGTGGCCAAAATCAGATGTTAAGATTTTCCGCTGGAAAATTGTTTCTCAAATTCATTGCATGGATGCTTCCCGCCTTCCTGGTGTTGACTGCTGTTGCTCTTTATTCTGCTACCGAATTCACATCGCGCAAAGATCTCGACAATTTGTCCGCGCGTGTTGGTAATCACGCCGGCCGGATAGCTGTTGCCCTCGGCCGTCACGACTTGCAACGCTTGCAGCAGTTCGGCTACGACTTGCTTGGCAGTCTTCTGGCGGACCCGGCGGTATTCTGCGCGGAACTGAACAAGAGCTCTCAACAAACACCTGTATTGAGCGCACCTCGTGGTGTGGGTTGCAACGCGCAACGCGGACTTGAAAAACTGTACATTCCGATCGGGCCGATCGGGAATGATAACAGCAATCTTACGGTCTATTTCTCCACTCAAGAAGTGAGTGAGGCCCTCAGAACCCAACGTATTGCAATGATAATGATATTGCTGGCTGGTATGGCCGTTGCGCTTCTTGCCGGTGCACTAGGGTTTCGTCAAACCATCGGAAAGCCTTTGGCCGCGCTTGAGAAAGCCATTCGGGGCAATGGGGACGGTACTGACACCGCTATTGTTACCAGGCATGGTAACGATGAACTTGGCGTTGTCATTCAGGCATATAATGAATTGCAGGCAGGCCTAAGATCAGCCCGACACACAGCCGAAAGCGAGGCTGCGCGGCGCGCACGCGAACAACAACGCGCCCTGCAGGCAGAGATGATTGCTTCGGGCATCGCAACCTTTCAGCGGGACGTGGTCGAAATGATCGACCAGCTCAATGAACGGGTCAGCCAGATCTCGTCTGTATCCAGCCAGCTTAATGATGCATCGATCGGAGTTACCAGGGCTGTTGACGATCTGGGCTTGCATAGCCGCAAGAATGCCGCAGACAGTTCAGACGTCACCATCGCATTCGAAAGGCTGACAGGAAACATCGATGGCATCACTGCGCATATTCGTCAGACCCTGGACGCAGGTGACACGATCCGGCAGTCCAGACAAAAGGTCCGCGAGCGCATCGGTGATCTGACACATTCGGTGGAACAGATTGGCGAAGCAGCAGAGCTGATCGGAAAAATCGCTCAGCAGACCAATCTGCTTTCGCTCAATGCTACCATTGAGGCCGCGCGCGCAGGCGCCGCCGGGCGTGGTTTTTCTGTTGTGGCAACCGAAGTCAAAACCCTGTCCCTTGACACCGCGCGTGCTGCAATCTCGATCAAGCAGGCAATCGAACAGATTGGCGAAGAGCTTGCGCATACACGGCGCGCAGCAGAAACTCTGGAAGAGGCCGCTTCACTGATCGACGACTCATCCGCATTCGTCGGGGAAGCTCTCAACCAGCAGGAAAAGGCAATACAGGACATCAACGAAGCCGCTGGCTCCAGTGCTTCAACGGCGCATCGAATTGCCGAGAATCTCGGCGGCATCCTGCAACTGGCCCGCCACTCGGAGGGCGCGGCAAGCGATGTAACCGACGCATCGCTTGTTCTGCAGAACATAGCAAACAGACTGCAGGTGGCCGTCGACAAGCTCCGGCTCGACCTGGCTGCCTGATGGATCAGGCGTGCAGAATGTCCTTGGAAGCGACCGTCGAATCCGCATTCAGGCGGTAAACAACAGGAACGCCGGTTTCAAGTTCGATGCCCGGTATTGTTTCGGGCGTAGCACGCTCCAGCACCATCAGCAGCGCTCTCAGAGAATTGCCATGGGCCACAACGACCGTACGCTCGCCGCGCAACACACATGGAAGAATGTCCTGACAATAGTAAGGCAGCACGCGCGCCAGCGTGTCTTTGAGGCTTTCACCACCCGGCGGCGGAATGTCATAGGAGCGGCGCCAGATCATGACCTGCTCTTCGCCCCATTTCTTTGCCGCATCGGCCTTGTTGAGGCCTGAGAGGTCGCCATAATCCCGTTCATTCACGCGCCAGTCGCGCACCTGCGGCAGATTCGTCTGCCCAAGTTCGGACAGAACAAGGTCTGTGGTGCGCTGGGCACGGGTCAGTGCGGAGGTGAATACCTTGTCGAAGGCAATGCCCTTGGCTTTCAGGCGCTGACCGGCAGCGCGTGCTTCGGCCACACCAACCTCCGTCAGGTCCGGATCTTTCCAGCCGGTGAAAAGATTCTTCAAATTCCATTCGCTCTGGCCGTGGCGGATCAAAACTAGCAAACGGTCCATGGTTCTCTCGTCTTTCCTGTCTTGCGATTCGTTGAGGGCATGTAGCGCAAATCAGGCCTTGAGGCCAAGAACGTCTGCCATCGTATATTGGCCCGGCTTCTGGCCTTTCCCCCAAAGGGCTGCACGAACGGCTCCCCTGGCGAAAATTCCGCGATCTTCGGCCTTGTGGGTCAGGATCAGGCGTTCACCCGGCCCTGCGAATACCACATCATGATCCCCAACGACCGTTCCGCCGCGCAGACTTTGAAACCCGATTGCGCCATCGGGGCGGGCGCCAGTGTGGCCATCGCGGGTGCGCACGGAATGGGCGGCCAGATCAATGCCCCGCCCACTGGCTGCAGCTTCGCCGAACATCAACGCAGTACCCGACGGTGCGTCCACCTTGTTGCGGTGATGCATTTCGACGATTTCGACGTCGTATTCCTCGCCAAGGGTTGCAGCGACCTGCTTGACCAGCCCCGCGAGCAGGTTAACTCCAAGGCTCATATTGCCCGAGCGCACCACAACTGCGTGACGGGCCGCAGCGGAAATTTTCTCAAGATCGGCCGGGGCAAATCCTGTCGTGCCAATCACATGCACGATACGCGCCTGTGCGGCATCGGCTGCCAGGGCAATAGTGGAAGCTGGTATCGTGAAATCGATGACACCGTCTGCCTTGGCCAGAACTTCCAGGGCGTCTGAAGTGATCTTCACTCCCAGTTCGCCCACACCGGCAAGCGTGCCGGCATCCTGTCCGAGGGCTGCAGACTTGTCATGTTCGAGAGCCCCGACAAGCGTTGCACCCGCAGTCGCGGCGATCGTCTGCACCAGCATCCGACCCATACGCCCTGCAGCACCGGCCACTACCAGCCGCATATCACTCATATCAGCCTTCCTTTCGATGTCCGGCTCTGCATATCATCCCCCGGTGAAACTGTCAGCTTGCCCGGGCAGCACGGGCCGGATCAAGTTTATCCACAGCCGTCACAGACCCGTTGCAAAGCTTTCCTATCAGTTCAGTTGCTGTCCTCGCTTCCCCCAGCGAGTCCTACGCGGACCGGGGTCCCGTCGAAAGTCCAGTCTTCGGGTTCAACCGGTCAAGTGGCGCCACAGCGTCGGCTTTTGCAGGTGACGTCCCCGCACCTGCATGGGCCAGTGTAACCAGGCAGCGATCTTGCGTCAGGCATACAATGCCTGACGCTTTTTTGTTAGAATAGCTCCTTTGGAATACCCGCCCATGCCGATCCGTTCCCGAGTCGCGATTGCCGCTTTTATCTGCTCGGTCCTCTTGACCAACGCAGCGACAGCGCAAGTACGTGGCGCGGAACGCGGGCCATTCACCTTCGCTGCCATTGGCGACATGCCCTATGAACTGCCTGCAGAGCCGGTCAAGTTCGGACGCCTCATATCGGTCACCCGAAAGAGTCTGGGTCACTGAAGAGCAGCGCGGAGCCGGAGCCAGACGGCGCAGACGCTGAGGGCATCGCGCCCAGGCCTGCCGACCTGGCGGACCCCCCGCCAACACCGGCGCTGGCGTTGTGCTGCTGTACGGTGGCGTGCATGCTGAGCTGGCGCTGGTACTGCTGCTGCTGCTGGTACGCGGACTGCGCCTGTGCCTGCTGCGACTGTGGCTGCGGCTGCATCCCGTACACACCGCCGTACATAGACCCCAGCCATGGTGGGCTGCTGCTGTTGCTGTTGCTGCTGCTGCTGGGGCGCAACGTTGCGCTTCATGGCGCTGGGGGTGTTGTAAGAAGGCGCACCACCACCACCACTGGAGTAGGCCCCCGCGCCACCGGATGCGGAAAACTGCGCGGCCGTGGAGTGGCTAGCGGGGGCGCCCATGGTCATGCCCCCAACCTGGTGCGCCTGGCCGTACTGCATCATGGTGGCGGCATTGTTGCTGTATTGCTGAGCTTGCTGCTGCTGCTGCTGCTGCGCCTGCGCTTGGTCCTGCGCATGCTGGTACTGGGCCGCAAAGTCGAAACCTGAGTACGACGGCTGTTGCCCCGAGGAGGCTGGGCGTTGAAGACGCCGTGCACGTCGCGGCCATGGTGTTGCTGTTGGTGTTGTTCTTCTTCTCGTTGCCTGCGACACAGCGTGCGCGTGTGTGTGTGGGTATCGGCGCATGTGTGTGTGTGTGTTTACGTGTGCGAGCGTGCGTGCACGTGGGCGGGTACGGGGGTACGGGGTGGAGAAAACCCGGAAAGACTTGTGCGAGGGTGCATGGTGCGCGTATGCCCGCGCTGTTGCTACTCTTTGGTAAGCTTGAGTGTGACGAAAGCGCAACCTTGTGCATCAAAGCACACAATAGAACAAGCCAATGGAAGGACAAAGTGGGGGGGAAGGCCCGGGGCGGGGGCGGGGGCGGGGGAAGGCAAAGGGAAGGGACGCATGGCGATGGGAGGAAGAGACAAGAGAAAGATGCGTACATGTGCTATCAATGCACTGCTCTTGTAGGCACCGCTGGCCGCGTAGCAGACAGCACCCGCAGCATTCGCCACAGTCGTCAGACTGGGCGAGTACGAGAATGCCGGAGACACGGATACGGAGCGGAAGCTGTTGTACAGCTGCTGATGAGATGATCACCCCTCAGTATTTGGTCGGTGTGGTAGCGCTGCACGCTGAGGCCGCCGTACACGCTCCCTCCCTCCTCTTCCTCCTCCGCACCTCTGCCGTCCGGCACCACCAAGCATGGGGCCTCCAGCACAACGCCCGCGGAGGGCAGGGGAGTACTGCTGCTGTTGCGGATTCGGTGCAAATGCGCCAAACGATTGGACGGGCAGCTGGAGCAAAGGCTCCTCAGGCATGACTGCCCACGATGGCCTAGACCCCCTGCGTGCGGGTGCGCGGGTGGGTGCTAGGCTTTGGTTGCTTCCTCCTCGTCGCGCGCAGAAAGAGGGGAACTTCTATTAACCCCTCCACAAGCTGCAATGCCGAATCTGCCATATACCTGCAAGAGTGCGGCGCTCGCGGTCATGAGAGAGGAAAAGTCACCCACGGAAGCCCTCGAAATGGAGCCGCTTGGAAGACAAAAATCTTCGACCCCACGACGCTAAGGGAAACTAGCAAAGGTTGGTTACAGAGGAAATGAGAACGAGCTCCCTCCCCCTTTGAGAAGGTTTTAAGGCGAAAACTACCAAACAGTTCAACTAAGGCACCCAGCACTAACTCGACGATTTTATGCGAAACGAATGCGAAATGAAGGGGGGGCTCGACGGGTGCGTCCCTCTTTTGCTTCCTTTCCAACTCTTCTCTCTTCCTCGATCACCTGAAAAAAAATGCACGCACATAACGCTTATAGAGTGCGTGGTATTGTTCAGTGGCGGTGTTTGTCTTGGAATCCGAGAAGCACCCGGCTCATAAGGGCACAGCTGCAATGCGTCTCACACACACACACACACACACACACACACACACACACACACACACACACACACACACAGAAAATAACGCACGCACGCACTGGGGACGCACCGGCCCGTGCCTGCAGCTGCCTGTCCCAGCTGCGGGTCTACAATTTCTATAGTCTTTTGGAAAAGACTAGGTGCAAAGCTCAGCCAAGAACCAGCCTCCGGGGCAGGCGTCGCTTTTTTTTTTTTTTTCATTTACTCGCTGGGGGTCTACGTGCGTACACACCAGGTGCACATTTGGCACATCATCTAAGACATGCCTAAGGTAGACTCCGCTTCAGTTCGAGAGCTCCGCCTAGTCGGGCCCTCTTTCTAATTGGTAAAATGTCTATGGTGGCAGTGCTAGTTAACTAATCATGATTCTTGGCTATCTAGCTCTGGCTATGTATTATTATTATATGTGTAGTATTGTTTAAGGTGAAGGGAAAAAAAAAAAGAAATTAAAGGGGGTGTTGTATGTCACATGTGGTTATGTCTAAAGAAGGTATCAACGGCTATTCAATACGTTCAATAATAAAAATACCTATTAAAGAAAACGAAATATATGTGAGAAGGTTTACATTTGATTGCATTAAGCTTATCCGATGGAGGGTGGGAGGGTGGAGGGAGCGCTAGATGGAATAAAGGGGAGGGATATGGAGGATACCGCGGTGGGGCCCGCTGCAGTTGGGGTGTCCTGAGGGGACTTGGCTACATAATGGGGGGGGGGTACCGACCTGCGGTTTTTGTCTACAACAAGACCCTCGTCGCACACGTTCCGCTTTGGGCCCCGGCAGTCAACTCGGTGGATGGAAGGCTAGTGGACAGGGAGGGGGGGAGCGGGGGTACGGGGTGGAGGGGGGTAGGAGGTGGGTTCGAACCAAATCGACGAAGAATTTCGCAAATTCTTGACGATTGGTCTCGCTTAGAGTCGAAAAATTGGCCAAATTTTTCGTCGATTGTGGATTACTTGCCGGCTACGGAGGCTGGCCAAGAACGAGTTTGGTAGGATGGGATGGATCCGCGGCTGGAATATTGTTGTCTTCTGATTGGCCGAGGCGCCCGGTCAGCTTTGAGTGCGTTGCGCGTGCGCCGGCTGCGGATGATCAATTGCTACTTGGTTATCTGTTTTTGACCTCAATTTTGAGAGCAACCATAGGCAAGTGCGAGCGTGCTAGCAGTTTAGTGTAAAGAAGAGCCCCAAAAGCGAAACTTTGCGGCCGGCCACAGTAAACAGCAGAGCGCTAGCAGACTTGGGTGATGAAGCTGGGTGTGTGAGCATCCAAGTCGCGCAACAGCTCCGTGAGATATCTAAAAGGGTCGATGCGCAAGTGTTGAAGTAAGGCACCGCCTCAGACCTTCTTCGTCGCCATTTACGTTGGGTATAACAGTCGCCGCTTGGTGGTGAAACAGCACTACTGGGCCTCTTTGACTTCATGTGCTCCAATACCACTTCATATGTCAGCTCAACGAATGTATGTTGCGCACGTGTTAAAACTTGAACTTCAGTCACGCCGTAGAAACCTTCTTCTACATGATTTGGACATTATTGTGTAGTTGGGCCTTATTGGAGAAGAACAGCACTGAACGACCTTACCTCTTGTTGCTTGCTGCTCTGCATCTCACCAGGTCTTTATTTCAGCGAAAGCTTAATTAACATGCACGCCGGTGCCGGCGGCCGACCGCAGACAATGAATGATCCGCGCACCGGGCTGTTGCTATACTATCACGCGGAAAGTGTAAGTGTGTAGCATTACTAGGGCCCTGCTGATCTCCAACTCTGCAATGCTCATTCATCGCTATCACACGGTGACAGGCCTAGAACTTGTGATGCTCAGCGAACACAAGGAATGAGAGCCAGCTCAACAAATTGCTGCTCATCTGAAGCGGTAGAGACAGCTCGATCATAGCTGCTGCTTCAAACTTTTAGTTACTTAGGGATTGCTGAGTCTATAACGAAATACCCATGCTCTTTTAAAGATTCGCCTGTCGGCCTCGACGATCGCTCATTCAGGGCTTTGCCCTTGTGTAGGCCAGAGTTGTATGGGAATACCCGCAAAAAAACGCAACGGCAACGTCTGGGTTCAGGCCCGAGAGTGCGCGCGCGTTCTCGCCGCTTTTGCTCTTGGACCTCGCGATGGCGCAGTACTCGACACGCCCGTGGTGTACACCCTGGCCTCGATTCAGTGGACGATTCAAAAAGGTCATTGCGGGATCGGCGGTAGTGGTGCAGTCGTGTGAGTACGTATGTATTCGCATACGTATTAGCATGCGAAACAACGGGTGCACGCCATATTATGGCCGCATATCTCGCCTCTGCCGCACTGGTTTTGGGAGGGGGAACAAGGAGGTGTTCGGCAGTAGCTCGACAGCTCCGAGCGCAGGTCTGTGGGTGGACGTTTGGAGTCGATGCGTGTGTCGCGTGGTATACAAAATTCCATGCGCTGTAGTGGGCGATCTGTCCATGATGCGGACGCGTGCACACGCAAACCATGCACTACCGGGTTGCCTGGTCGCGCGCACGGCGCCAGGGCTCAGCTACAAACAGTCTTGAGCTCTTGGTCGCGCGCCCTTCATCAGGAGCTGCTTTGAACGCTTCAAAGCATATGCATGTTCACCAAGGATGTTGAGTTCGGGCTTTATACTGCGGGCCCAGGCGCTAGAGACAATTCCCTCGCCAAGCCCTGCATGCGCGCATGTCCTGTCCAGAAAACTATCAATGGTGCGTGTACACGACATCCATGATCAATCGCGCGCCCACAACGTTCATCCGCGACAGTAGGCCCGCCGCAAACACACACGCGTGTACATGCAACGAATCGAATTACAAGAACTCCCGGCGCGAGTTCGTGGAATGTAGCCCGCAGCGGGGCACATCATAAAGTGTACACCTTGCACTTCTGCTTGCGTGGTAGACCGATGTATCAATCTCGGACGATGCTCTGCGGCGAGGAACCGGCAATATGCACACACGCATGCACGCACTACAACGTACTACAGGCCCACACGCACAACCGCACCTATGCCCACACACGCACACGCACAACCCACAACACGCATACGCTACACGCACACGCACTCGCACACCTGTGTGCGCACGCACACATACATGTAAGTGTGCACATGCGCGTAAACGAGCAATGTGGCGCGGATGAACCACCTTGTCATGACGCAGTTCCAGCTCCCCTCAGGAGCTGCGCCCTTCTTGAGAGCCAAAGTCCGACCCAACGGTATTAGACGACAATAATAGGAGCAGTAACGGATGACAAGGCGCCGACCTTGTTCTCGGGCGCCGTTTGCCGACATGTACTCACCAGACACGAGAGGTATCTGTGCTGGTAAAAGCGTACTGAGCTCGCCCTTTGTATCTTGATCGCCGCTGTTGTTGGTGTATATTCAGTGCAATGTAACGGGGACGACTTACTAGGTCCAGGAGTAGCGTAAGAGGAGCCGCTACATGCAACGTATATCCGTGCACAGGGTATACTTCGGCATCGCCAGCTGCTGCGCGCATGAGGTACTTTATATATGCTTGCCTGTCTGTGCGTTGAACCAGGTCGATATCCCCCCTCCCATCAAAGACCCACACAAACACACACACCCGACCTAAAGGCAGTCCTCCTCCTGCACTTTCTTCCCTCAGCTGCGCTGGATTACTTAACGATTATTTCCGTCCGCCCTGTCTCCACTTTCTCGCTTCAGCGTGAGAGCCTCCGCCTGCCTTGTACACGTGTACGTTTCGAGATAGCTGTACATGCGGCACTGAACTCGATGCACGTAGTATAGTACCTTTTAGCCATGAGGGGAGATCTGGCGCAATTGCTCTCAATCTAAAGCCGCGCGTATCAATCGATCACTGGAGGTATACGCGCACGCGCATGCCTGCCGCCAACGCATCAGTCAGTATCATGAAGCGACTAAGCCTTTCTAATCAGCGGACCACGCGTTCGGGCCGTGGCTCCCCACTGCGCACGTGCATGCATCTTGAGATGATGTAGGTCATGGGGTGCCTGCACGCGCGCGTCCGCCAATAGTATACTTTCCCCGGCGCTGTATACATTCCCGTGCACGTGAACAAATAAGAACAGGATCTGTTTGAAGGTGATCATTTACGGCGATGGCCGGCGCCACCAAGCAATCGCATACGCCCCTCAGCAATCGAACCTGCGTCTTCCGAATTGAGGCACGTGCCTAGCCACAGTGCCGAACTCTCCAGATCCACTTGCAGAGTTCAATTGCGTCCGCGCAACTAGCTTGTGTTTATCGGCGTCGCCAGGCTCCGAGTCCTGGTGTGCACGGCTCAATAGCTTTTTTATGGAGAAAGATTGATTCGCAGACTTCTTCCTCATTCATGCTAGCTGATTGCATTGCGCCGCCGCAGAATCGCATACGCTGCTTGTAATTTCGCGGACAGCGCGTGACCTTGATTTCCGCCTTGACCGGGAGGCGCCCCACCAATTCAATTTGGGGGCCGTGACTGGGTAGAGTTCTGAACGGTCGGAAGATGTGCCGGACTGACTACCGTTGCCGATGTCGTCCGCGAACTGTGCGCGTGCTTGCAATTTGTTGTAGCCAGAAATTGACGCTG
>CAVOYX010000011.1:0-12615 GCA_963700795.1 uncultured Alphaproteobacteria bacterium | reverse complement strand
CGTAAGATCCATCAGGTTATCGATCATCATCAGGTAGTTTGCCTTGATCGGCAGCATCGCCTTGCGATGAGGGTATTTTTTTGCGTCGTCGTGGAACGGCCAGTCGATAATCTTGCTTTCATCGGCCAGACTTGCCTCGCCCATCCATATCCAGATGAATCCCCGCCGCTCAACGACCGGATAGTATTTGATATTGGCCATGGGCGGGATTGCGGCTTGCCCTGGAATTTCCACGCATTGTCCCTTGCCGTTAAGAACAAGCCCGTGATACCCGCACTGCAAGCCTGTCTCAATCACCTTGCCGTCTGTCAGCGCTGCTCCGCGATGGCAACAGCGGTCTTCCACCGCATTGGCCTTGCCTTGAGCGTCACGAAAAAAGGCGATGGGTTCATTCATGATCGTCCGCGCCATCAGACCGGAGGCCAGCTCTTCCGGCCACGCGCCGACATACCAGGCGTTGCGTAAAAATGGCGCATTTGCTGATTTACTAGCTATGGGATTTCCTCTGCAGTGACATTGTCCTCAAAAGAGGAGGAATTTGGAGAGCGCTCTTCAGCAGTTCTGACCGAATTTTTAATACATCATCGCTTTTCGGTCCAGCGTCATGCACGCAGATTTTCTGCTCCGGACACAGACCCAAGCCGACAAGATAATCTGGCTTAATGCAAATCGTAAGGAACTGCGGCAAAATGGACGCGTTAGAGCTTGGATCATTTTTTACAACTTTAACGCGGCTTGTTTGTTGTGGGCCAGAAAGTCCAGATGTGGGCCAGAACACACATGTGTAGACCAGAACACGCGGACATTCACCGTTGGCCTTGACTGCTCGGCGCAAATGGAGCTGCGTGCCGTCAGTCTTCGAAATACTTCTTCGGGACGCCATGCCGCACCATACACAGGCCGGCGTCATTGACGACGTGAAGGGCCAGCAGGAGACGCATATTGGCATTTTGCAAATGAGCGAAGTTGTTGGGCAGCCAGGAGTTGATGTCGTTGTGTTCTTACTGCCCGAGTCACAACACTTCATGCTTGTCGACGGGGCGTTGCACCCAAAATCAAAGAACCCTCAAATTGCTCTGAATTTCCTTGAAATTATGCGAAGCCCTGAAGCATTGGCGATCATGACTAAAGCCGGGGCCGACTGGTCCGAGTAGCGGCGTCAGCTGGGGTTATAACAGCACCTCCAGCAATATGGTTCCGATGGTCAACATCGCGAAATGCGATGTCAACAAATCGCTGCAAGTGAAACCCCTCCTGTCCCTGTCGCAAACTATATCCGGACATATCGATGGTGCAATCCGCCGAGAACAGGTGATGCAAAATTTCCTCGTCCAACTGCTTCGATCGCCCTCAATACCGGTGAATTTTTGGCCAACGAAAGATGCGTCCGGGTCTGATTGTAGTAATTCATGTAACAACGCAGGAGATGACGCAAATGTCGCTCCCCGAACACGACGACATAGTCGAGGCATTCCCGTCTGATCGAACCGATCAGCCTTTCCGCATAGCCATTTTGCCAGGGGGAACGCGGTGCCGTCGGTCGATCCCGAATGCCCATCGCGCGGATGCGGCGCTTCAAAAATGGCTCCAGTATACCATCGTTGTCACGGATCAGATATTCCGGCGGTTGATCCCACCCACAGGCCTCCGTCACGCGCTGCGCGACCCATTCTGCGGTTGGATGCGCCGTGACATCCAGACCCATGATCCGGCGGCGGCCATGACCGAGGATCAACAGCCCATACAGCAATCGAAACGTTGCCGTCGGAACGACAAAAAGATCAATCGAGGCAATGCCATGCGCATGGTTGCGCAAGAAAGTCTTCCAGCCCTGGGAAGGCGGCCTTCTGTGCCTGATCATGTATTTGGCCACGGAAGTTTGGCGAATGGTGATTCCGAGCTTCAACAGCTCGCCATGGATCCTGGGAGCACCCCATAGGGGGTTGGCCCAGCTCATGTCTCGGATGAGCTTACGGATCTCAGCAGGGACCTTGGGACGCCCGCCCATATCCCGGGATTTCCAGCGCCAGAATTGCCAAAACCCTGCCCTGTGCCAGCGCAGGACTGTCTCCGGCTTAACAATCATCAAATGGTCCAGAACGCTTGGAAACAGGCGATACAGAACCAGAAAGACAAAGCGATCAAGCTTGCTGAAGGTACGCCGTTTTGACGCCTTGCGCTGCAGAACGTTGAGTCGCTGGCGCAGAACCAGAATTTCAGCCTCAAGAGAGGCCCTGGACCGAAACAGTCCAGTGATCGCTGACCAGATGAGTTGCATCAAGCTCGCCATGCCCAACAGGATCATACGATTTGCTAACCAATTCCAGTCGGATTAGGTTTTGACAGGACAACCCCGACGGAGATGTCGCCGGTGTCCCCGTTTCAGATGTCACTCTTTTCCCAATTGGATTTGGTGGAGAGATTGGCTGATGACGGTGAGTTCGATGCGCGATCTGCGGAATGGACAGGATTCAAACGTTGGTGGCGTGATTTAGCCAACCTAGCCTTCAAAGCCACTATGGACAGGCTATTTATCTATTTCCAATATAGCTTCTCCGTGTCCGTCGCGCAGTATCCGTGCAATTGCATCAGCGAACTTTTCCAGCATGGTATAATTACTTTCGAAATGGGTTGAGACCCTTTCATCAGCATCGATCAAAGTAACGCGCGCTAGCAAAGTGCCTGTGCTGCCAGAAGGGGCAATTTCAATCCGCATGCATTCTTCGCGTGGGAGCCATCCCGGTCCGTATCCTGTGGTCAGGATTGGCAGGTCGTCTTTGCTTATCGGGAAATCGCGCAGCCGTGCGGCAAAGTCCCTCAGTTCGCCACCGTGTAATTCAGCAGCGTCAGTGCTTCCCGAAAATCGTTCAGTCTGCACGCTAGCAGAATATTCATAGAAATCTGCGGAATTGTCAAGAAAATGAACGGTCAGACGATAAGTCATGGCAATACTCTGTTGATGTCACGAAGCGAAGAAAAGACCTTACAGTGAAATATATGAACCATTGATTGTTCGTTACTTAGTCTCAAAACTGACCGGTTTCGCGACGCACTACTGTTTGACAGACACTAGGTGGGACGACGCCTGCGGATCGATGGCAGACAGTCAGGCCGGGTTCTTGGTGGTAGGAACAAGAACAATCCTGAATTCGTTGAACTCTTTCCTTAAGCACATGCCAACCACGAATGTCCCCCAGACAATCCAAACCAGAACGCCCAGGATGTAGGACACTCTCTCGACCAATGATTTATCAAGCCCCACGATTGCCGAGATAAGTCCGAGAATGGCCCCGGCGATTGCTGCAATGATGAAGCCTCCTGACATCGTTCTCCACATGAAGAGCCACCAAACCCTGATGTTTTGGCCAAATGTTGATTTGATTTCCATGACCTGTCCTCTCTCCGTTTCCATTCGCTAAGGCCGTTGCGGCCCCGGTGAGAGCAGCTATAAGCGCTTTGCCGGCTTGCCGCTGTTACCGGTGGAACAGGTCCGCAGACGGCGCGGAGGAGACAGATTTCCGGGCCGGTTGTATCCAATGCCAATCCCGTGAAGAGTTTGGCCAACAGGCAGGATTAATGATCCCCCATTTCATGGGCGGCTCAGGTTATCTTTGCGCTCCAATCCATGTATGGGACGCCCGATCTGTGATGACGTAGCGATCCTAACCGGTACAACCGTCAACCGCCGCTTTTACCCCTCGGACCGCCCAGCCGCGACCGGACATGAGCACAACTGTTTATGCGACACTCGGGTAACGAAAGGCCGCCCACGTTGCAAAACCGATGGTTTTTGCAACACCTACTATGGATCAATGAAATCAATGGTTTGGCGGTCGCAAAACCTCGGTGTGAAACGCTTGCATGAAAATCGGTTACGCCCGCATATCCACAGCCGACCAGAACGCCCAACGCAGCGCGACGCGCTCAAGGCGGCTGGCTGCGAGAAAATCGTCACCGAACAAGTCTCGGGGTCGTCCCCTAGCCGCCCCAAGCTGGAAAAGCTGCTGCGCTCGATCGGCAAGGGCGACGTGCTCACCGTCTGGCGGCTCGATCGTCTGGGGCGCTCCCTGCCGCACCTGATCGAAGTCGTCCGCGATCTGGAAGCCAAGGGCGCGGGTTTCCAATCCCTGTCAGAGAATATCGACACCACCACGGCAGGCGGTCGCCTGATCTTTCACCTCATGGGCGCTCTGGCGGAATTCGAGCGATCCCTGATCGTCGAACGGACGCAGGCGGGGCTGGCCGCTGCCCGTAAGCGCGGGGTCAAAGTCGGGCGTCCTCGATCCCTGACGCCTGCACAGGTGAAACACGCCCAAAAGCTGATCGATTTAGGCGAGGCGCCTTCCGCTGTGGCGGGTTCGCTCGGGGTCGATAGATCGACGCTGTATCGGGCTTTGCATAAATCTTAAGCTATACATTTAAAAAGTATGTCGTCTCTTATTTTGCAATCGGCAAATTCAGTCTGTTTGCCAGATACTTGGCCTGATCTTGCGAGAGCCACGTCGGCGGAATAAAAACACCCTTCTTCGAACGGCAAAGCTGCACGATTCTCTTGATGTCATTTATATATTCAGGCCACCGCTCCATCTTTTTCTTGGCCTTATTCTTCTGAACCAAGACGTCACTTACTTTCATCAAATCAACAGCGCTTTCGGATACATACCAGTCGCTAGGGTCGTCACCTAGTTCGATCGCGCTTTCGTTAAGGGCTTTGCCTTCATCGGTTTTAAAGCCAGGGTGGCTTGGCCAATGCACGACTGGAATGTCTTCGATACGAAACCCAAGGGCTATATGGTTTAGTTCAATGGCTTTCGCCAATTCATCACTCGAGTCCAATTCGGCAAGCACCTCACCCGAGTCATTTACAAAAAACAATGTGCTCTTTTGCAAGCAATTTGGTCGTGAAGCCTGCGTTGTAAACCAAGCGACTGGCGGAAAGTCCTCCATCCCTCTTCTTATGTATGCATTGCACCTTATTTCCCCAAGCTGAGGGTGCAATGGAAAACGTCCGCGGCCTTCCACCTCAACAACACCAGACATCCATAGCAAATTTGTCCGAAGCGTACTTGTATGATGATAGACTAAATTGTTTGACGTCAACGCCTATGGAACAGATTAGGGCAATTGCTTAAGGGAGAGTTTTCCGCTCATCATTATCGCCACGGAGTGAATGATGAGACAGAAAGCCGAACGGCATCAAGGTGCCGCAGAACGAACCATCAAAGACATTCGCCGCCAGACGCGCAAGCGCTATACGGCTGAGGACAAGATCCGGATCGTACTTGCAGGACTGCGTGGCGAGGACAGCGTTGCCGAGCTGTGTCGCCAGGAAGGTATCGCCCAGAGCCAGTATTACAGCTGGTCGAAAGAGTTCATGGAAGCCGGTAAGAAGCGGCTTGCTGGCGATACTGCCCGTGAGGCGAACACAGGCGAAGTTAAAGGCCTTCGCCAGGAAGCCCGTGATCTGAAAGAAGTGGTCGCCGAACAGGCGTTGGAACTTCGTCTTCTCAAAAAAAGCATGACCGGAGATGGGGAGGATGTCGAATGAGATATCCTGCCTCCGAAAAGCTTGAGATCATCAGGTTGGTGGAACAATCACATCTGCCCACCAAGCAGACGCTGGATCGGTTGGGTATTCCTCGCACGACATTTTATCGTTGGTATGATCGATACCTGACTGGCGGCGCAGAAGCGTTGGAAGACAAGTCTCCAATGCCGGCAAGGGTATGGAACCGCATCCCGGACGATGTACGGGGCCGGATCGTCACTTTGGCCCTGGAACAACCCGAGCTGTCACCACGAGAACTGGCAGTTCGATTTACTGACACAAAAAAGTACTTTGTGTCAGAGGCTTCGGTCTATCGCCTGCTCAAGGCCCATGACCTGATTACCAGCCCTGCCTTTGTCGTCATCAAAGCAGCAAATGAGTTCGAGGACAAAACAACAGCGCCCAACCAGATGTGGCAAACAGATTTTACATATTTGAAAGTCATTGGCTGGGGCTGGTTCTATCTATCGACGATCCTTGATGATTATAGCCGCTATGTTATTGCCTGGAAGCTTTGCACCACGATGAAGGCAAGTGATGTCACTGATACATTGGAACTGGCCTTGCAGGCTTCAGGCTGTGATCAGGTCAGTGTTTGGCACAGGCCACGATTGTTATCTGACAATGGCGCTTCCTACATTGCGGGGGAACTCGCCGAGTGGCTGGATGACAACGGCATGGATCATGTTCGTGGGGCGCCATACCACCCACAAACCCAGGGCAAAATCGAACGCTGGCATCAAACTCTCAAAAATCGCATCCTGCTAGAAAACTACTTCCTACCCGGCGATCTCAAAGCCCAGATTGGCAAGTTCATCGCCCATTACAATCACAATCGATATCATGAGAGCTTGCAAAACCTGACACCGGCTGATGTCTATTTTGGACGGGGTCAAAACGATTTACTGGAAAGAGAAAGGATCAAACAAAACACTATCCAACAACGGCGCTTGCAATACCGCAATCATGCCGCATAGTATCAACCAACAGATGAGCAGGACTCCTTCGGAATCAACCGCCCATCTGTTCCAAAATCCCTGACGACAGACATGTTTGACCATGTCAGTGACAGGACCTCACCCCGGCGCATACCCGTAGCTAGCGCAAAGTCGAACACTGAGCGGATCAGGGGATTGCGACAGGCAGACAGCGCTTCAATCAGCCTTTCCCGCTCTCCAGCCTCCAAGCGTCTTGTCCTGCCGGAAGGCGGCGATGGCTTGCGGACAACCCGAAATTTGTCGACTGGAATAGCCAGGCCCCATTCATCGGCGGCCACCTTCAGGGTATGGCAGAATACCGCCATCTCTCTCGCCACTGTAGCGGGAGCTACTGACTTGAGTCTTTCATCTCGGAAGGCTGATAGGTGAGCTGGCCTGAGGTTTGCCAGCGTCAGCTTGCCCATGCATTCCGTGGCTGACCTCAGGTGATAACGATCCATCGACCCACGCTTTCGAGAGCTAACCTCCCGCACATAACGGTCCAAGATTTCTGACAAAAATGTGAGAGGGGTATCGCTAGGGGACCTAGTGGAAGTTTCCCCCCGGTCTATGGCCCGGTCCTGCTCTCTGGCCCAGCGGACCGCATCATCCTTCGCCAAAAATGTCCTACTCAGTGCAGGCAGACCCTGACGTCTTACCTGGACCTGCCACTTGCTTCCACGCTTCCTAATGCTCGCCATGTTTGACCCCCGTTGTGACAAGGGCGTGACAGATTGCGAAAATGGAAGACCTCGGTTGACGCTAAGGCATTGACCGAATTGGTGGAGCCAGACGGGATCGAACCGACGACCTCTTCCATGCCATGGAAGCGCTCTCCCAGCTGAGCTATGGCCCCACGTGTCGCGACGGTCAGCGGATGTGATGCTGTGCCTTTGGGAAGGCCCCCGCAAACTTCAGCGCATGGAATGCGTTAGTCCACAGGGTGCGTGACGTGGTGCCTTCTACTCATGTTGGAGGGATTTGCCAAGCGCGGCCCTGCCAAAAATTTCACCCCGGGCACCAGGCGCCCCGTATTACTTGACCTTGAGCTTAAATTCGGCAGATGAAGCCCGCGCGCTTGGGCCTGCTATCGACTTAACGCCCTGCAGACATTAGACAGCGGGCAATCCAGATGTCCGCCAGCGCCATTAAACCGGGTGCGCCTGCCCGGCGGCGTAGCAAGAAAGACCTTCATGCGCCTCAATCCGAATTCTTTCGGCATGACGCTGTTGCTGGCGTTCATGTCGGCCATGGGGCCTATTTCGACCGATCTGTACGTCCCTGCCCTGCCACAGCTGGCGGTTGACCTGGCGACCACGCCAGGGCGGGTGCAATGGACAATGTCGGCCTATCTGATCGGCTTTGCCTGCGGCCAGATTTTCTATGGACCAATGGCCGACAAATACGGACGCAAGCCCGTGCTGTTGCTGGGCCTTGCCATCTATCTGATCGCTTGCGTGGTCAGCGGTTTTTCGCCGACCATCGAAACGCTGACAAGCGCACGGTTCCTGCAAGGCATCGGTGGCGCAGGCCCGGTCATCGTTGCGCGCGCCATCGTGCGCGATCTGTATTCCGGCGCGCGGGCGGGACAGCAACTTGCGCTCATGGCCACGATCATGGGGCTGGCGCCGATTATCTCGCCAACCATCGGCGGGTTGATCGCCGTGCGCTTTGGCTGGCGCGCTGCCTTCGTGCTGATGTTTGCCGTGGTCACAATTATCACGATTGCAAGTGTGGCCGGCTTGCCGGAAACAATCAGGCAGAAGACACAGGGACCGTTGAGTCTTCGCGCGATCACCGGCAGTTTTGGAATTGTCTGGCGCAACAACGTCTGGCGTACCTATGCATCGTTGCAAGGCATGGCGCAGACCGGGCTGTTCACCTTCGTGTCGGCTTCGCCCTTCGTGCTGCAATCAACCTATGGCATGAGCCCGTTCCAGTTCGGATTTGCGTTTTCAATCTGTTCCATCGCCTTTGTTGGCGGCGCATGGATTTCTTCGCGTATTGTGTCGCGCAAGGGGCTCGATTACGCCATAGGCATCGGGGTCGCCCTGTTCATTGTTGCAGGCGCCACGCAATTGGTCGGCGTGCTCGCATTCCCGAAAAGCCTGTTGGTCATTTTTGGGCCGGAACTTCTGTTCTTCGGCGGCGTCGGATTTGTCATTCCCAATTGCGTCGCAGGTGCATTGACGCCCTTTCCCGAGCGCGCGGGAGCTGCAACGTCGCTTGCCGGATTTTTGCAGATGACTTTTTCAGCCATCACGGGTGTTGTCGTCGTTTATTTCATTTCCGGTTCCGCGCTGCCATTCGCGCTATGCACTTTCTTCGTGTCGCTGGCGGCCGTCATTATATTTTCAATGAGCCGTCAGACGCGCATAACAAAAAGTGGCGCCATTCGCTGAAGCCCTCGTCACCGCACCGGGCCGGCACGCATCGCCCAGATGTAACCGGCCATGCTGATGCAGGACCCGATGCCGATGGCCGACAGGCCAATGGTCCAGGACAATTTGCCGGTCAACCACCCGGACAGATCGAGAAAAAGGCCTATTACCAGAGGGCTGGAAATGCCCGACAAAAACGCAACGAAGGAATGGGCGGCCATCGTTGCGCCGCGCACTTCGTCCTGTGCTGCATTCATCATCCCGGCCGTCGTTGCAGCGCTTCGACCGAAAGATGTCATTGAAAAAACAAAACACAACGCGATAATAATATCGTAGCGCCATGCGACGGAAGCCGACAACAAAATCGCCAGCGCAAACGATACACATGTTGTTGCCAGCAATAAAGATTCGCGATGCACGCGGGCGGCCATGGTGCCAATCCAGATGCTGGCAGGAATGCCTCCCAGCGCGGTGGCAAACGCAATGTCGGACGGTGTCAGCCAGAACGTCATCGCCGTTTCCGACGCCTGCCGTTCGGCAAGATAGGTCACGATCCACGAGCGAAAGCCGAACACTTCCCATCCAACGCCATACATCGCCAGGATATAGGCCACTGCGCGCTTGTTGCGCCAGACTTTCGCGAAGGTGGACAGGGTGCTTGTCGACATACGCGGCGCAGCAGCATCGCGTTGAACAGGCCTTAGTACAATCGCCACGATCGCCATGGCGGCAAACGAGCCCATGGCTGCAATTGCAAAGGCCCAGCGCCAGTCAAGCACTGCTGCAATGCGGCCCGCTGCAAAAATCGAAAAGCCCGAGCCGAGCGCAAAGCACGACGTGTAATACACAATGCCGCGATTGCGGTGCTGCGGTTCAAGCCTGTCTGTCAGCGCACGCAGGCCCGGCATGTAGATGCCGGAAAAGGCGATGCCGCCCATAAACCGCAAGATCATCGTCAACCAGAAGCCATTGGCAAACAATGCCAGCGCAAGCGACGACAGGCCGCCGCACAATGCACCGATCAGGTAGATTTTTCGCGGATCGATACGATCGGTAAGACTGGCGACATAGAGAATGGCGAACATGTAGCCGGCGAAGTAAACGCCAACCAGCCAACCTGCCTGCGTCTTGCTCAGGTTCCATTCGCCGATCAGTTCGGGCAGGACCGCTGCAATCGTCAGGAAGTTGAGAAGGCTGAATGCCAGCGCTGCGGCCAGAAGCAGTGTCAGGGCCAATGGCCCGGGATCAGCAAGCCATGTGCGCTGGCGGTTCATTATTGCAGGTTTCTGATTGCGCTGAGCAGGCGCGCGATGTCTTCCTCGCGCGACAGCCGGTGATCGCCATCCTTGACCAGGGTGACGGCGACAGGATCTCCGGCCAGATGCTCCACCAGTTTCATCGCATGGGTCCAGGGAACATCGGGATCCTGCATGCCCTGCAGAATATGAACCGGGCAGTAACTGCGCACGGGTTTTCCAAACAGCAGCTGGTTGCGTCCGTCTTCGATCAGTCCACGGGTAATCGCATAGGGTTCGGGCGCATATTGCGTCGGGCGCATCCAGCGGCCGGTGGTTTCGATTTCGTGTTTGATCGCATCGGGAAACTGCGCCCACATGAGGCTTTCGGTAAAATCGACCGCGGGGGCAATCAGCACCATCCCGGCCAGCCGGTCCGCCTCGCCCGCCTGCGCCAGCGCGCGAGCGACCAGCAGCGCAATCCAGCCGCCCATGGACGAGCCGACCAGCACCTGTGGCCCATTCGTCAGGGCGCGGATCATTTCCAGGCTTTCGGCGGCCCAGCCACCGATCGTGCCCTTTTCGAATTCGCCCCCGGATTCGCCGTGGCCGGAATAGTCGAACCGCAGGAAGGCGCGGCCATCTTCCCGGGCAAGGTCCGCAATCCGTTCAGCCTTGGTGGAGAGCATGTCGGAGCGGAAGCCGCCAAGCCAGACAATGCCGGGCTTGGTCGAGTTGCCGGCGGCAACCTGTCGCCAGGCAAGGGCAACGCCAGGCAGGCAGTTCAGAGGATAAGTGGAGCATGGCCCCACTTCTGCTGCATTGGCGGTTTGCTCTTGTTCTGCGCTCACCGTAATTTCCCGTATGATTTGGATGCAAGGATGCCGGACGTGACGATTTGACGACACTCATAGCCAAACTCCCCGCCAGAGGCGAGGAACAATGCGAGGAAAGATGACAGCGCAGGCAGAAGACGGGCTTGCACTGTCGCAACTGGCCGGACGCACGATCCTGCAGATCATTCCCACGCTGGATGCCGGCGGCGCCGAACGCACGACAATCGATATCGCTGCTGCGCTGACAGATGCCGGAGCCCGCGCACTGGTTGCCAGCGAAGGCGGACGGCTGATCAGCGAATTGCAGGCCCGCGGCGGTATCTGGCTGCCGTTTCCTGCGGCGAGCAAAAATCCATTGCGCATGTTACTGAATGCGCGGCAGCTGGCGCGCATCATTCGGGACGAAGGTATTGATATTGTTCATGCGCGCTCGCGGGCGCCGGCCTGGGTTGCGATGCGCGCCTGCCGGACGACGGGCGCCGGCTTCATCACTACCTATCATGGCGCCTACAGCGGCCGTTCGGCCCTCAAGAAACAATATAATTCGATCATGGCGCGCGGCGATCTTGTCATCGCCAATTCGCATTTCACCGCCAAGCGCATCATCGGCTTGCACGCGGAAGCCGAACCACGCATTCGCGTGATCCATCGCGGCACCGATTTACAGATTTTCAACCCAGCGGTTGTCGATGCGGGGCGGGTGATGCGGCTGCGCAACGAATGGGGTGTGGAACCGGACGAACGGATTGTGCTTCTGGCAGCACGCCTGACCAATTGGAAAGGCCAGCGCGTGCTTGTGGATGCCGCAAAGATACTGGTCCGCAATGGGCTGGCTGGCGTGAAATTCGTGCTGGCTGGCGACCCGCAGGGACGAACGGGCTATGTCGAGACGCTCGATGCGCAGATCCGGGACGCTGGCCTCAATGGCGTGGTTGTGCGCACCGGTCATTGCTCGGACATGCCGGCGGCCTTCATGGCGGCTTCCGCCGTCACTGTTCCCTCCATCGAGCCCGAGGCATTCGGCCGCTCTGCCGTGGAGGCGCAAGCCATGGGCAAGCCCGTCGTCGTCAGCGATCTGGGGGCCGTTCCGGAAACCGTACTGACCCCACCAGCAGTGCCGGACAACCAGAGGACCGGTTGGACCGTCCCCGCCGCCGATGCCGCGGCCCTTGCGGCGGGCATCCAGGGCGCTCTCGACCTTGGGGCTGCCGGGCGCAATGCTCTGGCGACGCGGGCGCGGGCGCATGTGGAGCGCAATTTCTCGCTCGCCCATATGTGCCAGGCGACGCTAGCAGCCTATGACGAGGTTCTGGAGCTTCAGGCGACCCGAAACCCCGGCCTGTCACAATCCCGGGCAGGTTGATTGGATATATTGGGTTGGATGTGAACTACCTGATCACGTTTGATACCGGTTGGTCACCAAAACATGCAAAGCAGGCGGGAAACCGGCCTGTATCCCGTTGACTTACGGCGCTGCAAGCCCGATTTTAGGGGCGAGTTTGGAATTCACGCCTTACCCATCCGAGAGGATGGACTATCAGGCACCGGATTCGACGCATTCATTAAAGGAGACCAACCATTCGCCGGCCAAACAGAGCACCCGCAACCCCTGCAAAAGAGGGTCCGCGCATCAATGAG
>CAVOYX010000010.1:0-17667 GCA_963700795.1 uncultured Alphaproteobacteria bacterium | reverse complement strand
CACCATCGCTTGATCAGCGAGACGGTGAGAAAGCACTTGGCCTGCTTGCCGTCGGGCGAACGCGAACAGAACATCGGTCCGGCGAATTTCGTGCGCCATCCCTTGTCCATGCAGGCATCGGGTTCTGCCTTTGCCTTCATGGTGCGGTGGAACAGCCGCTGCGCTGCTGCGCCTTCAATGGCCAATGCTGCATGGGTGTTCCTGGGTTCGTTCGGCGGCGGGTCGATGGCCGTTGCCCCCGATATGCTCAGCCTGCCGGAAAGCGCCGTTGGCTCCTGTGCCAGAAGCGAACCCGGCAGGGCGAGGGCAAATGCAGATGCGAGCGCGATGGCTGCAAGATGGCTTGTGCGGTGGCGAATGCTGATTGCGGTTTTCATTGAAACTCTCCCGGACATGTTTGCACCTGGGCTGGGCCCCGGAGGGACCGGACCGGATGTTCATACGGCTACTGGAAGTAGACGCGTTCGTTCTGCCAGCCTTCGTAGCGCGCTTCCTGCGTGACGATATACGAGCAGCTCGTGCCGTTCAGCTGTCCGCCCTGGAAATTTCGGTGCTATGAATCGGCCGCCGCTCCAGTCCGTACCCTGATCGCAGGTCGTGCGCGACAGCCGGATGTTCAGGCCAAAGCCGCCGCCCGATTGACTCAGCCGTCCCGAACAGAACAGGCCGCCGCCGATGACGCGGTAGGAGCCGTTGGCGCAAACCCGGACATGGAACGAGCCATGCACCCTTGTGCTGGCGCAGCCAAACCAGCCGCCGCCGAAATCAGGTCCGCCGCCAAAGCCGGGGCCGGGCCCATAGCCGGGAACGGGGGAGCGCGGCACGGCCGGCGGATCGACGATCAGGCGGTCGCCGCTGCCGGGCACTGGCGAGCGCACCACAGGCGACATGGGCCGAACCTGGCGATTGTTCTGCGCCAGCATGTAGCCGGAATGGCCGCGCCCACTGTGCATGGACTGGGCGTTTGCACTGCTGGATGCAGCATCGAATGCTACGGCGCCTGCGCTTGCTGCAAGGAAAATGCCTGCTGTCATGAAACTTGCGGTCGCCAGCGTCTTCATTGTGTTGGTCATGGTTCTGTCCTTCCCTTAAGCTCCGGCGAAATTGCCGTTCAGCGAATGGTTGGAGAATAGGGAAGGCGATCGCTGCGGTTTATGGGGTCAGCGCCCCATTGCCGCTGCATGCGCTTGACGCTGGCTATGCGGACGGGTTCACTGCGGCAGCTCCGGAAACAAGAATGGATTTGCAATGCCCGATTATGTGCCGACCTATCGCCTGACCCACGAAGCGACGATGAAGATGCTGGCCGCCGGCATTGCGAAAGCCGACGAAATGGGCGTGAAGATCGCGCTCGCCGTCTGCAACCAGTCCTGCGAAATCATCGGCTATCTGGTGATGGACGGCGCCAAGCATTTCGCCGGGCGCACAACGACGAAGAAAGCCAAGACCGCCGCCTCCCAGCGCGAGGCGACCGGCTATGCCGAGGAACATCGGGTTCTTTCGATGCAGATCCGCATGGACGGTGAATTCACCAACGTGCGCGGCGGCTTTCCCATCGTCGTCGACGGACAGGTCATCGGCGGCGTCGGCGCGGGCGGCGCGACGCAGGACGAGGATGTCGAGGTCGCGCTGGCGGCGCTGGCGGCTCTCGACCTGTCGGCTGCAGTCCATACCATCGGAATGGCGCTAGCTCTTGTCCTCGTGATCGAGTCGTTCGCCGCTGCGTAGCGACTGGCGAGCGCAAGACGCCTATGGCAATGCAGCAAGGCATGCCAGCAGCATCAGGCCCGACGTGACAACAAAGCCATTGGCAAGCCCGAAGAGTTCGACGATCACGCCCATCAACAGCGGCGTGACGATCGACGACAGCCGATTGTTGGTGACCCGCAGACCCACCATTGGCCCTTGCTGGTCGCGCGGCACAGCGCGTGCCTGCAACGAGAACATGAACGGCTGGACGATGCCCTCGCAGGTGCGCCGGAGCGCGTGCGAAAGGGCCAGCAGGACGAACAGCCCGCCCAGAAATGGCGTCAATCGCCAGCGTCACGACCGAAATCGTCGTGAAGCCGACCATCAGCCACGGCATGGGGAACCATTTTCGCCAGCCGGCCCGATGTCAGCGAGCCAAGCCCGTTGAAGATTTCTGCGATCGAGAAGATCGCTCCGATGGCCGTGCCGGCAAAGCCGATATCGCGAAGATAGACGATGAAGAACGAGCTTTCCGCCGCGTTCAGTCGCATGGCGCATCGAACGATATGGCCAGCGTGAACAGCACCGCCGGCAAGACGATCAGGCCGCATGGAGCCTGTGTAATCGCGCAGGCGCGGCAGCGCATCGCTCCAGCGCACCGGCCGGCATACGGATGCTTCGCACGGCGGCTTTTCGAGTTGCGTCACCGCCAGGAACAGGCAGCCGACCAAACGTGAAATGCCGAGGAACGACAGCACTGGTCCGGCGAGATCCCACAACAGGCCCATCAGGATTGGCGCGATGACCGTGCCGATGCGTGCGAAAAAGCTGAACGTGCCGATGCGTGCCCGGATCGCCGCCCGAAATCTGCGCGATGATAGTCTGCGCGCCGATCCAGGACATGTTGGCGGCAAAGCCGATCAGCATTTGCAGTGCGAGCATGACCGGCAGCCACGGCAGCAGCGGATAGACTGCTGCCAGGGCGCGGTCGCCACGTGCGAAGAACATCAGCACCCGCCGCGTGCCGAGCCGGTCCATCAGCGCGCCGCCATGAATGGCGAGAAAGAACGTCAGCAACGAACGGGCGCTGACCAGCGCCCCGATCTCCGTCGGTGACGCGCCCTGCAACAGCGCCCACAGCGGCACGACAAGCGTCAGCAGTTCGGCCTGTCCCATGCTGAACAGGCCGATCGCGCAGGCAGGCCTTGATATTGCGGGCATATGTCGACTGGGCAGGGTCGTTAGCTGGTGATGAAGGACTGGACAAGGAACCGGCTGATCAGGGTTTTGATGGAAATCTCCGGCAACCTTAAACGCACCGATGCCGAAAGCGAAACCGCATGGTGACCAAACTTCGATTGTCGGCGCTTCCGGTCTCGAAGAACGCATAGGGATGATTCGAAGTCAGATTTGGCAAAAACCGGACGTTTTCGGCTCAGGATTGAGCTGTTTTGCAATGTGATCGGCGACTATGTATCGTAATACGAATAATTATGCGGTCGTGATCGCGGCGAAAAGAGGGACCACGCTTGCGTTCTGCAGTCAAAACAACGAGAGGGAAATATCATGTCACCGATCAAGCGCGCAATTGTGCTCGGGCTGTCGTCAGGATTATTGGCTGCCAGCGCGGCCGGCGCTGAAGACGCCATCGAGAAATTCTACAAGGGCAAGACCATTACCATGCTGGTGGGCTCAACGCCCGGTGGCGGCTATGATACCTATGCCCGGCTGGTCTCCTCGCACCTTGGCCGCTTCATTCCCGGCAATCCGGATTTCATCACCCAGAACAAGAACGGCGCGGGCTCGATCATCGCGGTCAATTATGCCGTCAACACAATGCCGAAAGACGGCACAGTGATTGTGGGCCTGCAGCGCAATGCAGCCATGGTGCAAATTCTTGGCCGCAAGGGCCCACAGTTCAAGGCTTCGGAATTGAACTGGATTGGCTCGCTGGCAACGGAAGCCGGCGCTTGTGTTGTCACCAGGCGCAGCGGGATCAAGACATTCGCCGATCTGTTTTCAAAACAGGTTCTGATGGCTGGCTTTGGTCCGAACGATTTAGAATTGCAGCCGGCCATGTTCAACAACACGCTCGGCACGCGCTTCAAATTGATCAGCGGCTATCCCGGATCGCCTGAAGCGCATATCGCCGTTCAACGCGGCGAGGCCGACGGCATGTGCCAGTCGTGGTCGTCGTTCAAACAACTGGCCGGAAAATATTACACCGACGGCAATATGCATCCGATCGTTCAGATGGGGCTGCGCAAACATCCCGAACTCACCAAGCTGGGTGTGCCGACGGTGTTCGAATATATCGACAAGCAGCGTCTGCCCGATGGCCTCAAGAAGGACGAGGTCAAGACCATGTATGAAATGGTTTTTGCCGCCAAGGACATGGGCCGCCCCTTTGCCATGGCGCCAGGCGTACCCAGCGAGCGGGTCGATGCCGTTCGCACTGCATTCAACGCGATGGTGAAGGATGAGAAATTTCTTGCCGATGCCAAGCGTCAGCGCCGTGAGGTGGACGTTGTGACCGGCGCAGAAATCCAGGCCACTATCCAACGCCTTGCAAAGGCTCCCAAGGAATTATTGTCAAAACTCGAAGAGGCTGAACGCTACAAGGGCATCAAGCAGAAGGCTGTCATCAAATACGTCAAACACACAGGCAAAGTGAAGAAGGTCGCCAAGGAAGGTCGCCGCATTCACCTGATGCACGAAGGCCGCGAAGTGCGTGCGGAAGTGTCGGGATCGAAAACATCGATCTTGGTCGACGGCAAGAAGGCAAAACGCAAGGCTATCAAGACCGGTATGACCTGCACATTCGACTATCCTGGATCGGGAACGACAGCGCGCAATATCGAGTGCCAGTCCTGAAACGTGACGTCTGACGCCAGCCGATTGGCGGTATCCATCAAGCAACAGGGCGTGGACTGCGCCCTGTTTTTGCTTTGCTCTACCGGCTGCAGGGTTAACGCGTGCGGTGCGAATGCTAGCAGTGCTGCCGGATTACTATAGTGATCATTTTTTCTTAATTTACAGAGCGAAGGATGGTAAACGCTCAGTTTGCAAGTACCAGATCAATAAACAATGCCTTGAATAATCGGAAAAGTTTTATCTTTGGCTTAGTACGATATAATCTCTGCAAACAGACATGCGTTGACCCAACGTAACCGGTGAGAAACTGTGAAACTGCGCTTATCCGCAACGCGCCATCGTTTCAAAATTGCCGGGGGTCGCAATGAAAAATACACTTGCAATGTCAAACAGGGTTACGCGTTCCTTTCTGGCCAACGGATGGGCTGCGGTAACGCGAAACCTGCGTCGCTTCGGCTGTGACAGGAAGGGCGCGACCGCTGTCGTTTTCACGATATCCCTGATACCTGTCACGGCGGGTCTTGGCATGTCGGTGGATGTCGGGCGGTTGTATCTTACACGCGCAAAGCTTCAGTCAGCGCTGGACTCCGCGGCGATAGCCTCTGCGGTGAACTATAAATTCACCAACGATCAGACCAAGGCGATGGCGGCTGCTTCGAATGTCTTCGCTGCTGCTACCGGGAGTGTAGGTGTCCTGGACATACAAAACTCCTCGGTCAACGTGGCAAATGCACAGGTCAATCTGCTTGCAAGCGCAGTGGTCTCAACACCGCTCATGGGACTCTTGTCACCAACCCATTCAAGTCAGACGATCAAGGTAAACTCTCAGGCCAGTATCCGTTCGTCGGAAGGTCTGGGCAAGAACCTGGAAGTCTCCCTGATGCTGGACGTAACAATTTCCATGGGTCAGAATTCGGGAACGACCGGGATGACAAAGCTGGCTGCTCTTCAGACGGCCGCCAAGAACCTTGTCGATACCGTCGTTCAGGCGGATCAATCGAAAAAAACCTCGCGTGTTTCGCTGGCGCCGTTTGCTTCAGCCGTGAACGTCGGGAGCTATTTTCCGACAATCAACGGCGGCAGCATCCCAACCACAACCACGACAACCGGTCCATCGCGCAACAGGGTGACCGTTACAAACAGCTGGCCAAGCGTTGTCGAACGCGGCGGTGCTTATGTCGCCATTGACGATGCTCCCTCGTCCGCCAACTTCCCGAGCTATTATGCGATGCGGTCTTCTGCCAAGGGCCAGTACGCGAGTTACGAAAGTTCATCGACGACAAACAGGCCCAATGCCACAATCTTGCCTTTGACCAGCGACAAGAACGCACTCAAAACGTCAATCGACAGCTACGCACCCGATGGCAGTACTGCAGGTCATATCGGGATAGCCTGGTCCTGGTATCTCCTGTCGCCAAAATGGACCGGCGTATGGACGGGGGCTGCTTCGCCAAACCCGGCTGACGACAAGACGGTCAAGGTCGTTGTTCTGATGTCCGACTTTGACTTCAACACCTATTATCAGGGTGGTGTTGGTGACGCTGCTTCTCAGGCCGCCCAATTGTGCACCAACATGAAAGCTGCCGGGGTTGTCGTTTATACGGTAGGTTTCCAGGTGAACTCCAGCGACAGTGTGGCTGTCGGCCTGTTCAACAACTGCGCCTCCGATCCCACAAAGGCGATTGCTGCTTCCAACGGCGCCGAGCTGATCTCCGTTTACGACAAGATCGCGAAGACGGTTCTGGCCAGCATCTCCCAGCCGATCCGCTTGTCACGCTAGCAACGTCCGGGTGGTTGCTGCGGGTCTGTGCGCCAGCGTATTTGACCCGCTGCAACATGATCCGAACAGTTCCAAAAAAAAAACGGCGGCTCCCTGGCCGCCGTTTGTCATTGTCACAGTGGCAGCGTTCAGGCCATTTCCTTCACGGTGACCGGAAAATATTCGTTCAGCCAGTCGGTCAGCACGCTGCGCACGCGCGTGTTGCTTTCGGCAAACATGAAATGATCTGTTTCGGAAAACAGATGCAGATCGGTTGGCTGCCCCGCACGCTTGAACATTTCGAGCGATTGTTCGGTTGGTGTGACCGAATCGACCGATGAATGCAGCAGCAGCAAAGCATTGGGTGCAATGTTGCCAACCACATCATCGGCGCGGAAGTCATACATGCTCTGCGCGGTTTCCGCAGTGAACTCGTGGATGGAATTGGGCGCCAAATTGGTGCGCAAATGCGGCGGTATCGGTACGATGTCGTAACGGTCGACCATGAGCGACTTGCCGGTTTCCTCGCGGTGCTTCTTGCCGCGCGCCAGCATGTCGGTGAACTTCTTCCAGTTTTCTGCACCCGGGTGCTGGCCACGGAACTTTCGCTCGCCATCGCCCCAGCCGCCAGAAGAAATGATCGCCTTGGCGCGCTGGTCAACACCACCGGTATACACGGCAACCGCAGCACCGAAGCTCGAACCCAGAAGACCCGAGGCGTTCACCATCGACTTCCGGTCGCGATTGCATGTAGGTCATGGCGGCACGCGTATCTTCAACCTGCTCCAGACAGATGAGATTGGCGCGCATGCCTTCGCTTTCGCCGCACCCGCGCATGTCGAAGCCGAGGGTGACATAACCCATGTCCGACAGAAACTTGCACGGCAACTTCACATTGCTCGACGTCCTGGTTGAGCCAAACCCGTGCAACACCAATACGGCAGGGCGCTTTCTCCGCCCTTGCTAATCGTCGGGGATCGTGACGGTGCCCGCGATTGTCAGGTCACCGGATTTGAATTTGACCTCTTCCTGCATGATATCCTCCCGCAAAAGGCAGGCGGTTGATCCGCCGGCCGCATGTTATCGCATTACAGCTGTCCCGTTTTTATCCGATTTCGCTGGCCGGGCAACTGGACTCCGCGCCTATTTCGCGAGTTCGACAATTTCCTTTGGCGTGGCGATGATTTCGCCGTCAGTGCAGCGAGCGAATCCCCGCTCGTCGGCTCGACGGGGATCTTGCAGCTTCTTTGCCATAGCCAGGAACTGCGGATCCTTCATCGTGTCCTCGAACGCCTTGCGCAGGGCTGCCGCGCGGTCTGTCGGTACGCCCGGACCGAGGAAACAGGCTGCGGCCATAATCGGATTCGGCAGCCAGGAAATTGGCCACTTTTTTGGCGATTCTCGTTCGGCATCACCTCGACCGCGTCGGAACATCCGGGGCAGATGGCTCACGCGTGCGCGAGGCGAACACCAGAGCCTTGACCTTGCCTTCCTTCAATTCCGGTCGAAGTCCGGTCTGACCACGGCGACCCATGAGCCGCCATATCCCTCGATCTCACCGCCCCCAGCGCCAGCTTGAGCCCGCCGATGCCCTTGTAGCCGTACACGACCTTGAACTTCGAACCGTAAAGCTTGTTAAGCGCCTTGGGCAAGATCGAGTCGGCGAACTGGGTCCGGTGGCGCCGACGATGACTTCGTGGTTCTTCGTTTCGGCGAGCTCTGCGCCTTCGACTTCGAAGATACCATCATCATGTTGCGGATCGGCGACACATTGCCGAGCCAATACCATTTGCGCGCGTCATACTTGGCGAATTTCGGCATCAGCACCTGATGCAGCACGATGGTCTGCTGGGTCATCCCGATAGTGAGCCCGTCCGGCCTGACCGTGTTGGCCATGGAGTTTGCAACATCCAGCCCGCCGCCCTGGCCGCCGGTGAATTTAGCAATGATGGTGGGTTTGCCCGGAATGTGCCTGGACATGTGTTCGGCCAGCGACCGGGCATAAAGGGCATAGCTGCCACCGGCGCTGGAGCCGACCAGCAGGGTGATCGTCTTGCCCTTGAAGAAATCGGCGGCAGGCTGGGCACAGGCAAGTGCCGGAACAAGTGTGACGAGCGCGGCTGCGGCGAGACCCGCGCGCATGGTGTGATGGACCATGATTTTCCCTCTGAGCAAATTGTTTGACCGTTGCACAGTTTAGGCCAGCAGGCAGCGAAGGGAAAGGCGCTTCAATTTGAAACCCGAAGGGACGGGGGAACTTCAACACCCAGTTTTTCCGCGGCCTTGGCCAATTCGCCGCGCAGGCGGGCGTTGAGCGGTGTACCGTTCTTGCAGCGCAGGGACAATTCCGCCGCGCCGCGTTCGCCAGGCATGCGCACGGCCTCCGCATCGGCAAACCGCGGCAGGGATTTGAGTACATCCACGAGTGCGTTGACGTCGCCGGTAAAACCATCCAGCGCGCGGAACCGGGCGACATCGATCACAATGACAAGCCCATTGGCGGTGTGCGTGCGTTTGGCTCCAGCGGGGGCCTGCACCGAGGTGATGGGCGAGGCGCCGAGTACGCTGGCCAGAATTTCGATCATCATCGACAGGCCCGCACCCTTTGCGCCGCCAACGGGCAGGGAGACCGCAGCCTTGCCCGCATCTGTGGTGGGATTGCCTTCCTTGTCGAGCGCATAGCCTTCAGGCAGCGGCTTTTTGTCGAGCAAGGCTTTCTTCAACCGTCCGCTCGAGGCGATGGCCGTGGACATGTCCAGCACCATCGCGCCAGAAGGCCCGCCCGGAACGCCGATGGCAAGCGGAGACGTGGAAATGCTTGGCACTTTTGTCCCGGGATAAGCCATGAGTGGCATGCCGGCAGCCATGATGATGGCGGCAAAACCTTCGCGTGCTGCCATATCGGCGAAATAGCCTATGGCGCCAGTGTGGGTCGTATTGTTGACAAGGCCCATGGAGACGCCGAATTGCCTGGCGCGGTTCCTGGCTTCGTCCAGCGCCATCGCTCATGGCAACAAGTCCCGATGCCTTGTCGGCATTGATGGCAAAGGCCGCGCCCGCGACATCGCGCACTTGCGGCTTTGCGTTTGCATTCATCTGGCCGGTAGCCATGAGTTCCAGATAGCGCGGCACGCGTTCGACGCCGTGGGATTCTACGCCGCGAAATTCGGCCCAGCACAATACATCCGCAACAATGTCGGCGTGTTCGCGCGACATGCCGGCAGAAGCAAACAGGTTGCTGGTGAACGATTTCAGAACGTCGTAACCGACATGCGCTTCATCAGACATGCTTCATCATCCTTCTCCGCCAAAACAGCGGCCAGCCGTTTGGAACGAGACGTCTTTGTCTATTTTTTTCCGCGCGCTTCCAGCACCGGCGCAAGACCACGCAGATCGTATCCGGCATTTGCAGCCTGGTTGACGATCTCCGCAGTCGATGCATTTGCCGCTTCAGCCAGTGCCCACAGATTGCAGCAACGCGTGCCAGTGCGGCAAAAGGCGAGTACGGGCGCTTTGGCTTGCGCCAATACTTTCTTGAAATCCGCGATATTGTCTTCGTTGATCTGCCCGGATACGACCGGCATGTAGATGAAATCCAGCCCGGCAGCTTTCGCCGCAGCCTCAACGTCTTTGGACGCAGGCTGACCGGGGCCACCCTCGCCATCGGGGCGATTGTTGACGATGGTTTTGAAGCCCATTTTTGCCGCTTCCGCCATGTCGCTGGCGGTAAGTTGCGGGGCGACGGAAATTGTTTCGTTGATTTTGCGCACGTCCATGTCGAAATCCCTGTGTACTATTTCGCTGCTTCGCTTTGCTTGAGCAAGTCGAGCGCGACGTCAACAATCATGTCTTCCTGTCCACCGACCATGCGGCGGCGGCCAAGTTCCGTCAAAAGCGTTCTAGTATCGACGCCATAAAGTTTGGTGGCGTTTTCCGCATGACGAAGGAAGCTGGAATAAACGCCTGCATAGCCGAGCGACAGGCTTTCCCGATCCACCCTCACGGGCCTGTCCTGCAACGGCCGCACGAGATCGTCTGCTGCGTCCATCAGCGTATTCAGGTCGCAGCCGGTCTCAATGCCCATGCGGTCGAGCACGGCGATGAGGGCTTCCAGCGGCGCATTGCCTGCGCCAGCGCCCATGCCCGCGAGCGAAGCATCTGCGCGCACCGCGCCCTGTTCGATCCCTGCAATGGCATTGGCGACGCCCATGGTGAGATTGTGATGGGTGTGCACGCCGATCTCCGTTTCCGGTTTCAGCGCGTCGCGAAAAGCCTTGACCCGTTCGGCATATTGGCCTGGCAAGAGCGCGCCCGCTGAATCGGTAATATAGACGCATTCTGCGCCATAGCTTTCCATGAGCCTGGCCTGATGCACCAGATCCTCCGTTGGCGTCATATGCGCCATCATCAGAAAACCGATCGTGTCCATGCCCAGTTTGCGCGCTGCCTCGATGTGTTGCATCGCAACGTCAGCTTCCGTGCAATGGGTTGCAATGCGTACACTGCGCGCGCCTTGCGCATAGGCTTCCTTGAGGTCGTGCACCGTGCCTATGCCGGGAATAAGCAATACGGTGACGATCGCGTGGCTGAGTTCCTGTGCGACAGCAGCAACCCATTCATTGTCCGAATGCATGCCGAAGCCGTAATTGAAGGACGAGCCGCGGATGCCATCGCCATGGCATATCTCGATGGCGTCGACCTTTGCAGCATCCAGTGCGCGGGCAATCGCGCGCACGGGTTCCATGCCGTACTGGTGGCGGATGGCATGCATGCCGTCCCGCAGGGTCACGTCCTGTATGTAGAGCTTGTTCTTGTTGCGCCGTGCCATCAGGCTTGCCTCCGCGCTTGAACTTTTTCCGCCCACAAGTCGGCAGTCGCCAATGCGGCCGAAGTCATGATGTCGAGATTGCCCGCATAGGCAGGCAGATAATGGGCCGCGCCTTCGACTTCTATGAACACGGTCGTCTTGAGTCCGGACGTCGGGCCGATGCCGGGAATGTTCACCGGTGCATTGTCGCCGATGTGCTCGAACTGAACCTTCTGCTTCAGGCGGTAACCGGGAACATAGGCCTTGATGCGTGCAACCATCTTGTCGATGGATGCTGCAATGGCGTCCTGATCGCCCCCTTGTGACAGGGTGAATACCGTCGCGCGCATCATCAGCGGCGGTTCCGCCGGATTGAGTACGATGATGGCCTTGCCGACTTCGGCGCCGCCGACGCTCTCGATGCCCTTCGACGTCGTCTCGGTGAATTCGTCGATATTGGCGCGTGTGCCCGGACCTGCCGACTTTGACGCAATGGAGGCGACGATCTCGCCATAGACCAGGCGTGTGCTTGCTTGCTTGACGGCATGGACAATCGGGATCGTGGCCTGGCCGCCGCAAGTGACCATGTTGACGTTCGGTGCATCCAGATTGTCGTCGAGATTGACAACGGGAACGGTAAACGGCCCGATGGCAGCAGGCGTCATGTCGATCAGCTTCTTGCCATCGCCGCGCAAGGCTGCATCGTTGGCGATATGCGCGCGCGCCGACGTCGCATCGAATACGACCTTGATGTCCTTGTAGTCCGGCAGCTTCTTCAGCCCTTCAACGCCTTCATGGGTAACGGGAACTCCAAGACGCGCGGCGCGTTTCAACCCGTCCGAATCCGGATCGATCCCAACCATTGCCGCCATTTCGATATTTTTTGCTGTGCGCATGATCTTGATCATCAGGTCGGTGCCTATATTGCCCGAACCTACAATCGCGCATTTTATTTTACCCATACGCCGGACTTCCGTTTTCTTGTTCGTTGTGCTGCGCGTTCAACCCGAAACGCCAAAAGCCACGCGGCCCATGTTTTCCATTTCGAGTTCGACATATTGTCCCGCGGACAGTGCTTCAGCTGCCGTTGCGCCTCCTGCCATGACGATCCAGCCAGGCTTCAACGTCTCGCCTGCTTCCTCGGCAAAGCGAGCGGCTGCAATAAGAGAGCGCAACGGGTGGCCCATGATCGCGGCAGTCGAGCCAATCTGCACAGGCCTGCCGTCGAACGAAAGCACGAGGCCGAGATTACCAAAATCGAAATCCGGTATCTGCCAGGGGCCTGTAACGAAGCCGGAAGACGATGCATTGTCGGCAACAACGTCCTCGAGCGAGAACTTGAAATTCGCATAGCGGCTATCGATGATTTCAAGCGCCGGAGCAATCGCTTCAACCGCTTCCATCGCCTGCATCGGAGTAATGCGTCCGGATAATTCGCGTTTCAGCAAAAATGCAATTTCCGGCTCTACGCGCGGATGAATATAATCGGAAAAATCGATAGGTGCGCCTTCTTCGATGATCATGCCATCGGTCAGCCGTCCCCAGATCAGGTCGCCAATGCCCATTTGCGCAATCTTGGCGCGGCTGGTGAAACCCATTTTCACGCCGGCGCGTTGCTCGCGGCGCAACATGCGCAGGCGAATGGCTTCCTTCTGCACCGCATAGGCCTGATCGAGCGTCAGCGGCACGTCGTTCGACAATTGCGCAATGGGCGAGGCTGCACGTGCAGCCTGATCGAGCCTGTGCGCGAGGGCCTTGAGGTTTGGTTTGGCTTGTTTGCCGGCGGATTTCTTGGTGGCTGATGCCGAACGCTTTTTCGGCGCCGGTGCTGCACGGCGGGCCGGTGCTTTTTTCGCGGCCTTCTTGGCCGTAGCGGGCCGTCGTGCTGCACCTCTGGATGCTGCCATGTCGTGTCCCCTTTCAGTTACCTGATTTTTTTTCAAATACAGCGCGCACCGAGCCAAGCCCGTTGATGCGCGCTTCGATTACGTCTCCCGGTGCTGCAATGGCCATCGGCCCAAGCGCACCGGTCATGATGACATCGCCCGCGCGCAACGGCGCACCGACTTCAACCATCGTGCGCGCCAGCCACAGCGCAGCATAGAGCGGGCTTCCCAGGCACGCGGCGCCAGCGCCGAGCGATATCTGTTCGCCGCGCCGCTCCATGACCATGCCGCACAGGCGCCAGTCGATGGCGTCTATCTTCACCGGACGGCCGCCCAGAACAAAAAGCCCGGATGAGGCATTGTCGGCGACTGTATCCAGCAGACGGATGTTCCAGTTCTCGATACGGCTGCCGACAATCTCGATGGAGGGAAGGGCATAGTCGATCGCAGACATGACTTCGCTCAGGCCAATCTGCTCATGTGTCAGATCCTTGCCCAGCACGAGGGTGATTTCAGCTTCGACGCGTGGCTGCATCACCCGCGACAGGGCGATTTCTTCTCCGTCGACAACCTCCATGTCGGCGTAGAGCATGCCGAAGTCCGGGGAATCCACGCCGAGCTGCTTCTGAACGGCTTTGGCCGTCAGGCCGATCTTGCGGCCGATGGCGCGCCGGCCGTTGGCCAGATACCAGGCCGTATTGGCGGCCTGCACGGCATAGGCGGCGTCCACACCCCCTTCGGCGATTTCGTCACGTATGGGAGCAATGGCAATGCCGGAGGTCTCTGCCTGGCGCAAACGAGCGGCGATGGAATCGATGGTTGCAGTGCCGATGGTCATAAAGGCTCCGGAATGGGGCGCTGGGATTGATGGCTTTTACTCTAGGCCATTCCCGGGCGCGCGGGCAATCGGAGGAGGACGGATCGGCAGCTTTCCGCAAACAAATTTTTGCTTTTTGCCGGAAGAGGTCAGGTTGCAGGCCAATCTGCGCCGGTTCTGATATCGAGTTCCTTCGTCCAGGCGGAGGGGGGCTGGTTGTGCAGGAACCAGCAGGAACCAGAATGCCTCTGCAATGCCGTCCGGATCGATCAGTCTGGCATGGTCGGAATGGCTGGCTCTGGTACGATCGGACGCAATCGGGCCGTCGACGACAACATGGCGGCCGGATCCGCCGCATCCGCGGCGATGCAAATCACATCGGGTGCAGAGGCAAACAGGGCCTGAAGCTTTTCGCGATTGCGCGATACCGCGACGGTTCTCAAACCGCCCATGTGAAAGCGTCGCACGAGGGCAGCGCCGAAGCCAGGCCTTGCAGCAAAACGATTGCAGAACCACTCATCTGCATCATCTCCTTTATGCGAATTGCCTGCGTTGTTGCGTAGGCAAGTTGCGGTGACAACCGCAGCGCAGGTTTGACTCAAACCCTGAAAAGACTGAAACTTTGGCAACTTGAGTTTTACAGGAGCGCGTCATGGCATCGGACAAGGCCAAGCACGGTAAAGACAAGAAAGACAAGAAGAACAAGAAAGACAGGAAAACTGGCGAAGACAAGATCAAGGCCAAGGCGGGCAAGGCCGACGCGATCAAGAAAAGCGGTTCTGCCGGGAAAGCCAGGGCGCAAGATTACGAGCCCGGCTTTGGCAATGGCCGCGTGATCACTGCCGATGAATATTTCAAGCGCGTACGCCACAATGTTGTCCGCGGTTGCAAATGGTCAGCCGAGGACTGGCAGGGAACACTGGATGAACTCGGCAAGGATCCGATACGCCATGCCGAACGGCGCTTTGTGTCGCTGGTCAATGAAGATCACGAAGTCATGGCCGGGGCCTCACCGGGTATTTTCATTGGCATCCAGCTCATTCATCCCGGCGAACTGGTGCCAAACCATCGGCACAATTCGGTTGCCATCTATCATTACCTGCAAGGCACGGGCTTCACGACAGTTGAAGGCGAACGCTATCCCTACAAGCGCGGCGACACGATTGTGTGTCCGGCCTGGGCCTATCACCAGCATGAAGCGACCGGCGATGAGGACACGGTGATGTATGTCTGTCAGGACATGCCGGAAATGGCAGCCAAGCGCACATTGTTTTTCGAAGAACCTGTCGGTGTCGAAAACGTCCGGCACATGGTGCAAGGCACGAGTAAATCCTGGAGCGCGACGCGCGATCCCGACAAGGATTGAGCGCGACGCGCGACCCCAAGAAAAGATTTTGCGCGACGCGCGACCCCGACAAGGATTGAGCGCGACGCGCGACCCGAAATAGACTTTACGCGACGCGCGACCCGGACAATGCAGAGTGAGGGTTCGCGCTTCAGCGCCTGTTCTTGCGCATGATATAGACCTGTACCAGCGCCGGCAGCAGAACACCGGCCACCACGCCACCAATCAGCGCCAGCCAGAGTGGATAACCGAAATAGCGGATTGCGCCTGCGGCGGCGAATGTCAGGCACATGGCAGCTAGAGATCGCATCGTCACGGAATTCAGCTCCTTCCTTCATTGCTGGTCAGCAACGGTTTTTCTTCCATGCGCCAGAAGGCAAACAGCGCTACGCACAGACAGGCGATGGTGATGATAAACATGATGCGGAAAGCGACCACCGCGGCTTCGCGATTGGCGACAAGCTGGCTGGCGCTTGTCCGAGCATCGCCGCTGCCGCCAATGGCGTGAAGGATGACCGCGCCGAGGCCGGCAATGAGCATGGAGGCAAACAGGCTGCGTCCGAAGCTCATCATGGAGATCGCCGTGCCAAGCTGACTGAGCTGCACGGCATTTTGCGTGGCAACCGTACTGATCGGCGCGATCGGGCCAAAGCCGATGCCGATGATGGCGAGCAGGATTTCAAATTCCCAGGTGCCGACCCTGTCCAGCCGCCAGGTAAGATAAACCATGGTCAGGATACACAGGCCCATCATCGCGAGCGGAAAGCGCTTGTAATGTGTTACGCGCGCAGCAATTTGCGCGCCGACCAAAGCGCTGGAATTTACGGTCACCATCAGCACCATCAAATGCAAACCGGCAGACGCAGGTGAAAGCCCGAGCACCGATTGCAGATAGAGTGGCAGGTAGATGTTGAGCCCGATGATCGCGGCCCAGCCGACGGCATTCGTGAGTGTCGACAGGCGCACGATGGGATTGCGCAAGACACCAAGGGGAATAAGCGGTTCGGGCGTTGTGAGAATGCGGCGCACGAACAGATACCAGAACGTGAGCGATATGATTGCAGAGCCCAGAATTTGCGGCGAAACCCAGGGGAAAACCTTGCCGCCAGCATTCAGTACGAACATCGTTGTGGAACTCGCCAAAACGATCAGCACTGCGCCAAGCACATCTAGTTTGTGCGGCCGCTCGTTGCGCGGGAGCTTGCCGAGCAATGTCAATGCAAGCGTCAGCGATAGCAGGCCAAGTGGCAAAGCGATCCAGAAGGCGGCGCGCCAGTGCAGGTATTCGGAAAAGAATCCACCAAGCGCAGGACCAATGCCGCCAGCTGTAGTGTAGGTGATCGAGAAATAGGTGTAGTAGCGCGCGCGTTCTTTCGGCGATGCGACATCGCCCAGAACCGTCATGGCTTGCGATACAAGACCACCGTTGCCGATGCCCTGAATGGCGCGTGCAGCTACAAGCCACGTCATCGAGGGTGCGAGCGCCGAGGCAATGCCGCCAATCATGAAGATAATGATCGAGGTCACCAGCGTGATCTGACGACCCTTGATATCGCTGAACTTGCCGTACAGCGGCGTTGCAGCCGTCATCGTCAACAAATACACCGCGACGACCCAAGGCAGGTAATGCACCTCGCCAAGATCGCGTCCGATGGTCGGCAATGCGGTCGCAACAATGGTCTGGTCGAGGGAAGCCATCAACACCGGCACCAGTACGCCCAGGACGATCCACAAGGTTTCTCGATGGCTGAGCGCAGGTTTCTTCGGAGCAGTCATTGCCGGTTGGCCAGCGTCGATGTTGGCACTCATGTACGGCGCGCTCCCGGCAGGCACTGGCGCGATAAGAACAAATCCACCGGCCTGTGTTGCATTGCCCGGAAATTTTTACCCGGGAATTTTTGGACGTCTTGCGTATTGTCGCTTTGCAGACAATGCGCACACAATCGCAGCGGGCGTCAATAAAATGCGCTGGCATCGCTATCATGGATGCCAGCGCTTTTGCTGGAGAATTATCTCGGAACCAGGATCATCACCATCTGGCGGCCTTCCATGGAAGGCTCCACTTCGACCTTGGCGATGTCGAGGGTTTCTTTCTTGACACGTTCGAGCAGGCGATATCCCAATTCCTGATGCGCCATTTCGCGGCCACGGAATCGCAGTGTCACTTTCACCTTGTCGCCTTCATCGAAGAACCGTTTCACAGCGCGCATCTTGACGCCATAATCATGGTCGTCGATGCCGGGCCGGAGTTTGATTTCCTTTAACTCGACGACCTTTTGCTTCTTGCGCGCTTCGGCGGCCTTCTTCTGCTCAAGGAACTTGAACTTTCCATAGTCCAGGATTTTGCAGACAGGCGGTTTGGCGGTCGGCACGATTTCGACGAGGTCGAGTCCTGCAGCTACCGCTTGCGCCATGGCATCGGCGATGGGCACGACGCCCTGATTCTTGCCTTCGATATCAATCAGCTGGACTTCAGGAAGTGCAATGTCC
>CAVOYX010000009.1:0-15868 GCA_963700795.1 uncultured Alphaproteobacteria bacterium | reverse complement strand
CTTTGCCGCCGTGCCGATCGTGTCCAAGGCGCAGGTGATGGCGCTCACGGCTGGCGACGGATGGCTGACAGGCGGCGCCAATCTGTTGATGTTCGGCCCGCCCGGCGGCGGCAAGAGCCATCTGGCGGCCGCCATCGGTCTTGCCCTCGTCGAAAACGGTTGGCGCGTACTCTTCATACGAACGACTGATCTTGTTCAGCGACTACAGGTCGCGCGGCAGGAACTGGCATTGGAAAACGCCCTTGCCAAACTCGACAAGTACGATCTGCTCGTCCTCGACGACCTTGCTTATGTCAGCAAGGATCAGGCAGAAACCAGCGTACTGTTCGAGCTAATCGCGGCGCGCTACGAACGCCGCTCGCTGCTGATCACCGCCAACCAGCCCTTCGGCGAATGGGGAAAAATCTTTCCCGATCAGGCCATGACGCTGGCAGCGATCGACCGCCTCGTCCATCACGCCACCATCCTGGAAATGAATGTCGAGAGCTACCGCCGCAAAACCGCCATAGAACGAAAACGGGGCCTTGGTCGACCGGCAAAGAAAGCGACAATCAAATCCAGTTCTGATTGACGCTGCCCGACAATCAGCCAAGCACAAAACAATGGCACTTGCCATTTTGGCTGCCAGCGTCAATCATCCCACTTGGCCGCCAGTTCTCATCCTGATTGACGCGCCGTTCTCATCCAGTTTGTCGCGCCATACTCCTCCGCAGACCAATGCCTGCGGGTCTTGCGTCGGATATCCCTTACCAGCTTCTCAGGGGTGCTTTCTTGCGGCCCGGATTTTCGTCTCATCGTCTATCCTCCGTGGGTACGATGAGCCAAAGTGCACCCTATCTCAACCAATCAATTCTGTCCGACAGGTCCTGAAGCGGAACAGCAGCAACAACAAGCCGGCCAAAACCTCCAAGCAGGCCCACGATGAACGCCTCAAGCTGATCAAGGTCCTCAAACGCAACAGCCAGCGATACCCAAACGCTATGGCTGTCAGAGAGGTCCTTCAAACCTGCAACCCGGACAATAGGTGCATGAGCGGCGCCTGTCCTGAATGCATGCGGGCCTTTCAACGCTGGTTCGTATCAACAGCAGCAAGGTTCCTCAGCAAAAGAGGGCAAAACACCAAAGCGGCCAGCCTGATTGACCAGTCCTTCAGGGCTTCAGACGGCAAACTATTCCAGGAATTCAACTACAGAAAATACAAAGAGAAAGTCACTGCTATCTTCGAAGATGCCTACATCAAGCATGCGATCATTGGTATCGACTTTCACGTGAACGAGCACAACCAGAAGGATTTCCAACCGCATTGGCAACCACACCTCTGGGCCATCTCACCCAAGGTAGCTCTAGATCGTGGTGCAGGCATTCTCCGCTATCACCTCGAAAAAGGTACCTCAGAACTGGCCCCGGTTGTTTGAACAGTTTTCCGCGAAAGTTAAGTGGGTTTCTGCCAGGTTTGTTGGTTTGGTACGGAATGCTGCATGATGGTTGCGACGCAGGGAGGGCGTAGCCCGACCGGAGTTGCAACCATCATGCAGCGGCGGAAAATTCATGCTGCTGCTCTCAGCGGCTCGTGGTTGAAGTAAGCCTCATCGGGGGTGCGCCGGTCAAGGCTGGAATGCGGGCGGCGGCAGTTATAAAATTCCAGGTACCGGGCAAGCGATGTCCGCGCCTGACCAACGCTGTCGTAAGCACGCAGATAGACCTCCTCGTATTTGACCGATTTCCAGATGCGTTCGACGAACACGTTGTCGCGCCAGGCGCCCTTGCCATCCATGCTGATGGCGATCTCATGGCTTTCAGCACATCAGTGAAGTCCTTGCTGGTAAACTGGCTGCCCTGATCGGTGTTGAAGATCTCCGGCTTGCCGTATTTGGCCAGCGCCTCCTGCAGCGCCTCGACGCAAAAATCCGCATCCATCGTGATCGAGACCCGATGGCTGAGAACCCGGCGGCTGAACCAGTCCACGACAGCCACAAGATAAACAAACCCGCGCGCCATCGGGATATACGTGATGTCCGTTGCCCAGACCTGGTTTGGCCGATCCGACCTTCAAACCGCGCAGCAGATACGGATAAATCTTGTGTCCCGGCGCTGGTTTGGACGTGTTGGGACGGCGGTAGATCGCCTCAATCCCCATCCGCCTCATCAGCGTCGACATATGACGGCGGCCAATCGAAAAGCCTTCCCGCTGCACCATGATCGCGCAGCATCCGGGCGCCCGCGAACGGGTATTCCAGATGCAGTTCATCGATCCGGCGCATCAGCGCCAGGTCTGCTGGCGATACCGGCCGCGGCCTGTAATAGACGCTGCCGCGGCTGATGTTCAGCGCTTTCGCCTGGCGGACAACCGGCAGTTTGTGATTGCGGTCTATCATCGTTTTGCGCTCAGCATGCCGGACTTGATGAGCGCGCCTTCCAAAAAATCGTTCTCCAACGCCAACTCCCCGATCTTGGCATGCAGCGTCTTCAAATCGACACTCGGAGCCGAAGCCTCAGCCTTGCCCTGGCCGAAAACGCCAGCCGCGCCATCCAGAAGCTGGCTGCGCCATTGCGTGATCTGGTTCACGTGGACATCAAATTGCTGGGCAAGCTCGGCAAGCGTCTTGTCGCCCTTCACAGCTGCCAGCGCCACTTTAGCCTTGAAAGCCGGTGTGTGGTTCCGGCGGGTTCGCTTTGTCATAATCTCTCCTGATGTGCGGCTATCATCGCCGCTGTCAGGCAGAAAATCCACTTATCATCACTGTTCAGATTTCCCAGGCCAGCTCTCCTCAGTAAGAAAACCACTAGTGATCAAACCCTTCAACGGTAACACCAAGGGTATCGCCTACACAATTAAAACCGACTTTCAAAGGCGAATATCAATACCGAAAGACGAGACTTCCAGTGACCCCAAGAAAAGAAGGAGAAACACAAGAGACAAAGGCCTTAAGAGCAATCAGACAACCGAACTAGCCATCTATCTCCATCGGTTACAACTGCACAGACGACTACTGATCAAAGGTCTGAAGTTAATAAGGGTAAAGGGTGAAATCAGCTTCAGACTTTCAAACAGGTAGTGAAGGTTAGGTAGGTAAGTAGGTTCAGTGAGTACTAGTCCAAGCAAGAAAGGGTAAAGTCATGAAATCATAAAGCGAAATAATCGTAAAGCCCACAAAATATAAAAACTGAAAAAGCTAAAAAACTGAAAAGCTGAAAAAGCTAAATAACAAAAAACTGAAAAACGAAAAAGTGAAAAACTGAAAAAGTGGGTGAACTGCAAATACCTGTTTTCGATGCTTTCGACTTCGAGCGTGTCGAATAAGTCTAGGTAGCTGCAATCTAAAAATCCAAGATTTTCCTGCAAAACAGCGTGTCGGTCATATCCGGCGCGAACGGCAGGCCTTTGCCTAACGATACGAAACCAGCGTGTCGAGCGTGTCGAGCGTTCGATTCTAGAACGAATTTCAGACACGCCGAACACGCCTGACACGCCACCTCTCAGTAGCAACATTAATACAGTCATCTCACCATAGGAGAAATGCGATGACACGCAAGATCAACGAAATCAAGCACTATGCCAATGCCGAAGACGAGATCACCGGCGATGCCTTCGAAATCTTCAAATTCCCGAAAATCGGCAATCGTCAAGGCGAAATCCGTATACTGCGGGATGAGCTACAGAGTTCGAAGGCAGTATTCGAAAAATTAATACGGAAGAATGCTGCCTTCAAGCCAGGCCTTAAAGTGAAAGAGGACTTGCTTGATAAAATCATCAACTCCTTTCCACGGAACCGCCTCCTATATTCCGCACAGCTCGGATGGAACGGGGCTAAGTCGGCCTTCGTGACTCCCAATGGCGCCATCTATCAGAAAAAACCCGTGCCTGAGCCGATTCCTCCTTTGTGGCTATCGAACCAGCATCCTGTGACGTTCAGGACAGCTGGCACGCTGAAGGATTGGCAAGCATCCGTTGCGACATTGAGTCAGAGCAGTAGTGTCGCCATGCTCGCGATTGGTTGCGCATTTGCTGCACCGCTGCTTGCCCAATTTGGCTATCAAACTTTCGGTGTCAACATTTTCGGACGTTCGAAGGCGGGCAAGACCACCGCGTTGCTTGCCGGCGCGTCCGTGATTGGAATTGGCGAGGAATCGACCTGACGAATTGGGGTGCGACCTTGGCGGCAAAGAATGAGGCGGCTCGGGTATTCAAGGATCTGATTTATCCGCTCAATGAAGTCGGATTGATCGCCGGCTCCAAAAATCGTGCCTATTCGGAAGTTCGCGAAGTAATCTACAGGCTCAGCGAGGGTAGGGATCGCTTGCGCCATTCGCAATCGCAGTATGCGGCAGCGACTGCTGGCACCCAGTATCACACAATTTTCGTATCAACCGCCGAGCACTCGTTTGATCATTACGCAGCCCTCGCGGGTGAAACACGAGATGAGGGCGAATATGCGCGGTGTTTGGATGTTCCGGTTAACAATGGGACCTTGTCTTCCATCATCGACGTCAACCCAAATCGCTTGGTTGGACGCAGACTCAAGGCTCAGCGCGAGGACTTGGTGATTAAGCTCCGGGAAGCGTGCCGTGAACATCATGGCACGGCATTGAAGCCGTTCATTGAATATCTGCTAAAGAACAAGGGATCTCTACGGGAACAGATCGAAAGGGACATAGCGTCATTTGAACGGCGGGCGCGATATCTCGGTATGAAGGGGGCCCTCGCGCATGCAACCCGCAATTTTGGTATCGTCTATGCGGGTGGGTGTCTCGCCATGAAGGCAGAAATCCTACCTTGGGAGAAGGGGCGTTGGCAGCAAGCCGTACTTCGGTGTTTCAACAGGGCAGTGAAGAAACTTAATTTGACGGACCCACTCGACGAAGGCAGGAGTTTATTGAAGGAAAAATTGAAGTCCGCCGATATCAAATCGTATAAGGAAGCGTGTGATAGCGCGAAAGGAACCTGTATCGGCTATTACAAAGTTGAGGATCGCAGGAGAAGGTACTACATTCATACGGATACGTTCCGAGCTTGGTTCAAGATTAAGCCAGGCCTGGATAAGGTGATGCTCGATTGGCTCGATCAATCCAAGAAACTGATCCCGCGTTTAACAATAGAAGGCAAGGAAGATCGATCACAGAAGGACTGGCAGGTCCATTTTCCTCGGTTGTCTAATGCTGGCAATTTACGTGCATTCTCGTTTTGGGACCCTTTCCCTGGATCTGCGAGGTAAGAGCTGACAGTAGGTGAGTTCAGCGTACAAGAAAGGCCGCGAGGGGTACTCGCGGCCTGCATTTAATCTGGTGGGCACTACGTCGCTTACTACAACCAACGCGATATTTGCGTCTCAATGTCTCTTAGCGAAGCGACGGCGTCAGGTCTCTCGTGTGCTAAATGTTCTCGCGCGGCTAAAGCCAAATGGGTTTGCATCGGATGATTTCTAAGCCATTGGCATAATTTCAGCGACACCGTACATGCTCTGGAGCGCTGATACATCGTATTCAGTCCAGGTCGGGTCGGCGTACCACAGGTCCGGCGTGTACCAGCCGTCATAGCTCATTACGGACCCGGTTTCTGGGTCTACGTTGTCGCCTGTATTGAAATATTCTTCAGGCATTGGCCCTAGACGGCCCTTGTCGAAAGTGTGTTGGAGGCCAAGGGCGTGGCCAATCTCGTGATAGAAGAGCAAATCATTGTACTCCTCGACGGTGATACCTACGATTCCAGTGTCAGGACGATCCAAGGTGCCGGTGTCGAAATAGACATCGCCGCCTGAACCGCTGCCAGGGTATGATGCGTAGCCTTCTGCTCCATTCAGGTCCTGTTTGAAAAATCGGATTTCTGCGGAAACGGCTTTCTCCTCCACGATGGAGATGCTCACGCCGGCATAGGTTATTGCTGAATAATCTAGATTAAAGCCAAAGTTGTCATCGTAGGCTGTCAGGACTGCAGCATCGTTCGCGTCGAAATCATTATCGCCATCAAGGTCTAGACCGCGGATCTGAAATTCCAAATCGGTGATGTTCTCGACGGAGGCAAATATTTTGATAATTGCGCCAATTTCATCGATTTCCCAGGCGTCGAAACTCTTACCTTTAGCCTTCCCGTTGATAGGGCCCTCCATAAACGAGAAACTGAGCTCTTCGGTTCCATCAGCGTTGAAGAGTTCGGTATTCCACTGCTGCCCGCTCATCAACCCATTGGCGTAGGGGTCGTTCGAAGCTTCGGATTTTTGATCGAGCTTTTGTTTTGCTGCCATTTCAGTTGCCTCCAATAAACCAATAATAGCCTAGGTGGAGATATTCAGCCACGTTTCGGGTCTGAATTCAAGAAATCTGAGACCCTTCGGGTGCGGTGGGCCGGCTTGGACCTTCTCTATTTAGGGTTCCTCTGCTTCGTGCACTTCGCCGTCTCGAGGGCCCGCGATGGACTTGGCGAGATAAGAACCAATAGTATTCGCTGCAATCAAAGCGGGATCGGTATCAACGTGCGCGTACCGTTGCGTCGTCTGGGCCTGCGTATGGCCCAGGATCCTGCCAATAATCGGCAAGTTCAGTCCCTGCGCAACGCCGATGCTCGCCGCCGTGTGCCGCAAGTCATGGATACGAACATCGGCTAGTCCGGCGGTTTCGCAGATCTTCTTCCAAGGCTTGGCAAGGTTCACCAGGGCATGGCCCTTAATGTGGCCATGAATAATGTGTGGGTTGACGTCGAAACCTGGCATTTGCTTGAGCTCGTCCAGAACGCGTAGGGCAGGGTCGCTCAGGAAGATCGGCTTCGCGCCCGTCTTGCTGTCCGGCAGGTTGATCACGCGATTTTGCCAGTCGACCCAGTCCCACCGAGCGCTAAGGATTTCGCTGACGCGGGCGCCGGTAAACAGCAGGAGCTTGATTGCCGCCGTGATGTACGGCCAGAGGGGACCGGTTCCTCGAAGGGCTTCAAGGGCCGCTCCGAGCCGCTGGAGTTCAGCTTGGCTCAGGTAGCGCTGGCGAGACCGCTCTTTATATCGCTCGACCAGATTGCACGGGTTCGAGTTGTCGGGTCTGTACCCCCAGACTTCAGCCAAACTGAACATTTTCGACAACAACGCCAGGACCCGGTTCGCCTGGTAGGGTTTGTCGGCGAGCTTGTGATGGAGCGCCTGAATATCGGTGCGGGTCAGGCTGGCCACCTTGTGATGCCCCAGCGTCGGCAAGATGTAGTCCCGCGCTTTCTGCCGATCATCTTCGACGGAGTGCGGCTTCTTCTTCGGTAAATGTTCAGCTTCATACCGCAACCATACGTCGGCAAGAGTAGGGGCGGTCCGCGTGGTCTCTTTCCTGGCCTGTGGGTCTTCGCCGCGCGCCACTGCTGATAGGACCTGGGACGCCTGTTCACGCGCCTGGTCGCAGGTGATCTGACCGTGCATGCCGAGAAAGTACCAGCGCTGTCTGCCAGTTCGTCCGCCACCTACCCGGTACTTGCAGACATAACGCCTTTTCCCGGACGGCAGGACTTTGACGCCAAACCCTGGGAGCTGATCGTCCCAGAGGTATTGCGGCAAACTCGCTGACTGAATGGCCTCAACTGTTCTCTTCGTCAGGCGTGGCACTAGCGGAACCCGGGTTCGATGTGGTAGGAAATTCTAGCAACCACATAGCAACCACCAGAGCGGGAAATCAAGGGTAATATCGGGAACTCCAGGGACAAGCGGTAAGGCATATAGCTGCATAAAATCAGTAATATAGGGACATGCAGGGCAATCCGGGGACATACAGGGAAATCCAGAAGTTCTGACTCTTAATCAGCGGGTCCAAGGTTCGAGTCCTTGTGCACCCACCATCAAATCACTGGCTTTTAGATTATTGCCGGATCGGACTTGAATGTCCGTTCATTCCGCGGGTTAGGTCGGTCGTTTTTAGAGCGGCGGTCTCTGGAGCGCTGATCGCGGGGTGGGATGGGGCCAATTCAGGGCCCGTCTCCGAGCGGGATTTCTGCGTTTCACTGTTTGGGTGCGCGGACGGTTGTGAGACGGGTTCGCGATGGTTCAGAGACCGGTTCGCATGACGCTTTCTTTTCAATGTTTGGGGGAAGGTCCTGTTGGCTCCGTCAACTGACGGAATTCGACAGGCCGGCAGCCAATAGGGCGTCCTGAACGATGGATATCTGCGTTACAGGATTTTCTGGGAAAGCACGGATCGGCGGTATTGCTGGCAGGGCGGCTTGAGCATTGCGCCCGCCAATCGCCCTGAGCCGAATATCCGGGTGCGGTTGTTTCCCAAGGAGTGCCAGTCAGGATTGCGGCCTGGTCAGTCCCAGCGCTCGCCATTGATCTTCGAACAGCGGCGGCAGATCGAACAGTCGGGTCAAGCCGTAGCCACGCGGCAGCGTGCCCGCTATGGCAGCTTCGATCATCAGCGGGTCGAGGAACCCAAGGGACAGGATCTGGCGCACGGATCGTGCGGACCTGTTCTCCCGCGATGCAATGGCGGAAAGGTCTGCCGGGCCTGCAGCCAGTTCTGCCATCCACTTGCGTCCCGTCGCGATCCCGCGCAACAGGCGCTTTCGTTCTTCACTCTCCATGGGACGAAGTTCTGACCGGGAACCCGCCGGTCGCAAAATCACCTTGTGCCTTACGACCGACCGCCGGGACCAGGGCACAACGATCGGTTCGTTGAGGGGCTCCTCATCATCCGATGCGCGCATTGCGATTTTCAGCCGGTCGTGGTGGACAACAACGCGTTCCACCATCGTCAGCGAACGATCACCAATGCCGGTTGCGACCGCCTCCTCGATTGCCGCGGCGGCGACACGATGGATGGCCGATGCATCCCGTGGTTGTGCCTGCATGGCAGAGGTAGAGACATAGTAGTGATAGCGAACGCCCTTCTTGACGGCATAGCCGGGTGACATCCGCTCACCAGTCGCATTGAACAGTTTGCCAGCAAGTGGCGCATCAGACGATGCCCGGTCCGGTAGACTGTATCGACGCCGCGCACTGAGCTCTTCCTGTACCCGGTCGAATATGGCCCGGTCGACGATAGGGGCATGTTCGCCGGGCCAGGCCCTGTCATGGTGTTTGGCCTCTCCGAGATAGGTGCGGTTACGCAGGATGACCGCCAGAGGGCCGGTCGTGAATGGGATGCCGCCGATGACTCGCCCATCGGAAAGCACCCGCCGTCTTGTCCTGATATTGCGGGAGGCCAGCTCCAGCTGCACGGCCCGGACGGAGCCAAGCTGCAGGAACAGATCGTAGATCAGGCGGATAATGGTGGCCTCCTCCTCGGCGATCTCCAGTTTGCGGCTTACAACCCGGTATCCAAAGGGCACTGTGCCGCCCATCCAGATGCCCTTGCTTGCGGGAGGCGGCAATCTTGTCGCGGATGCGCTCGCCGGTGACCTCCCGTTCAAACTGGGCAAAGGATAACAGGACGTTCAAGGTCAGCCGTCCCATGCTGGTGGTCGTGTTGAAGGCCTGGGTAACGGAGACGAAGCAGACGCCATGGGCATCGAAGAGTTCTACCAGCTTGGCAAAGTCGGCCAGGGAGCGGGTTAGCCGATCAACCTTGTAGACCACGACGATGTCGATCCGCCTTTTCTCGATATCAGACCAAGAAGATTTTGCAGGGCGGGGCGGTTCATGGTTCCACCGGAAAGACCGGCATCGTCGAAACGATCTTTCACCAGCCTCCAGCCTTCCGATGCCTGGCTTTTGATATAGGCCTCTGATGCCTCGCGCTGGGCATCGAGGGAGTTGAACTCTTGCTCCAGGCCGGCATCGCTGGAAACGCGGGTGTAGATGGCGCAGCGCAGGGTCTTGCCGGTCATGGCGATAAATCTTTTTGATCGGTGGGCTGTGACGCAGATGTAGGAATATCACCCATGCTTTGCGAGGAACGAAGACTGCGGTGGCGGACCGGACCGGCCAGGGGCCCGATCCAGCCCAAAGAACCGGTGTACCGTTCCAGCGCACGCCCGTGATGGCGCGAGCAACGGCCGAGAGGCTTCCAAAAGTCTGATTGTTCCAGCCAAAGCCGTCTGCAACGACAGCAACCCTCTGTGATGGACGCCGCGATGTTCGCGTACCAACACCATCCCGGGACGCAATTGGTCGGCGCCACGACGGCTTTACCTAAAGGAGCGCCGGTGCCCGGACGCAATGCGTCGTTGAGACCGCGGAGGATCTTCCCGTCGAGTTCGCCTGTGGCGTTGACCTGCTCACGCCAAGCCAGGATACGGATCATGAGCAAGCGCGTCAGTCCGCGCGGCGGCGCTGTCCGCATCACGCCCTGCCAGCGCCGGCGCAATAGATCGGCTGTCAGCCCTTCGAGTTCAGTGAGCGAGGAAGCGCGATCTGCAGGCCCCAATCCTTTGCCTTCGCACGGCACAGCAACCGCGCCTGCCGTCTTATTACCGGCAGCATGTTCCAAAATCGCTGCCTGCAGCGTGACATTATCCACTCGCATGACATCACCCCTCACGATTGCGGGTGGGTGGTGATGCGATAGGTCGAGGCGTCCTTGCCATCCCCGCGCTTCCGTTCGATGCCAAACCCCGCCTGGCGCAGGCGGGTCAGTGCGGCTACTCGTTGCTGTGTTTGTCGCCAACCCGTAGCGGTCACCAGCTCTTCGATGCTGGCGCCGGTGGGGTTCGACAGCATGGAGATGATAAGGGAGCGTTTTGAAACGCCCGCGGACTTGCCAGCGTTGCGTTTGCCGTTGTCGCTGCTGTTGTCCTTCGCCACCTCTTTCCTTCGGCGGCTGCCGGGCTCCGGGTTGTGCGTTTCCCGAGCCTTGCCATTGGTACTACCCGCACCTTTTTCCATACAGCCTGATGACACGTCATTCTCATCAACGCCGATCGTCTTACGGCCGGCCCGCGTAATTACGAGCGACCATGTGCGGCCATCCTGGTCCCGCCGCCACTCCGGCATCCCTGGCCTGTTGCGGACTTCCCGCATCAGCTTTTTCTGAATGAGCGCCCCGGCAACTTTCTTCGCAACGCCCGGCTTCATCGACCCGGCATCCTCCAATATACCATCATCACGCTGCGCGGCGCGGGACAACAGGATCGATTGACTATCGGTAAGGTTGGCCATCGTTCATCCTCCATCGCTCGCGACAGCAACCATCTGCTGTCACTGCAACAACCCCGCGATGGCTATAGTGCCGGCGGGGTGGAGGAGGGGCTGGGCCTACGGCCCGGTGCACAGCACCAGTAGCGCTCTGTTGAGCGCGACAGTCCAGTCATTCGTCTGCAATAGATGACCGCCAGGTGCAAATAAGCACACAGGCTCGGGGAGCCGCAGGTAGAAGCAACCAAGCCGCCTCAAACGGCAGGTTTGCCCTGAAACTGGAAGCAAAAGGTCGGCCTTTGGGGAGTCAGCAATGCGCCAATTGCAGACGCAACAATGCCGATATTAATTCGTTCCGCGCGATACATGTACACCACAATTGATCGAATTTTGATTGTTCTAGACCATTCATTGAATTAACATCCAAGTACTTTGATCAGGCACCAATTCTATCCGCAGCAACATCAGGATCAGGCTGCAACATTGTCAGGCCACCTTCTTGCACACGGTCGATTGGAGAGTAAGTTATTCTTTCATAATACCATACCGGTATCATAATATACTTGAATACCGCTCTGCACCAGAATTCTGTTATCATTCGAAAATTGAGCAGCATAACCATTCACAACATGATACTCATCATATATAATATCGAAATCTATAACAGTTCCAATAGGGTCCAGACCGCCTTTAAAGATAAATGTGTCTTGCCCATCGCCATTCACCCTAAGAGTACCGCTTGATATACTAAACTGGTCCAATACCAGCGTGTTGCTCCCATATGAATAAGTCCCAAACCCAGGATAATTGCCTCCTGAGTTCAGATCAATGATCTCAATGTCAGTAATTCGAGAGAATACTGTACGGTCGCTGAGATCAAGCACCATATTCGAACCAGACAACACGAGGGTATCAATGCCGCCACCACCATCGACAAGTCTGAAGTCGAGATCTGACAAAATGATTATGTCGTCGCCGGCTCCTGAATGGTACGTGTCTTCACCGCCTTCTCCGTTGAGAATATCATTGCTGATCCCTCCGATAAGATTCTCGGCAGCCGCTGTTCCCATAGTGTTAACTGGCGTATCTGTAGCGCCGAAAGAACTGGCCCCGGTTGTTTGAACAGTTTTCCGCGAAAGTTAAGTGGGTTTCTGCCAGGTTTGTTGGTTTGGTACGGAATGCTGCATGATGGTTGCGACGCAGGGAGGGCGTAGCCCGACCGGAGTTGCAACCATCATGCAGCGGCGGAAAATTCATGCTGCTGCTCTCAGCGGCTCGTGGTTGAAGTAAGCCTCATCGGGGGTGCGCCGGTCAAGGCTGGAATGCGGGCGGCGGCAGTTATAAAATTCCAGGTACCGGGCAAGCGATGTCCGCGCCTGGCCAACGCTGTCGTAGGCACGCAGATAGACCTCTTCGTATTTGACCGATTTCCAGATGCGTTCGACGAAGACGTTGTCACGCCATGCGCCTTTACCGTCCATGCTGATGTCGATCTCATGAGCTTTCAGCACATCCGTGAAGTCCTTGCTGGTGAACTGGCTGCCCTGATCGGTGTTGAAGATATCCGGCTTGCCGTGTTTGGCCAGGGCCTCCTGCAGCGCCTCGATGCAAAAGTCCGCATCCATCGTGATCGAAACCCGATGACTGAGAACCCGGCGGCTGAACCAGTCCACAACAGCCACAAGATAAACAAATCCGCGGGCCATCGGGATATAGGTGATATCCGTTGCCCAGACCTGGTTTGGCCGGTCCACCTTCAAACCGCGCAGCAGATACGGATAGATTTTGTGCCCCGGCGCTGGTTTCGATGTATTCGGGCGGCGGTAGATCGCCTCGATCCCCATCCGCCGCATCAGTGTCGACATATGACGGCGGCCAATGGAAAAACCTTCCCGCTGCACCATGTCGCGCAGCATCCGGGAGCCCGCGAACGGGTATTCCAGATGCAGTTCGTCGATCCGACGCATCAGAGCCAGGTCCTCCGGCGACACCGGACGCGGCGTGTAATAGACGCTGCCCCGGCTGATGTTCAGCGTTTTCGCCTGGCGGACAACCGGCAGTTTGTGATTGCGGTCTATCATCGTTTTGCGCTCAGCATGCCCGACTTGATGAGCGCGCCTTCCAAAAAATCGTTCTCCAGCGCTAACTCCCCGATCTTGGCGTGCAGGGTCTTCAAATCGACGCCCGGAGCCGAGGCCTCAGCCTTGCCCTGGCCGAAAACGCCAGCCGCGCCATCCAGGAGCTGGCTGCGCCATTGCGTGATCTGGTTCACGTGGACATCAAATTGCTGGGCAAGCTCGGCAAGCGTCTTGTCGCCCTTCACAGCTGCCAGCGCCACTTTAGCCTTGAAAGCCGGTGTGTGGTTCCGGCGGGTTCGCTTTGTCATAATCTCTCCTGATGTGCGGCTATCATCGCCGCTGTCAGGCAGAAAATCCACTTATCTCACTGTTCAGAATTCCCAGGCCAGCTCTGAAGGCCCCGCCGAATAAAACATATGCCCAGCTTTCACTTGTGCCGTTCATACTACCGACGATAAGGTCCGCAAAACCGTCGCCATTAACGTCGCCAGCCCCAGACACATTGCCAGCGGCTCCGGAACCATCTCCTTGAACAATGAAGCCGTCAGCTGGGACACCCTCCAGAGTTGTTGGTAGAATGGTCAAATCCATCACTTGCCGGCCTGCCGGCGTCAGCAACTCCACCAAAGCCTGACGCCTTGCCGAATACCACATAAGAGACGTCGCCGTGCGTTCCCACGATCAAGTCAGCATAGCCGTCTCCGTTGATGTCGCCTGCGCCAGACACGTTGCCATAACCACCTGCACCCTGCATAACGAAGCCGTCGACCGGCGCAAGATTTGCTAAATCAACTACCTGGCGGCCGGTGGCGTCGGTTTCTCCAAATCCTGACGCTTTACCGAACACAACGTAGGCTTCATCGGCACGTTTGGCTCCCACTATTATGTCGGCATAGCCGTCGCCGTTCACATCGCCCGCCTCAGACACACTGAAGCCAGCCTCATCCAACTCTTTGTCGCCCTGGATTATGAAACCTTGGGCGGCTGTTAGAGTTGTCAGATCAATAACCCGCCGGCCGGCGGCATCTGGCTGAGCGCCATACCCAAAACCGGACGTCGTCGCGAAAATTACATATGCTTCGCCGACATTACTTTGGCTGGTTGAACCACCACGTGGTCCGCCACTTGTTCCATCGTCGACACGTGGGGCCCCGACGACGAGGTCGGCAATACCATCCCCGTTGACATCTCCCGCGCCGGAGACGCTGAAGCCAGTATAGTCGAGGTCCGAAGCTCCCCGAATGATGAAACCCTCATCCTGCCTGATACTAGCCAAGTCAATTGTCTGTTGACCATTTTCGCCAACCGCGCCAAATGGTATGTTAATTACTTCTGACGCACTAAATATCGATGACTTGTGCCCGAATACCACATAGGCTTCGCCGGAATCAGTGCCGCCAGAATTGTTTTTTGGTGCTCCGATAATCACGTCCGAATAACCGTCGCCATTGACGTCACCCGCCTCTGATACGCTCAAGCCAGCAATATCGCGAGGAAAGGCTCCCTGGATGACGAACCCGTCAGCGGCCCTGTGCGGAGAAAAGGTGCCCAGACGCGATAGGTCGAGCACATTCTGGGTCCAATCACCAATATTGCCGAATGGATCATTATAGAATAATCCATTAAATTCATCTATTGTTGTAGAACGGTGTCCGAATACCACGTAGGCTTTACCAGTATATTCGGCGCCATCAATATAGGGTGCCCCCAAATCACCATCCCCACCAGGCGCCCCAATTATCAAATCGGCAAAGCCGTCGCCGTTTACGTCGCCCGCGCCAGAGACGCTGAAGCCAGCTCCATCCCCAACCAAATCGCCCCGGATAACGAAGCCAGCGACCGGCTCGTCCACCGAGACATTGCCCAGGGTCGTCAAATCGATCACTTGCCGGCCGGCACTATCCATGTAGCCAAATCCAGAGTCCTTCCCGAATACGACATAAGCCTCGCCGGCGTCGATGCCGCTGCCGTCACCCAAGTCGGTCCCGACTATCAAGTCCTCGTAACCGTCGCCGTTAACATCGCCTGCTCCGGATACACTGAAACCATGCCAGTCGAGAGGTACATTGGCCTGATTATAGCCAACAATGACAAAACCCTGCGCCGGTGTAAGCGAGGCTAGATTAATTTCCGCCGGTCCATCTGTTGCGCCCTCGATGGTGACATTGACGGTCTCGGCGGTGCCGTCTTGGGAGAAAACGGTGAAGCTGTCTGACGATGCTGGCCATCATCAGCGCGTGAACCGCACAATTGTTATTGTCGACGGTATAGGTCCAAACGCCATCAATCGTTACACTGAATGTGCCGAAGTGGTTAGCCGTGTCCGCACCTGCCGGAATGGCCTGGAAGACATTGTCAGTATTATCTACATCCGCGGCATAGAGAACGCCGGACACGACGTTGGGCGTTGCATCTTCTGTTATTGCTCCCCACGAGACGCCGGAAATTATGGCGGGATCGTTGACCGGGGCAATGGAGACGGTCACCCCTGCGGCATCGCTCCACAAATTACCGTCGTCCCGTACTACGTAGAAGAAGCCCGCCGCACCGTTGTAGCTTCTCGTGGCTGGCGTGAACGTCACCGTGTTCCGTTTCAGAACCCGCCGGACAGATTTGATTGGTTGAGATAGGGAGGATTTCGGCTCATCGTACCCACGGGGGATAGACGATGAGACGAAAATCCGGGCCGCAAGAAAGCACCCCTGAGAAGCTGGTACGAGACATTCGGCGCAAGACCCGCAGGCATCGGTCTGCGGA
>CAVOYX010000008.1:0-153238 GCA_963700795.1 uncultured Alphaproteobacteria bacterium | reverse complement strand
CCACCACCATAAATGTCGTCATCGCCGGCGCCGCCATCGATTGAATCGTCCCCGTCGCCCAAAGCTGTCTCACCACCTTCCTGATCGCCCCAGATTTTGTCATTGCCATCATCGCCGTAGATAAAGTCGCCGCCGCTGCCGCCTACAATCCAATCGTTGCCGGTGTCCCCGTGGATTATATCTCTTCCGGAGCCGCCATCGACCATATCGTTTCCGGCGCCTCCATTGATAACGTCATTGCCTGATTCTCCATAAATCTGATCATCGCCTCCAAATCCGTAGACACGGTCGTTGCCATTACCCCCATAAAAGACTTCATCGGCGTTCGACCCCCAGAGGAAATCGTTGCCATCAAAGCCAAAGAGCGCATCGTGCAAGCTATCCGTGTAGAGCGCATCGTCGAGATTTGTGCCGACTATTACTTTGCTCAGGAAACCGAAATACATGACTGTGCCTCCACAGCTTTCGCTGTGCCTGATAGCCCAGCGTAGACGTATATAGCGGTCCTTGAATAATTGAGCTGTGCTCTTACGCACACGATGTAAAAATTAGTGCTGACTGACTGCCAGGTGAGAAAGACTCGACAAGAAATAGCCAAATGTGCTCTCCAGAGCCATGATCGCATCCCTGACCATAAAAATTTGCGGACTGTCGACGCCCGAGACCCTCGATGCCGCGCTTGACGCTGGCGCTGACATGGTCGGGTTCGTGTTTTTTGCGCCCAGCCCGCGCAACATCGACTTTGCCCGCGCCCGCAACCTGGCTGCGCGCATCGAGGGCCGGGCCGACAAGGTCGCCCTGATCGTGGACGCCGATGATGCCCTGATCGAAGCCGTGGTCACGAATTTGCAGCCCGATATCCTGCAATTGCACGGCAAGGAGAGCCCCGGCCGGCTGGCTGCTCTGAAAGCGCGCTACGGTCTGCCGCTGATGAAAGCGATCCATGTTTCGGAAAGAGCCGATTTGGCGGCCATTGCGCAATATGAGGCCACTGCCGATCGCATTCTGTTCGATGCCCGCCCGCCCAAGGGGGCCAAAGTGCCGGGCGGTAACGGCGTGGCTTTTGACTGGGCCATTTTGCATGGCCTGCATCTGGACAAGCCGTGGATGTTGTCCGGGGGACTTGATCCGGCCAATGTGGCTGAAGCCGTGCGCATGACCCATGCCCGCGGCATTGATGTGTCCTCGGGCGTTGAAAGCGCCCCGGGGGTGAAGGACGAAAGCCTGATCCGGGCATTTGTCATGGCCGCACGCAGTGCTGCCGCCCATGTTTTCGAATAGACCGGCTTGGTTCTGCTGCGCTTTGCGCATAAAAGACCGGCCAGTCAGGAGCTAGCCCGTGAACGAGCACATCAATTCCTTCCGCACCGGCCCGGATGAAACCGGCCATTTCGGCATATTTGGCGGGCGTTTTGTCGCCGAGACGCTGATGCCACTCATCCTGGATCTGGAAAAAGCCTACACCGCCGCAAAAGCGGACCCGTCGTTTCAGTCCGAAATCGATTACCTGGCCAAACATTACGTGGGTCGCCCGAGCCCGCTTTATTTCGCCGAACGCATGACCGAGCACCTGGCGTGGGGCCAAAATCTATTTGAAGCGCGATGAGCTGAACCATACCGGTGCACACAAGATCAACAACGTGCTGGGCCAGATCCTGCTTGCGCGCCGCATGGGCAAAAAGCGCATCATCGCTGAAACCGGCGCCGGCCAGCATGGCGTGGCAACGGCCACTGCCTGTGCCAAATATGGCCTGGAATGCGTTGTCTACATGGGCGCGGTGGATGTTGAGCGGCAAAAGCCGAATGTTTTCCGCATGAAAATGCTTGGGGCGACGGTTGTGCCCGTACAGTCCGGCGCCCGCACACTGAAAGACGCGATGAACGAGGCGCTGCGCGACTGGGTCACCAACGTGGCAGATACCTTCTATTGCATCGGTACGGTCGCCGGTCCGCATCCTTATCCGGCCATGGTGCGCGATTTCCAGTCCGTCATCGGCAACGAAGCCAAAGAGCAGATGCTGGAAGCAGAAGGGCGTTTGCCGGATTCGCTGGTCGCCTGCATCGGCGGCGGCTCGAATGCCATGGGCCTTTTCCACCCTTTCCTGGATGATGCCAGTGTCGAGATTTATGGCGTGGAGGCTGCGGGTTACGGGCTTGATGTGCCGGACGGCCATTGCGCCTCACTGGCTGGAGGCAAGCCGGGCGTCCTGCATGGCAATCGGACCTATCTGTTGATGGACGACGATGGCCAGATTCTGGAGGGCCATTCTATTTCGGCCGGGCTCGACTATCCCGGGATTGGGCCCGAGCACGCCTGGCTGAAGGAAACCGGCCGGGTCACTTATCTGTCTGCAACAGACAAGGAAGCGCTGGCCGCATTCCAGCTTTCGTGCAAGCTTGAGGGTATTATCCCGGCACTCGAACCCAGCCATGCCTTGGCAAAAGTCATTGAATTAGCGCCGAAAAAGCCCAAAGATCATCTGATGGTGATGAATATGTGCGGGCGCGGGGACAAGGACATTTTCTCGGTCGCCGAGCATCTGGGCGGGATGTAAGGTCCGGTTTACCCTGTTTATAAGGTGCTGCCGAAATTGGCCATTTTGTTTCGAATTGCTTGTTAACAGACATCGCGCTTGGTAAAAGGCGGTTCGAGTAAAGTATCTGGGGTAACTGTTTATGAGAAAATCATTGTCGGCCACACTGGCCATAGTGTTTTCAGTTGGCTTGAGCGCTCAGGCATTTGCCGGTGCACAAATTCAAGGCGTCAGCGGTCATGTGATGGTCAATTCGGGAGTTGGCTATCGGGCAGTGACCGGGACAACCACCCTGAAGGCCGGAGATCGCGTCATGGTCGCTCCGAAAGCTGGCGCTATTCTCAAATTCGAGGATGGATGCACAGTTCCCGTTTCGTCAGGCAAGGTTGTGACTATCGGCAGCAAATCACCCTGCACCTTCAAGGCGCAGACTTTTGGCGGCTTTGACGGGCTCAATGCTGAAATGCTCGTTGGCGGTGCGGTTGCTCTTGGCGTAGCGGGACTGTTCGCCAAGTCGCTGACCGAGAAGAAAGACAAGTTCACTTCGCCCTGATTAGTCGGCGCGAGCGCATCCCTTATGCACCAGAAATCCAAAACGCTTCCGCTCAGACGGGAGCGTTTTTTGTTTCTGCATGGTCTTCGGCGCTGATCCATTGACCGGCGCGGCGCGCATCCCCAGACTCGGGCGCATGCGATTCTCTTTTCTCCATGCAGCTGACCTGCACATCGATAGCCCTCTTCAGGCGTTGGGCCGCAAGAATGCCGAAGCCGCGGCGCGCTTTGCGGCTGCTGGCCGCAAGGCCGTAACGGCGCTCATCGACGAAACGCTGTCGTCAGGGGCAAAATTTCTCATTATCGCCGGCGACATTTTTGACGGGGACTGGGCAGATTATTCCACCGGGCAGTTCTTCATCCGTGAAATGGCGCGGCTGGAGCGGGCTGGAATTCCGGCATTCATTGTCCGGGGCAACCATGATGCGGCCAGCAAGATGAGCCGCTCATTGCGCTGGCCGGACAATGTGAAAGAGTTTTCGGCGCGCAAGGCCGAAACCTTTGAGGTGCCAGACCTGCCGGTTGTATTGCATGGCAGAAGTTTCGCAGACCGCTCGGTGCCCGACGATTTCGTCTCCACCTATCCGGCGCGCCGCGATGGCCGCCTCAATATCGGCGTGCTGCACACCTCGTTGAATGGCAAGCCGGGCCACGATCCCTATGCGCCCTGCAGCGAAGATGATCTTCGACGTTTCGCATACGATTACTGGGCTCTGGGGCATATACACAAACCGGAAATAGTCTCGCGTGATCCATGGATCGTGTACCCTGGCAACATTCAGGGTCGCAGTGTTCGTGAAACCGGCATGCGCGGCGCTGTCCGCGTGGAGGTGGACGATAAGCGCATTGCCGGCGCGGATTTCATCGCGCTGGATGCGGCACGTTGGGATCACGCAAATATCGACATCTCATCATGCACGGATGAAGATGATGTGCTGTCATGCATAGCGTCGGCCCTCAAGGTTGCACATGAAGATGCGGCAGGGCGCGAACTCGCGCTCCGGCTGAGCATCACAGGCCAGTCGTCTCTGCATGACATGCTGAGCGTCCGCATCGACGATCTGGAAGAAGAAGCGCGCGCCCTTGCTGCAAGGCAGGCCGAAACAATCTGGATCGAGGCTCTGAAATTGAAGACGGTCGCGGCAGGGCAGCAAGCGTCCGGGACGGTCGCACTGGACGGGCTTGATATCGAAAACCTGTTGCGAGAAAGCGCATCGGACCCGTCTTTTGCTGCCTCTTTACAGTCTCTTGCTGCCGATATCCGCAACAAGCTGCCGCGCGAGTTGCAGGACGAATTCGACAGCGATGCAGGTACAGCCGATCCGGAAGGCATCGTGCAGGAGGCGCAGTCTCTATTGCTCGGCCGCGTGCATGGGGACGCTGCCGAATGAAGTTTGAGAAACTCATTCTTGAAAGATACGGACCTTACGAGGGGCGTACCATCGCGTTCCGGAAGGATGCAGATTTGCATCTTATCATCGGTGCGAACGAAGCCGGTAAAACTTCGGCGCTTTCCGCGATCGGTGACATCCTGTTCGGATACAAGTCGAAAAAGGAATTCGACTTTCGCTTCGACGCCGGTTCATTGCGCCTTGGCGCCACCATTGCGATGAAAGACGGCAGTATGCTGGCTTTTCGCCGCCGTCGCGGCAACAAGAATACGATCATTGATGAAGCGGACAAGCCGCTTGGGGATGATTTGTTGCAGCCCGTTATAGGAGCGCTGAAGCGCGATACATTCGAAGAGGATTTTGGGCTGACCGCCGAACGCTTGCGCCAAGGCGGCGACAAAATGCTGGCCGCAAGCGGTTCGCTTTCCGAAAGTCTGGCGGCGGGGTCTTCGGGCCTGAGCGCACTCAATCGCTTGAAAGCGGACTTGCAAACAGAAGCCGATGATATTTTCACTGCACGCAAGGTTGCAAGCAAAAGATTTTATATCGCCGCTGAAGATTACGCCGAAAAATCAAAGTTGCTCCGCGAGGCCATAGTGACCGCGGATGCGGTACAAAAGGCGGAAGCCGAATGTACGGAAGCCAACGAGCGGCAAAAATCGCTTCAGTCCGAACAGAATGAAATCGCGCGTACGCTGACACGACTGCAGCGCGCAAAAAATACGCGCGGCAAGCTGCGGGAACTTGCCACTCTGGAGAAGGAATTAGCAGAACTTCCTGCACGCCGTGCAATTGATGAGACCAGCATCGGGCAATGGCAGGATGCCATCGCATCGCGTAACGAGTTGCAAAAGAATATCGGCGAATTGCGAAAGACAATTCTGGCCAATGCCTCGGCAAGGCAGTCCTTGAACGAACAGCCGCTGCTTCTGGCAAGCGCGGCAGAGATTGGCGCCTTGCAACGCGCGTCCGGCGCGGCAGAGCAATCACGTGATGACGTTCCCAAGCGGGAGCAGGAACGCTACACCGCCTGGTCTAAAATCGTGAACGGGGCGCAGGCGCTTGGATTGAAATCTGCCGACGTGCTTTTGGAAAACATCCCCGATCGCGTGACGCTTGCCGGTATTCGCGATATTCTGCAACAAAGTCGTGATCGCCAGACGCAGCGCAGCAATGCCGAAGAGGCTTTGGCCAAAGCCGTTGAGCGTCGCAAACAGCTTGAGCAACTGGGGGAGAAACAGGGCTATGCCCTGGACCCTGCCGACCTGTCCCGCACCTTTGAATTGTTCGGCAATATTCCAACAGATGCCGCAGCATTGCGAAAGCAGTCGGCTTCCCTGCAGCAGGATTTGAAAACCATCGAAACGCGCCTTGAGCGTTTGCAGCCGCCGCCGCCGCCCCTGCGCGATCTTGTACGCCTGCCGTTACCAGATGCCGGAGCCGTCGAGCAGGCGCGCGCCACCAGTGTAAGACTGGCGAACGACCTTGAAACAATAGAAAAGCAACTGGAAGAGCAGCTCAGCCTGGTCGACAAGGTCGAGCGTGAACTGAAAAATCTGGAACGGGGCGGCGATGTAGCGACCCGCGAAGACCTCACTGCCGCGCGTCTTCACCGGGACAAGGCGATTGAAGCCCTGCGGGTTGCAGATGCGTCCGTTCGTGAGCAGGCATTCATCGTGTTGAATAGTGCTTTTGCACAACTGGACCGCATAACCGACGATTTGCTTGCCAATGCAGACCGGGCCGCCATGAAGCTGGCGCTGGAACAGGAGCGCCTAAGATCCCAGGTAGCGCTTGATCGCGCGCGTGAAAAAAAATCTTCTGTTCAGAAAGAGGTATCTGCGGCCAAGGCATCCTGGCATGCGTTGTGGGCCGGGCTAGATGTTGAGCCAGGCCCGCCCTCAACAATGGTTTCATGGTTGAATGCGGTGCATCACGCGATAGCTGATTACGATAGCTTGTCGAACGACAAGAAGGATATGGAAGCTCTGCGCGAGGGATTGAACTCGCAGAGGCAACCGCTGCTCGGCTTTCTCGGGAAGCTGGGTGTTGAGACACTTGAGAAAACACCGATTGAGCAAATCTACAACGAGGCCCGTCAGGTCTTGTCCGATGCTGAAAAGCGTTGGGCGGACAGGCGATTGCACGAGCAGGGTTTGCAAAACGCTATCCGCGATGCCGAAGAAAAAGACGCCCAGCTTGCAAAGCTTTCGGCGGGCAATGCTGAACGTGATGCGCAATGGCGATCGGCCATGATGGTTTTGCACTGCAAGGATAGCGCGGGTCTGGCGGAAGCCAATGAAGCCTTGCGCATCTGGGACGAAGTGCTGGAAGCCAATGCGAAACTGACCGAAGAGGACAACCGTCTGGCTGGTATTCGCAAGCGGATTTCAACCTTTGAAAAACAGGTTGCCGACCTGTGCGCAAAAATCGCGCCCGACCTGTCCGGCGCCGATGCCTTCGCAAGCGTCGACCATCTGGCCGGCCGCCTGCTTACCGCGCGCGATACATCGCGCGATAGTGATCGGCTGCGCCTCGAGGACGAGCAGCTCACGCAAAAGTTGACAGGTCTCGAGCACGAGCATCAGGCCCGTGTCGCGGTTCTTGAAGCGGCTATTGCGACATTGGGTCTGCCGGTTGTCGAGGCGTTGCCTCCGGCTCTGGAACAATTTGTCCGCCGCGACGCACTGGAATCTGCGATTGCCGGCGTGCGCCGGGATATCGACAGCTTGTCTGACGGGCTGTCGATGGAAGATCTGCGCGCCGAGCAGGCAACTGTCGATGCCGATACGCTCGAGAGTGAAATCGTGCGTTTGGGCGATCGCATGGAAAAGCTCAGGGAGGATGAGAAGACAGCCTATCTGGCAATCAGGGATGGGGAGCGTGCGCTTGAGGCTTTGCTCAAGGGACGCGATGCGGCAGCCTTCGCCCAGCAGAAAGCCGAGGCGGCCGCGGAATTGCTGCAGCTCTCGCGCCGGTGGCTTGTCCGTGCCGCGGCAGCGCGGCTTGCAGGGCAGGCCGTCGAAAGGCACCGCCAAAGCGCCCAGGATCCAGTGATCGCCCGAACGTCCAAACTTTTTGAGCAGGCGACCGCCGGCGCCTTTGAGGGTCTCGGCGTGCGATTTGGCGACAATGACGACCTGGTTTTCCGTGCGGTCCGCACCGGGGGCGAGGACGTGCCGGTCGAGGGATTGAGCGATGGGTCTCGCGACCAATTGTTTCTGGCGCTGCGTCTAGCCTTGCTGGAACAACAGCGCGGCGAGCCCTTGCCGTTCATAGGTGACGACCTGCTGACCAGCTTCGACGAGGCAAGAACATCACAAGCAGTTGAATTATTAGCAGAATTTGGAAAAAAGCGGCAAACGATCCTGTTTTCGCACCATCGCCATGTGGCCGATATCGCGCGCCTGAAATTGGGCGATAGGCTCGATTTGATTGAATTGTAACCCCTTTTGGCGGCAAAGCGCCCCAGCGCATTCCAAAGCGCCGCTGGCTGTGTTAGAGCCCGCAGCCAATGAGCCAGACCACGACAGCCCCACGCACCACAACCCGCATAGACGCCCGTTTCGCTGCCTGCGCCGCGCAGGGGCGTGCAGCCCTTGTGACATTTGTCATGGCCGGCGACCCGGACCCGGCGACTTCGCTGGAGCTTATCAAGGCATTGCCTGCGGCAGGGGCGGACGTCATCGAAGTCGGCATGCCGTTCACCGATCCCATGGCGGACGGGCCATCGATCCAGGCGGCCGGCCTGCGCGCCCTGAAGGCGGGCATGACGCTGAGCAAAACCATTGATCTGGTAGCCAAATTCCGGGATTTCGATCCCGATACGCCAATCGTGCTGATGGGTTATTTCAATCCGATTTATGTCTATGGCGTGGATCGCTTTCTTGCCGATGCAAAGCGTGCCGGTGTGGACGGGTTGATCATTGTTGATCTGCCGCCGGAGGAAGATTCCGAATTGTGTCTTCCGGCACTAAAAGCCGGATTGAACTTCATTCGCCTGGCGACACCAACAACCGATGACCGCCGGTTACCTGCTGTCCTCAACAATACGTCAGGGTTTGTGTATTACGTGTCCATCACGGGCATCACCGGTGCGGCCATCCCCGATTATTCGAAAGTTGCCGATGCGGTTAAACGCATCAAGGGACACACGGATTTGCCGGTGGCCGTCGGTTTTGGCGTCAAGAACGCACAGACCGCTGCATCTATCGCTGCGCACGCCGATGGGGTTGTCGTGGGAACCGCGTTGATCGACGCACTCAAAGGCTCGCTGACGAGCGGGAATGCAGCGACATCCACAACCGTCAATGCCGTTTGCACCCTGGTGCGCGACATTGCCGGGGGCGTGCATGGCGCGCGCTCCTGAATATTGCACAATCAGTTGAACGTTCCGTTCTGGAGTTGATTGGATGAACTGGATTACCGACGCTCTGCCGCCGAAGATACGCTCGTTTCTGAAGCGCGACACGCCGGAAAATCTCTGGATCAAATGTCCGGAAAGTGGCCAGCTTGTATTTCACAAGGACCTGGAAGCCAATCTCTTCGTGGTTCCTGGTTCCGGCTATCACATGCAAATCAAGCCGCGGGAACGCTTGAAGAGCTTGTTCGACAATGCCAAATTCGACGAACTGAAATTTCCCGAAGTGCCGGCCGATCCGCTGAAATTTCGCGACATCAAACGCTACAGCGATCGCCTGAAGGAATACCGGGCGAAGACGGGCAATCAGGATTCGATCATTGCAGCATCGGGCGCGCTGGCCGGTCAGCCGGTGACCATTGCGGTTCAAGATTTCGGCTTCCAGGGCGGCACGCTTGGCATGGCAGCCGGTGAAGCGATCATCACGGCAATGGAACATGCGGTCAAAAACCGGACCCCCTTTGTCATTTTCACTGCCTCCGGCGGTGCGCGCATGCAGGAAGGCATGTTCTCCCTCATGCAGATGCCGCGCACCACCATTGCCGTGCAGCGTCTGCGCGCTGCAAAACTGCCTTACATTGTCGTGCTGACAAATCCGACCACGGGCGGAGTTACCGCTTCCTATGCCATGCTTGGCGACATCCATATTGCCGAGCCGGGCGCTGTCATCGGTTTTGCCGGTGCGCGGGTAATCGAGCAGACCATTCGTGAAAAGTTGCCGGAAGGGTTTCAGCGCGCGGAATATCTGATGGCGCATGGAATGGTTGACATGGTTGTTTCGAGAACCGAAATGCGCGCGACCCTTGCGCGGCTGTGCTCCTTGCTCTCGAAACCCGCTCAAGCCGAGCAGGGCGAAGCTGCTAAACCAGCGCGAGCCTCGCAGCCGCTCGTTGTCCAGCCGGATGATCCCGTTCGTAGTGGCAAGGATGCGCCCGGAGCCTGATCTTGTCCCTTACCGATACATCGCAGACCCTGCTGGACAGGTTCCTGGCGCTTCATCCGCGCAAGATCGATCTGTCTCTGGAACGCATCGAAATCCTGCTTGAGCGCCTGGGGGCGCCGCACAGGCATCTGCCGCCGGTTATTCATGTAGCGGGAACGAACGGCAAAGGGTCCGTCATCGCTTTCATGCGCGCCATACTCGAGGCGGCAGGCAAAAGCGTACACGTCTATACGTCCCCGCATCTCGTGCGGTTCCATGAGCGTATCCGGTTGGGCGCACATGGAGGTGGCCGGCTGGTTGAGGAAGCTGAACTCGTCAAGGCAATGGCTGAATGCGAGCGTGTCAATGCAGGCGCTGCCATAACCGTTTTTGAAATTACCACAGCAGCAGCTTTGAAGCTGTTTTCCGAGCACCCGGCCGACTACGTATTGCTGGAAGTCGGTCTGGGTGGCCGCTTTGATGCGACAAATGTCATCGCTCGTCCGGCAGCAAGTGTCATCACGCCTGTATCGCATGATCACGCGGAGTTTCTTGGCACCGATCTGAAAGGCATCGCCTACGAAAAGGCTTCCATCATCAAGTCTGGATCTCCGGCGATTTGCGGATGGCAGCAGGCGCCAGCCTTTGAGGTAATAGAGAATTTCGCCGCACACATGCATGCGCCGTTGCATGCCGCAGGACAGGACTTCAACTGCTACGAGCAGAACGGCAGATTTGTCTTCGAAGACGGAACCGGCCTGCTGGATCTCCCGATGCCGCAACTTGCCGGTCATCACCAGCTGGAGAATGCGGCGGTTGCGATTGCCGCAATCCGCCAGGTTGCACCGGAATTGCCGGACAGCGCGTATGAAAAAGCCATGACCAGCGTGCAATGGCCTGCGCGTCTGCAACGCCTGTCTGCGGGAGCGCTTGCGAATTTGATTCCGGACGGCGCAGAACTTTGGCTGGACGGCGGCCACAATGAAGCGGGCGGCAAGGTTCTGGCAGAGGCAATCGCGGATATGGATGAGCAAAATCCGCGGCCGGTAATCCTGATTTGCGGAACGCTGGCGACCAAAGATACGGCGGGGTTTTTGCAGCACTTCCGGGGTCTGGTGCGCGAAGTCATGGCCATCACGGTGCCGGGTGAACATGCGTCCCGCAGCGCTGCCGACGTCGCCGGTATCGCCCGGTCTGAACAGATTGCAGCGAGCGAAGTGGCGGATGTTGATGCGGCCCTCGCCGAGATCGCGGGGCGGTCGTGGCCGGTGCCTCCGCGAATTCTGATCGCGGGCTCGCTTTATCTGGCCGGTGCGGTTCTGGCCGCCAACGGAACTCCGCCGGTCTGATGAATTGCCCTTGTTGCCGGAACGCGTTATTTTGCCGGTTCAACAAATAAGGGATGGAACGATGCAGGACGTTCTTGCAATGAAGGCAACGCCGCTTTCAAAGGCGTGCGGGGCCTTGATCGAAGGCATCGACCTCACAAGGGCGCTGACGGACACGGAGATCCGCTTTTGCAAGGATGCATGGGACCGCCATCTTGTGCTCGTGTTTCGCGGCCAGAACCTGAGTGAACAAGACCAGCAGCGCTTTGCTTCTTATTTTGGTCCGCTGGGCGACCGCAAGGTTGCTCCCGAACCTCTGCGCGGACGCATCGAAGGACTGCTTCAGAACAATCCGAAATTCATGCTCGTCACCAACATAAAGGGCGACGGCAAACCGATTGGGGCCTTTGGCGATGGCGACATGTGGTTTCATATCGATTCCGGATATTCATCCAGACCTTATCGCTACACATTTTTATATGGTCTGAAACTTCCTTCGACCGGCGGCAATACCCTGTTCTCCAACATGTACAAGGCTTACGAGGCTTTGCCGGATGAATTGAAGACAAAGCTGACCGGCCGCAAGGCGCTTCATATCCACGAATACAAGCGCAACGAAAAGGTCGATATCTCTGCCGATATTTCCAACTCGCCGCATTTTTATCATCCGGTCTTCATCACCCATCCCAACACGGGCAACAAGACCTTGTTCGTCGACAGGCTGATGACACGCGCCATAGCAGGCATGGAACCTGACGAGAGCGATGCGATCATGGACCAGCTGCATGAAATCGGTGAACGCAAGGAATTCATCTACGAGCATGAATGGCAGCTTGGTGATTTTGTCATGTGGGACAATCTTGCCACGATTCATGCACGCACCTATTTCCCGAAGGAAGAGGAGCGCCTGCTGCGCCGTTGTACAGTCGAAGGTATCGAGGTGAGCGAATGAGCAATCCTGTTCAACATCCCGCACTGCGGACATTCATCGATGCGTGCCGCGAAATCTGGGCAAGCGGCGCTGAAGCGCAGCAATGTATGGAGCGTGCATTGCCGCATCTGGAGGCAATCTGTTCAGACGCTGATTTGCAGCGCAGGTCTGAAACCTGGCCTTCGACCGAAGGGCGCAAGAACCTGTTGCTGTACGTTGATCCCGATTACGGATTTGCCATTAACGCGGTTGTCCGCGTGCCCGGCCGCAAGGGTTCTGTGCATGACCATGGTCATGTCTGGGTCGCCTATGGCGTCCTGACCGGAACGGAAAGTCTTGAGCGCTACGAGCGCGTCGATGACCGCTCGAAGGACGATTATGCGCAACTGCGCCTGACCGGTATTGGCAACGGAAAGCCTGGGAAGGTCGACCTTGTTCCGCCTTTTGATATCCACGCCGAGCAGGGCGGGCCTACGCGCTCAACCGCCATCATTCTGCGAAGCGGCAAGCTGGGCGATGTGGTCCAGCGTCAATTTGATCTTGCAAGCGGCGCTGTGCGTCCGGGGCCGGGGCCAACCCAGATACCTTTTGAACTGGCGCCGGCCTAGCTTATTGTTGCCGGCAACGGTTTTCTTTGCTGCAGAACCTGCTAATAAACGCCTCAAACAGAGGGGTTTTTCCATGCTTGGAATTGGTACAACTGCACGCAAGGCAATTCTGGTTACTGCGTTTCTGCCGCTGGTGACAACGGCGGTCAGCGCCGATCCGGTTGCCGATTTCTACAAGGGCAAGAATATCACGTTCTACATCGGCTATACGGCCGGTGGAGGCTACGACGTGTATGCGCGCATAGTTTCGCAACACATGGCGCGCCACATTCCTGGCAATCCGAAAATCGTGCCGAAGAATACGCCGGGCGCAGGTGGGCGTATCGCAGCAGCCTATCTCTACAATATCGCCGCCAAAGATGGCACATCGCTTTGCACATCCGATCAGTCGCTGGCATTGCAGCAGGCCTTTGGCGACAAGTCGATCAAGTTTGATACGACAAAATTTATTTATATCGGCAACCCGAATGCCGGAAACAATGTTGTGACGCTGTGGCACACGGCAGGAATCCGCAGTGTCGATGACGCGAAGAAGAAAGTCACGGTATTGGGTTCTACCGGACGCAACACGTCTTCGTATTATCCGCTGGTGATGAATGCATTGTTGGGGACGAAGTTTCGCGTCCTGATTGGTTATCGCGGCGGTAGTCACATTAACCTTGCCATGGAAAAGGGCGAAGTCGATGGGCGTGGTTCCAATAACTGGGCTTCATGGAAATCAACCAAGCCGGACTGGATCAAGAACAAGACAATCGACATCATTGCGCAGGTCGGACCAAAGCGCGAAACAGATCTTCCGAATGTACCATTGCTGACAGACCTTGCGACTAACGATGACGATCGTAAGCTGATGGAGCTTTTGTCGGCTCCCGTGGCAATCGGCCGGCCGATCTTCACTACGCCCAACGTCCCCGAGGACAGGGTGAAAGCGCTACGCGATGCCTTTGACAAGACGATGAAGGACCCGGCCTTTCTGGCCGATGCCAAGAAGATTGATCTTGAGATTGATCCGGTCCGTGGCGTCGAGATGCAGAAAATCGTTGCGGGCATTGTGGCCACGCCAAAGCCGATTGTAGCCAGACTTAGCAAGATCATCGAGGCGGAAGTCGAGCGCCGCCCCAACGACAAAAAGAAGTAGCATCGATCATCGCAACAATCGCGCTGCAGGAGATGGACGACGTCACCTGCAGCGCGGATGCCTACTTGTTTCCGAAACGAACCCGGTCATGCGGCGATGCAAAGTCGACGGGGGTTCCCTTTGGAATAATGCCAAGCGGATTGAGATCGCGAATTGAATAGTAATTTGCGATATATTGTCTGGCATTGACGGTGGCGGCTATTCCAGGTTGATCATACAGATCGCGCATGTAGTTCGACAGATTTGGAAAATCTGCAATCCTGTTCCGATTGCATTTGAAGAGCGAAAAATACGCAACGTCAAAGCGCGCCAGCGTTGGAAACAAACGCCAGTCTGCTTCCGTTATATTCGGTCCGGTCAGGTATCGCTGACCTGACAGAATGCCCTCCAGTTCATCAAGCGTCGTGAAGACGTTGTCATAGGCCTGTTCATAGGCCTCCTGAGATTTTGCAAAGGCGCAACGGTAAACGCCGTTGTTGACGTTGTGGTAGATCTTGTCATTCAGCCGGTCTATTTCATTCTGCAATTCCGGCGGATAGTAATCTGTATTGTCTCCGGTAACTCCGTCGAAGGCGGAATTGAACATGCGGATGATTTCCGAAGATTCATTATTGACGATCCGTTTTTCCTTTTTGTCCCACAAAACGGGTACCGTCACCTTGCCGGTGTAGTCCGGATTGCACAACGTATAGACCTGATGCAGATGGCGAAAACCATAGAGCCTGTCTTCGGTGCATTCCCGATAAATATTGTCCTTGCCGAATGTCCAGCCTTCATCACGCACATGCGGCAGGCCATAATCAACACTGACGATGTCGGTCAGTTTCTTGGCTGCCCGGTAAAGCAAGGTGCGGTGCGCCCATGGGCATCCAAGCGTGACATACAGGTGATAACGGTCACGTTCGGCCTTGAAACCTGAAGAGCCGTCCGCGGTAATTACGTCCCGGAACGCGCTGTCGGCACGCAGGAATTCCCCGCCCTTGCCAGTCTCCTGCGGGAGGCGGCCGTCTTTCCATTGGCCGTTATGCAGATATCCCATCGGTTGGCTCCATCCCATGTTTGTTGATATGCCGAAGATAGCCCGAAACAATCGCTGACGACAGCTCCGGCCAATCACATACGTGACATTTGCAGCAATTGCCTTGCAGGCGCTAGTGGTGGAAAATGAAACCAAATACAAAGCAGGAAACACCCCAGGAAAGACCGCAAAGTGCTCGAACAAGTAAAAATCCTCAATGCACCCGCAGCAGGCCTTCCAGGAGAATGGACAGAGGCCGAAACGTCACTGATTGCGGAAGCTGACCGGCTTGCTCCGGTTCTGCGGGAGCGCGCCGGGCAGGCGGAAAAATTGCGCCGCATTCCGGATGAAACGGAAGAGGATTTTCGCAAGGCCGGATTTTATCGCATTTATCAGCCGCGCCGTTTCGGAGGCTTTGAGATGCGCTACGGACTGCACACCATGCTGGCGGCGCAGACCGCGCGCGGATGTGGTTCAAGTGGCTGGGTGCTGTCAGTGACAGCCTGTCATTCATGGATTCTTGGCATGTACGAATTGCAGGCGCAGGCAGATGTCTGGGAGCGTGATCCCGATGCTCGGATCGCCAGCTCGTTCCTGGCAGTGAATGCGCGCGCCCAACCTGTTGAAGGCGGTATCCGGCTGCAAGGTACATGGCGTTTTTCCTCGAATGTACTCCATTGCGGTGCAGTCATTCTTCAGGTGATGGTGCCGGAGGGCGAGGGAAGGCTGAAACAGGTTTTTGCACTTCTGCTGCGCGAACAATACACCATAGAGGACAATTGGAATGTTGTCGGGCTGGCAGCGACCGGATCCAACGATGTGATTGTTGCCGACACATTTATACCGGCGCATCGTCTGCTGGATATTATGACCACACGGGACGGAGCATCCCCCGGCGCATCCGTCAACGATCACCCGCTTTATCGCATGCCGCTGTTTGCACCATTTGCACACACGCTCGTCGGTGCAGCCATGGGTGCGGCGCTTGGCGCCGTCGAACAGGTGGCCGAAGGGCTGACGGATCGCAAGTCAGCGGCAAATGTGAAACTTGCTGAACAACCGGCGATTCAAATGCGGCTGGCTGAGGCAAGCGCACAGATAAATGCGGCGTTTGCCCTGATTGCTATTGATCGCGCCGAAATCAATCGCCTTGCATTGGCTGGAGAGCTGCCGGATTATGAAACGCGTGCCCGCTGGCGGCTGGATACGGGCTATGCGGTCAAACTATGCGTGCAGGCGATGGAGCATTTGCTGCCGGTTACCGGCGGTCGCGGTCTCGAACTTTCCAGTCCGGTCCAACGCGCGTGGCGGGACGTGCATGCGGTAGCGCAGCACATTGCACTGACCTGGGATTTACAGGCATCGACCTATGGCGCGGTACGGCTTGGATTGAAAGCATTCGACCCGCGCTTGTAACTGCGCGGAGTAATTTTACGCAAGGCAAAAACGGGAAGACCTGAGGTCTCGATAAAAGCATAATTTTGGGAGGTAACATGGCTGGGTCAGCAACGGATGTTTTGCAGGACGGTGCGATCGATATGCATGCCCATATTCTGGTGCCGGAAGTGCACAAGCATTGCCGTCCGCATAGCCTGCCTACACTGCCGCTGAAAGACCCGACCTTGACCGAAGACCAGCGGACAAAGGCCTTGGAGCGCCATAATCGCATGGTCAATACGCAATATGATGTCGAAGAACGCTTGCAGCGCATGGACAAGGCGGGTGTCGCCATGCAGGTGTTGACTGTCTCCACCGTGCACCAGACCCACGACTGGGCCAGTCCGGAACAGGTGGAACAATTCGAAAGCGCATCCAATTCATGGATGAGTGAGATAGTGAAAAAATATCCGGCACGCTATCGCGGCATGGGCGGCGTCCCCATGCACGATACAAAAAAGGCAGTGGCTGAAGTCGAGAGGTGTATCGGCGAGCTGGGTCTGACCGGTATTCAGATTGCAAGCTTTGATGGCGGGCGTGAAATTGGTGAGCCAGTGCTTCATCCGTTCTGGGCCAAATGTCAGGAACTTAAGGCGCCTGTCTATGTTCATCCGCGTGGCAACAGGGGCGACCGCTTTTTGCGGAACTATGTCTGGAATTCCATCGGTCAGTCCTTCGAAGAATCCATGGCAATCGCGTCGCTGATGTACGAGGGCGTATTGGACAAATACCCCGACCTCAAAATCTGCATCTGTCATGGCGGGGGCTATTTCCCGTATAACCTTGGCCGCATAAACCGTAATTATCGTGAAAAGCTCGGCCAGGCTTCGGCTCTGCCAAAAACGCCGGTCGAATTTCTGCGCGCGCTCTGGTACGATTCCTGCGTTTATGACGAAGATGTCTTGCAGCGGCTCGTGGATATTGTGGGCAATGACCGTATCGTTATGGGCTCGGATTATCCGGTAGGAAACCCTGATCCGGTTGGATTTATCCGCAACTGTAAATTCGACGCTGAAACAGAAAGAAGAATCTTGCGGGACAATGCAGTCAAACTGTTCGCCCTGTAGTTTTCTGGAGTTGCAACGGTCACATCATCGCCGTTTCGTTCAGGGAGTTTTGTCATGTGGCCAATGAATTGCTGGTACGTTGCCGGGTTCGCGCCGGAGCTTGAAAGCGGCTTTATAGCGCGCAAGTTCCTCAATCAGGGGGTGGTCATCTGGCGTGACATTCAGGGGAATATTGCGGCGCTTGAGGATCGCTGCCCGCACAGACTTGTTCCCTTGTCGCGCGGCAGGATTGTTGATGGACGCATGGAGTGTGGTTATCACGGCTTGCGGTTCGATGGATCTGGTGCATGCGTATTTGTTCCTGGTCAGGACAGCGCACCCAGGGCTGCAAAAGCCAGGACCTTTCCGGTAGCAGAACGCCATGCCCTTGTGTGGATATGGCTGGGTGCGCCCGATCTTGCCGACGAAGCACTCATTCCGGATTTGCGCTGGATGCAGACGGACGGTTGGGAAGTTGTTACCGGCTATCATCATTTCAAATGTGACTACCAGCTGATCAATGACAATCTGCTCGATCTCTCTCACGAAACGTACATTCACAAACATACGATAGGCAATGCATCGGTCGCCGATTCACCTGTGGTCTCAAAGGTGATCGATGGCAAGGTCGTCCGTGCTCATCGTGAAATGCCCGATATCGATCCGCCGCCATTATTTGCAATGCTGCTTGGCGGCAAGGGCCGCATCAACCGCTGGCAGGTGGCGATCTATCTTGCGCCCGGAATCAACATGACCGAGGCAGGCTTTTACCCGGTCGGTGGTGACAGAAACGCAGCTTTCGTGCATCGGCCCATGCATCTCATCACGCCGGAAACCGAGCACACAAGTCACTATTTCTGGGGTGTCGCGCGAAATTTCAGGTTGGGCGATGCAGCTATTTCCGAAGGCATGCAAAAGAGCGTCAACCATACCTTCGATGAAGATCGTGAAATGCTCGAATTGCAGGATCTTCAATTGCAAAACGAGGGGATGCCGCAAATTCCGCAAATGGCGGTCAATGTGGATATAGCACCGGTACAGGGACGCCGGCTGCTCGCTGCATTGATCCGGCGTGAAGAGGAAGATCCCCGCGCAGTTCATCCGCCAGCCCCATTGGCGAGCGACAATGGTGTGACCATGCCACCGCTGCAGGCAGCCGAATGATCAGCCTTCCCATTCCTCGGTCAGCAGATCGAGGCGGCGCAAGACATCGCGGTCTGTTGTGACAAACAACCGTGCCTTGCCTTCGGATTTGTGAGCGATCCAGTTATTGCGCGGGGCGGAGAAGACGTCACGCGGTCCCCAGCGCATTTTTTGGTCGCCGATATGGCTCTGGCCCTCGCCGTCTATCACGCAATAAACCGCATTGGCGCTGGTGCGAAACGGAATTGTGTCCTGCCCACCCTGCAATTCCAGAACGTAGCAATCCAGAGAAAACATGACCGGGCCGCCATCCAGCGGATTGGCGTAGCGCACGCGGCGTGCGCCATCTTTGCCGACAGGTGCGACGGCAACGGCGCTCGATGCCTGCTGCCACGGATAGCGAAACAGCGGCGAATGAGGCGCCTTTGCCCCGGTGCCTTCCGGCACCATTCCCGGAAAAGCAAATGCATCATCTGCAAGTGTCGGCGGCATGGCGTTCGCAGGCCCCGGCTGAAACTTGTCGGTGCCCAGATAGCGATGCAGCGAGGCGTCCAGCACATCCAGCCAGACGATTGGTTCGTCGCCACGGTGAATATGTTCGTGCCAGCACCATCCGGGCGTTGTGACAAGATCGCCCTCTTCCATCAGGCATTCCTTCCCATCCACTTTGGTAACAGCGCCTCCGCCCTTCATAACAAAACGAAGTGCGTTCATGGAATGGCGATGCGGCCTCGCGGTTTCACCCGGTTTGAGAATCTGCAGACCGGCATTGAGGTTCAGTGTCGTGCCTGCCTGTCCTGCAACCTGCGGAGAATATGGACTGACAAGTGACAGGACACGCCGTTCGATTGCAGCAGTCGAGCGCATGTCGAGTGCTTGCGCTATGGCCGGCTGCAAATCGGCCCAACGCCAGATGTGAGCGCGTTCCGTTCCCGCGCCCGCAATGTTGTGCGCTGCGCGATTTTCCCACAGCGGACTGACGTTGACCTTTTCCCAATCGAGCGAAACCTCGCCTTCGGCACGGGCATCCAAGCGATCACCGGTCATCACCAGCTCCAGGGCAAACAAAACGCAAGCATTTTTGGTTAAGCACAACCGGCAGCGATCGGGCGCTGCCTGTTGTGCCTGTTCGATCTGTTACTTTTTCTTCTTGGCATCGGCCGGAACCGCGATGGCTTCTTTCACCTTTGCAATGAGTTCGGGAGAGGCCTTCACGGTTTCATTCACGATCTTGGCAAGTTCCTCGCCGGAATTATACCGGATGTCGAGGCCCTGCTTGTCGGTCTCGGCGATGAACTCCTTGTCCTTGTTCACGGCATCGAATGCTTTTCGCAGGATGTTGACACGATCAGCAGGCACGCCCGGAGGAGCCAGATACATGCGGCCAACATCCACCGGCAGTGAGATGAAACGCAAAACCTGCTTTTTGTCCTTGTCGTCGGTTAGCTCGGTCAAAAGCGGCACGTCGGGCAACAGGGTGTCACGCTTGGCCCCGACTTGCGCGATGACGATGATCTTCTTGTCTTTCACCCACTCCGGATGTTCGCGGGGAACGGAAGAATAACCTTGTCCGCCGCGACCGGAAACTTCGCCACGTTCCATGGCAATGTCGATATCGATGCTTTTTCTGTATCCCGTCACGATATGGTACTTCGTGCCCAAAACCCGGTTCATGGCATTGGCATAAAGATATGTCGCCGATCCCGTGCCGGTTGCTCCTGTGGTGATGGATTTTTTCTTCAGGTCTTCAACCGACTTGATGCCTGTATTGTGCCAGACCATCATCGCCAGATTACTGATCCCCACAGTGCCTATGTAGTTGAACTTCCCGGCATCGAAGCGCACACCGCGTCCATCGACCATTTGATGCATGGGGATCGTGTAGCCAACTGTGGCAATTTCAGTACCGTCTTTCGGCGCCTGATTGTACATGTAATTCGTTGCGCGCGTATGGCCGCCGCCGGGCATGTTCTTGACCACAACAACGGGCTTTCCGGGAATGTACTTCGGCATATGCCGCGCAATTGATCGGGCCGCAGCATCGAATGAGCCGCCAATGCCGGTGGATGTGACAATGGTCACGGTCTTGCCCTTGTAGAAGTCCTCTGCACTTGCCAGCCCGCAAAACAGGGGCACGACTGCGGCAATCGCCAAAGCCTTGTGAAATGTGGACATTTGATCCTCCCTGGATTCTTGTTTGGTTCATGTAAAATGATCGGATGGATAGCCCCGCAAGTCAACGCGTTCGAACCGCGGCCATATCAGGCTATCGTGCAGGCAAACCCAGTATTGTTCGAGCTTCCTTTGCAGATGCAGGCTCGAATCCAAGCTGTTGCATGATATTGACGCCCTTGCTCACCAGCGCCGCGTTGCTGGGAGCAAGCTCCCCGCGCGCAAGATAGAGATTGTCCTCAAAACCGACACGGCTGTGTCCGCCCAAAATCATCGCTTGCGCCAGCATCGGAAATTCATCGCGTCCGATGCCGAAAGCTGCCCATTCCATGCCTGCGGGGAGAAGATTGCGCATATACATCATGGTTTCAGCACTCGCGCTGGCGCCAAAACTCGCTCCAAGCACGATCTGGAAAAACGCAGGCGTCTTGATGGCGCCGGTGGTCATCAGGTGTTTTGCAAGATGCAGGTCGCCGGTATCGAATATTTCCAGTTCCGGTGTGACGCCAGCGTCATAGATATATTGCGCCATTTCCGAAATCATTTCCGGAGAATTTACAAAAGCCCGCGTGCGAAACCACATGGTGTTGAAATCGAGCGAACAGATTTCCGGCTTGAGATCGACCACATGGGCCACGCGTTCAACAGCTTTGCGCATATTGCTGCCTGGACCGGCAATGGATGGATCATCCTTGCTGGGTGAGAACATCGCGCCATCGCCTGTCGACAGGTTTATGATGACATCAACAGCGCTGTCGCGAATACGCCCGACGATTTCCTGAAACAGATCGACGCGCATACTGCCGGTACGGGTTGCGGGATCGCGCGCATGCAAATGCACGATGGCAGCGCCCGCCTTTGCAGCTTCAATAGCGGAATCGGCAATTTCCTTCGGGGTGACCGGCACATTCGGGTTGCGTCCGGAAACAGGAGCGCCACCGGTGACGGCGCAGGTCAGAATGCGTTTAGTCATGGTGAAACCTCCGCGTCAGAAATTTTCGGCAACAGGAAGCGGCGTCTTGCCGCGTATCATGTCGGCAGCCTTTTCACCCATCATCAGAACGGCTGCATTGATATGTGCCGTTGGAATACTCGGAAATGCCGAGGCATCCACAACACGCAAACCCTCGATGCCGCGAACCTTCAGTGACGGATCGAGCACCGGTCCGATCGGGCACGAGCATGCCGGGTGATGCACGGTCAGTGCGCTTTTCCGAATCCATTCTTCAATATCCGCATCGTTCTTGATCTCGTTGGGCGGGCCAAACGGCTTGCCGCGGAATGGGTCAAGAGCGCTATGTCGCGCCAGATCCAGCGATTGGCGCGCTATCTCGAGAAGGCGTGGCATGTCTTCAGGATGGTCGAAAAAATTAAAGCGGATGCGCGGCGCATCGCCAGGATTGGCAGAACGCAGTCGCACCGTCCCCCGGCTTTTGGGCTGCAACAATGTGGGCCTGATCGCATAGGCGTCCGGCAACATCTGGCGCACGCCGGGAAACCATGGGCGCGCGTCCGGCCGCGTCATGCGAAAAATGAATTCACCATCCGGCACCTCTAGTCCTGATTCGGATTTGATGAAAGCAAACAGCGGGCCAGGCAATTGGGTCGCAGGTCCGGTGCCCAAAAAGTATGCGCGCAACATGGCAATCGAAATGCGATCAAACCGCAGCAGCTTGGCGAACTCGCCGGGCTCTTGCCGGTGCCAGCTGATCCACGCAGCGATATGATCGACCAGATTGTCGCCGACAGGCAGATCGGCGATGCAGTCAATTCCTGATTGCTTCAGATGGTCCGCATGACCAATGCCGGACAGCATCAACAATTGTGGTGAGTTGAAAGCGCCGGCTGCCAGCAGGACTTCCTTGTCGGCATGCGCAGTATAGACCATGCCGTCCTTGACATATTCGACACCGGTTGCGCTTGTGCCTTTCATCAACACACGATTTGTATGCGCCTTGACCTCGAGTGAAAGATTGCGGCGTTTCAGCGCCGGGCGGAGATAGCCTGTTGCGGAAGACCAGCGCTTGCCGTCGCCGATCGTGCATTGAATACGTCCAAAGCCTTCATGCTGGGCTCCGTTGAAATCCTGGGTCATGGGATAGCCGGCATCCTTGCCGGCTTGGGTCCATGCGTCATACAGGGGATCGTCCGCTCTGGACCAGATGGTTTTCATCGGCCCATTCCCGCCACGCCAGGTATTTTCGCCATCTTCCCATTGTTCGCCGCGTTTGAAATACGGCAGTACATCCGCATAGGACCACCCGGCCGCGCCCTCTCGCACCCAGCGGTTATAATCGTTCTTGTCGCCGCGCGTGTAGGCCATCACATTGATGGAAGATGAGCCTCCCAGAACCTTGCCGCGCATGGCTTCGATTTCACGATTGTTGAGGCCGGGCTCAGGATCGGTGTCGTACATCCAGTCATGCAGCCGGTGCTGATGAATTTTTCCAAGTCCAATGGGAATATGGATCAACGGATCGCGATCCCATCCGCCGGCTTCGAGCAACAACACGCTCGTCGTGCCATCCTCCGTCAACCGATTGGCAAGTACGCAACCGGCTGATCCTGCGCCAACAATAATGTAATCGTAGCGTCCTGCTTCTGGCATCCATTCCCCCGATCAATCAGTTTCGTCGCGATCTCAGTGTTCCGGTCGCTCGTCATTGTTTGTATGCCTGTCACCGGCCATCCAGCGTGCCAGTTCCTCATGCGCCACACTTTTCTGCCAGGCGTCGATCTTCGCGACATGCGGCGGATCGATCGTGAATTCTATTGTCAGGTCGTCCGGGCTTTGAACGTAAATCGATTTGCAATAGCCGTGATCGATCACGCGCGGTTGGCGTCCGGAGTTGGATATCCGCTTTTCGATCTCTGAAAATGCCGATGCGTCAACCTTGAATGAAATATGTTGGCCGCGATCTGCCCTTTGGCACTTCAGTTGTTCGTAGGCATCCTCGTCCGCATATTGAAAAAACGCCAGCGCGCTGCCATCGCCGACAGCAAAGAACGTATGGCAGAATTCAATATCGCGGCCCAGCACTCTATGGTGGCTCTTCTCGCACCAGGTTGCGACCAGCGGTATGCCGAGCACGTCCTCAAAAAACTGGCGGTTGATCTCCTGGTCCTTCACCACAAAAGCATAATGGTGCAGACGTTGCGGCGCAGTGTTGAGCAGTTCCGCGTTTTTCCCGGGGACATTGTTTTTGCCCGTCTCATCCATGACTGTCTCCCTGTCTTGCAATTTCATTCGTGACTTGAAGGGGCGGCATGTTCAGCCGGTGTCCTCTGGATTAAAGATAACCGATCCGGTGGTCTTGCGCGCTTCGACGTCTGCATGGGCTTGCGGCAGGTCGCGCAGGGCATATTCGTGACCGATTGTTATTTTCACAGCGCCCGAACGCATTTTCTCGAAAAGGCTTTGCGCGCTCTGGCGGCGAATGGCATCGGACGTCTGGTAATGCACCGTTGTTGCACGGTGCAGGTATATCGATTTCTTTGAGCCGTCTTCGATAGGATCGAATGGCGGCGGATTGCCGGAAGCTGCGCCGAAAGCCACGACCAGGCCACGCACTTTCACTGAAGCCATGCTGTCGGCCCAGCTGTCCTTGCCAACGGAATCGTAAACGACGTCGACGCCTTTCCCGCCCGTGACGCGTAATGCTGCCTCGGAAACACTCTCGCGCGGCGTCACCACGACATGGGTACAGCCGTTCGCCAGCGCCAGTTCTGCCTTGGCGTCCGTGCTGACTGTGCCGATGATTGTTGCTCCCACCGATTTTGCCCATTGGCACGCGATCAGGCCGATGCCCCCGGCGGCAGCCGTCAGCAGGATCGTATCGCCCGACGTGAGCTTGTGGGTCCGGTTGAAGAGATATTCGACCGTCATCCCCTTGGTGAAGCATGCAGCTGCCGTCTTGTCGTCCAGCCAGTCCGGTAGTTTGATCAGGCCAGAGGTGTTGCGGAGCCTGTGTTCACAATAGGAGCCCGGCCGGTCGCCGCTTGCATATCCGACGCGATCTCCGGGCTCGAACCCTTCCACATCGGGACTGATCCGCTCGATCACGCCAACGCCTTCAATACCCAGGATTGCCGGCAACGGCAGGCGCGAGTGGTGCCCCTCGCGCATGTAAATATCGGCGAAATTCATTCCGATGGCGGTATGCCGGATCAGCACCTGCCCCGGACCGGGGTCCGGCAGGTCGACTTCCTGCCACTTCAGCACAGATGCATCACCATAGGCATGCATGACCTGAGCGTGCGTTTTCACGTTGTCCTCCAGCGTCCCCCGATAATTTTCGGCAGCGTACATCTTTTGCCCGCAGCGGCAAACAGCCTAGACTACAGGTTTGGCTGGGAGGACGCGCATGTCGGACGGATTTCAAGTGCCGCAAACTGACCCAAAGGTTGTCGATGAAGAATGGCTCCTGCGCAGCCGCGAAGCTGAAATTATCGAGCCGGATTTGCCGATTATTGATCCGCACCATCACTTGTGGGACCGCCAGGAACGCTACCTGCTGGATGAGCTGCTTGATGACATGAACAGCGGCCACAATATCCGCGCCACGGTCTTCGTTCAGGCCCGTTCCATGTACCGTGAGGACGGGCCGGAAGACCTGAAATGCATTGGAGAAACGGAGTTTGCCAACGGCGTTGCAGCGATGACGGCAAGCGGGATCTATGGCCCCGTTCGAGCCTGTGCCGGGATCGTCGCATTTGCCGATCTTCTGCTGGGTGACAGGGTTCAGCCAATCCTGGACGCGCAGGCCGCTGTAGCAAACGGACGCTTGCGCGGCATTCGCAACTCCTCTGCGCGACACGACGCAGACCCTTCCATTCGGTCCATGCCGCACATTCCGCCGAAGGATCTGTTGCTGGACACCCGTTTCCGCGAAGGGTTCGCCAGATTGACGCCAATGAATCTCACATTTGATGCCTGGCTGTATCAGGTACAAATCAAGGATCTGATTTCTCTGGCCGATGCATTTCCATCGACGAAAATCATTCTCGACCATTGCGGTGGCGTGCTGGGTGTGGGAATCCACAAGGACAAGCGCATGGAAGAGTTTCCGTTGTGGTGCAGCGATATCCGGGCGCTTGCCGAGCGTCCCAATACATTTGTAAAACTCGGCGGGCTGGCCATGCATAATGTCGGATTCGGGTTTCGTGATCGCCCCCTGCCGCCGGATTCCGAAGAATTATCGCAATTGTGGAAACCATATATCGAGACCTGTATTGAAGCTTTCGGCGTTAACCGCGCAATGTTTGAAAGCAATTTTCCGGTCGATAAATTATCCGTGCGTTACGATTCCCTTTGGAATGCCTTCAAGCGGATCACCGCGGGTGCATCCGCACAGGAAAAGTCCGCGCTATACTTTGACACGGCTGCCGGAGTGTACCGATTGGACATCGAGAAAACGCCGATTGCAATTGCATCATGACAACAGGAAAAGGAACAGCGCATGCCCATAGTATCGGTAAAGGTTTTGGCCGGTGCGTTTTCACGAGAGCAAAAAGAGCAGCTGATTGATGAGATCACCGACAGTTTCGCGCGCGTGGGCGGCGAGGGGATCAGGCCCAATGTTGCCGTTCTTGTTGAGGAGGTCGATAGCGGTATGTGGGGCATCGGCGGCCACAAGCTGACGATTGAGGAAATCGAACAAAGGCGCAAAGCCCGGCAGGAATGACGGACCATCGCTGCTTTGCCGGAAGTAATTTTGACATTATCCATTGCTTGCCGGGCCTGCCTGCGATAGGCCAGCGCCGAAGTGCGGCATCCGTCGCCAGGCCATATGGGAAGAGATATGCGAATTTGCAGGTTTGAGGACCGGGAGCTTGGGGCCCGGGTTGGCGTTGTCGAGGGCGATATGGTCAAGGACGTGACCGCAGTGCTGGATGGCCTGCCACCGCTCAAATGGCCAGCACCGCACGGCGATCATTTCATCGCCAACCTCGCCAAGATGCGCCCGTTGCTGGAAAAAGCTGCTGCCAGTGCTCCGGCAAGGAAGCTGGCTGATGTGAAGCTGCTTTCGCCGGTCGCCAATCCGACCAAGGTCATTGCAGCGCCGCTGAACTACCAGCTTCATGTGGACGAAGCATCCAATCCGGAAATCAATCATGGCGTTCACATGCCCGGACATGATGGCTTTGCCACCCCGATCGACAAATACGGTCTGTTTCTGAAATCCCAGACCGGCCTCGTCGGTGCGTCCGAGGGTGTGGAAATTCACTGGCCGGACCGCCGCAACGATCATGAAATCGAACTGGCAGTGATCATCGGAGAGGGCGGGAAAAACATCTCCCGTGATGAGGCCATGAAACATGTGGCCGGATATGCCATCGGCCTCGACATGACTGTGCGCGGCACCGAAGACCGCTCCATGCGCAAGGCAGCCGATTCATATTCGGTTCTGGGGCCGTATCTGGTAACTGCCGATGAAATTGCTGATCCCGGTAATCTGGATTTCGAGATCAGTGTCGGTAACGAGCTGCGCCAGAAGTCCAACACGAACATGCTGATCTGCGATATTCCCGATCTGATTGTCCGCGCTTCCAGGGTTTACCGGCTGTTCCCCGGCGATGTCATCATGACCGGAACGCCCGAGGGTGTTGCCGAAGTCAAGGCAGGCAATGTGATGCATTGCTGGATCGACAAGGTCGGCGAAATGGACGTCGCCGTTCGATAGCAAAATATCCTCTTCGCCCCGCAAGACCGCCAAGCGACTTGCGGGGAGGTGATCTGCACAATCACTGACGATTCAGGAAATGGCCGTTGGAGACACGGCCAGACCCTCGTTATTGCGCAGCGTCCTTGCCGGGGCGAACAATGAAGCTTTCGCCACGGTCGAGAAAGTCCAGCGCAATTTTTGCAACGACATCAGGCTGATCGATTTCCAGCGAATGTGCTGCATCCCAGATATAGGTCAGGTGCGAATGTTCCACCTTCGCCTTGATGAGATGCCCGGTTTCCTGCGGAATGATTTCATCCAGCGTGCCCATTAGCACCAGCGTGCGCGCAGTGATCCCGGGTAGTTTGGCGGCAAGGGCCTCGTCGAAAATCAATCCGCCAAAGTCCATGAAGGTTGCCCCATTGCCTTGCAGAATCTCGACCGGGCGGTTGTCCGCCGGTGCGCGTTCGGGATGCGCATAAAGCTTTCTGAAGCGCTCTTCCGCGGAGGCCGGAAGCCCGCCCTTGCCGGCAGGACAGAGACCTGCCGGAGCTTCCGAGAACCAGTTGACCGACCAGCTTGGGGTGCCGCGCGGCAACCCAAAGAGCCACCCATCCGCCAAAACTTTCGGCGACGATGTCGCAATCGCCATTGCACTGGGTCTTGATGTATTCGGCAACAGCATCGGCATAATCGGTAATTGTTTTCAGTGCGGGATGTTTGGGCGTTCCCTCAAATCCAGGGCAGACGAGTTGGTGAACAGTATGGTGGTGCGCGAGCTTCTCAACGACGCCTGAAACACGCGGTCCGCCTGCGCTGTGCAGATGGATGAGCGCGCGCCCCTGTCCGGCAACCCGCACGGTGATCGGGCCTCTGTTGATGTCCAGCGTCGTCTCGGTAAAAAAATCCATGGCAGCAACTCTTGTGGCGATTAAAGGGATGAAACTTCGGGCAGAACCTTGTCGCGGAACAATTCCATGCTCTTCCACACGACTTCGTCGGGCATCGTTCCCAGTTTCATGTTCATGTTGATGTGCCCGGCGCCAAGGTGGCTTTTCAACCGCTTGATCTGTTTCACAACCGATTGTGGCGATCCGCACAGGATCGTACCTGCTTCGATCTGTTCCTTGATGGAGCGTTCTTTCAGCGTTTGCAGGCGCTTGACGAAATATTCCCCGGCATTGGCATTGTTCTCGCCAAAGAACCGCGTTTTCTGAATGACGATGCGTTGGGCATCCTGTTGCGGGCGCATGAGAACGCCGTGGAAATATTGCAGCGCCTTGCTCATGTGCTCATGGGCTTCCTCGTCGGTTTCGCAGATACAGGTCTGCTGGCCGATCAGAATGTCTTCTGCTCCGGGATTGCGTCCATGCGCCTTGGCGCTTTCTACAAAAGTATCGATGATGCCGCGAGCGACATCCAGATCGCTGATCAGCGTCAGTCCCACCATGGATGGAAATCCGCCGACAAACTCCGCGCTTTCCTTGTTGCTCGCCGACATCAGCATGCGCGGATGCGGCTTCTGGCGCGGCCGCGGCCAGATCGAGATGGCGCGATATTGATAATATTCGCCTTCCCAACCGAAGGGTTCCGGTTCGGTCCATGCTTTCAGGATGATGTTGAGCGCTTCACGCATGCGCCCGCGCAATTCATCGGGCGATACGTTGTAGGCGATATACTCATGGGGAATGCCGCGAACGAAACCGGCGACAAGTCGCCCGCCACTCATGACGTCCAGCATGGCATATTCTTCAGCCACGCGAATGGGGTTCAGCAATGGCAGCAGATTGCCGAGCATGGCAAGCTTGATGCCCTTTGTGCGTTGACTGAGCGCCGCGCCAATCAGGTTGCAGTTCGACATCAACGAATAGGGCGAGAAGTGATGTTCGTTCGCGCCAACCCAGTCGAAGCCGCACTCTTCCGCCTTGGCCATGGTTGCAAGGTATGTGTCGTAAAGCTGGGTGCCGCGTTCGCCGTTGAAGGGGGCATTGCGCGCCGGCCATTGCGTCGGCGTCTCCTCAAGGTCCGTCCACGGCATGAGATGAAAAAACGAAAAGTGCATGACGCTCCGCCCGAATATTCTGCTTGTTCAAAAATCTTCTATGCCTGCCGCGAACATCTGTCCATGCGGCGCAAAATCCCGGCAAAAAGCGGGTTGCCGCCCACACATGAAATGACTGGTCGTGGGAGAGCCAGCATTGTCCCGAAGGGTCGTTGGTTGTTGCTGAGGCCGAATTAGCCTTTTCGCTTGGCCTCGATTGCGTCCCAGATGTCTTCGGCAATGTCCGGGCCACCGACATTCTTGATTGCGCGCAGGCCGGTGGGCGAGGTCACATTTATTTCGGTGAGATTGCCGTCGATCACATCGATGCCCACGAAGACAAGTCCGCGCTTTTTCAATTCTGGACCTATTGTTGCGCAGATTTCCTGCTCGCGGTCCGACAGCTGGGTATCCTTGGGTGAACCGCCGCGCACCATGTTGGAGCGGATGTCGTTTTCGGCGGGCACGCGGTTGACTGCACCCTTGGCGATGCCGTCGACGAGGATGATGCGCTTGTCGCCCAGTGTGACCTTGGGCAGGAAACGCTGGATGACCCAGGGCTCGCGCCAGGTAACCGAGAACATGTCGAACAGGGAGCCAAAATTCGGGTCCTTCTGCGCGATCTTGAAAACCGCCGAGCCGCCGTGGCCGTGCAGAGGTTTCATCACCACATCGCCATGCTCGGCCCGGAATGCGTTGATCTCGTCCTTGTCGCGCGAGATCAGCGTTGGCGGCATGAGTTGCGGAAAATTCAGGACGAAGATTTTTTCCGGTGCATTGCGCACGCTGGCCGGGTCATTCACGACCAGCGTATGGGGATGGATCATCTCCAGCAGGTGGGTTGCAGTGATATAGGCCAGATCGAAGGGGGGATCCTGCCGCAGCAGCACCACATCCATGTCGCGCAAGTCCGTCCGCTCCGGAGCACCAAGGGTGAAATGGTCGCCTTTGACATCGCGTACCTGCAGCGGAGCCAGCGGGGCCACCACCTTGCCGGCTGCCAGGCTCAATTGCTCGGGCCGGTAATAAAACAGCTCGTGGCCGCGTTTTTGCGCTGCCAGCATCAACGCGAAGGTTGAGTCCCCGGCAATATTGATCCGTTCGATAGGGTCCATCTGGACAGCGACGCGCAGCGCCATGCACAAACTCCTGGTCCCGGTTGAGGGCGCTCGTTCATAGGCCAGACCGGGCGGCAGGTACAGCCCTCTGGTTTTTGCGTCCGGCCGGGGCATATGCGGCGCAACATTCACCAAAGGTAAACCATACAGTCTTACTGTGCTCAATAATTAATCGCGGGAATTCAAAGTGAAATTGTCTGTAGGTGGCCGCATTGTTGTCCGGCAGCTGGTGTTTATGGTGCTCGTCGCAGCCATTGGCGTGATCGGCTGCTGGTTTACCTATGGCTTTTGGGAAAACACATCGCATCTGGCGGCCAGGGCCAGCGGGCCGTTGGCCAGTGAATTGACTGCACTGGAATCGAACGCGCGTTTTCTGTTCAGGTTCACTGTGGGCGGACTGCTGCTTGGCGTGTTTCTGGTCGTCGGCGTTTCCATGCCAATGATGCACCTGTCCATTGCCAGCCCGCTCAAGCGTCTGTCGCTGCGCATGAAGGCGCTTGCTGCCGGCGACACAAACTCGGAAATTCCGGACCTCGACCGCAAGGATGAGATTGGCGCGATTGCCAATGCCGTTCTGCAATTGCGCAATGCGGTCAAGCGTAATGGCGAGCTGGTCAACGAGATAAAGCTTCACGATGAGAAGCTCGCTGCGCTTTACCGCAATGCGCGCATGCTCAGCACGGTAGAGGAATTCAGCTCCGGACTGAATGAGACGACTTCGCAACTTGAACTTGTGATGCAGCAGCTGATGTCCTCATCGCAGTCCCTGGATACTTCGGCGCGGTCTGCCACAGACAATTCCTCGCAGGCGCGCATGGCCTCGGGTGCCGCTTCTTCGGACGTAACGGCGGTTGCCCTGGCCGCGGAGCAATTGCAACAGTCAATTGCCGAAATCGACCGTCAGGTGCTGCAGGCAACACAGATTGTCGCCGGAGCAGTAGCGCAGACCAAAACATCGAGCAAAAATATCGCCGATCTCTCGGCTAGCGCAAAGCGCATTGAAGATGTCATCGATTCAATCTCCCGCATTGCAGCGCAGACCAACCTCCTCGCGCTCAATGCCACGATCGAAGCGGCTCGTGCCGGTGAGGCCGGTCGCGGCTTTGCCGTGGTTGCCCAGGAAGTGAAGGCCCTGGCCAATCAGACCGCCAGTGCAACGGAAAGCATCACCGGGCAGATTGCCGATATCCAGAAGGCCACCAGTGAATCCGTCGCAGCGATTGAAAGCATCCGTCACAAGATCGGCGAAGTGGAAAACATCTCATCGATGATAGCCTCGGCCATCCACGAGCAATCTCTTTCCACGCAGGAAATCACACGCAACGTCCGCTCTGCGGCCAAGGGCGCGGCCGCCATGACCTCCAGCCTGGATGGTGTCGAGGTATCGGTCGGGGAGACCAAGGCGAGCGTCGAACAGGTGGCCTCGCTCATCGACGAACTTGACGGCATGGCGGGCAAATTACGTGCCCGTGTGGCCGAACTGGGCAGGGCTATCGAAGCAGCCTGATCCTTCACTAACACTCCTTGAAAATTTGCTAGCCGCCTGCGGCATACTTGCCATTGCGCTGCTGCCTGCGCTGCGGCAAACTGGGCCTACCGTTAAAAAAACAAGACGGCCTGGGGTAGGAAATGATCGATCCGGTTCAGCTCTATTGCTGGCATTTTATGTCGTATCCGCTTTTGGCGCCCGACTTCGATGCAACCCATGATACGGGCTGGGTTACAGTGCCCAATAGCCTCTGGGACAAGGACCGCGCTCGGGGCCTGTATCAGCAATATATCGATCAGCTCGTCTACGCAGATGAGCTGGGCTTCGACGGGATGGTGCTGAACGAGCACCACCAGAATATTTACGGCCTGATGCCCTCCCCGAATATTATTGCTGCCGCGCTGACCCAGCGTACGAGCAGAGGCAAGATTGTCGTGCTGGGCAACCTCCTGCCCCTGCATGCCAATCCGCTGCGGGTCGCTGAAGAATACGCCATGCTCGATAATATGTCGGGCGGGCGCATTATTGCAGGTTTCGCGCCGGGCTCGGGACCGGAAACCTTCAATTATGATGTGGGGTCGGCAAACTCGCGCGACCAGTTCTGGGAAGCTGTCGATCTGATCCGCCGCGCCTGGACCGAAGATGGGCCATTCCCATACGAAGGCCAGAACTACCCGCTGCGCTACGTAAATCCCTGGCCGCAGCCCGAACAGAAGCCGCATCCCCCGATCTGGATCCCCGGAGCACGCTCGAAGGATACGCTCGTCCAGATTTCAAAACAGGGCTATTGCTATTTCCTGTCCTCGCGCAGTCACGGGCGCGGCACGGCTGTGGCACGGGAGCGGTTCGAACGTACCTTGCAGGAACATGGGGATCGCTACCTTCCCAACCGCATGGGAATATTGATGTCCACCTACGTTTCGGAAACCGATGCGCAGGCACAGCAGGAAGCCCAGGAAGGCATCTGGTACTTTCTGAAGAATTGCCTGAAAGGTCACCAACGCCGTGTCGGCCGCCAGCTTACCTTCGGTCCGGGCGTTCCCTACATTCCGCCGGAAGAATTCCGGACATATCTGGAAAATACCGATCCCACGACGCCCTTGCTTGGCGACACAGAAGACTGGGATGATCTGGATCGCTCCGGCTCGATCATCACCGGGTCGCCCGATACGGTCTATCGCAAGTTCATGGAAGTTCTGGAAGCAGCGCCGGTTGGTCATTTGCTGATCCAGTTTCACCTGGGCAACATGCCCGATGAATATGCACGCAAGAGCATGCGGCTTTTCTGGACGGAGGTTGCGCCTAGATTGAAAAAATCCAGCGCCAAACTGTTCAATGAAAAGTTTGGCGCTTTGGCGTGAACATTTGCAACAGGCCCGGGATGCAAGCTTGATAATTTACGAGCCTGATAACTTTCAGGCCGATGATTTGGATGAGCGGAGGAATGCCGAATGGCGCGCAGGACAGTGGATATTGCAGGGCGACAGGTCACACTGCTGGAAGAAGGTTCGGGCGAGCCGCTGGTGTATCTGCATGGATACGCCGACGTTCACGGAGTGGCCGGAGAATTTCAACCTTTCCATTCGGCTTTGGCGGCAGCGGGCTACCACGTCATGTCGCCGGCGCATCCCGGATGCTCGGGAACGAGCGATCTGGCCGAGGGTTATTCGCCGGAAGATGTGGTTTTTCACTATCTTGATTTGCTTGATGCGCTTGGCCTCAAGCAGTTCAACCTCGTTGGCCATTGCGTAGGCGGCTGGATTGCTGCGGAAATAGCTGTCAGGCATCCCGAGAAGGTCAAGCGCCTCGGTCTTGTTGGTGCATGCGGCCTGTTCGTTACCGGCGAACACATTGCCGATATATTCATGCATTCCCAACCGGAGCGAGGTGTCGATTATTCGACGCTTCGGCACATGTTGTTTTCCTCTGCGGATGCGCCATTGGGGCAGCGTTTCTATCCCGACGGCCGCGGCAATATTGATGAAGAGGTGCGCCGCTACGAGATGTTGCGCTTCGGCTCCTATGTCGGCTTCAAGCCACCTTATTTCTACAACCGGTTCCTGGTCGATCGTCTGCGCCGCGCCAGCATGCCAGCCAGAATGGTCTGGGGCGCGGAAGATCACATGGTTCCGGTGACGCACGCTGCGGCCTATGCCAAGGGCTTGCCGGGTGCAGGTGATCCGCTCATCGTTGCCGGCGCAGGCCATGCGGTGCATCTGGAAGCGCCGGATGCCACCGCCGCTGCCATTGTCGAAATGCTGAAGAAATAGAAGTCTTATTCGCCGCGAAACTTCGCGGCGATCGCCGGAATGATGGTCGAGTAATCGTCCGTCCATGGCCGCTTGGTCATGTCCGGCATGATCTTTTTCCACACGCCGGTTGTTGTCATCGCGCCCAGGTGTTCGGGCTTTTTGGCCAGGGCGATCACAACACTGCTCAGACGAAACTCCTTGTCGAACTCGCCCGCAACAATATCCATGCGCGTATAGGCGACAAGTCCATGTTCGGCCGCTGCGCGGGCCACAATTTGTTTCAGATCCATTGTTTGACTGGACACATGAACAAGCACCGCGCCCGCAGGCTCCAGCTTGCTGAAGTAACCACCAATGGCCTCGCGGGTGAGCAGATGCACCGGGATGGCGTCCGATGAAAACGCATCGACGATGATCACGTCTGCTTTTCCGGTCTGTTGCGCAACTGTCAATCTTGCATCACCCAGAACGACTTGCGCATCTGGCGCGCATTCTTTCATGAAGCGGAACTTCGATGCATCGCCGGCGATCCTGGCGACGGCTGCATCTATTTCGAAGAATTTCAGTGTCTCGCCATCCTTGCGGTGACACGCCAGTGTTCCAACGCCCTGTCCGATTGCAAAGATATTCTTGAGTGAACCTCTTGCGCCGCGGATGGATTGTATGGCCGTGCCGAGCGGGCCTTCGAAAGCATAATAGGCTGTAGGTTGTGGCTTGCCTGTATAGGGTGTGCCATCATCATTGCGGATGCGCATAGCACCATGCACGGTGGGACCGTGACTCAAAATGCGGAATGTTCCCTTGTTGAGCTCCCAAATCTTGTGCACGCCAAAAAAGGAGCGGTGCGATTCAGCCTGAAAGACAAATGGCTGGAATACGATGAAGGCAAGCGCCGTCAGGGCCGCGATTGCAAAACGAGGCGCAGATCGCCAGAACAGCAGCATGGCGATTGCGATTGTTTTTGTGGCGTACTTTGCAGCTTCAGGGCTTTTGTAGATCAGCACAATCAGTAACAGGGCAAGACCTGCAATTGCCGGCAGAACGAAGGCTTGCATCCGGCTGCTGCGCAAGTCTTTCAGGAATTGCGTGTTGCAGAACAATGCCGCGACAACCAGGATCGGGTATTCCAGAATGGTCGAGAAAAACAACGGACCGGCGAACGTTGAAAACATGCCGCCAAGTACCCCGCCAAGCGACATTGCAACGTAGAACAGGGTGAGATCGCTGCTTTGCGGGCGCAGATTGTAAAGCGTGCGATGGCAGATCAGCGCGCTGACAAAAAACAACATCAGATGCAGTACAAGGTTGCCGGCCAGCGGCAGAAAGCTGCCTGTCATCGACATGAGGACGAAAGCGGCCAGCCAGAATTGAATCTGCGGCAACCGGTCTTCTGTTGGCAGTGACGATCCACGGAATGCGATGACGAATGTCAGCAGAAACAGCGCGAGCGGCAAGACCCAGAGGAGTGGCGCGGCGGCAATGTCGGTAGAGATATACGACGTCACCGAAACCAGAAGGCCTGATGGAATGAAGCCCAGAAGCGCCCATGTCGCAAAGCGCTTGCCATCGAACGCTTCAGCGTTCGCATGGACCGCCGGACCTGGAATTGTTTCTGCTTTTGCCGGGCCTGCGTCCGCCATTGTGAACAGGGCGCAACCTGCAATCAGCAGTCCGAGAATGAAAAAGCCCGCCGACCAGAGGTGGGACTGAGCTGTCAGGCCGAAGGATGTTTCAAAGATGAAGGGATAGGAGAGCAGTGCGAAGAACGAGCCGATGTTGGACGCACCGTAGAGGAAATAGGGATCGCTGGAGCGCGGGTCGCTCGTGCGTGCAAACCAGGCCTGTAACAGGGGCCCGTTGGCAGACAGGGCAAAGAACGGCAGGCCGAGGCATGTTCCGAATATGGTCAGCAGCCAGAACACCTGATTGCCTCCCGGTGCGCTACCCGTGACGGCGCCGGCTGCAATTGGCAGGGTCAGCCATGCAAGAACGAACACGCACAGATGAAACGCTCCTGCTGTTCCCGGTTGCAAATGCCGCGTCAACACATGGGCGTACAGATAGCCGGCCAGGAGAACACCCTGGAAGAATACCATTGCAACCGACCACACAGCGGGCGACCCGCCAAGCTCCGGCAGCACCATTTTTGTGAACATCGGCTGGACGGCGAACATCAGCGAAGCGGACAGGAACAGCGCAGCGGTGAAAACGGCGCGCCGCGCCCAGATGGTGCTGGCAGACGCGGCTTTCGTGCCGGTGACCGCATGGGATGCTGCATCGATGGGAGACATGGGATTCCTTACCGCTTCATCGCAAACCAGGGCGCGTAACGCCACACGGCCACCCTAGGCGAAGCTGGTAAAGTCCCTGTTAAGAATCCGCCCACGCAGGCGCCAGCACGTCCAGACGCTGTGCCCTAAGCTGCCAAACAGCCAGGATTCTGCAAATGTTGGATAAATTATTGTTATTTCTTTCGCTTGCGCTCGATTTTTGTCTCATCTGCGCCGGGCGTGCGGAATTTCACCACCTGCGCCGCGACCGATTTCGGCGTCTTGTAGAGCTTGTCCAGAATTTCGGAAATTTCCTCGCCGAAAGTCGGGTCCAGTTCAAGATTCTGCTTTTTCGCATCGGCCAGGAATGCCTTGTCCTTGAACATTGTTCGGAAGGCCTTTCTGAGAGCCATGGCCCGGTCGGCCGGGATTCGTGGCGGCGCGGCAAAGGGCCGGGATATTTCGTCGGTCGCGCCCGCAAGACGCACCGCATCCTTGTGTTCGGGCCTGACGATATCCATCAGCAGCGGGACGTCGGGAATTTCCGGATGTTTTCTGGAACTCAGCAGCGCGATAATATTGATTTTCTTGTCACGCAGCCAGTCGGGACGGGTTGTCTTCAGGCTGGGATAGCCGAAGCCGCAACGCGCCTGCACTTCGCCGCGCTCCAGCGCCAGCAGGATATCGGCGCCGCGATAACCGTTGATGATCTTGAGCCGGGTTCCGAGTGTCGCATTCATCAGACGCGCCATCACGGCATCCGTCGCCGTCGCTCCGCTGGCGCCAGACACCACATCCTGCTTCTTCAGGTCATCGATGGTCTTCAGGCCTGTTCCGGCAAAAGTGAAACACACCGAAGCATTGGTCGCCATGGCAACGATCCAGGTGAAGTCGCGACCATCGAACTTGATGCCCTGCGGTGCGATCATGGGCTCAATCGAAATCCGCTCGTGGAATGTTCCAAAATGCAGCCCGTCCTTGGGAGCAGCAGCATTGAGCCAGTGAGCGAGTACGAGCCCGGACGCGCCCGGTTTCAGGCGGAATACTGTAGTCGGATTACCGGGAATGTGCTTGCTGATATGCTGGGTCACCAACCGCGCATAGGCGCTGTAGGCTCCGCCATCGCTGTGTCCGCTGTAAATATTGAGCGTCTTGCCCTTGTAAAATTCGGCAACGGTCTCTGCGCTTGCGGGGCTCGCGATCGCAAGGGCAAGCCCCGCTGTGGCGGACAGGAATTTGCCGGTCATGACGTCTCCAATTCGGGCCAGTTTCCTCAAATTGGAAAACAGACTAGCCGCCGATATTGAATGCGGCAAGTGCAGCCATGTTGACGATGTCGGAATCCTTCGCGCCCAGAGGTACGATCTGCACCGGCTTGTCGAGCCCCACGATCATCGGTCCGATGACTGTCGCTCCACCGAGCTCCAGCAGCATTTTCGTGGAAATCGACGCTGAATGGAATGCGGGCATGATCAACACATTCGCGGTGTCGGTCAGCCGGCAGAATGGATAGGCCTGCATCTTGTCGCGGTTCAGGGCAACGTCGGCGGCCATCTCGCCGTCGTATTCGAAATCCGTGCGCCTCTGATCGAGAATACGCACTGCTTCCTGGATATGCTGGGTGCGTTCACCTGGCGGATGCCCGAATGTTGCGAAGGCCAGCATGGCCACGCGCGGTTCATAGCCAAGCCGGCGCGCAACACCGGCAGCTTCCACGGCGATTTCCGCAAGTTCCTTGGCAGATGGATTTTCCGTGATCGCTGTATCGGCCACGACAACCGCACGGCCACGAGAGATAACCAGCGAGGCGCCCATGAGCCGGTGTCCGGGACGCGGATCGATCACCCGGCGCACTTCGTCCAAAGCGATCGAGAAGTTTCGCGTTACGCCTGTCACCATTGCGTCTGCATCGCCTAGCGCGAGCATGGTGGCGGCAAAGGTGTTGCGGTCCTGATTGATCAGCCGGTAGCAGTCGCGCAGCAGGTAGCCCTTGCGCTGCAATCTTTCGAAAAGGAACTGCGCATAGGTTTCGTTCCTGCGCGACAGGCGGGCATTGTGAATCTCGATGCCGGCAGGAAGTTCAATTCCTGCATGTTCGGCATTCTGGCGCACCAGCTCTTCGCGGCCAACCAGAATTGCTGTTCCCAGTTCCTGATTGACGAAAGAGACTGCGGCGCGAATGACCTGTTCCTCCTCGCCTTCGGCGAAGACGACGCGTTTGGGATATCTGCGAACGCGCTCATAAATGCGCTGCAATGCGCCAGCCACCGGATCACGACGTGCAAAAAGCGCCGCTTCATAGGCTTTCATGTCCGTGATGGGCTTTTGCGCCACGCCGGAGTCCATCGCTGCCTTGGCTACGGCCGCAGGAACGATGCTGATCAGGCGGGGATCAAACGGCGCGGGAATGATATAGTCGCGCCCGAAGCGCGGTCTGGCGCCCTGATAGGCAAGTGCCACCTCGTCCGGGACGTCTTCCTGGGCGAGTTGCGCAAGCGCATGTGCCGCAGCGACTTTCATCTCCATATTGATCGTGGTTGCCCGCACGTCGAGCGCGCCGCGAAATATATAGGGAAAGCCCAGAACATTGTTGACCTGGTTGGGATAATCCGAACGTCCCGTGGCCATGATCACGTCATCGCGGACAGCGGCAGCTTCTTCGGGAGTAATTTCCGGATCCGGATTTGCCATGGCGAAAATGATCGGGTCTTTCGCCATCGATCGCACCATGTCGGGCGTCACTGCGCCCTTGACGGACAGGCCAAAGAAAATATCGGCGCCTTCCATCGCATCGGCAAGCGAGCGCGCCTTGGTTTTAACCGCGTGGGCGGATTTCCACTGGTTCATGCCTTCGGTGCGGCCCTGGTAGATCACGCCCTTGGTGTCGCAGAGAATGACATTCTCATGCGCAAAGCCCATCGCCTTGATCAGGTCGAGACAGGCAATGCCTGCCGCTCCTGCACCATTGCAGACAAGTTTCGTCTGCTTGATGTCGCGGCCGGTCAGTTTGATTGCATTCAACAAACCTGCCGCGGAAATGATTGCCGTTCCGTGCTGGTCGTCGTGGAAAACCGGAATATCCATCAATTCGCGCAGGCGCTGCTCGATGATGAAACATTCCGGCGCCTTGATGTCTTCCAGATTGATTCCGCCAAAGGACGGGCCCATGAACTTTACAGCATTGATGAATTCGTCCGGGTCCTCGGTTGCAAGCTCTATGTCGATGGAATCAATATCGGCAAAGCGCTTGAACAGGACAGCCTTGCCTTCCATGACCGGCTTGGAGGCCAGCGCGCCAAGGTTGCCGAGGCCCAGAATGGCCGTGCCGTTGGTAATCACTGCAACGATGTTGCCGCGCGATGTGTAATCGAAAGCGGTGGAAGGGTCCCTTGCAATCTCAAGCACCGGAACCGCAACGCCGGGAGAATAGGCCAGCGACAGGTCGCGCTGGGTTGCCATCGGCTTGGACGAGATGATCTCGATTTTGCCCGGACGGCCCCTGACGTGAAATTCCAGGGCTTCCTGATCGGTAATTTTCCGGCGACCGGGCCGGATTGGCGTATCCTCTGGCATTTTTGGTACTCATTACTGTTTTTCAAGGGGTTCACCATATCACGACCCGACCGATCGGCAATGGTGAGCCTGCTACCGGTGTTTCAAAAAAAACTGAAAATCAGCAGATATTGTCTGGGCGGGCCTTGCCTCAGTACGGGGCATCGCCCGCTATAACCGTCCGGTGCATCAGCCGCACATCCGGATAGGTGTATCCTCCGGTCGCCCGGTGAATGACGCATCGGTTGTCCCACATGACAAGGTCATTGTCTTGCCAGTGGTGGTAATAGACGAACTCCGGTTTCGTCTGGTGCTCAAACAGAAAATCGAGGATAGGGTCAGCGTCTTCCTCGCTCATGCCTTCAAATCCGATGGTAAAGCGCTGCGACACGTAAAGCGCCTTGCGTCCCGTTACCGGATGCGTGCGTATGGCTGGATGCAAGGCATCTGGCACCGCCATCTGCCTGGTATATTGCTCCTGCGCATCAGGCCGGCGAGCTGAAGCAACGACCCTCTTGTTCTTGTACTTGCTGACAGCTTGCACCGCTCGCCGGCCATCAAGCACCTTCTTGATATCGGCGGGCAGTGCTTCATAGGCGGCGTACATGTTGCCAAAGCCTGTGTCGCCGCCTTCAACCGGATTTTTGAGCGAGTAAAGGATCGTCGCCATGCTCGGTAGTGGCCGGTGCGAGGAATCGGTGTGCCAGAAATCGCCGGCATCAATCAGACCCAGCGGTGTGCCATCAGGATTGACGTCATTGGAGAGCACGAGAATTTCGGGATGCTCGGGAAGGATATATTTGGCGTTGAGCTGATCTTCGAGCGTGCCGAAGCGCTCCGAAAAGGCGAGCTGGTGAGCTGGCGCGAGATTCTGGTCGCGGATCGCAAGAACCTGATGATCGTAGAAAGCCTGCAGGATCAGGGCAAAATCGCCATCGCTGACGGGCTTTGAAAAGTCCGCGCCAGTCACTTCTGCGCCCATGGTCTGGCTCAATGGATTGATCTGGATAGCCACGTGTTTCTCCCGTACAGCGCGAGGCGGTGGCCTTACAGCGCAGGCAATAATATTTTAGGCCAAGGACCGGCCATCTCGCAAGCTGTGCATCCCGGTGGAAGACCGGTCCTGCCGCCGTGCATTGTCCGGCCCGCTTTGCTAAGAAAGACCATGTCCCCGAACGAGCCCATTTTGCCGGAAATCGACCAGGCCCCCTACGAGGGAGCAGACGCGTCCTCAGCCAGGCCGCGCCCGGCTAGAAAGCCTGCGGTCAAATCGGCGGGAGATGACGAGCGCGTCACGCCGATGATGGCGCAATACATCGAAATCAAAGCTGCAAATCCTGGCAGCCTGCTGTTTTATCGCATGGGTGATTTCTACGAAATGTTCTTCGAGGACGCCGAGATCGCCAGCCGGGCGCTCGGTATCGTGCTGACCAAGCGCGGCAGGCATGCCGGGCAGGACATTCCCATGTGCGGCGTGCCGGTGGAACGCGCCGACGATTATCTGCAGCGTTTGATTGCTCTCGGTCACAGGGTAGCTGTCTGCGAGCAGATGGAAGATCCCGCCGAAGCACGCAAGCGCGGTGCAAAATCGGTCGTTCAGCGCGATGTGGTGCGGCTGGTTACGCCCGGCACCATCACCGAAGAGCGACTGCTTGATCCCGCCAGACCCAATCTTTTCCTGGCAATCGCACGCGTGCGCGTTTCCGATCATGAATGGGTTTACGGCCTTGCCTCCGTCGATATATCGACGGGCGCATTCTCGGTGATGGAGACCGGGGAGGCTGGCCTGTCGTCTGCTATCGCGCGCATTGAACCGTCCGAAATCGTTGCAAGCGAAACGATTTGCGATGATGGCGAGCGTTTTGCATTGCTGAAGGAGTTTGGCGTATCGGTGACACCCATGGCCCGGGGGGCCGCGGAAAACGGCGCTGACCGGCGCCTGACGGAATTTTTCGGATTGGCGACGCTCGATGGTCTGGGCGCGCTGGGCCGCGCCGAAGTGGCAGCTGCAGCGCTTGCTGTAGCCTATGTTCAGAAAACACAGATCGGCGCGCGCCCCGCTTTGGCCTTGCCGCAACGCCTGTCGCGATCTTCGTCGATGGAGATCGATGCGGCGACCAGGGCCAATCTTGAATTGACCCGGACATTGTCCGGCTCTCGCGATGGCTCTCTTGCAGCGACCATCGACATGACAGTTACGCCATCTGGCGGACGGCTGCTTCTTGAAAGGCTTGCCGGCCCGTTGACGGATGTTGCAGAAATTGTCCGGCGTCAGGATGCAGTTGAGTTTTTCGTTGCCAGGCAGGGCATGCGTGGCGACATTCGCGCGGCACTGAAGGCAACACCGGACTTTGCCCGCGCGCTGTCACGCCTTGCACTGCAACGCGGCGGCCCGCGTGATCTGGCAGCGCTTCGCGATGGCCTGGTTGCAGCGCGCGGCGCATCAGTTCTTCTGCAAAGCATAGTGGAATTGCCGGAGATCGTTGCGGGCGCAGCGCAAGATGCCGGCTCGATTGACGAAGCGCTGGAACGCGAACTGGGAAAGGCTCTCGCCGAAGAACTACCGCTGAACAAGCGTGATGGCGGATTCGTTTGCACCGGCTATGATGCAGAACTCGACGAGGCACGCGCGCTGCGCGATCAAAGCCGCCGGGTGATTGCGTCCCTTCAGGCACGCTACATCGAGCAGGCCGAAACGAAACAACTCAAGATCAAGCACAATAATTTTCTCGGATATTTTTTTGAAGTTCCGCAAACCCATGGCGAGCGTTTGCTGCGCCCGCCGTTCAACGAAACCTTCATTCATCGCCAGACGATGGCGGGTGCAATGCGGTTTTCGACAACCGAACTTGCGGAATTGGAGGCCAGGATTGCCTCGGCTGCAGATCGCGCCATCGCGCGGGAACTGGGAATTTACGAAACCCTGACTGCCCGGATTCTGGATACTTCGGATCAGATCAAGCAGGCAGCCCATGCGCTGGCGCAAATCGATGTGTCGGCGGCCCTTGCGGAGCTGGCCGATCAACGCAGCTGGACGCGCCCGCGCGTCGATGGTTCGCTTGCCTTTGCCATAGACGGGGGGCGTCACCCCGTTGTTGAAGCAGCTCTCAAGGCTCGCGGCGAAGCCTTTGTCGCCAACGACACCGAACTCGGCCCTGCCGCGGGAAAGACGGATACGCCGGGCCGCATCGCCGTGATCACCGGTCCGAACATGGCAGGTAAGTCGACGTATCTGCGCCAGAATGCCCTGATCGCAATACTTGCGCAGATGGGCGCCTATGTGCCCGCACGAATGGCGCATGTGGGAATTGTGGATCGCCTTTTTTCGCGCGTCGGCGCGGCAGACGATCTGGCGCGTGGCCGGTCGACCTTCATGGTGGAAATGGTGGAAACTGCCGCAATTCTTAATCAGGCGGGCGAAAGGTCATTCATAATATTGGATGAAATTGGCCGCGGCACTGCAACCTTCGATGGACTTTCTATCGCGTGGGCGACTCTCGAACATTTGCATGAACGTAACCGCGCGCGCGCATTGTTCGCCACGCATTTTCACGAATTGACCCAGTTGGCGAAAAAACTGCCACGGCTTGTCAATCTCACCATGCGCGTGACCGATCACAACGGCCAGGTGATATTTCTGCACGAGGTCGCGCCCGGTGCGGCTGACCGCTCATATGGAATTCAGGTTGCGCGGCTGGCAGGTCTTCCCGAAGACGTTGTCGAGCGGGCCCATGGCTTGTTGACCGAATTCGAGGCCTCCGAACGCGGAGCGCCCGTTACGCGCATGGTGGATGACCTGCCATTGTTTGCGCGTGCGGCAAAACCTGTTGAAGCGCCTGCGTCGGATCGCATGGCTTTTGACCGTCTGCAAAAAGCAATCGACGCGATTGATCCCGATGCATTGTCTCCGCGCGCAGCACTTGAGGCGATCTACATGCTCAAGCGTCTGAATGATGATTGACCCTAAGTAGCGCTGTTAACCTTTTGTTAGCCAATCTGCGCAAGCTATAATATTTGCTGCTCGGATTTAACCTCATTTAACAGCTCGACACTAGAAATATAGCGTTAGTCTTACAAGTGTCGGGCAGGGACGACGGATGATCAATCAACCAATGAAGCTTCTGGCTGCAGCCGGTGTCATCGCTGTGCTGAGTGCAAGTTTCCTGTCCCACAATGTGAACACGACTGTGGTTGCAGCGCCTGTAGTCACGACGGCGCCGACACAGACTGCGGTCCGGACACCGCCATCCCGTTCCTGGTACAGTGGTTGGTTCGAAGGAATGGAATTCAATCGAACAATTGCTACTCCGCCACAACGGCCTGCGGTCAATATGGCTGCCGTTACGCCAGCCAGCGGCGTCGGTTCCGTGACGATCTCCGCTGATCGCGGCGGGCAATACCACGCTTCTGTCGATCTGGAAGGCCTGCGAATACCGATGCTCGTCGATACTGGCGCGACGGTCGTTGCGTTGCGGCACGAAGATGCCTTGCGGCTGGGTCTTTCCCCGATGCCCAGTGACTATACGGTGAAAATCTCGACCGCCAACGGCGAAATATCTGCGGCACGTGTTCGGCTGCGCGAAGTCAGGGTCGAGAATATCCGGGTCAGCGACGTACAGGCGGTTGTCATGCCGGAAGGTGCATTGGGCAAAAGCCTGCTGGGAATGAGTTTCCTGAAACGTCTCGCACGTTTCGAAGTTGAGTCCGGCAATCTTGTTTTGCATCCCTGATTGCGCAGCGTCAGTTATCGGTTGCGCGTGGCTTCTGCTAAATTCCAGCCACACATGATTCGTTGATGCGGATTGACGCAGGTGTGGCGGGCAGCGTCAAACTACCTTAACGCCTGGACGCGATCATCACGCATGGCAATCATTTTCAGATAGAGGGTCCAATGTTTCCAAAACCGGTTCCGGAACTGTTTCCGAACACCTATGAATTCGAATCCCAGCCGATGGTAAAGGCAACAGGGTTTCGCGAATATGATGCGCGCTGGCTCTTCGGGAAGGAGATAAACCTGATGGGCATCCAGGCGCTGGGACTGGGCCTGGGGACTCTGCTGCACGAAATGGGCGTGAAACCTGAATTGGCAACCGGTCACGATTTCCGTTCGTATTCATCGTCCATCAAATACGCGCTGATCACGGGCCTGATGGCAGCGGGCGTGAAAGTGCACGATATCGGGCTTGCACTTTCGCCAATGGCCTACTTTGCGCAGTTCGAACTGGATGTTCCGGCCGTAGCAATGGTGACGGCCTCCCACAACGACAACGGCTGGACCGGGGTGAAAATGGGATCGCAACGGCCAGTGACATTCGGACCTGATGAAATGGGTCGTCTGCGCGACATCGTTCTGGGCGGAAAATTCCGCCAGGCCGATGGCGGCGCCTATCATTACGTCGACGGATTTGCCGCACGCTACATGGCTGACCTGACAACCAGGTCAAAGATCAAGCGCAAACTGAAAGTCGTCGCTGCATGTGGTAACGGAACGGCAGGCGCGTTTGCACCGCAGGTTCTCGAAGCGCTTGGTTGCGAAGTCATTCCGCTCGATGTCGAGCTCGACTACAATTTTCCGAATTACAATCCAAATCCGGAAGATATGGAAATGCTGCATGCGATGGCCGCCAAGGTCCGCTCAAGCGGTGCAGACGTGGGTCTTGGATTCGATGGCGACGGTGATCGCTGTGGCGTGGTGGACGAAAAGGGACAGGAGATATTCGCCGACAAAATCGGCGTTATGCTGGCGCGCGATCTTTCGCTGCTGCATCCTGGCTCGACATTCGTCGTGGACGTGAAGTCCACTGGTCTGTTCGCCACCGACCCGGTTCTCAAGGAACGCGGCGCCAAGGCAGACTACTGGAAAACCGGACACTCCTACATCAAGAGACGCGTGACAGATCTGAATGCGCTTGCCGGTTTTGAAAAATCGGGACACTTCTTTTTCAACAAGCCTGTAGGCCGCGGATACGACGATGGGCTTGTCACTGCAATCCAGATCATCGACATGCTGGACCGCAATCCCGGCAAGACCATGTCAAATCTGTACGATGAACTGCCCAAGACATATGGCTCGCCGACGATGTCGCCGCATTGTGCTGACGAAGTGAAATATGGCATCGTGGACAAGATTACCGAGCGCCTCAACGCCGTCGCGAAAAGCAAGACACCGGTCATCGGGCAGCAAATTACCGATGTCGTTACCGTCAATGGCGTGCGTATCATGGTGGAAGACGGGACATGGGGCCTGGTGCGTGCATCATCGAACAAGCCGGAGCTTGTTGTTGTTGTTGAGAGCCCCGTATCTGAAAGCCGCATGCGTGATATGTTTGAGGCAATAGATGCCATTATACGCGAGCACCCGGAAGTGGGCGCCTACAACCAGACAATCTGACAACAAAAACCCCGCACATTGCGGGGTTTTTTTATTCGCAAATTTTTGGGAACATCACCAGGTTGAGCCGGGGGCGGGACTGCAGATCGTCGTGTTGCTCAAAACAGGAGACTGATTGTAGATAATTTCATCCTGTGTGCGCGGCTTCATGTATGTTGTGTGGCGCATGTCGATGAAGGATTTCGACGAACTCCATGCGAGAAACTGGCCGCCAAGATTGGGCGTGAACCGATATTCGACGTCGGCAACAATAATCGTGCCGGCCTGATAAAGTCCCGAAGGCATTGTCGTGTAGGATGCTGCGTTGGTGTTCGCGACCTTGGATATGGCGCTTGGTCCGCACGGACGCGCGGTTGCGGTGGCCGTTTTCCGTATGGACCAGATAGTCATTGCCTTGATGTTTGTTGCATCGTCTGATTTCGGGACAAACTTGATACTGGAAATAGTCATTTTCAAGCTTGCGGTATTGAAAGGCGACATGATTGCAGTGGCTGCACCGAAAATGTTGTTCAAGGTTGCGTTGGTTATCCCGGACGTGGAGTCTTCTTGTGCCACGAGGTCGGACAAGGCGCGGGCAACAATCGTCATCTTCCGGTTAGCCATCAGAGCCGTCGTGATTTCGGCTGTTCCGATATAAAGGACCAGCATGAGCGGCAGGATGAGAGCAAATTCGACTGCTGCTACGCCCTTCTTGTCCGCTCGTGCAACAGCGAGTTCGCGTTGCAGTCGATCAGCGTAAACACAAAGGCCGAATCGTATGTACTTGATCAGTTTCATAACGTCACGCCTGGATAAGTTACGGGCAAGAAGGAACAGAACGGGTCCCTTCCCCAAACGGTTCATTCCGGAAAACCGCTGTTCCCATCAACATGTGCTTCATGGATCCCTTGAACATCGTCTGACCGGTCGTGTTGACGGTTAAGTCGGTCGCAGCCATGCTCCGCATGGCCAGAAACGACAGGTACACGGGCATCGGGTAGACGAGGCGCACGACCACAATCTCACCCTTGGATCCTGTGCAGAAAGTTTCCGAAGGGTTGCTGAGAAAGTTCAAAGCAGTATCGGCAACAGCAAATGAAGCGGCCTTGCGAACATCCAGAATTAGGCTGCTGCAGGGAATGAAAGACGGGAGAATACGCACTTTCGGCGCAGCGGGATTGCAAATCACATTGGTCTTGAATGCCGCCGGGCTGGTAATGGCCGCATCATATTGTACCTGTCCGGTCATTATCAATCGCGCTGCGTCATTTACCGCTGCCTCAACGCCTTGGGTCGCGAAAAATACGAACGCCGTTTCGAAAATTGCAAAAAGCAATCCAAGAAAGGGAACCGAAATAAGTGCGAACTCGACGGCAGTCGCCCCGTTCTCATTCTTTCTGAATCGGGAAATAAGCCGTCCAAGGCGGCCATCAATTCGGATAACACGGCGTTTCACGCTTACACTTAGAGCCATTTGGCCCCCCAATAACAAAGCCAGTTAATGCACAATCCTGGCAAACGGATTGCGAGCAATTGCGCAAGCCAGAAGAAATTTGCCAGAAAAGGTTTTAGCTAGTGTTACTGATTTTGAAGAAACAGCCGGTAGTCCCTTTAATGTTTTGTAAAGGCTTACCGCTTGTTAGCTGTTGCTGCGCCTTCATATGCTTTCGCGGCACCCAGAATCTGACCGGAGTACTGGAAATTGTCGCCCAATCGAACGGTCGGCTGGCATTTGGGTTCGCACGAGTAGGTTTCTTGAACCAGGCCACGCTGCACAAGCAATCCGTGTTCGGGCGCTTTCACAATGACCGTGGACTCGCCGACGGAGTTCCCCTTTTTGTCCAGGGCAATCATGTTCGTCTGCCCATAGGACTTGCCGGTCAGGATAAGTTGCGTGTTACCGTTGATCATTGTGACATCGGCAACCATCGGATTGCCCAAAATAATTGTCGCAGTATCCGCCGGCAGTTGAAGCACCTTTGCCTGATCCAGTACAACATTGATTCGCTCATCTGCAGAAGCGGGTGCAGATTGCAGGATTGTAAAAGCAGCCAACGTGGCTCCCGCAACTATTGGCAGCAGGCGGGAAAGAAGCGAGCTTCTGCGAAATGCTTTGGCGGGAGCGACTGAGTTGGTCTCGAATTGCATGATGAACACCTGACTGGCGGAAATTTGAGATTAGTAAAACGTAAAATGGTGAATGAAGGTTAAATTACCTGTCGAAGTGATGGCCACTTCGGTATTTAAACGGACTAGCAGAAAAATGTTGCTGCAAACCGCACGTGACCTGATCAGACGCGGACCGCACGTATCCTTGTTTCGCAGCACGCAGGATCTCACATATATATAATAGTAATTTTGGATTGCCGTATTTGGCTGCGTATCCTGCGTCGATTACGGAAATTCGTTCGGTGGTCGAGGAAAAAACAGCAGGCGGCAGGGTATTGGATACGATTCGACATCGCCCGGCTGGCCTGGATGACGCTGCAGACCGGCATTTTTGACGAAAATTCTTTATTTGCTAACCAAGCAAGAGGCTAAAAAAGTCGGCGCGCGCAAATTAAAAGCTTCGCTCGGGCGGTAAAAGTACCGTTTCCTGTCAGTTTTTACCCTCTGGGGCTTGCAAATCTTCAATCGACCGACCGTCGTTAAACTAGAATTAATTGGTGCTGATATATTCAAGTTCATGCAGTAACACGCATGAAACGAATGTCGGATAGAAACAATTTCGTGCAGTACGTTGCAACTGCCCGACTGGAAGTCGAAAACTGAGGAGTATGAAAATGAAGAACCTGGTAAAGCGTTTTGCTAAAGACGAATCTGGCGCCACTGCAATCGAATACGGCCTGATCGCCGGTCTGATCGGCGTTGTCATCATCGCTTCGGTGACCGTGCTCGGCACCAAGATCAACGCTAAGTTCAGCACCATCGGCAGCGCCCTTTCTGTGGCAACTCCGTAATTCTGAATTCGGGCCGCATGGCCCACGAAGATTGTCCGCTCTGCGGCATAGCGAACGGCTCCCATGGGAGCCGTTTTGCTTTTGCGGGTCAGCTTTCCCAGGTTAACACAAGATAAACGCTCGGCCTGTATCCTTTCGCTGGCTTCATGAATCGGGCTGACCGGATATCCCGGTCTGGCGATCGGTTTCATGATGAAGACTTTTGCGACCGCAGGACAAAATCACATGCTTCAATTCGCGACCCTGATATTTTTCCCTCTTCTTATGATTTGGGCCGCCATTTCGGACATGATTACGATGACGATATCCAACCGGATATCGATTGCGTTGATCGCGCTATATCTTGTGATGGCATATTTCACCGGACAGGCCTGGCCGGACATCGGCTATCACTTGCTCTGCGGGCTGACGGTTTTGTCGATCACCTTCATGATGTTCGCATTTGGCTGGATCGGGGGCGGCGACGCCAAGTTGGCTGCAGCTATTGCGGTTTGGTTTGGTTTCAGTGACATCATGGCTTTCGCAATGATTTCCGCAGTCTTTGGTGGAGTCTTGACGCTGGCGCTGCTCCAGTTGCGCCGTTGGCCCCTACCGTCATTTCTCTTGCAGCAGCAATGGCTTGTCCGCTTGCATCGGCCTGAAACAGGCGTTCCCTATGGTATGGCGCTGGCCGCCGCGGGCCTGTTTCTGTATCCGGAAACGAAGATCTGGCTTTCTTCCATCGTCGTTTAGTTTCCCAAAAATAAACAGCTAATGGGCGATGAGAGAGATTTGATTAACCTTAATTTGACGTTTCCCTGATTCAATAGCCTCAGTTCCGCCTTCGGGCCTTTTCAGAGTGGAATTGAGGACATGAAAAAGAGCGCGCGTTTTTTGTTGCTGGGTGTCGGTTTAGCCGCCGCTGGTGGCGTTTACATGCTGATGAACCAGTCAAAGCCGTCGCAGCCGGTCATTGTGCAGGCCGCTCCGACCGCCACCAAAGTCGATTCCGATCAGGTGCTTGTTGCAACCAAAGACATTGGTCTGGGCACACTCTTGTCCGATATTGACGTCCAGTGGGCCGATTGGCCGAAGGCGCATGTATCGGAAGGAATAATTCGCAAGTCGGACACGCCAAAGGCGCTTGAGGAAATCAACGGCGCAGTAACCCGTGCTCCGTTCTTACGCGGTGAACCCATACGCCAAGCCAAGGTCGTGAAATCCTCGAATGCAGGCTTTCTCTCGGCCATCCTGCCCTCCGGCTCCCGGGCCGTGGCTATTTCCATTGACCGGTCCGGCGGAAGCACTGCAGGTGGCTTCATCCTGCCCAACGATCGCGTCGACATCATTCGCATCAGCCGGGCGCGGCGGCAACAACTCGCACTACCGAGTGAAACCATTCTCCGCAATGTCACGGGTTCTCGCCATCGGCCAGCGGGTCGAAGAAAAGAACGGCGAACGTGTCGTTGTCGGTTCGAACGCAACCCTCGAACTGACGCCCGGCCAGGCCGAGAAAATTGTCCTCGCGCAGCGTACCGGCCAGCTCTCACTCACTTTGCGCAGCATGCTGGATGCCTCTATCCAACAATGATGACGAGGATGAAGACAACGCACGGGCATGACCATTGTCCGCTTCGGCAACCTTCCTCGACGGCAATTGAAATTTAACCGTGACTCCTTTGCGAAAAAGGCAGGAGACAAAAATGTGTAAGTCCGCAACTTGGCGCCTCACTGGCCTTTCGATGGCAGCAACCGTTGCTGTCGGCGGGCATGTCTGGTCGCAGCCGGCGGCCCTTTTCGCCAGGGAACGCAATACCTCAGCAATGCTTCCGAGCACGGGGCGTTCCTCAGGTCGACAAGCCGCTTGACGATGGGCATAGGCAAGTCGGTCATTGTGGACTTGCCGCCAGCATGCGTCTGAAATCTTTGTCGCCAATCCGAAGGTCGCCAATGCTGTCGTGCGCTCATCCCGCAAGCTTTATGTCATTGCGACAGGCTGGCGGACAGACAACCATCTTCGCGATGGACAAGGCGGGCCGCCAGATAGCGTACCATCGAAATCTCGGTCGGCCGCGACATCGGCCAGCTTGACCGCATCATCAAGACCGCCGTCCCAACTCGCCAAGGTCGATGCGCGGACGGTCAACGACACCATCATCCTGACCGGTTCGGTTGCTTCGGCGGGCGATGCGCAAAAGGTCATGGACATCGCCACCGGCTTCGTGGGAGCGCGGCCAGACTTCCAGCGCAAGGTCATCAATTCGCTCAACATCCGCGGTCGCGATCAGGTCATGCTGAAAGTGACGATCGCGGAAGTTCAACGCCAGATCATCAAGCAGCTTGGCGTTTCCAGACATAACGGCCGGCGGCGGCTGGGGTCAGTTGATCCTCGATCATCCGCTGTCGCTGAACGCAGTCAGCCCTTCCAACAGCAATCTGACTTCTGAGCCGTGGCGGGTTCCAATCCGCTATCGACAACGCTCCGCGCTTTCGAGCGCAATGGCGTTTCGCGCATCTTGGCCGAGCCGACTGTTACGGCAATCTCCGGTGAAACGGCAAAATTCATTGCAGGCGGCGAACTGCCCGTTCCTTCCAGCCAGAACTGTACGGCGACAGGGTTGTACCCTTGGCTGTTGCATTTCAAGCCTTACGGTGTTTCGCTCAACTTCACCCCGGTTGTCGTTGTCGTCAGGACGCATTCTGCTGCGTGTTGCAACCGAAGTCACGGAAATCGATCCGACTACAGTTGTTGCATTCCAGACAGCGAACATTCCCGCCATGCGCACGCGCAAGAACGAAACCAGCGTCGAACTGCCGTCGGGCGCTTCGATTGCCACCGCCGGGCCTGATCCAGAACAAGTCGCGCCAGGTAATCAACGGTCTGCCGGGTCTGATGAACCTGCCGGTTCTGGGTACGCTCTTCCGCTCGCGCGACTATCAGCGGGAGGAAACCGAACTGCTGATCGTTGTGACGCCGTATATCGCCAAGCCGGTAAAAAGCAAGGAACTGTGCCCGCCCGGACGATGGATTCACCGATCCGACCGATCCGCAATCCTGGCTTGCTGGGACGCGTCAACCGGATCTACTCGACCAAGAGCAATCCGCAACTCATTCGAAATTTCCGCGGACGGATCGGATTCATCAACGATTGATCCAGTACTGGCGACATAGCCTGCGTTACAACAGGAAAGTAATACGATGCGCACGAATCACGACACTTCTGCAGATCAGCACTTGTACTTCGCGTCCGGCACAGATCGTGCTTGCTTGTGGCCGCTCGTCTCGATGCTTGCCGCATGCGGCAAGGTTGATCGGCTGGCGACGGCTTCATCGACTGTGCCTTTCGATTATCAAAAGCGGCATCCGATTGTGCTGACCAACAAGCCGTTCGTGACCAAGATCTTCCCCGCAACGACGGGCTTTCGCGAGCCGACCATGAACGTATTGCAGACCTTGCGCGCGCCGCTATTCCAAGGATGGTCGCGGCCCGATCATTGTGGAATTTCCCTGCACGAGGTTCATGCCGGACGTGGCTCCCTGAATCGACATCCGCAGCGTGCTTGCAGCCAATGGTGCGCGCGGCAACCTGCGGGTTTCAACAGCTACCCGGTCATTGATCGGAGAATGGCTGCCCCAATCCGGGTTTCATTTGTCGGCCTGGCCGCCAAGGTTGCGACCCGGTGCGGCGAGTGGCCGGACGATCTGGCCTCCGCAAGCTCGCTGGACGGCTGGAACAACAAGCCTTACTGGAACCTCGGTTGTTCTTACCAGACCATGCTCGCGGCCCAGACCTCCGATCCGCGTGATCTCGCAACGCCGCGCGGCGAAACTCGCACCGGATGTCGGAATGCGAATCCGCGCCATCGGCAATGTGCGCAAAGGCGACGATCCGGGCACGAAATGGCAGGTCAGGAACACCACAATCAGCAACGCTGGGGGCAACTGATGCCGGATGAATTCTGACATGATCGAAAACAGCTGCAAACAACATCGAAAGTTCGAACGTGCAGATTGCGCCGATACCGCAGAATTTCGATTCAGGCATTCTGCGAAACCTCGGCTGTCGCAGAAATGATCGACGATGCCAGCGTCGATCGCCGGATGGCAAAAGCCCATGTCAAGGTGCATATGGGCGGGGCGGATGCGGCTGTTGAAGCTTTCTGCAGCGCGCCGACGCCGAATCTGATCGTTATCGAAGCCGGCAACGATCAGAATGCTCTGCTGAAGCAACTCGATGCTTTGGCCGAACTGTGCGACCCCGGCTCCAAGGTCGTCGTTGTCGGACGCTTCAACGATATCGTTCTGTTTCGCGAACTGATTGCTCGCGGCATCAGCGATTACATGATTGTTCCGATCGAAACGCTGACTTTCATTGAAGCCGTATCGCGCCTGTATGTCGATCCGGAAGCAGAACCGGTCGGCAAGGTCATTGCGATCACCGGTGCCAAGGGTGGCGTTGGTGCGTCATGTCTTGCGCACAACATGGCCTGGGAAATCTCGCGCGAATTCGATCTGTCGACCATAATCGCAGATCTCGATCTTGGTTTTGGAACAGCGGGGCTGGATTTCAATCAGGATCCGCCGCAGGGCATTGCTGAAGCAATCTTTGCTCCCGATCGTCTTGACGTCAAATCTGCGTTGATCGGCTTTTGTCCAAATGCACCGAGCGGCTGAGCCTTCTTGGCTGCGCCTGCCACGCTCGACCGCCTTTATGATTTCGAGGAGGCGACGTTCGACGACGTGATTGAAATCATGCGTGCCTCGACGCCGCTGGTTGTTCTGGATATTCCCCAGACTGGACAGCCTGGTCTCAGCGTTTGCTGGTCGGCGCCGACGATGTGGTGCTTGTGGCCGCTCCGGATCTGGCCAATTTGCGCAACGCCAAGAACGTAGTCGACACGCCTCCGTGCAGCGCGGCCGAATGATTCCAAGCCGAAACTGCTGATGAACATGATCGGCGTGCCAAAGCGGCCCGAAATTTCTGTCGCTGATTTCAGCAAGGCGCTCGATCTGGAGCCAATCGGGGTCATTCCCTTCGATCCAAAACTATTCGGCACCGCCGCAAATAACGGTCAGATGCTTGGCGAAGTCGAAAGCACAAACAAGATTACCGAAACCGTGAACCAGATTGCTCTGGAATTGATGGGTCGGAAAGAAGTGAAGGCGCCCAAGCGCAAACTTTCACTGCCGTTCCTTTCGCGCGCACGTAAGAAATAACCATTGGCGCCGTATTGGCGCCATCGGCAGGATTGTAACCGGATAAAAGGTCACAACGTATGTTTGGTAAGCGATCAAGCTTTGGAAGTGGCGGGCAAGAAAACAAGCCCGCACCCGCCGCAACATGGCTCCAGCAACTTCCGCGCCGATGGCAGCGGCGCCTGCGCCCAAGGCAAAAGCGCCGGCATCAGTCATGCAGATTCCGGAAGCAGCTCCCAAAAAGGAAGTGACGCGCTCGGAAGACTATTTCATTACCAAGAGCATGATCTTTGGCGCATTGATCGAAGCAATCGATCTATCGCAATTGTCGAAACTTGATGCGGAAAGTGCGCGCGAAGAAATTCGCGATATCGTCAATGAAATCATTTCGATCAAGAATGTTGTCATGTCCATATCCGAGCAGGAAGACCTGCTCGACGATATCTGCAACGACGTTCTCGGATATGGACCCCTGGAGCCTCTTCTGGCTCGCGATGACATCGCCGATATCATGGTCAATGGTGCAACCAGAACTTTTATCGAAGTTTCCGGAAAGATCCAGCTGACGAATATCAAGTTTCGCGACAATGCGCAGTTGATGAACATCTGCCAGCGTATCGTGAGCCAGGTTGGCCGTCGTGTCGACAATTCGTCTCCCATATGCGATGCGCGTCTTGCAGACGGCTCGCGTGTCAACGTCATCGCACCGCCACTCGCGATCGACGGCCCTGCACTCACAATTCGTAAGTTTCGCAAGGACAAGCTGCGGCTGGATGACCTGGTAAAATTCGGATCGATCACGCCGGAAGGCGCGGAAATCCTGAAAATCATTGGCCGCGTCCGGTGTAATATCCTGATCTCCGGAGGTACTGGTTCCGGCAAGACAACTTTGCTGAACTGCATGACCAATTACATCGACGAGGACGAGCGCGTCATTACCTGCGAGGACGCGGCGGAACTGCAATTGCAACAGCCACACGTGGTTCGGCTGGAAACACGCCCGCCCAGCCTGGAAGGAACAGGCGCAATCAGCATGCGCGATCTCGTCAAGAACTGCCTGCGTATGCGTCCTGAACGCATCATCGTCGGCGAAGTGCGCGGACCTGAAGCTTTCGACTTGCTTCAGGCCATGAATACCGGTCACGACGGATCAATGGGAACACTCCACGCCAACTCACCGCGCGAAGCTCTCGGTCGTCTGGAATCCATGATTACCATGGGCGGCTTTTCGCTGCCCTCCCGAACCATTCGCGACATGATCACGTCCTCCGTGGATGTCATCATTCAGGCAGCCCGTCTACGCGATGGATCACGCCGGATCACTCATGTGACCGAGGTGCTTGGCATGGAAGGTGATGTGGTCACGACACAGGATGTGTTCATCTATGACATCATCGGCGAGGATGCCAACGGCAAGCTTATTGGCCGGCACCGCTCAACCGGTCTGGGACGTCCCCGTTTCTGGGAACGCGCCAAATACTACAATGAAGAAGAACGTCTCGCAGCGGCTCTGGATGCTGCAGATACAGGCGAATCCAAGCTCTAGCGAAAAAGTTATGCGTGCAGTTTGGCGTTGAAGGATCGGCAAGATGGATTTGAATCAGATCATCATAATTGCTCTAATGACCATCGGTGTTGTTGCCGTAGGTTATGTGGTTATGCCTTATATCAGCGGCGATATCCGCGCTGAAAAAAGGCAAGCTGCGCTGATCACTGGCACTGCCAGCACAAACCGCGCGAGCGCAGACAAACAACGTGAAGCCTCCCAGCGCCGAAAACAGATTGCTGACAGCCTGAAAGAACAGGAAGCAACCGGGAAGGGCGGAAAAAAGAAAAATACGCTTAAATCACGCCTTCTGCAGGCAGGACTGGCTTGGCCGACATCGCGTTTTTATCTTCTGTCGATTGTCGGCGGCTTGTTGATTGGGGCGCTTGTTTTCGTTGTCACAGGCAGCGCGCTATACGCTGGGGCGGGCTTGCTGATTGGCGGGTTGGGCATTCCAAACTGGCTTCTGGGTTTTTTGCGTACACGCCGGATCAACAAGTTCATCAATGCATTTCCGAATGCCGTCGATGTCATCATTCGTGGTGTCAAGGCTGGTCTTCCGCTGGGTGATTGCCTGCGCATCATTGCCGCCGAGGCCGAGGAACCTGTTCGCACGGAATTCCGCCGCGTTGTTGAGGCCCAGAGTATCGGATTGACGATGGGTGAAGCGGTCGACAGGCTGTATGAAAGCATCCCGGCGACTGAAGCCAACTTTTTTGCGATCGTCATCAACATCCAGCAGAAGGCAGGCGGCAATCTGTCGGAAGCCCTGGGCAATTTGTCTCGTGTGCTGCGCGAACGCAAGAAAATGAAGCTGAAGATCAAGGCGATGTCCAGTGAGGCGAAGGCTTCGGCCTACATCATTGGCGCACTGCCGTTCATCGTCAGCAGCATGGTTTATTTGAGCAGTCCAAGGTACATGGAAATTCTCTGGTTGCATCCCACTGGCCGCGTCGTAATGGCTATCTGCGGTTTCTGGATGATGATCGGCATTCTCTCCATGCGCAAGATGGTCAACTTCGACTTCTGAGCGGAGCAGTCATGTTCGATATTATTTCCGAAAAGATCAACGATCCGCAGTTCATGCTCGCGCTGGTGCTGGCGGTGGCTGCTGCCGCGGCTGTGTTGACAGTCGGCACGCAATTCCTTGAGACCGACACCCTGGGTTCGCGCATGAAAGCGGTTTCGACCGAGCGCGATAAAATTCGCCAGCGTGAACGCGAAAAGATGAATGAGAGGCGCCAGAAGGGTACCTTGCGTACCGAGCCAAAAGCGTTCCTGCGCAGATTTGTTGAGAGTTTTAATCTCGCGAGATGGATGGGTACGGATACCGCGAAATCGCAGCTGGCCATGGCAGGTTATCGCGGCCGTCAGGCCGAAATGCTCTTTCTGGCTGCACGCGCCATCATGCCGATCATCTTGTTCATTCTCGCCTTGGCCTATGTGTTCCTGATCAACGATTTCGGGCAGCCGCCGATGATCCGCGTCGCAATCGCTGTTGGCGCGGCTTACATGGGCATCAAGTTCCCCGAAATATTTCTGAACAATACGATTCAGAAAAGACAATTCTCGATCAAGCGCGCCTTTCCCGATGCACTCGACCTTCTGTTGATCTGCGTGGAATCGGGTATGTCGATTGAACAGGCCTTCCGGAAGGTCGCTGTTGAAATCGGCACGCAGTCCGTTGCCCTTGCCGAGGAGCTTCAGTTGACCACTGCAGAACTTTCGTTCTTGCCGGAACGCCGCCAGGCCCTCGACAATTTCTCCAAGCGTACCGGGCTTGATGCAGTCAACCAGATTGTTACCGTGCTCATTCAGGCGGAGAAATATGGTACTCCGCTGGGGCAGGCCCTGCGCGTCGTTTCGCAGGAAAGCCGCGATACACGTATGATGGAGGCGGAGAAGAAAGCTGCGTCGTTGCCGCCCAAACTCACGGTGCCGATGATCGTATTCTTCCTGCCCGTCCTGTTTGCGGTCATCATGACGCCGGCCGGTATTCAGATATCGAATACGCTCAGCGGCTAGCCTGCCTTATCAGCGAGGTTGCGATCGACGCGCCTCGGGAAAGACGCAAGGCGCGTCTTTCCGGGACGGGCGTGAAACGCCTCAATTTAAGTGCGGACCTGCTGTGCAATCTACAGGCTGTTCCCGGACGAATTTGGAAATTGTTTCGCACGAAGATGGCGCGTCGAAGCGCGCTGGCGCAAGCCGCTTATCCGATCCGATAAATTCCGGGCATCCCTGCCTAGCGGATCTTGCGTCCGTTGCTCTGTCCCGCGGCGCTAATTTCCCGCCAGGTGTTGGATTGCGCAATCATGCGGCGGATGGATGTGATGTTTGCGCTGGCGTCTGCTGCAGACAAAACCTGTCTTTGCATCGCTTCAGCCTCGGCAAACTTGCCTTGCAAGGCAAGGATCAATGAAAGGTTTTGCAGCACGCGGCCATCCGCCTTGGGATGTGCTGCTGCTTGCCGCAAAGTCTTTTCTGCCAGCGGCAATTGCTTGCTGAGTGCATAGGACAGACCGAGGTTCGACAGAACACTGGGTTCACCCGGCGCGATCTTCAGCGCTTGCTCGTAATATTGCTGCGCCAGAGCGTTCTGGCCCATCTGGTCAGCCACCGAACCTTGCGCGGACAGGATGGTCCAGCTTGGTCTTTCCGGTATTTGCGCCCGCTCCAATGCTTGCGCAGCTTCGGTGAAACGGCCCATGTCGGCCAGTGTCTTGCCATAGTCGGCCAGAAGAACATTGTCTTTCGGATCGCGGATGACGGCCTTCTGCAGCACTGCCAAGGCCTGTTCCGAGCGCCTGGCAGCGCGTAGCGCGCGGGCAAAATTGCGGGCGGTCATCTTGTCATTGGAATTCTTGTCGTATCGGCGGCTCCACTTGGAGACATGTTGCTGGATCGCCAGTTCGGAATCGGGCAGCCGTTCAAGCGGCTGGCTCGTCGATCCCGTTACATCGGAAAAAGAAGCGCGGACATTGCTGACTTTCGAGCATCCCGGCACAGCAAACAGGGCAAAGCCGGCAAGTGCGACAATCATGGTGCGCCTGCTCACCGTGTGAAAAAGCCCGTCAGCAGCGTTACTCTTGCAATCTGAAGGTAGTGTCATCGTTCCAGCCCGGCTAAAACAGTGCATCCAGCGCTCCCGCGTTTCCTCGATCAATAAAGCGTTAACCCTAAGCAATGGTTAATATGTCCCTGCCGGGTGCACCGTTTTGGAACGGTCGGTGAATTGACAGCGCGCGCAAATCAAACAAAAGCTGCCGGGCGCTGGCCGACCCTGCCGATCCGCTACCTGTTTGATTGCCGTGGCGCCAACCGATCCGGAGCTGACATGAAAATCCAGTTTGCCTCTCCATCAGCCAAATCCATCCCGATTCATTTCGCGGACGCCAAATCATGGCCGGCGCTGGCGAAAACTCTTTCCCGGCAGGCCAACGCTCTGGCAGCGTTGCAATCGTTTGCCGGCAAGCCAGGCCAGGTCCTGCTGGCGCCAGCCGATGACGCGCGTGCATTTGTTGTCGTGCTGGGCGTACCGGCGTCGGCAAATGCACCCGACGCAAACCCGTTGTTGGCGGGCAAGCTGGTTGGCGTGTTGCCGGCAGGTGTCTACCATTTTGCAAATCAGCCGCCGGGCGGCGCGCGCTGATCTGGAGATGGCCGCCCTCGCCTGGCTGATGGCCAGTTACGGTTCACGCTCTATGGCAAGACAGGTGAACCGTTTCCGCAACTCGTGACGCCGAAGGGGATAGATGCAGCAAGAGTGCTGCGGCTGGCCACAAGCATTCATTTGTCGCGCGATCTCATCAACACGCCCGCCAATGACATGGGTGTTCCGGCATTGTCGACGGCCGCAATGTCTGTCGCCAGGAAGTACAAGGCCAAGGCACGCCTGATACGCGGCGACCAGTTGCTGAAGCAGAACTTTCCGCTCATTCATGCTGTGGGCCGTGCCGGTGCGGACGCGCCATGTCTGTTCGACATGCAGTGGGGTAGAGCCAGGGCGCCCAAGGTAACGCTGGTCGGTAAGGGCGTTTGCTTCGATACGGGCGGCCTGGATATCAAGCCATCGTCGGCCATGCTGATGATGAAGAAGGACATGGGTGGCGCGGCTATCGCATTGGGTCTTGCCCGCGCCATCATGGACGCGAAGCTGGATGTGCGGCTGCGGCTGTTGTTGCCGATTGTCGAAAATTCGGTGGCGGGAAATGCGTTTCGACCCGGCGATGTCTACAAGAGCCGCAAGGGAATTACCGTCGAGATCGGAAATACCGATGCCGAGGGACGTCTTGTCCTGGCTGATGCCTTGGCGCTTGGCGATGACGATGCGCCCGAACTGATGCTGGATTTTGCGACTTTGACCGGAGCAGCGCGGGTAGCTACCGGGCCCGATCTTCCGGCCTTTTTCTGTACAGATGATTCCGTTGCGGCGGCGATCGAGAAAACCGGACTGCAAGTGGCAGATCCGCTCTGGCGCATGCCCTTGTGGCAGCCATACGAAACCATGCTGGCCAGCAAGGTTGCCGATACGAACAACGTGTCGTCGGGTCCATTCGCCGGTGCAATTACTGCCGCCCTGTTTCTCAAGAAATTTACGCAGAAGGCTGCCGTCTGGGGTCATTTCGATGTTTATGCCTGGAACGCCTCCAGCCGGCCGGGACGTCCGGAAGGCGCAGAGGCTCAGCTTTTGCGGGGCCTCTACCGTTACCTGGAAGAACGCTACGGCAAATAATCGCTGCCAGGGGCTGCATGAGTGGAAGCGCGGCCCGGGCTGCGGGCTTGCCAAATTCGCCAGGGTGCGAAATAATTCGCTTCCGTAACGAATTGTACTCGCCAGTGTAAGGGCAGCCGTCCATGCCAGTGGTTTTGAAGCCAGGTGAAGCGCTCGGTCTGTTGCACGACACCGCTGTGACGATCGTCCGCGCGACCACGCCTGATGGACTGGCGGATCTGTCCATGCGGCAGATGTCAATTCTGCTGATAGTCTATTTGCAGGCGCCCCCGCATACGGTCCGCGGGCTTGCTTCCAAACTGGACGTGACCAAACCTGTCATCACCCGTGCGCTGGATTCGATGGGCAAGGCCGGGCTTGTTTCCCGCCGCAGGGATGACGCAGACAAGCGAAATGTCATTATCCAGCGAACGGTCAAGGGCGCCCTCTATGTCGAGAAACTGGGTGACCTTGTTGTTGAGCAGGCTGCAAACCTGCCGCGATAATATCCCGCAACAGATAGCAGCAGAAACTCATGAGCAAGCAGACAGCTTTCGATTCCCGCCTCACCCCGGCCCGCCCCGATATTGCAGCAGCTCATCTTGCGGGCCGGGTCGAAGCTGGCCGTTTCGTCGAGGGTCGCCGTGAAACCATCCTGCATGGCATTGCAGACATGCGGGGGGAGCCATCGCCCGGTGCGTCCCTGACCACGCAGGCGCTGCGTGGTGAACATGTAACAATCTATGAAGTGGAGGAAGGCTGGGCCTGGGGCCAGCTCGAATACGATGGTTATGTCGGTTACCTGCCTGCGGCTGCGCTCGGGCCAGCCGGACCTGTAGCAACACATCGGGTATCTGTCCTCTCGACCTTTCTTTATCCCGGGCCGTCCATGAAACTTCCCGCAGTCGATGCGCTGCCACTCAATGCTTTATTGGCCGTCACCGCCCGCGAAGGCGATTTCGCGCGTATCGGGATCGAGGGCTATGTCTGGGCCGGGCATCTGGCTCCTGCGGATGTCCATGAGCCGGATTTTGTCGCAATAGCCGAGCGATTCATTGGAGTGCCTTACCTTTGGGGTGGAAAAACCGCGCGGGGGATCGATTGCTCGGGTCTTGTTCAGACGGCCCTGCGCGCCTGCGGAGTTTCTGCTCCCCGCGATACGGACATGCAGGAAAAAACGCTCGGTCAGCCGCTCGGTTCCAGGCAGCCAGGGCACACCGGCGCATCATACCTGCGTGCCGGGCTGAGGCGGGGCGATCTGGTGTTTTGGCGCGGTCACGTGGGAATTATGCGCGATTCCGACACGCTTTTGCATGCCAACGGCTTCCACATGCTGGTAGCGAGTGAGCCGGTGGATGAGGCCATTGCCCGGATTCAAAAGAACAGCTTTGGCGCGGTGACCAGCGTGCGCAGGCTCTAGTCATCGCCTTTTCAGGCACCAGAGTGTTTTATATTTCAATTCAGGCGCAATTGAATTATATTGGTTTTTGAGCCTAATATAGGCTTATATTTGGGTCGGCGTTAATCAACTGCGCCCGAAACACCGCATCCGACATTGAGTGCAGCGGGCAACGGGCCAATCGGGAGAAATTCCATGACCAGAAAACTCGCCACTGCCGCAGTAGCGGCTCTTGCCGTGGGTGCCTTCGTTGCGGTGACAATGTCCCCGGCGGAAGCCAAGTTCGGTCGCAAGCGCGCCTTATGGGGCGGTATCGCCGCCGGACTTGCGGGCGCTGCCATACTGGGCCATGCCGGGCGTTCGCACGCGCAGCCTGTTTACGAAGAGCCCGGTTATCAGGAATGCTGGCGCGAACGCCGGCCCGTTTATGATCGCTGGGGTGAGTTCCGCGGTTATCGTTCCATCCGGGTTTGCAATTGATTTTTTCAGAGCGGATCAATTCATTCCGCTTGTCTGAACCACGGCCCCCGCTTCTCCAGAGCGGGGGCTTTTTGATGGGCGTTATTTCCAAGTGTTCGATTGCAAAATGTCTGCATATTCCCATGATGGGCTGGATGAGAACGTAATCGGAGGGACAAGCGGATGGTGGCACGCAAGGTGATGGGACTGCTCGTTCTGACAGCGGCCGGCGCGGGGATTTGTTTTGCATCTGCAGCTCGCGCGCAGGATGTTGCGGGCTTTTATGCCGGACGCACGATCACCATGATCATCGGTGCCAATACCGGTGGTGGATACGATACCTATGCGAGATTGATCGCGCGCCATATCGGCAAGCATATTCCCGGCAAGCCAAATCTTGTTGCATCCAATTTACCCGGCGCCAGCAGCAATACGGCTGCGGCTGCATTGCAAACCCGCCTGCCAAAAGACGGGACCCAGATTGGCGCCATTTATGCGAGCGCCCTGCTTGCCCCCTTGCTTGGTCAGGGCAGCAGGATCAAGCACGATCCGTCAAAGTTTCAGCATCTGGGATCGGCAAGCCGCGAAGTCTACACCTGCGTTATGCGCGCAGACTCGCCGGTCAAGACCTATGCCGATGCCACTCAGCGCGAGATCATTCTTGGCGCAACGACCAGTGGCGGATCAAACCTTGATTATCCCATGATCGCCAATCGCTTTCTGGGCACCAAGTTCAAGGTCGTGCGCGGCTATCGTGGTTCCCGGGCCGTAACATTGGCGATCGAGCAGGGCGAAGTACAGGGAGCCTGCGGCCTGGCATGGTCGACCATGTCAGTTCAGTATCCCGACATCTTCACCGCCGGGAAATTCAGGGTTCTCGCCCAGGAGGATATGAGCGGTATTCCGGCGCTGAATGCTCGCAATATTCCGGTCACGGGCAAACTGGACGTGACCGATCAGGCGCGCCAGGCGCTGGAATTGTTTTATGCACAGGGTGTCTTGGGTCGTCCCTATGTGATTGCCGCCGAAGTACCGAAGGAGCGAGCCGCTGCATTGCAGAAGGCCTTTATGGCCGCGTTGGCGGATCCGGCTCTTCTGGCTGAAGCCCGCAAGATGCGGATTGATATTTCGCCAGCATCCGGAACCGAGGTCGAGGCTCTGGTCGGCCGCCTTTTCAAGACGCCCAAGCCGGTGGTCGACAGCGTGATCAAGGCGCTGGGACAGTAAGCACCGCCCGCCACTGCTGAATTTGCATCCGCAAACGGGCGTGTGTGCCCGCGCACATCGTTCTGCGAACACGCAAGGTAATCTCTCAACATCGAAACACGGCAGGCATTGCCCGCCACCCTGAGGAGAGAGACCATGAAGAAGTTCGTAACCGCAGCAGCCGCCGCTTTGACCATTGGTGCCTCCCTGGCCCTGACAGCGGCGCCTGCCGAAGCCAAGTTCGGCCGCAAGGGCGCATTGTTTGGCGGTATTGCTGCCGGCCTCGTCGGCGCAGCCATCATAGGCAGCGCAGCCCATGCCCACGGCGGATATTACGCCGAACCGGATGTCGGCAATTGCTGGCGCGAGCGCCGCCCGGTTTACAACAGCTGGGGTGAATTCCGCGGCTACCGCTCCATCCGGGTCTGCAACTGATCTGCAACCAAATTCCTGCGGCGGTCCCCATCCCGCCGGCAGTGCAGGCACAAGCCCTCCGGCCCCTCCACCGGAGGGCTTTGCTTTTGACCGGGCGCGCCTTTCCACTATGCTGGCGAAATCCATGCAGGGAGAGATCGAATGACCGGCGCAACACAAGCGGTGCACACTGAAATTGCAAAACGTGTCGCTGCTGGCGGAAAAGTCTTTACCGAAGAAACCATCGCCGCATTCGCTCCCGCCTATGCGGCAATTCACGCGGCACACAAACATGCCAACGTTTCTATAGATACCGACATCTCATATTCCACCGATGTGGATCGCAATCTGCTGGATGTTCACGCAACGCCAGACCGCACCGGCAAAAAGCCCGTAGTGATTTTCTTTCATGGTGGCGGTCTCGTGGGCGGTCACAAGACGCAAGCCGGTTCGCCATTTTATGGAAACGTGGCAAATTTCTTCGCAGCCAATGGCGCCATAGGCGTCAATGCTACCTATCGTCTTGCGCCCGCAGTGCAATGGCCGGAGGGCGCGCGGGATGTGGGCGCAGCACTGGCCTGGGCACGCGCCAATATCGGTCGTTATGGTGGCGATCCTGAACGCATTGTGCTGATGGGCCATTCGGCAGGAGCAACGCATGTTGCAAGTTACGTTTTTCGCAAGGAATTGCACACCGAGACCGGCGGCGGATTTGCCGGCGCCATACTTGCCAGCGGGGTATATGGAATCGATGCAGAAAATCCACCGCCCAATCACGTGGCCTATTACGGAAAAGACAAGACCGCTTACGCTACGCGTCAATTGAATGGCAATGTCACGTCTTGCAATTTCCCCATGCTGTTTACCATCGCCGAGTTTGATCCGGTCCGCTTTGAAAGCAGTGCTTATGGCCTGCTGGAAGAATTGGTGAACAAGGGCGCGCCGCGCCCGCACATCACCCAGTTCCGTGGCCACAATCATATCACGCCGGCGATGGCGATCGGATCAGGCGATGCGCAGGTCGAAGATGCGCTTCTGGGCTTTCTGCAACGGATATGATGAATACGGAGGCGTGTTTCCGATACTGGCGGCTGCAGCGACACATTGCAGGAAGGATACCTGCGATTGCGATTGCGACCGTCCGGAGCCTGAAACACCAGCACCATTTGCGCGTTGGGTTCAACGCAGGTCAGGCCAGCTAATTTGCAGGCAGGATTGCGTCTCTGGGTTCGGCTGGACCTGACTTCGGTGCAATCGATACAATCCCGAACTTCGCCAGACGCATCATAACCGCAAGTCGAAACCCGGCTTCCTTGGCGTCTCCGGTTTCTATAACAAATTGTGCGGTTCTCACCTCGCTGCGGACTTGTTCGATCATTGCTTCTGCAATCGCCATGATTGTAGGGGGATGCTCCAGTGCAGTGTTCAGGCTGCGTGCCAAAAGCGCAAGGCTGGCCGGAATGTCGGTTGTAGCAAGGGCAACGACATCATCTTGTTGCGGTATGCGTGTGCCGTAATTGGCAAAAAGTTCATAGGGCGAAAGCCGGGCGGGCCAGACACGGCGGATTTTCGGATCCTCCGCGCCAGCATGCTTGCGCCGCTCTGCCAAGTCACTTGCCAGTTCTTCATACCGCGCAAGGATTGGCTGCCAGTCGTATGCTTCGCACGCGTGCTTTTGTCCGGCGTTTCCCATGCGCACGCGGAGTTCTGCGTCTTCTATCAATGTTACAAGGGCGTTGGTCACTGCCTCGATGTCGACTGCAACGACATTGCTGTTGCGTGCAAGATACATGTCGTAATTGTCGATTTGCGCTGCATAACGATCAATCAGAACCTCTCCCATAAAGGAAGGGGGCGAAAGGGTAGGAACGCGAAACCCGTCGATGCCATGACGCACCGTGTCGCGGTAGCCGTCCCAGTCGGAAACGACAACGGGCTTGCCTGCCGCCATTGCCTCGACAGGCGTCAGCCCAAAAGTCTCCTGAATGTTGTCGACCAGAGACAGGAATATATCGCCGGCGTTCCATGCGCTCTTGAGCTCGCTTTCGATCCGCCCATCCAGCACATGCAGTTGTACATCCGGGCATGTGGCTGCAGCCTCAATGCGAAACATTTTTTCAATGCCATCGGTTGCGAACCACCCGGCAAGGATGAGATGCAGTTTCTTGCCGCTTTTCTCCGCGGCACGTTGAGCTGCAATATACATGGGCAATGGGTGCGCCTTGCCATAAATTGACAGGCGGCCAACGAACAGGAGCGCAATATCGTCCGGACCGATTCCAAGTCTTTCGCGCGTTGAACTCCGCACACCCGCATCCCCTGCAAATGCCTGCGTATCAATTCCCAAAGGGATCACTGGCAATTGCGGCTGGGGAAAGCGGACGGCATTGTTGCGCCTGTGCAGATGATCGCGCTGGGAGGCCAACAGATACTCAATTGAGGTGCGCACGGCTGTCGACGTACAGATCACCGCATCCCAATCCTCGACCGGCGATGTCAGCCATTCGGCTATGCCATCCATGACGGCTTCGGTGCATATGGTGTGCGTGACGCCGATTATGCTCCAGCCGGAAGGGCTTCTGCGATAGCGCCGCCAGGCATTGCGGGCGATATCGGGCCCTGGGAAATAAAGACTGCCCACCGATTGCAGCAGTTCGGGCCGTTCGAACGGCAACCAGTGTGCCTTGCCTGTAGCTCCCTCCGCGCTGGCGAAATTGGTAAACGCCTGAAAATTGTTTTGCTGATCGGTATGGCAATACAAATCCGTTGCTTGCCGCCGGCGGAACCAGGCCTTGAGAAAACTTTTTCCTGCAGCCCGCCGGCCCATCAGGGGACGCCCGTCGGTCTCATATCCATCAGGCAAATAATAGATCGCGATGGATTGTGCTTCCGCCATGATGTCAAACCCGGTTTTGTTGTTCTTCAGCCGGCGGCAATCTGTTCCCGGCGGAAGGGATGGGCAGAATAGACGCCCAGAATGTTCACTTCATGGGAGAAGAAGTTCAATTCTTCGAATGCCAGCTTCAATCCGCGATCATCCGGATGGCCTTCGACATCGGCAAGAAACATGGCTGCCGAGAAAGAACCGTCCACCATGTAGCTTTCGAGCTTGGTCATGTTGATGCCATTGGTGGCAAATCCGCCGAGCGCCTTGTAGAGCGCGGCAGGCACGCTGCGCACGCGGAACACGAACGTCGTCATGGTGGGGCCGTTGTTTGCGACAGCCCAATCGGGTTCCTTCGACAGGATGATGAATCGCGTCGTATTATGTTTTTCGTCTTCGGCTTCTTCAGCCAGTGTTTTCAGGCCGTAAATTTCTCCTGCCAAGGCCGTCGCAAGAGATGCGCGTGCCGGATCGTTCCATTCGGCGACTTCGCGTGCCGAACCTGCTGTGTCGCCCGTGACGATAGGCGTTAATCCAAGTTTGCGGATGATCTTGCGGCACTGGCCCAGCGCGTGCACATGGGAATAGACCTGCTTGATAGTATCTAGCGATGCATCCTGCAGGCCGAGCAGCTGAAAGCGGATCGGCAGAAAATATTCGCCGATAATGTGCAAGCCTGATCCCGGCAGGAAATGATGAATGTCAGCAACACGTCCGGCAATCGAATTTTCGATCGGGATCATCGCTAGCCCGGCGCTGCCGGAAGTTACCGCCCCGAAAGCGTCCTCGAAGGTCGCACATGGCATTGGTTCCCAATCAGGATAGGTTTCGCGGCAGGCGATATGGGAATTGGCTCCCGGTTCGCCTTGATAGGCTATGATTTTGGGGACAGTCATGATGGTCCGGTCTGATTCAGTTTGCATGGGCGCAGCGTCGTGCTGCCATCAGGAGCCTCTAGCCCGGATTGCTGTAAATTGCACGCGCAGATAGCATTGACGACCCGTGCGCCAAACATTCACACCGTACGATCAAGTCTTGAATCTGGGAGTAGGCGGACATGTCCGAAGATTTTGACGCTCTGGTGAAATCGCTCACCGCCAGGATGCTGTCGAAAAAATACTTTGTGGTCCTCTGGAAAGCCCACGACAGGCCGGACCTCATCAGGCAGCTCCTGCCCGCGCATTTGAAATTCCTCATCGCCCTGGAAAAGGACGGCAAGGTTTTCGGCTCCGGGCCGCTGGGCGGTGAGGGCGCAAGCCCCGGCGACGGCCTGACGATATTGCGCGCGGGCTCGGCCGCCGAAGCCCGTTCCATCGCTGAAAAAGACCCGTTCGTTATCGCCGGTGCGCGCAGTTTCGAGATCCGCGAATGGACGCTGATGGAAGGTTCGGTAAACCTCCGGGTGGATTTCTCCGACCAGACCATCGCTTTCGACTAGGTGGGCCGGTTCAACGCCCGGCGAGCAATTGGCGCGCCCTTTCCAGGTCCTCCGGCGTATCCACTCCAAGTGGCACAGTGTCGACGATTTCAGCGTCGATCCGCATTCCCGCTTCCAGTGCCCGTAATTGCTCGAGCTTTTCACGCAGTTCCAGCGGCGAAGGGGGCAGGCGAACGAAACGCTCCAGCGCGGCCCGACGATAGGCGTATAAACCTATATGGTGCCACAGCGGGCCGTCTCCGTGTGGAGCAGTGGCTCGCGTGAAATACAGGGCGCGCTGCCGGCCTGCTGCGATCTGAGTGCCCACAAGCTTGACCACGTTGGGATTGGTGCGTTCCTCCGGGCGGAGAATTTCCGCAGCCAGAGTGGCAATGTCGGTGCCAGCATGGGCAAGCGGCGCCAGGGCGGCCCGGACAACTTCCGCTGAAATCGTGGGCAAATCTCCCTGCACATTGACCACCACGTCGTATTTTCCGTCCGGATCGGCCAGGCCGATGGCTTCGTAAATACGGTCCGAGCCTGACGGGTGATCGGGGCGGGTCAAAACCGCCTGCCCGCCGCAAGCCAGCACCGCATCGGCGATCTCCGCGCAGTCCGCAGCAACCACGACAGGGCCGACATCTGCCTCCATGGCCCGTTTCCAAACCTGGACGATCATTGGCAGGCCGTGAATATCCGCCAGAGGCTTGCCGGGAAGCCGGGTAGAGGCCATGCGGGCTGGAACGAGGACAATGGGTCTGGGCATTGGGTGCGTCACCTGTGGAAAGCCCCGCTGGCGGCAAAAGGTAGCAAGGCCGGGATGCTTATACGTGTTGCCAGAACCCGGTTAAAGCGGCTAATCAACGCGCATGTTTGGATCGGCGATCGCGTGATTTGCCGGCGCACTGCTATATGGGGCGGAGCATGATCGATTCCTTCGAGTTCAACAAAATTTCTGGTGCCATTCTGGCAACCCTTCTGTTTCTGATGGGCCTGGGCATGGTGTCGAACTCGATCTTCAGTGTTCACAAGCCTGAAAAGTCGGCATATGCCCTGCCGGAGGCCGCCGAAGGTGGCGCTGCACCGGGGGCTCCGGCTGAAAAGGCGGTCCCGATTGCCCAGCTTCTTGCCAAGGCAGATGCCAAAAAGGGCGAAGGCCAGGCAAAGTCCGCGTGTTCATCGTGCCATACCTTCGACAAGGGTGGGGCTACCAAGCAGGGCCCGAACCTGTACGGCGTGGTTGGCCGCAACATGGCCAGCGCACCGGGCTTTGCTTATTCGACCACCATGAAGGCTGCTGCGGAGAAGGACAAGACCTGGTCATTCGAGCATCTCGCAGCCTTTATCGGCAATCCACGTGGCTATGCTTCCAACACCAAGATGACATATGCCGGCTTGAAGAACCCCGAGCGGCTTGCAGACGTACTGGTCTATTTGCGCACGCTCTCTGACAGCCCGGTTGCATTGCCCGCAGCCGACGCTGCGCCAGCACCGAAGGCCGAGCCTGCTCAGGCAGCACCAGCCCCCAAGCCGCACTGAGCCATACGGCAAGCGCAGTTTCAAACGGCGTATACGAAAGGCGGGGTTTCCCGCCTTTTTTGTTGTTCGCGCGGTAACGCACGATGAATTTGTGCTGATTTACGTTGCGGGCTGTAACAGACGCTAAAAATCGACATAATCGACACGAATCACACTGGTTGCGTTTTCGACAGCCCGGAGTCTTGCCGATGAAGTTCACCCGCCGCCAGATCATCGCAAGCACCATCGCTTCCGGACTAGCGCCATCCTTCAAGGCTTTCGCGCAGTCAGCCGACGTTGAGATACATGGCCTGTCGACATTCGGTGAGCTGGCGCTTGCAGCCGATTTCAAACATTTCGCCTATGTAAATCCGAATGCGCCCATCGGCGGCAGGTTATCCGTTCAGGGTGGGCCGGGCGGCCCGAATGGAAATTTCGAAACCTTCGACACGCTCAATGTCTACAATTTTCGCGGCGATGGCGCCGATGGCATGTCTGCTACCTTCGATACGCTAATGTCTGCCAACGGGGATGAACCCGGTTCCATGTACGGCCTGGTGGCCCATAAGGTCAGCATCAGCGCTGACAGGCTGACCTATCGCTTCTTCATGCGCCCGGAAGCAAGATTTCACGACGGCTCGAAATTGACAGCTCAGGATGCGGCCTTTTCGTTCAATCTGCTGAAGGAAAAGGGCCACCCGCTTTACAAGATCCTGCTCAAGGATTTTGTTTCGGCAATGGCTGCAAGTGAGTCCGAACTCATTGTGAAATTCGCCGCTGACCGCAGCAGAGACGCGCACCTGACAATTGGCGGTCTGCCGATATTTTCCAGATCCTATTGGTCGACCCGAGATTTTGAAGCGCCAACCCGGGAAGCCCCGCTTGGCTCGGGTGCCTACAAACTCAAACAATTTGAAATCGGCCGCTATATCGAATTTGAACGCGTTGGCGACTATTGGGCGAAAGACCTGCCGGTGAATGTCGGCCAGAACAATTTCCAGTTTGTCCGCTATGAATATTTCAGGGAGCGCCAGATTGCATTTGAAGCGTTCAAATCAGGCGCGCTGAATTTCCGCGAGGAATTTACATCTCGCATCTGGCATACTGGATATACCTTTCCTGCAATCACCGAAAAAAAGGTCAAACGTGAGGAGCTGGTCAACGGCGCTGCAGTGCCAACGCAAGGCTGGTATTTCAATCTGCGCCGCAAGCAATTCCAGGACCCGCGCATCCGTGAGGCAATTGCATTGGCGTTCGATTTCGAATGGACCAATCGCAACATCATGTATTCCACGTACAAGCGAACGGAATCGTTTTTCGAAAATACCCCGATGAAGGCAGCCGGGAAGCCGGGCCCGGAGGAGTTGAAACTTCTGGAAAAATGGCGCGGCAAGGTGCCGGAGGAAGTGTTCGGCGAACCCTGGCTTCCGCCCAAATCCGATGGGTCCGGTTCTGATCGCAATCTGTTGCGCAAGGCCAATAGCCTGTTGATGGCTGCAGGATGTAAACGTCAGGGACGACAGATGTTGTTGCCGGACGGAACACCGCTCGAAATCGAATTTCTGGATTCCAGCCCGATCTTCAAGCCGCATGTCGAGCCTTTTCAGGCAAACCTCAGCAAGCTCGGGATAAAATCGAGCATCCGGATTGTTGACGCAGCACAATACAAACGGCGCACAGATCAATTCGATTTCGACATGATGGTGCAGGCACGCGGCGGTTCCAATACACCGGGCGATGAATTACGCGTCGCATATTCTTCGGCTGCTGCGAAAACAAGCGGCTCGCGCAACATGGCGGGCATCGCCGATCCGGCAATCGATGAAATGGTCGACCGAATTGCCAAGGCCGGCACGCGCGAGGAACTGACGACAGCTGCACTTGTACTTGATCGCCTGCTGCGCGCCGGCCGTTACTGGATTCCGCATTGGTACAAGAATAACAGCCTGGTCGCCTATTGGGATGCATTCGGACGCCCCGCGCAGCAACCAAAGCTTGGAAACGGAGCGCCCGGCACCTGGTGGTGGGACGAGGCCAAGGCCAACAAGATCGGGCTGGCCGAAAAGAAGGCGGGATAGACGCCAATGCTGGCCTATATCGCGCGACGCCTTGCCCTGATGATCCCGACGCTCATCGGCATCATGCTGATCTCATTTGTCATCGTGCAGTTTGCCCCTGGCGGACCGGTGGAACGCATCATGGCGCAATTGCAGGGCATAGATCAGGGCGCAACCGGACGCTTCACAGGCGGGGGTGGCGATCTTGGAGCCGCGCAACAGGCGCAATCGCTGGAATCGCGTTATCGCGGCCGGCAGGGTCTTGATCAGCAGCTCATCAAGGAACTGGAAAAGCAGTTCGGTTTCGACAAGCCGGCCCATGAGCGGTTCTTCAAGATGATGAAGGACTATGTCAGCTTCGATTTTGGACGCAGTTTTTTCCGTGGCCGCGACGTCGTCGACCTCATCAAGGAAAAACTTCCCGTCTCCGTGACGCTCGGGCTCTGGATGACATTTCTGTCCTACATGATTTCGATCCCGCTAGGCATACGCAAGGCTGTTTCCGACGGATCGACATTCGATATCTGGACATCGGCAGTTGTTATTGTTGGCTATGCCATCCCCGGCTTTCTGTTTGCGATCCTGCTCGTGGTGCTCTTCGCAGGCGGCTCGTTCTGGCAGATATTTCCCTTGCGAGGACTGACATCCGAGGACTGGGAGACCTATTCAACACTGGGCAAGATAGGCGACTATCTCTGGCACATCATCCTGCCAATCACTGCGATGGCCATCGGCGCCTTTGCCACCACCACATTTCTCACCAAGAATTCGTTCCTCGACGAGATCCGCAAACAATATGTGCAGACCGCGCGGATGAAAGGCCTGACCGAACGGCAGGTTTTGTACGGTCACGTGTTTCGCAACGCCATGCTGATTGTCATCGCAGGATTTCCCGCATCATTCATTCATGCGTTTTTTACCGGCTCCTTGCTGATCGAAACGATCTTCTCCCTCGATGGTCTGGGCCTGTTGTCTTTTGAATCCATCGTCAACCGGGACTATCCGGTTGTATTTGCAAGCCTGTTTATCTTTGCACTGGTAGGCCTTGTGGCCAACCTCATCTCCGACATCACCTATATGTGGATTGATCCGCGTATCGACTTTGAATCGCGGGAGGTCTGAGTGAGCCAGACCGCCGCACCAGTCGACGCAGTGCCGTTCGATTCCAGCATCAACCTTGCTCCACCATTGCCATCCAGGGGATGGCTTCGGTCGTCACCGATCAATCAGCGCCGCCTCGCGAATTTCAAGGCCAACCGGCGCGGCTACTGGTCGTTCTGGATATTTCTCGTCCTGTTCGTGCTGTCGCTTTTTGCCGAATTCATCGCCAATGACCGCCCGATCATCGCCTCCTACAAGGGCGAACTGATCTGTTCCCGTGCTGAAGGATTATCCGGAAGAAAAGTTCGGCGGCTTTCTGGCCGTCACCGATTACCGCGATCCGGTCATAGCAAAGGAGATCACGGCCAATGGCTGGATGCTCTGGCCACCGGTCCGCTTTTCCTACCGCACGCATAATCTTGCCTTGCCGACCCCCGCGCCATCGCCGCCCACCTGGGCGCTCAGCCAGCGCCCAATGCAAGGCCGCAGCGTTGAAGAGCCTGAAGAAGGAAAACGGCACCTGTTCTGATCTCGAATGGAACTGGCTGGGGACGGACGATCAGGGCCGCGATGTGCTCGCGCGCCTGATCTATGGGTTTCGCATTTCGGTCTTGTTTGGCCTGATCCTGGCTGGCGTTTCCTCGATCATCGGTATTTTTGCAGGCGCCATTCAGGGCTATTTTGGTGGCTGGATCGATCTTGTCTTTCAGCGCTTCATCGAAATATGGTCGTCGCTGCCGCATCTTTATCTGCTGATCATCGTCTCATCGATCATCACGCCCAGTTTCTTCGTGCTGTTATTCATATTGCTTTTGTTCTCCTGGGTCTCGCTGGTGCAGGTGGTGCGCGCGGAATTTCTGCGCGCACGCAATTTCGAATACGTGAATGCTGCGCGCGCGCTGGGCCTGTCGAACGGCAAGATCATGTTCCGCCATCTCTTGCCGAATGCGATGGTAGCGACGCTGACGTTCCTGCCGTTCATCGTCAATGCCTCCATAACGACACTGACGTCGCTCGACTTCCTCGGCTTCGGCCTGCCGCCGGGCTCGCCATCTTTGGGCGAATTGCTGTTGCAGGGAAAGACCCATTTGCAGGCGCCATGGCTTGGCCTTTCAGGATTTTTCGTGATCGCGCTGATGCTGTCGCTGCTGATTTTTGTTGGTGAAGCCGTGCGCGACGCCTTCGATCCCCGCAAGACATTTTCATGAGGAGCCAGTCATGACCGATGCGCCGCTCCTTGAGATAAAAAATCTGTCCGTCGCCTTCCATCATGGCGGGCGTGAAGAATCTTGCCGTATCAGGCGTATCCCTTTCCGTGCAGGCCGGACGTACAATTGCACTGGTCGGGGAATCCGGTTCCGGCAAATCAGTCACGGCGCTGTCGATTGTGCGACTGCTTGGCGCGACGTCGGCGTCTTTCCCAACGGCGGAAATCCTGTTCAAGGGACAGGACATGCTGCGTGCCAACGAAGACGCCTTGCGCAAGGTGCGCGGCAACGAAATCACGATGGTCTTTCAGGAGCCGATGACTTCGCTCAATCCGCTGCACACGATTGAACGTCAGATCGGCGAAATTTTATCCTTGCATGGCATGCGTGGCGGCGAGGTCATACGCGCACGCATCATCGAACTGCTGGAAGAAGTTGGCATTCCAGATCCGGCCGAACGGATCGGTTCTTATCCGCATCAATTATCGGGTGGTCAGCGACAACGCGTGATGATCGCCATGGCGCTTGCCAACAGGCCGGACCTGTTTATCGCCGACGAGCCGACAACCGCGCTTGACGTTACGGTGCAGGCGCAGATCCTGGCATTGCTGAAGGACTTGCAGGCACGCCTTGGCATGGCGATGCTGTTCATCACCCATGATCTGGGAATTGTCCGCAAGATTGCCGATGATGTCTGCGTCATGCAGCACGGCAAGATCGTGGAAGCCGGACCCGTGCGGGACATATTCTCCAATCCGCAGCACGCTTATACCAAGATGCTGCTGGCGGCAGAACCCAAAGGCGAGCCGCCGCAATCGGACACCTCCGCACCTGCCATCATGACGGGTGAAAACATCAAGGTCTGGTTCCCGATCAAGAAAGGTTTTCTCCGCCGCACAGCCGGATATGTGAAGGCCGTCGATGGCATAGATGTCTGCATTCGCGAAGGACAGACCCTCGGCGTCGTCGGTGAATCGGGTTCCGGCAAGACAACGCTGGGCATGGCGCTGCTGCGCCTCATCCGCTCGGAAGGTCCGATCGTTTACCTCGGAAAGAATATCGAAACCTTCAATCGCTCGCAGATGCGTCCCTTGCGCCGCGAGATGCAGGTTGTGTTCCAGGATCCTTATGGCTCGCTCAGCCCGCGCATGTCCGTGGGAGATATTGTTGCCGAGGGGTTGAACATTCAAAATCCGGAGATGGGTTTTGACGAAAGCCGCGAAATTGTTGCGCGAGCCCTGGCCGATACCGGGCTGGATCCGGCTTCCATGGACCGGTATCCGCACGAGTTTTCCGGCGGCCAGCGCCAACGCATTGCCATTGCCCGCGCCATGGTTCTGGAACCGCGCTTTGTCGTGCTTGATGAACCGACGTCGGCACTGGACATGTCCGTGCAGGCGCAGATCGTCGATCTGCTGCGTGACCTGCAGAAAAAGCGCAAGCTGGCCTATATGTTTATCAGCCACGATCTGAAGGTAGTGCGCGCGCTGGCTTCCGATCTGATTGTCATGCGCCACGGCAAGGTTGTGGAAGCAGGCCCGGCGAAACAGATTTTTCGCGGCTCCGCAGACGCCCTATACGCGCGCGCTGTTCGCAGCAGCATTCGACATGCAGGCCGATTCAAGCGGCGTGGTCAGTCAATAATGCCGCGCGCGCTTCTCATCGTCCTTGACTCGCTTGGCTGCGGCGGCGCGGCGGACGCTGCCAATTATGGCGATGCCGGCGCCGATACATTAGGGCATATTGCATCGAGTTGCGCCGCGGGCCTTGCGGATGTTCCGGGCTTGCGTTCGGGTCCGCTCAAAATGCCGGTACTGTCAGGTCTTGGTCTTGGTCAGGCCGCTCTGGCATCGACTGGGCATGATCTTGCCGGGGTCGCTACTACCTGTTCCGGCGGTCTGTGGGGTTACGCCGTCGAGCGGTCCGCAGGCAAGGATACGCCCTCGGGCCATTGGGAACTTGCGGGCACTATCGTGCCGTTCGCATTCGGATATTTTGCCGCTGGCGATCCCGCATTTCCGCCGCAGCTTGTTGCCGACATTATAGCGAAGGGAAATTTGCCGGGTATTCTTGGCGACACGCACGCGTCCGGAATCGCGATCATCGATGATCTTGGGCGAGGAGCATTGCGCCACAGGCAAGCCAATACTCTACACATTCGACGGATTCGGTTTTGCAGATTGCTGCCCATGAAGAAACATTCGGGCTGACAAGGCTCTATGAGCTTTGTGAAACCGTGCGCGCACTGGTCAATCCCCTGCACATAGGCCGTGTCATCGCACGCCCGTTCCTTGGCAGGACGCGCGCCGACTTCAGACGCACGCCGCGCCGCAAGGATTATTCACTGCAGCCGCCAGCAGGAAACATCCTGGATCTCGCTGCAGAAGCGGGCCGGGCGATCGTCACGATCGGCAAAGTGGGGGACATCTTCGCCCATCGCAATACCGGGATGGAAGTGAAGGGCGTCGACGATATGGACCTCTTCGACAAAATGCTTTCCGGGCTGGATACGCTTGCCGATGGCGGGTTCCTGTTTGCGAACTTCGTTGATCTGGATACCGACTTCGGCCATCGCCGCAACATTGCGGGCTATGCCGCAGGGCTGGAGCGCTTTGATGCCCGCATGGCAGAATTGTTAGCAGCGGCTGCGGCCAGACGATCTCATGATTTTCTCCGCCGATCACGGCAATGATCCGAGCTGGCGCGGAACCGATCACACGCGCGAACATGTGCCGGTTCTTGCCTATGCACACTCGTTTGCGTCATCGTCTATCGGCCGGCGCGAAACTTTTGCCGATGTCGGCGCTTCACTGGCCAAATATCTGGGGCTGGCCCCGCCTGCTGACGGCACACCATTTCTTTGAACCGGACATGTCAGTAGCCGACAGCTGCACCACCGCGCTGTCGCGTGTCGCTGGCGCCAAACAGCATTCCATTCACGCGATGGATCGTTTGTGTCGAGCCCATAGAGCCACGCACACGCAGGCTGTGTCCCTTCTTGGCCAAGAGGTCGATCGTGTCCCGGGATATTCCGCGTTCCGCATTCAGCACATCGGGAAACCACTGGTGATGAATGCGCGGTGCAATGCTCGCCTCGGCTGCGTTCATGCCATGATCGATGACATTCATGATGATTTGCAAAACGGTGGTGATGATGCGTGATCCGCCGGGCGACCCTGTCACCAGCTCCAGCGAGCCATCCTTGAAAACCATCGTGGGCGTCATCGAAGACAATGGCCGTTTGCGTGGCGCAGGCGCATTGGCCTGCCCGCCCAGAAGACCATAGGCATTGGGTGCGTTCTGTTTTGCGGCAAAGTCGTCAAGTTCATTGTTGAGCAATATTCCGGTGCCTTCGGCCACCATTCCCAGCCCGTAGGAAAAATTCAGCGTATAGGTATTGGCGACGGCGTTGCCCTGGGAATCGACCACAGAAAAATGCGTCGTCTGGTCGCTTTCATAGGGCAGGGGATTGGACGCTTTTATCGCGCTTGCCGGCATTGCCTTGTCCAGCGAGATGGATGCGCGCAGGGTGTCTGCATATTTGCGGGAGATGAGGCCCTTGATCGGCACCTTGATGAAATCGGGATCACCAAGATACGTGGCGCGATCGGCATAGGCGCGTTTCATCGCCTCGGTCATGACATGAATGCTGGCCGCAGAATTTTGGCCCCATTGTCCGATTGGATAATGCTCGAGAATGTTCAACATCTGGATGACGTGAATGCCACCCGAAGAGGGAGGCGGCATGGAGACAATGTCTCGCCCGCGGTAGCGCCCGTGAACAGGCGCGCGTTCCACGGCGATGTAGCTTGAAAGATCATCCAGCGTCATGCTGCCGCCGGCGCTGTTGACGGCGGCAACGAGGCGGGCAGCGGTCTCGCCACTGTAAAACCCTTTTGCGCCGGCCGATGCGATACGTTGCAGCGAACGGGCAAGGTCTTTCTGGACAAGCCGCTCGCCTTCTTTCAATGGCCCGCCATCAGGCCGCATGAAAATTGCCTTGCTGGAAGCGTATCTGGAAAAGCGCCGGACAGCCCAGGGCAGGGAATCGGCGAGATCCTGATCGACCGTGATGCCGTCCTGCGCCAAGGCGATTGCAGGGGCGATCAATTGCGCAAGTGTGAACTTTCCCGAACCGTATTTTGCATGCGCCAAAGTGAAACCCGCGACAGTTCCGGGCACGCCCACAGCCAGTCCGCTGGCTTGGGATTTGCTGCGCGCAAACTCCCCTTTTTCATCGAGAAACATCTTGCTGCTGGCCGCAGCCGGCGCCATTTCCCGATAGTCGATTGCGATGGTTTTCTTCGGTCCGGCAAGATGCACCAGCATGAAGCCGCCGCCGCCTATGTTTCCCGCGCGCGGCAGGGTAACGGCAAGGGCAAAGCCTGTGGCAATGGCGGCATCGACGGCATTGCCGCCCTTGCGCAGGATATCCCGGCCGATGATGGCAGCGCGTTCTTCCTGTGCAACGACCATGCCGTTGCGCGCCATGACCGGATGGACGCGTGCGGAATATTCATAAATTGCAGGGCCGTTATCGCCGCCGCTACCGGTGCGTGACCGCTGAGCTTGCGCGCCAAAATTCGTGACCGCTGCAATAGCTACACAAACTACGGTGAAAAATCTTCTGTGTCCGGACAGCCGCGTTCCGGAATTTCTCTTGCCTGCACCCATCGTCACTGCGTCAGTTACCCCAGCGTTCGCGCCACATCATTTCACCGATCGTGCACGAGACACGTGGCTTCTTGCGATTTGCCTGGGTGCGCAATATGGGCATATCTGCGGGCCTGAATTGATCCTGGATCGATGGCAGCAAGTCAGCAATTTCCATCACAAGCTTTGTACGCGTGGCGCGCACGAATTCCTTCCGGTCGCGAATGGGAATGACGAATGCGCCCACGCCGCCAATCACGCAATCCTCATAATATTCGTCGAGATTTGATATGTCGCTGAAGCCCCAGTTCGAAGGACGGATCATCAATGGCAGGCCGTTGATCGTAATACCTTGCCTGAGCGCTTCGTCGCGCGCCTCGTTAACGGGTCTGCCGTCGTTGTTTGTTCCGTCTCCGGAAATATCGACCACGCGCCGGACGCCGCTGAAACCGTTTTTCTCGAACATCGTAATCGCCTTGTCGATCGCGCCGGAAATCGACGTCCGGCGTGCGCGGCGGTAAGCTGCTTCGGCAAGTTTGTCAGCCACCGCATTGGCGCTGGCGGGACTGTCGATGATTGTCCACGGCAACACGACATCATTGTCGTAATTGGATGCCCATTGGAAATATGTGATGGCAATCTTGCCATGCACGCCGGATTTCAGCGCCTTTTGAAAATCCGGAGAACGCAGCGCCTGGACATAGCCGTCCCGTTGCAGCCTCTGTTCTTCCGGATCCATGGAGAAGGAAATATCGACAGCCAGAATGAGTTCGACATCGACCCTTACCGGGCCATCTTTTGATTGTGCCGAAGGCGCAACGCATGCGAGGCCCGAAAGCATGGCAAGTGAAGCCAGCAAACTTCGCACAGGACGGCGAGTGAATGCTTTCGCTGGTAACCTGGCGCCTGTACGAATCGAACTGAACGACATGGCTGAACCTCCGTCCTGATGCGAACACCCATAGTATACTGCACCCGCCCGAGCGTAAATCCGGGTCCGGCAAGTCCTCGAAACTTGTGGGGAAGACGGGCGCCTTATTCAATTGCCAGAGAGTGAACATGTGCCATAATGTTCTGCAGACACACGAATAATCACAGAGGGGCACATGGAAAACTCAAGGAAACCAACCGTAAAGCTGCTTGCCGCAATTGTTGGCGCCGGCATTCTGGGCACTGTCGCAAGCGCAGGGCCGGCCTCGGCCCAAAAGGCAGCCTATCCCGATCGCACCATAAAACTTGTCGTTGGGTTTGCGCCAGGAGGCATTGCAGATTCCATCGGCCGGTTGATCGGACAGGCGATGTCGGAGAGCCTGAAACAGACAATTGTGGTCGAGAACCGCGGCGGCGCCAGCAGCATGATCGCTACGCGTGCCGTGATGAACGCGCCTGCCGACGGATACACACTGCTCGTGAGCACGACGGCCATGCCGATCAATGAAGCAGCCGGGACTGCCAAAGGCATTTCGCTCGGAGGTAATCTGATCGCCCTGTCCATTTCTGCCATTACGCCCGAACTGCTCGCGGTCAGTGCCAAGAGCCCGATCAAGTCGATCAAGGACATCGCGGCTATTGCAAAAGCCAAGGATGGTATTGCCTATGCCACTGCGGGAGCAGGAACGGCCTCGCACATAGCGGCCGAATATCTGTTCCGGTCGCTCAACATCAAAACAGCGCATGTCCCGCACGCTGGTGGTGCGCCTGCCCTTACGGCCGTGACCGGAGGTCATATCGATCTCCTCAGCATTTCGATGCCGGCGGCCAGGGGACATGTAAAGGCTGGAACGCTGCGTGGTCTTGCCGTTGGCGCACCGCAACGCTCGCCAGCTTTGCCCGATGTACCGACGGGCGCGGAAATTGGCATCGGTCAATATGCCTTTACGTCATGGGTCGGCTTTTTTGCAGCGTCTTCCACGCCACCGGAAGTCCAGAACTCTGCTGAATCGCGAAATCAACAAAGCCCTGCAAAGCAAGGCTATTCAAGCCCGGTTGCCGCAAATGGGCTTCGTGGCGAATGTTGCAGACCTTCCGGCAACGAGCCAGATGCTCAAATCAGAGGTCGCCAAATGGAAAAAGGCGGTCGAGGTCGTCGGATACGGCAAGAAGTAGTCGTTCGATCATTTGAGAGCGTGGCGAATGCGCGGCACATTGAGTGTTGTGCATTCGCTGATTCTGGGTTAGTCCAGCCTGCAATGATCGCGTAAGCGGCCGAAGGGATAACTACCGATAACCTTGCCAGTCAATCATGTGTATTGGCTATCTGCCTTGCACATCGTGCCTGATGGAAGCCTTCAAGTATTGCTTGTAAATTGGTATCGGATTCGTCTGGACAGTTTCAGGATCCAGTTTAGTTGCGTGGATAGCCTGTAAATTTTCTGCTGGAGCACCAATGTCCGAACTCGATCCAGATGCCCTATTTGAAGTCTTGAACAAACATGGTGCGGGCGGAACGATCGACGCGGCCGTCGTCCTGGGCTCTGGACTGGGAAGCGCCATTGAAGGTCTCGAGAAGATTGCCACGATACCCTATTCCGAACTGCCCGGATTTCCAGACATCACGGTATCGGGACATGAAGCGAGCTTGGTAATCTGTAAAGTCGAGCAGAAGACAATAGCCTTTCTCATGGGGCGTTCGCACTATTATGAAAAGGGCGACTCGCGGGCAATGTCGGTGCCTTTGGAAGCCGTCGCGATCATGGGTGCCCAGCACGTGATCTTGACCAATACCGTGGGTTCGGTCAACGCAGACATCGTGCCTGGTTCCCTTGCCCTGATCACGGACCACATCAACTACAACGGATTAAATCCGCTGGTCGGCGTGGGCGGAGATGGCGGATTTGTCTCTTTGGTCGATGCATATGATTCACGTATCAACCGACGGTTCAAGCTTGCGGCGGGCGTTGCAGGCGTTCAGGTGCGTGACGGCGTTTACATGTGGTTCTCCGGCCCTTCGTTCGAAACTCCAGCTGAAGTGCGTATGGCGAAATTGCTTGGCGCGGATTTCATCGGCATGTCGACGGTGCCGGAAACAATTCTTGCCCGTCGCCTTGGCCTCATCGTAACGGGGATCTCGGCGATCACCAATTTTGCCGCCGGTTTCAAGAATGCAGTCCCAAGTCACGGCGAGAACCAGTGACGTGGCGCGCCAGGCTGCGATCGCCATGCGCCAACTGGTGCGTGCGTTTTTCGAGATCCGTGAACGCAGCTGAAGGCCCGTTGCTACTTTCCTGGCAGCTTGTCAGGTGCCTCGTGTAAGCCGCGCAACAGCCTCAATAGTCTGCCATCCATGATGGCAAGACCAATGGCGATCGTCATGATGCCGATCACATGACGCAGATTCGAGGACTTCGCCAAGGAAGAATACGCCGAGCAGGATTGCTGAAACCGGCATGAAATAGGAAACCAGCGAAATATTGGTCGCGCCTGCGGTTGTCAGCAGGCGAAAGAAAATCAGATGGCCGAGTGTCGATGACAGCAGGCCCAGGCCAAGCAATGCAAACCAGGTCTTGGTGCTGGGCAAGTCCAGCGTCCAGGGACGATCCACCACCAGCAGAATTGGCAGCAGACACAGGCCCGCGATTGTTGCCTGGGCGCGCAACGAGTTCCGTCGGCTTGAGGTTCGCGTCGGTAAATCGCCGCGCGCGAATGTTGGCGAAAGCGTAACTGACTGTTGCGAGCACACAGGCAATTTGCGCAGCGATATCCACATTCAGTGCCTGCAATGCTGAAACGCCGATCATGATGACCATGCCGGCAAAACCGATCGTCACACCGGTAAACCGCCGGGCCGTCATGCGGTCGTCTCTTGTGAGGAAATGCGCGAGGATCATTGTGATGATTGGCCCGGCCGCATTCAGGATCGATGCAACGGCACTGGGAATATGGCTCTGCCCCCAGGCGATCAACGAAAACGGTATGAGCTGGTTGAAGATCGCCAGCATCAGACCGGCGCGGATGATGTCCCGATGCCAGGGCAGACGCTGGCCCAGCCAGAGGATCAATGCCGATGAGGATCGGTGCCGATACCGCGTAGCGCGCCATCACGATGGTCAGTACGGGCAGTTCTTTGACCGCGATGCCGGTGAAGAAATATGATCCGCCCCAGAATGCAGCGACGCAAAGCAACATCGACCATTCGGCAAGTGTCATGGGCCGTTGCGCGGAAGAGCTGCTCAAGTTGTTCGGGCTCGCGTGAGAAAATTCTTCAATCGTCTTATCGGTCTGCCATCCACGAGCGCAAGTCCCAATACGACTGTCACCATGCCCGCAATATGATTGAGCTGCAATACTTCGCCCAGAAACAGCGCGCCCAACAGGATGGCGCTGACAGGGGTGAGCACAGCGACGAGGGAAATATTGTTGGCGCCGGTTTGTGACAGGAGCCGGAAGAACATGAACTGCCCCAGTGCGGTAGACAGAACGCCCGCTGCAACGGCTGCTGCAATGGCGGGCGCACCTGGTGCAGGCAGGGTCCATGGCCTTTCCAGTATGATTGCCAGCACCAGAAAGATAATGCCGGACATCAGGATAAATCCCGTTGAGGCCGTCAGCGGTTCGATTTCCATGGCACGAAAGCGTCGCGCCAGCACAGTGCCCAGCGCGAAAAAGAAACTGGCCAGTACGGCGGCCAGTTGTGCGGCGATTGCAATATCGATGCGTGTGTTTGCATCCAGTCCAATCATCAATGCAACGCCGCCGAACCCGATGGCCGTACCAAGCAGCCGGCCGCTTTTCAGTTTTTCATCGTCCGTCATGAGATGGGCAATGAACAATACCATCAACGGGGTCAAGGCGGTGATGATTGCAGTCAGTCCGCCACTAATGGTGCTCTGTGCCCAGGCCAGCAGATAAAGCGGTGCAACCGAATTGACGATGGCGACGATGGTGAACCACTTCCAGGCTTGTCCAGTCCATGGCAGGCGTTTGCCAGTTGCATACAAGATCGCAAGCATCAGTGCGCCGCCGATCAGGATTCGTACCGCGCCCAGCGTCATCGGCGGAAAGTCTTTGATGGCTACGGAGACGAAGAAAAAAGCGCCGCCCCAGAACAGCGCGATGATGCACAAGGTCAGCCATTGTCCAGCCGACATGTGCGTGTTCACGGAAGACGGCAAGGACATCAGCAAAATGCTTTTCTGGTTGCCACAGTGGCGGGCACGCAGTGCGTTGGATTATTCGCCGGCCTGGACGTTCAGGCCGCGCGCTGCGGTGAGACGAAAATACACCGCCGATCCCGCCCACAACAATGCAAAAATCCCAACCACGACAAATCCAAGAACATCGAACTTCTCGCGCAACTCGTTGAGCAAGGTCCAGAACGTCCCGCTGAATTGAAAACGCTCTGCCAGAATGCCCAGCCCCTGCACCATGCCAATCGCCAGCGCGATGAATACCGACAATCCGGTAACGCTGAGATTGTAATATATTTTGCGCATGGGATTGCTGCGCGCCCATTGATAGGCGCCGAGCATCATCGCGCCATCAGCCGCATCGGCCAATGCCATGCCTGCGGTGAACAATACAGGAAAGACCAGCACCACCCACAGGCTCACACCGTCGGATGCTGTCACGGCCGCCATGGAGAAGAGGCCGATGGATGTTGCCGTGTCGAAACCCAGCCCGAACAAAAGCCCCAGCGGATACATGTGCCAGGGTTTGGAAATCAGCGCGAACAGGGGGCGCAACAATCGCGCCAGCAATCCTTGCTTGCTGGCCAGTGTATCGAAGTCTTCATCGCTGACGGCAAGACCCCGTCGCGCGTCTTGCGCCTTGCGCCAGACCGCCAGAAAGATCTGCAGATTGAGCAGGCCGATGACGAGCAGGAACAGCGTGGAGACCAGCGTCCCGATGACCGCACCCACAGGTTTGAAACCGGCCAGCGCCCCGGACGCGCCGCTGGCGAGCAGGCCGATCATCATGCACGCGGCCAGGACAACGCTGGAGTGACCAAGCGCGAACCACAGGCCGGTGCTGACTGGTTGCTGGCCTTGCGCCAGAAGCTTGCGTGTGACGTTGTCGATCGCGGCGATGTGGTCGGGATCAATGGCATGGCGCAGGCCCAGCAGCCAGGCCAGCAAGGCGGTTCCAAGAAGCAGCGGATGATCGCGCAGAACCGCCAGTGCCCAGACCCAGGCAAGCGCATTTGCCGCCACGAGCGCCACCCCGAGCACGGTCACCCGGCTACGGAGGCTAAGCTCAGTCGATTCCCTGGGTATGGTGGCAAGCGACATCGCGGATACCGGTTCCTGTGTAAGAGAAAGCCATCGAAACTTCCTAAAATCTATAGGCGCGGCCAATCCCACCGGTCAAGGCGATTCATACGAATGTGATGATTTGTCTTACAGGGCGCTGCTGCCGGCCGGTTGGGCGACCGGTCCACTGATTGCGAGTTGTCAACTGAATGCGAGTTGTCAACTGAATGAATGAGTTTCCCCGTCGCGCCAGGCGCGCAGAATATGATGCGCAATGGCCAGGCGATGCGGTGCCATGAAGCCGTCGGGATGATTGCGCTCGAACATCTGGATCACATCGGAGTGGGAGAACCAGCGGCAGTCTTCCAGTTCCGTCTTGTCGACGACGATATCGCGGTTCAGCGCCTCGCCGATGCAACCGATCATCAGCGAGGAGGGAAACGGCCATGGCTGTGAGGCAAGATAGGCAACCCGGCCGATCCGGATGCCGGATTCCTCCATGATTTCGCGCCGCACCGCGTCTTCGATGGTCTCGCCCGGTTCCAGAAAGCCCGCCAGTGCCGAATACATGCCCTTGTTGAAGCGTGGCTGGCGGCCAAGCAGGCAGTCTCCGTTGTGTACCGCCAGCATGATCACGACCGGATCGGTTCGTGGAAAATGCTGTGCCTTGCAGGCCGGACACTCGCGTCGCCAGCCTCCCGCCGCAAAGTCGGTCGGCTGCGCCGCAATTGCTGCAGAAACGGTGCCGCCTGTGCCAGTGGAGCAGGCTCTTGGCCTGACCCAGCAGGCCATAGATTTCGGGAGGCATGGAGTTTTCGATCGCCATGGCGCGCAGGTCATGGACGAACAGGTCGTTGCGTCCGGGGACAAGAAACTGCCGCGTATCGACCAGCCCGCCCTCATCGGCGACATCCTGGATCAGCACGGCCTCGTCATCGAGAAGCTGGGCGAAATAGGCAATGCCCTTGTCCGTGCCGAGCAGGGCGCATTCGCGTGTTGCGCCGATTGCCTGGGCCTCTGCGCGGGTGAAAAGCGCATCATAGCCGTCGGTCTGGCGTTTCAGCACCGGCCGGTCGCGGCCAATGACCAGAAAACGGCTGGAAGCGGCATCCATCAACCCGTTGAGGAAATCGGCATCTTCGCGCCGGTTGGACAGCCGGTCGAGCGGATTGACCGCGTAACCTGTGGCAAGGGAAAGCTCTGCTGGCGTGTCCTTGGGCATTACGAGGGCCTGTCTCCGCATCTCGATTCGGCGATTGCCGCCATTGTGCGCTGCGGGCGTCAGCTGGGCAAGGTCGAGAAATGTTATTGATATCGCTTTGCGAGCCGCGGCGAGACTTGCGAAACTGCGGACGGTGGTCCACATAGAGCGCGGGAGGTTGGCGGTGGACGCTCCACTCGCCAACTGGGTCAGATCCGGAAGGAAGCAGCCCTAACGAGACCGGGCGGGTCTCTGTCCAGCCTCCCACCTTCATTTTTCGGGTTGTCCCGTAAACTGGCTTGGGCATCCTGCCGCCTGCGGGCGGCACGGGCGGAGTGGAAATGGACGACGGGCCCAAAAAGAAAGCCGCATCGAAAAAGCCCGCACAGGGCGAGGCTGGCAATACAGCACCGGCTGCCCCCGAAAAGTCTGCTCCCGCTGCTGCGCTATCAGGTGCTGGCGCGTAAATATCGCCCTTCGGCTTTTGAGGACCTGATTGGCCAGGAAGCCATGGTCCGCACATTGACCAACGCTTTCGAACTTGACCGCATTCACCAGGCCTATCTGCTGACAGGCGTGCGCGGTGTCGGCAAGACGACGACTGCGCGCATTCTGGCGCGCGCCTTCAATTACGAACTGCCGGCAAAAGACGGTCAGCCCGCCATTGAACGGCCGACAATCGATATGAAGGAAATCGGCGCGCATTGCCAGGCGATCATCGAGTCCCGCCATGTCGATGTGATTGAAATGGACGCAGCCTCCCATACCGGCGTCGACGATGTGCGCGAGATTATCGAGAGCGTGCGCTACCGGCCCGTGCTCGCACGCTGCAAGGTGTACATCATCGACGAAGTGCACATGCTCACCAAGAACGCCTTCAATGCATTGTTGAAGACGCTTGAAGAGCCGCCCGAACATGTGCGGTTCATTTTCGCCACGACGGAAAGCGAAAAAATTCCTGTCACCGTGCGTTCGCGCTGCCAGCGGTTTGATTTGCGCCGGGTGGATTCCGGCCTGATTGTCAAACATCTTGCCGGAATTTGCGAGAAGGAAAAGGTAGCCATTGATAACGAGGCGCTGGCGCTGATTGCGCGTGCGGCAGAGGGCTCTGTTCGCGATTCCCTTTCGCTGCTCGATCAGGCCATAGCCCATGGCAGCGCCAGCGATGAAGCCCGCGCGAAAGTATCGGCTGACAATATTCTGAACATGCTGGGCACGGGCAATCGTGCGCGCATCGTCGATTTGTTCGAGGCCCTGATGAAGGGCGAGGCTGCATCGGCGCTGGAAATTTTCCGCAGTGAATATGATCGCGGCGCAGATCCACTTCTGTTGTTGTCCGACCTCGCCGAATTCGTGCATTACGTGACACGCATGAAAGTGGCGCCATCAGCCTCTATCGATTCAACCGTCACCGAGGACGAGCGAACACGCGGCAATGCATTTGCAGCGCAATTGTCCGTGCAGACATTGACCATGGTCTGGCAGATCATTGCCAAGGGTTTGAGCGATGTGAAGGATTCGCCCCGCCCCATGGCGGCAGCCGATATGGTACTTGTGCGTCTGGCCTATGCCTCCGGTTTGCCCAGTCCCGATGACGTTTTGCGGCGGCTGGCCAATTCGCCAGCCGGCAGCGATCAGCCCGGCGCGCGTTCCCCCACGGGCGGTGGCGGTCCGGGCGCTGTCATGCAGGCAGCTGGCGAGCGCTTCGGCGCGCATGGCGCCTGCCTGCAACCGCAGCAAAATACTGCGCCACGCGCGCATTTGTCGGTTGCCGATCCGGCCACACATGCCCAGCCTGCGGCATCGGCAGCACCGCGCGTGCAGTTGCGGCAATTCGAGGATGTCGTTTCCCTCGCGCATATGCGCCGGGATATCCAGATGAAGATTGCGCTTGAGCGCGACGTACGCCTTGTCAGTTTCGAACAGGGCGTAATCGAGTTCGAACTGGCTGATGGCGCGTCGCCCCAATTGGCAATCAATCTGTCACGTCGCTTGCAGGAATGGACCGGCGAACAATGGCGTGTAGCCATCGTTCAATCGGGCGGAGCGCCAAGCATCAAGGAGTTGGCGGAGGCCCAGGAGCGCGACCGGATTGTCGGCGTGCGCAGCGATCCGCTTGTGCAAAGCGTGATGGAACGGTTTCCCGGCGCGCAGATCGTTGCTGTGCGCACTCCCGAGATGGAAGAAGCGCCCGCCTTCGATGCCCCGATTGCAGACGCGCCGGTCGATGAGGTCGCATTCACGGACCGTTTCGATACCGGCGCCGAAGACGACGATGACGACGATTTCTAGTTCAGCCGACGGAGAGAGCCATGAAAGACATTATGGGCCTGATGAAGAAAGCCCAGGAAATGCAGGCACGCATGCAGGAAATGCAGGCGGAGATGGACAATACCGAAGTCGAGGGTCAATCCGGCGGCGGGATGGTGAAAGTCAAGCTGACTGCAAAAGGTGCGATGCGCGGCGTGACGATTGATCCGTCTTTGCTGAAGGAAGACGAAGCTGAAATTCTCGAAGACCTCATCATCGCCGCACATGAAGACGCGCGCAAGAAAGGCGAAGTGCTCATGGAAGAGAAGATGAAATCCATGACGGCAGGCCTGCCATTGCCGCCGGGCATGAAGCTGCCATTCGGTTAGCACCTGTCGTTGCGGCGGAGATAACATCCCATGGCCGGACAGGTATCGGGCCCGGAAATAGAGCGTCTCGTGCAATTGCTTGCGCGTGTGCCAGGTCTTGGTCCGCGCTCAGCGCGGCGCGCCGTTTTGCATCTCATCCGCAAACGCGAGGAATTGCTGACGCCTTTGGCGGCGGCGATGCAGGTGGCGCGTGACCGCATTCTGACCTGCACCAGCTGTGGCAACATCGATACCAGCGACCCATGCGCAATCTGCAACAATGCCGAGCGCGATGGGTCAACGCTGGTTGTGGTGGAAACAGTTGCCGATCTCTGGGCGCTGGAACGCTCAGGCGCAGTCAAGGCGCGCTATCATGTCCTGGGTGGTGTTCTGTCGCCGCTGGATGGCGTGGGGCCGGACGATTTCGAATCTTGCGAGCCTGGTCGCCCGCGCTGCTGACGGCGATGTGCGGGAAATCATACTGGCGGTCAATGCCACCGTTGATGGCCAGACTACAGCGCATTACCTGATTGACCTGCTGTCCCATATGGACATCAAGATCACGCGCCTGGCCCATGGCGTACCGGTTGGTGGCGAACTCGATTATCTGGATGAAGGCACTTTGACAGCAGCCATTCGTCAACGCACCACGTTTTGATCAAGATCGTTTGCAATAGGAAAGTATGTTGTAAGCTGCACGTGCAGTGAATCGGTCAGCGCCCCTCCGGGTGGGAGATTGCAATGAAAAATTCTGGACAGTTCTCTGGCTATTGCGGCCGGGGTGTATTCTTGGCTCTTGGGGCGGCGCTGCTGACAATCTCTCTCAGCGCGCCGGCGGACGCTTTCTGGTCGCGCGACAATCTGCGTCCCTTCAATCCGGATGCCAATGCTCCCCAGCCCTACGATCCAGGTTCGGTTGGTTATGGCGGAGTTGGCGGGCCGGGCGGTTCATCATCGGATTGTTATTGGTCCCGTGAGCAGACCTATGTGGCCGGCCGGCTCGTATGGCGACCTCTCCTCATGTGCAACTACCCGTCCAATTGATCGAGTATTATTTAGCGCTTCCAATAACTTGTCCCCGCGGGACTGGCGGATGTCGAGTTGCGATGCCGTGCGCCGTTCCGTGCAGCGGCACGGGCGCAAGTAATTGCTACCCAATATGGATATTGTGGGTGACTTCCGGGTGTCCCAGGCGCACACTTGCTTGGTGATTCGAACATTTCGCGTGGCGGTGTTCCAGCGTAATTATAATAAAAACAATAGGATGCGAAATCTCGTCGATTTCTCAGATCGCGAACAGTAGCGATGTTCTCACTGCGTTCCTGCAGACCTCAGCGTGTCTTGAAAGTGTCTCACAGCAGCATTATATGTGCATTGCACAATAATATTGTGCACAATGTTGCGGTGCACAAAATACCGTGGTATCAATCCGCTACAAAATTCTGGAATGACCATGACTGATCTTCAAACCAAGCAACGCCCCGGCAAAACCACGCAAAAGCGGCCTTCAGGGCCAATGCAGGTGCGTATCAAGTTTCTCCCGCCCACGGTTGAGGAAGCAGTTCTGGCTGCTCGTGATCTGGCCGACGATATTGAAGGCCAGGTGGAGATCGCCGCTGGTCTGATGGGTGTGGGCCCGGAAATCGTACGCGATGAAGTCGAACGCGTGTTCGCCCAGACCAAGGAAGCCGAAGAAAAGATCAAGGCCGGCTCGCAGGTCATGGTGCGCGACCGCGCTGGCGGTGCAAGAGCTGTAGTTGTGCAACGCACAGGCCGTGCCAGCCGTGCTGTTGTGGTCGAGCGGAACCGGTTCGCTGGAAATCCTGTAACAAGCAGCAGGCCCGGCGACAATCCGGACTTTTGATCTGACCCGGCGACCTGGCCGCTAAGGGGCTTGTTCGTAACCATTGACCAACCTGTAGATTTGACGGTTTGCGTTCGCGCGCTTATCTGACGGATTATGGCGCTTGTTGTGCCATGGCTTCCGACAGGGATAAGCGCGTCAAACCAATGTCTTTGCAATCCATAATCATACTTCCCGACAAGCGCCTGCGTCAGGTTTCCGAGCCCGTGACGATGGTGGATTCAACGATCCGCACCTTGCTGGATGACATGCTTGAAACGATGTATGACGCCCCCGGCATTGGGCTGGCAGCGATCCAGATTGCCGTTGCCAAGCGTGTCATCGTTTGTGATGTTGCCCAGCGCGATGAGGACGAAGATCCCGAAAATCCGGCGCCGCCAAAGAAAGAACCGATATTCCTTGTCAATCCGGAGATAACCTGGGCATCCGAAGAGCTTTCCGTTTATGAGGAAGGCTGCCTGTCGATTCCCGAATATTACGCAGAGGTGGAACGGCCTGCTCGCGTACGTGTCGGATTTGTAAACCGTGCCGGTGAGCGCCAGGAGATTGAAGCTGACGGTCTGTTGGCCACATGCCTGCAGCATGAGATCGACCATTTGAATGGCGTCTTGTTCATCGATCATATCTCGCGTCTGAAACGCGAGCGCGTTGTACGCAAATTTGAAAAAGAAGCTAAGCGGCGCGGCGAGGCGTGAACGCAAGCTCGCCCTTCATGCATCATCGCTTGCGAGTACGCACATGAGCCTTCGCATCATATTCATGGGCACGCCGGATTTTTCCGTGCCCTTGCTCACAGAAATTATTGGTCAGGGGCATGATGTCGTGGCGTGCTATACGCGCGCGCCGAAACCTGGCGGCAGGCGGGGCCTTGAACTGGTGAAGTCTCCTGTGCATCGCACTGCGGAGAAATTTTCCATACCTGTGTTCACGCCAAAAACCCTCCGGGATCCTGATAGCGCTGCGCAGTTCATTGAAATAGATGCAGATGTTGCCGTGGTCGCCGCCTATGGTTTGATCCTGCCAAAACAGGTGCTGGATGCACCGCGTTATGGCTGCCTCAATCTGCATGCTTCCTTGCTGCCGCGCTGGCGCGGCGCCGCGCCAATTCAACGGGCCATCATGGCAGGTGACACCCAAAGCGGCGTCATGGTGATGCAGATGGATGAAGGCCTTGATACTGGCGCTGTTGCAATGGTCGAGACAATCGCCATCGGGCCCGATATCACGGCCGGCGAATTGCATGATCAGTTGATGGTGTCGGGTGCGGACCTGATGGTACGGGCCTTGGCTGCCTTGTCGCGCGGCACTTTGCATTTTCAGCCGCAGGCAAGCGAAGGCGTCACATACGCAGAGAAAATCAGAAAGGACGAGTGCCGCATCGACTGGTCCCTGCCCGCTCAACAGGTGCATGATCACATTCGTGGACTGTCTCCGTTTCCCGGCGCCTATTTCGAAGCCGATCTCGGCAAGGGACTTGAGCGGATAAAGGTGTTGCGCTCCAAACTTGAAACCGCGCAGGGTGAACCGGGCAAGTTGCTTGACGACAATCTCCAAATTGGCTGCGGTTCCGGTTCGGTCCGGCTTCTGCAGGTGCAGCGCGCAGGCAAGGGAATTGTTGCCGCGCGTGATTTTCTGAATGGTGCAGCGCTCGCAATTGGCAGCAAGGTAGCCTGACGTGCCCCGCTACAAACTCACCATCGAATATGATGGAACGCCTTTTGTTGGCTGGCAGCGGCAGACCAATGGATTGGCTGTGCAACAGGTGCTGGAACAAGCCGTATTTGCCATTAGCGGTGAACACATTGTCGTCAGCGGCGCTGGCCGCACCGATGCTGGCGTGCACGCTTCGGGTCAGGTGGCGCATATAGATCTTTCCAAAGACTGGCGCACGGACACTATTCGCGATGCCATGAATGCCCACATGCGCGCCTTTCCCGTCGCGGTTATTGGCTGCGAAGCTGTGGCGCCGGATTTCGACGCGAGATTCTCAGCCACAAGGCGTCACTATCTCTATGTCATCCTGAACCGCCGCGCGCCGCCAGCCCTGGGGCTCGACCGCGTCTGGCACGTGGCACGCCGTCTCGACGCCGTAGCCATGCATGAGGCAGCGCAATTGCTGACCGGACGCCACGATTTCACGACCTTCCGTGCCTCCGAATGCCAGGCCAATTCGCCTGTCCGTACGCTCGATTTGCTGGATGTGCAGAAGGTCGACGACCGGATCGAGATCCGCGCCTCCGCGCTTTCATTCCTGCACCATCAGATCCGGTCGATTACCGGTTCACTGGAACATGTCGGGTCCGGCAAGTGGTCGGCACAGGATCTGGCAGCAGCCCTGAAAGCAAAGGACCGGACCCGCTGCGGAACCGTTGCCCCTCCGGGCGGGCTCTATCTGGCTGGCGTCGACTATTGATTTAAGCGCTTCATTTTTTGAAATGAGTAAATTTGCCGAAATTTGTGGCATTTCTGCCGAACTTGGGCGCCAGGAAAAAAATAGAATATTTTTCAATACTATAAGCGGTTTTCTTTTTTCCGAACTTCGGCGCGTGACGTGCAAAAAGAAACAGACAAGCACGAAAGGTGGAACCAAGAGGTTCGGCCAAGCATTTTAAGTGGCTGAATTGCTTGACTCTCGAGCGAGGTTGGCTTTTAAGCGTAACGGATTTTTAACCAGTAGGAGTATGCGTTGATTAACAAGATTTGCACTTCCGCGCTTGCGGGCGCTTTTTCCTTTGCATTCATAGGCAGCGCTTTTGCCGGTGCAGAGCTCTCCGCAATCAAGGGTCAGGTATTGGTCAATAGCGGCGCAGGATATGTGGCCTCTTCCGGAGCTTCGTACCTGACGCCGGGCACGCGGATCATGGTTTCGCCAAACAGCACAGCCGTTCTGAAATTTTCAGACGGTTGCTCGGTACCGCTCAAGTCGGGCGTGGTTACCATTGGTTCCAGGTCACCCTGTTCGTTCAAGGCAGCAGATTTGCCTGATCGTGGCGAGCCTGACGACCGTAGAGGCGTCCCTCCCGTTGTTGGGTTCAGCACCAGCACATTGTTGGGCATAGGCGCCGGCGCGGCATTGTTGGGTGTTGGTGTCTGGGCAGCAACGCGCAACAATAAATCCAGCCCCTAGGCTTCGTCTTTCGTTACGCTGAATTTTGAAACCCGGAACGCCTTGGCGATCCGGGCTTTTCTTTGCCTGCTCCATTGTGCGGGCAAGTTCTTTTGTGCGGGCAGTTCTTTGCCGTGTGCCTCAGGCAGTTTTGCTTACGCGCCATTGCTGAAATATTCGCGCAGCACGCGGCCATAGATTTTTGCCAGGTCTTCGATGTCGCTGACTGCCACGCGTTCATCTACAGCGTGCATGGTCTGGCCGATCAGTCCAAACTCCAGCACTTCCGCATGATCCTTGATGAAGCGCGCATCGGATGTGCCACCTGTTGTTGAAAGAACCGGCTTGCGCCCGGTCTCTGCCTCCACGGCTGCTGCGAATGTCTGCACAAAGGGGCCGGGCTTTGTCAGAAACGCCACGGCGTTGGTGGGTTGAAATGCCAGCTTGTATGTTGCGCCTAGCGCATTCGCATTCACCCGCTGTTCTATTTCCGCACGCAATGTCTGCGGCGACCAGAGGTCGTTGAAACGGATGTTGAACGTGCAACGCGCCTGTGCGGGAATAACATTGACGGCAGGATTGCCTGTGTCGAAGGTTGTAAATTCAAGATTGCTGGCATCGAAGTGTTCTGTTCCGCCGTCCAGCGGTTCTGATCGCAGCGCAGTGATGATACGCGCCAGATGATGCACGGGATTGTCGGCCAGATGCGGATAACCTACATGGCCCTGTTTGCCGTGAATGACGATTGAGCCTGACAGCGAGCCTCGCCGGCCGATCTTGATCATGTCGCCAAGCTGTTCGGGATTTGTAGGCTCACCGAGAATGCAATGATCGAAACGCTCGCCGCGTTCGCGCGCCCATTCCAGCAGTTTGATAGTACCGTTGACGGCCGGACCTTCCTCGTCGCCCGTTATCAGAAACGAGATCGCGCCCGTGGGCGTCCCATGTTGTTTCAGATAGGCCAGAACTGCAGCAATGCTCGCGGCAATGCCGCCCTTCATGTCGACAGCGCCACGGCCCCAAAGCATGCCATCGGCAATTTCAGCGGCGAATGGATCGAAGCGCCATTCATCGGCATTGCCCGGAGGCACCACATCCGTATGACCGGCAAACATGAGATGGGGGTGGCCGGTTCCGATACGCGCGAAGAGATTGTCTATGTCCGGCCAGCCTTGCTCGCGAAAGACAATACGATGGGTTTCGAAACCGGCTTGTTTCAGTAGTGTCTCGATGACGCCCAGCGCGCCCTTGTCGTCAGGCGTGACGGACGGGCAACGGATCAGGTCTTGCGCGATAGAGATTGCGGAAGGCGTCGTCATCGCTTGGTCTTTCCCGCTGTTCACTCAGGCTCAGGCCCGTACCGGTTTACCCCTTCGGTGCCCGGCCGCGTTCCCAGCTCTACAACCACGATAGCCAGCAGGCCAATCGCTGCAACCCCTGCAACAAACCCAAGCGGTGTGAAGCCGGCAGCGGTTTGCAGCAAACCAAAGGCATCCAGGATCGAATACAGCACCGATGCCGATACCGCCATATAGGACAGGTGTGCGGACTGGTCCCTGTCGTTCTGCCGCTTCACCATCACGGCGAGGGTTGGCCAGGCCAATGCGGCATCCAGAAGCAAGGTAAGGTTCCGGAACCAGAGCGCTGGAGGGGTGCTGGTGACATCTGCTTCGAACAGGCTGAGAAGCGGCCAGTAAACAGCAAGCTGTATGCCCAGCAGTATCAATGTGCCGGTCCAGAAGTGGCTGCGGTTGATGCGCCCGTGAAAATCAAAAAACAGGTGATACCAGTTCATGCTGCGCTTCTTCTCCGCCCTTGCCCGGCAGGCATATAGCGATTTGCCCTCAAGTGGTATGGCAGTTTGCGATACGGCGGCCAGATAATGCGAAAAGGCGTGCAGATTGGCGGCAAGATGGGCCACAGCCATCAGAACGGGACCGGGATCGTTTCAGCCGCCAGCCTGACCAAAACCATTGCGTGGCGTTTCCCGCTGCGCAGCAGTCGAAGACCTCCGAAGCGTGGCAGCATTGTGCGTGTCGCTCTTGCCGGGCATGAGCCCCAGTTCAACACTCGCCCAGCACATTGTGAGCACGTAAATTGCCGACAGGACGATTGCGATCTGATCGTTGCCAGCCGGACGCATGAACAGGCCATACAGGCTTGCAGCGACCGGCACGCCAAGAATGACCCAGAGATATTCTGTGCCCTTGCCGCGATCGCGCAACCGCTTGGCTGTCAGTGCCGCCAATGGATAAACCGATCCCGCACAACACACACCCGTAACGAAATCACGCGCCATGGCAGGCAAGGCCAGTGACAGAAATCCGATCGCGCCAAATACGGCTGCGAGCGCCAATAGACCGCTCCAGAACTCTAAACGCGCGATACGCCCGTCAAACCGGGTGAACAGGAATATTGGATCGATCAAGGCCTGTGCCTACCTGGAAATGTCGGGCCGCATTCCCAGTTCTAACACGTGCCAGACAAACAGGGCGGCGCAGATTGCCATCAGCGTTAATGCTGACCAGGGCGGTATTGTTTCCGGTACGCGCCAGGCCAGCCATTGCGTGGCGCCTGCCACCAGCAGCGCAACGAGTGGCAAGCCCGAAAGGCCCATCGGCCAGGCGCCTTTGAAAGCCCGTGCGCGAAATCGCTTTGTGCTGAGATTGACGTAACTGACCGCGATGAAGATGACTGAAAATGCGAACACGATTGCATAGAAATAGGCAACCATGGTCAGCGGATCGAGCATCGCCCTTTCGTTGAGACCGCGCCCTGCCCATGGCCGCAGCGCCAGCCATCCAAGACTTAATACCAGCAGGATGGAGGCCAGCAGGATCATGCCCAGCCACCATGTTTTGCGGTCGATGGTGCCAGCCTCCCTCTGGAAGAGGAAGCGCAGTCCTTCGCGCGTCAGGAGGCTGGTCATGTGTTTGCCGCCGGCCTAGTCGCGCAACAATTCGTTGATGCCCGTCTTCGACCGCGTTTGCGCATCCACGGTTTTCACGATCACCGCGCAATAGAGCGAGGGACCCGCAGAGCCGTCTGGCAGCGCCTTTCCGGGCAGGGAGCCGGGAACGACGACCGAATACGGCGGCACGTGGCCGATGTGGATCTTGCCGGTTTCGCGATCGATGATTTTGGTCGAGGCGCTGATGAACACGCCCATGGACAGCACCGAGCCTTCTCCGACCACGACCCCTTCGACGACTTCCGAGCGGGCGCCGATGAAGCAATTATCTTCGATGATGGTTGGGCCAGCCTGCAGGGGCTCCAGCACGCCGCCAATTCCAACGCCACCGGACAGGTGCACATTCTTGCCGATCTGCGCACACGAGCCGACCGTGGCCCAGGTGTCCACCATCGTGCCGCTGTCCACATAGGCGCCAAGGTTGACGAAAGACGGCATCAGCACAACACCAGGTGCAATAAAGGCCGAGCGGCGGACGATGCAGTTGGGCACCGAACGGAAGCCGGCTGCTGCATGTTCCCTGGCGGTCCAGCCCTCGAACTTCGATGGCACCTTGTCCCACCAGGAACCGCCGCCAGGACCGCCGGAAATGGCCCACATGTCATTGAGGCGGAAGGACAGCAGCACGGCCTTCTTGAGCCATTGATTGACCTTCCAACTCTGCGGTCCGGTCTGGCCGGCGATTTTCTCGGCCACGCGCGCCTTGCCGCCATCCAGCAGCAGCAGGGCTTCGTTCACGGCATCGCGAATTTCCCCCTTGGTCTGGGCATTTACCGAGGCGGCATTGTCGAAGGCGGTGCTGATGGTTTTTTCGAGGCTGGCAAGGTCGGTCATCGTCTCTTCCTGATGGTCTGAAAGGCCGCGCAAGGTTGCTGGCAAAATTACCGGCAACGCTGCCGCAGACGCGTAAATCGAGCGGACATATGCGGCTTTGGGACGGACAGGTCAACCGTGCGCAGCAATGGCCCCGCCGGTTCCGAGCGGGCCAGGCTGGCGTAGATGGGCGGGGTCGCGGCAGGCGCCGCCTGCTGGGTTGAAGCCGCCCTAGTTCGGCGCCCAGACTTCAAGGTCACTGATATCGGCTACCTTGCGATAGCCCGCCAGCGCAGCCTTGATGTCGGCGTGCTGCTTGATCTTGTCGATATGCGGCCCCTTGCCCGCGACAATGATGTCCGGCTTGCGCTGGGTGACATCGTCACGAAACATTCTGGCGTCCGCATCGATGTAGCGCTGCATCTTCGCCCTGTCTGCTTTGCCGCTGTCCAGACGAATGCGTGCGAATGCCATTTGCCACAGCATGTTCTGACGGCCGACCCATTGCCCGCCAATTTGCCGCGTCAAAGGAAATCCGGCATCCAGGCCCACGGCCAATGTCATGATTTTGGGATGCGCCGGTGCATGGCGGGCGATGACTTCTTTTACACCCGGATATTCGTCCTGCATGGCGAACTGGTTTGGCGCGCCAAAAAACATCGGCAGCAGCAGGACGGCTGGCAAGACCAGCGCTGGAGCGACAAGACCCATTTCCGCAGACGGCTCTTGCGGCGAGCGCGCAGCCAGCGCTTTTATTCTCCCGGCCATTGCAATGGCGAGCGCCAGAAGCCCAAGGGCAATCGACGGCAGGAAGTGGTTGATCCAGCCCTTGCCCTGAATACATGCCGACACGAGAAAGCCGGCCGAAGCCGCTGCCAGCATGATTGTCACAAACCGGCCAGGGGTATCGTCCTGCATCCTGCTGAGCAGCAGAGCGCTGACCATGAGAGCTGCAGACAGAAGAAAAAATGGCGATTGGAAAAGCAGGCGTAGTGGCATGGTCACTGCTGCATAAGTGTCCAGCAGTGCAGGCAGGACGGTGAAGAACTCCGGAAACAGGACATAGATGCTGGCAGCATAAAGGCAGACCAGCATGCCGCAGGCGATATTCTCCGCAGTGACGATCAGGAATGGTGTGCGCTGTTTCCAGAGTATCGCAAGCAGGGGAAGCAAGAGAGCCAGGGCAAAGAATGGTTTGATCGCCACCGCTACCCCGCCCAGCAGGCCGGCCACAATGGCATGCGACAGGCGCACCGGACCACCGGACGCACGCGCTGCGTAGATATACAGCATCGGCAATATTGAAATGACCGCCACATGCTCGCGTTGTGCAAAGCAAATTCCCGGCAATGCGATCAGCGCAACGATTCCGGCGTTAAAGGCAAATGCGCGTTCGTCGCTGTTGAGCAGTTTGGAGCGCCGGGCGATCACGCCACTGAACCACAGGCTTGCAAGCGCACCGCCAAAGACGAACAGCGAGACGGTGAATTCCACCGGCAAGTGCACAAGCCGTGCGAGAAATGCCGCCGGAAGATAGATCAGGAACGAGGCCGGCGGATTGGTCTCGATGGGGTCGACATAGATGCGGGCGCCATCGAGCAATCTCTCACAAACGTGGAACAGCCAGGAATTGTCCGGGTTGTGGTGCCCCAGGGATTGCTGCAGCACGGCCAACAGGAATATTGCAGCACCGGTCTCCCAACGCAGCGTTGCTCTGGCCAGCTTGATGGCCATGGCAGACGATTGCTCGGAAGCGGAAGGCGTGTTTGGCATGCTCATGGTCTGATCGCCGGGACAAAAAAAGGTTGCCTGCAAGTCTATTGGCGAAACCATATAGATTTGTTAACGATTCCCGATGGCCTCGGCTGGGGAGTACCTGTGACATGCTGATTTGCAGAATGGCTTACGATGGCGTCGGCAAGGATGCCGAACGCAAGGCGCATTACGATGCACACAGGGCCTATTTGCGATCCGACGCGGCAAACAAAATCGTTCAATCCGGTCCGCTTTTTTCCGCCGACGGAAAAAACACCAAGATCGGCGCCCTGATTGTTTTTGATGTGGTGGACGCCTCTGAAGCTGAACGCTTCAATGCCGGTGATCCGTTTATCATTCACGGTGTTTACGACCGCGTGGAGCTTCTGCGCTGGGACAGAACGATTGGTTGATCTACTCGCGCTGCGGGGCAGGCCGCGCAGAAAGCCCGCCAGATCGTCGGTCACGAAGTGAACGTGATCGGGCTGGCCGCGCAGGATTTCCCAATCCTCCCGGTGGTCGTGTGCACCTTGTTTCGGTGTAACGAGAACGGTCGTCATGCCGCGGGCATGAGGCACGCACAGATTGCGTTCGATGTCTTCAAAGATTGCTGCGCGCGCCGGATCTATCCCTAGCAAGGCAAAGCAGCTTTCATAGGCTTCGGCTTTTGGTTTGGGTACCAGACCTGTTGCAGCGATATCGCAAATGCCATCGAACAGCCCCGACAGGCCGAGCGACTCAACGGTCTTCTCCGCATGCGATTGCGAACCGTTGGTGAAGATGTACTTTTCGTCCGGGCAAATTGCCGATGGCCTGCGCCAGCGGAAGTGTCGGGCTCGATGGAAGAGCGGTCGATATCGTGCACGAAAGTCGAGGTAGGCTTCCGGATCGAAATGCCGTATTCCTCGATAAGCCCGTGCATCGTCGTGCCGTAGCTGCAGGTAATAATATTTCTGCAGCGCCCGGCTCGACATGCCGTCGAGGCCAAACATCTCGCACATGAAGCGCGTGATCTGCATGTCGATCTTCGGCCACAGATCGCAATGCGGCGGATAGAGCGTGTTGTCGAGATCGAACACCCAGGTGTCGACGTGACCGAAGCGATCGGGGATTGACAAGGCAGTCGCTTCAGTCATCGGGTCAGCGTCCGGCCGTGTCCAATCACTTCGTAATCAGCGTGCCTGCGCCATGGTCGGTCAGCAATTCGACCAGCACTGCGTGCGGTGTCTTGCCGTCGAGAATGACAACGCCTTCCACGCCCTGTTCCAGCGCGTAGATGCAGGTTTCGACCTTCGGGATCATGCCGCCGGTGATCGTGCCGTCCGCGATCAGTTCGCGGACTGCGCGAAACGCTCAGTTCCTTGATCAGGTTCTTGTCCTTGTCGAGCACGCCGGGCACATCGGTCAGGAACAACAGGCGCTTGGCCTTCAGTGCCCCGGCGATGGCGCCGGCGAATGTATCGGCATTGACGTTATAGGTCGCACCGTCGCGCGCCCTGCGCCACCGGCGCCAGCACCGGGATCAGTTCGCGGCCGAGCACCTGGTCGAGCACGGTAGTGTCGACCTTCGCTTGGGCTCGCCGACAAAGCCGAGGTCGACCACTTTCTCGATGTTGGAATCAGGATCGACCATCGTGCGTGTCACCTTTTCTGCGATGACCATGTTGCCGTCCTTGCCGCACAGGCCGATGGCGCGTCCGCCCTCGCTGTTGATGAAGCCGACGATCTGCTTGTTGATGGAACCGGCCAGCACCATTTCGACGATTTCCACCGTTGCCTTGTCGGTGACACGCAGGCCTGCTGCGAATTCGCGATTTGATGCCGAGCTTCTTGAGCATGTCGCCGATCTGCGGTCCGCCGCCATGCACAACGACCGGGTTGACGCCCGATTGCTCCAGCAGAACCATGTCGCGGGCAAACTGGCGCGCAACATTTTCGTCGCCCATGGCATGGCCGCCGTATTTCACGACGATCGTGGCCTCGTCGTAACGCAGCATGTGCGGCAGCGCCTGCATGAGGATTGCTGCCTGCTCTTGCGGAGTGCCCTTGAGCTGGTCGGTCATATCGAACTCGCTGCAGTAAGAAATCCGCCTGCGCTATATCGCGGATTGGGCGCGGTGGAAACCGGGCGGCTCATGCGCAACGAAAATATCCGGGGCTTTGGCAGCAGCTATGCGCCGGGCGGGCGCTGCTCTTCCAGCAAACGGGCGATGGCGGCGCGCAAGTCTCGCAATACCGTCGCCGTAGCGGCAGGATGTGGCAGATTGACTGCCGGATAGGCTGCCGGACGCTTGGCCAGTTCTCGCGCGATTGCCCCGATACTCAGCGGCAGCGTCGGACTTTTCGCGCACCATCGGCCTTGGTCAGAACGATCTGGTAGGACTGCGGCGGACTGGTCGAGCATGTCGAGCATTTCCTAGATCCGGCGGTTTCAAGCCGTGGCGCGCGTCGATGAGAATATAGACTCGCATCAGGGTCGCGCGTCCGCGCAGATAGCTGCGCATCATCCGGTTCCAGGCTTCGATCTTGTTCTTGGCGACCTGGCCGCATAGCCGTAGCCGGGCATGTCGACGAGGCGCAGGCGTCTCCTCGCCCGGCGGTCCGCCCAGCGCGAAGAAATTGAGCTGTTGCGTCCGGCCGGGCGTGTTCGATGTGCGCGCCAGCGTATTGCGATTGGTGAGTGCGTTCAGAAGCGATGACTTGCCGACATTGGAGCGTCCGGCAAAAGCGATCTCCGGCGCGCCCATGGCGGCAGGCTGGAGAATTATTCGGCTGCCCAGAAGAACGCGCATTCGCCGGCGAACAGCAGGCGGCCTGCTTCGACGCAGGCGTCGCGTCATCCTGTGTCCGCCGCCTCGGGTGCGGTTCGTCTTCATGTCACACGCGCACCCGACCGTTCCGGCGCCGTCGCTATCGGCTTACGCCGGTCTTCTTGCTGAAGAGGCCCGAGAGATTGTCCCACAGCTCGACCTTAACGCCCTGCTTTTTCATGATGTAGTACTGCTGGGCGACCGACAGGATGTTGTTCCAGGTCCAGTAGATCACAAGGCCGGCCGGGAACGTCGCCGAGCATGAAGGTGAAGATGACCGGCATCCAGGCGAACATCGTCTTCTGCATCGGGTCGGTCGGTTCCGGGTTCATCTTCATCTGCATGAACATGGACACGCCCATGATCAGCGGCCAGATGCCGATCCACAGGAACGAGCCGATGACCGGCAATGTGCGTCGGATCGAAGGGCAGCAGACCGAACAGGTTGAAGATGTTTGTCGGATCGGCCGCAGACAGGTCCTTGATCCAGCCGATGAAGGGAGCATGCCGCATTTCGATGGTGATGAAGATCACCTTGTAGAGCGCGAAGAAGACCGGAATTTGCAACGAGCACCGGCCAGCAGCCCGCGACCGGATTGATCTTCTCGCGTTTGTAGAGCGCCATCAGCTCCTTTTGCATCTGCGCCGCTTGTCGTTGGCGTAGCGTTCCTGCAGGCCTTCATCTCCGGCTGCACGGCCTTCATCTTCGCCATCGATTCATAGGAGCGGTTGGCGAGCGGGAAGAACGCGAGCTTGATCAACACGGTGATGATCAGAATGGCGAAGCCGAAATTGCCGACATACTTGTAGATATAGTCGATGCGCCAGAACAGCGGCTTGGTGATGAAATAGAACCAGCCCCAGTCGATCATGCAGATCGAAGTTCTTGATCTTGTAGCTTTTCTTGTAGGCGTCGATGATCTGGCTTTCCTTGGCGCCGGCGAAGATCTGGTGCGTGGCCTCGGCGCTCGCATTCGGCGCGACGGTCTGCGCCTTTTCCAGCACGTCGGACTGATAGGTCTTGCGCGTTCCCGCGCTTGCCCAGAAGCGTCCGTCGATAGGCAACGTTCTGCTGCGGGAATGACCGCCGCGCCCAATATTTGTCGGTGATGCCGATCCAGCCGCCTGTGCCCTTCAGAATTCGTGTTGCGTTCGTTTCCTTGGCGATGGCGTCATAGGTGTATTCCTGCACCTTGGAATCGCCGATCACGCCGACAAGGCCTTCATGCAGAACATAGAAGCCGTCGGTTTTCGGTTTGCCCGTGCGTGCAACCAGAGCATACGGATGAACGGTTACGGCGGCGGCGGTCTTGTTCTCCACCGAGTTCTTCACATTGAACAAATAGCGGTCGTCGACCGAGATCGTCGCGCTTGAAGATCAGGCCAGCGCCATTGTCCCAGGTCAGGGTCACGGGTCTGCCGGGTGAAAGTGTCCTTGTGTCCGCGGTCCATTTTGTGTCGGGCTTGGGCAATTTCAGTGTCGGCGTCTCTGCGCCACGAAACCGGTTTCGACGTATAAAACGGATTGGGCGAACCGGGCGGCGACAGCAGATTCACGATATCGCTGTCGGGCTTGATCGTCTCCTTGTATTTCTTCAGCGACAGATCGTCGATGCGGCCGCCGGTCAGGTTGATCGAACCGCTCAGGACATGGTCGCTGTCGATTTTCACCCGCTGCGTTGTCGGCGATGACTCGGCTGCGGTCCTGGCGCGACGAGCGGGCGCTGGAGCCTGCGGGGCTGAGTTTGTGTCGCCGGGCTTGTGGAGCGCTGGCGGTGCCGGGCTTGCCGCCGGCAGCCGGAGGCGGCGCCGTGGCGCACGTTGGTGTAGCGGGTGCAGGCGTTCCTGGCTTGGGCGCCTGAATTGCCTTTTGCTGTCTGCTGGGCCTGTTGCTGCTTGCGCGCCTTGTTCCATCTGCGGCACGCCGTAAAAATATTGCCAGGCGATAATCACCAGCAGGGAAAGGCCCATGGCCGTGAAAAGATTCTTCTGATCGTCGCTCATATCGTCGAAACCCGTATCTCGCATCGTGCACGAACCGCTGCCAAGAGACCGTCCGTGCGTTCAAATGTCTTGCCGGCTATGCCTGCTTGGTGTGGCGTCTGGCTTTTTGCCTGTTGCCGTCGTGTATTGTCCGTACGGCCTTGCGCAAACCCTCGACCAAGTTCGGGGAATTGCTTCGTCAACGCCGTGGCCGCGCGATAACCACATAGTCGTACCCGGCCCTCGCGTCCATGCCCGATTGTGTCGCGCCACCGCTGTCATGGGCCCCACTAGCCGTGGCCAGGGCGGCCTTGAGGCGCCGCCGGATACGATTTCGCACCACCGCATTGCCATTTTTCTTGGAAACAGTGAAACCAAAGCGGGCTTCCCCACTGGCTTTTGCTGGCGCAGACGGGATGCATTGCAGCACGAACGCAGCCGAATGCGCGCGTTCGCCCTTGGCGGCTTTGAGAAAATCCGGTCGCTTTTTCAGCCGGGTGATGGATGCCCGCCCCGGGGCTGGTTGCGCTGCCTCAATGGCAGCGTTTTCCGGGGGTCTGCCGTTCATCGGCGGCTTCCAATCGGTATCTGGCTAGGCCGACAGCTTGTTCCGGCCACGGGCGCGGCGTGCCGAGATGACCTTGCGGCCCCCTGTGGTGGCCATGCGGGCGCGGAAGCCATGACGGCGCTTGCGCACGAGTTTGCTGGGTTGGTACGTCCGTTTCACGGGTCTCTCCGGTAGATCGTGGCGCTGGTTTCAGCGCATAGGCTGCATACAAAACGCACCGGCGGGCGGCCATCACCAGTATCGGCGTCCGGAGCGGACCCCTGGCTGTGAGAGCTTGCGCTGCCAGTGCTGGCGGGAACCCGCCAAATTCGAGCGGTCTTATAGGGGGAAGGCCCGCATCAAGTCAATTACCTTTGATTCCGGTTTCCAGCAGCCAGTCCCCTTCACGCAGAACTCACGCTATCGTGGACAGATGTTGGGTGCGTGGCCTCACTGGAAGGTCTATCAAGGGACATGAACTCAGGTCTGGAACCAGAAAATGCCGCCCTCGGCAAGCCCGCGCAAGGGGCAGGTCAACCTGCGCGTGCCTCCTGGCAGCGCTATCTGCCGCTTTTGGTCATTGCAGTGGCGCTGGCGGGAGTCTGGTATTCCGGCGTGACCCAATACCTCAGTTTCGAGCAATTACTGGCCAGCCGGGCGAAACTGGCGGGCTTTATCGATGCAAACCTTGCCTTGTCCCTGCTGATCTATGCCGGGATATATGTCGTGGCGGTGGCCCTGTCCGTGCCAGGCGCCTTGATCCTGACCATAGCCGGGGGCTTCCTGTTCGGGGGCTGGCTGGGCGGGGCGGTCACAGTCGTTGCCGCTACCCTGGGCGCGACATTGCTGTTCCTGGCCGCCCGGACGTCTCTGGGTGAGACGCTGGCGGCCCGCGCCGGACCGTGGATCGGCAAATTGCGTGACGGCTTCCAGCAGGACGAAGTCTCCTACATGCTGTTCTTGCGGCTTGTCCCGGTTTTTCCGTTCTGGCTCGTCAATCTCGCCCCGGCCATCCTGGGAGTGAACCTGCGCACCTTCATCTGGACGACGTTTGTCGGCGTGATGCCGGGCACCTTTGCCTATTCGCTGGCTGGCGCCGGTCTGGATTCCATCGCCGAGGCCCAGAAGAAGACATTCGATGCCTGCATGGCCGCCGGACAGGCCGGCTGCACCATCAGCATTTCACCGCAACAACTTGTGACAAGGGAATTGATCCTGGCGTTTGCTGCAATTGGGCTGGTTGCGCTGATTCCTGTAGTGATAAAAAAATTGCGCGCGCGGACCGCGCCGGCGTCCGCGATGGAGAAAGAATGAGCGAAATTCTCAAACCCGATTTGTGCGTGATTGGCGCCGGTTCCGGCGGGCTGAGTGTGGCCGCCATTGCCGCGTCCATGAATGTGCCCGTCGTCCTGATTGAAAAAGGCGCCATGGGCGGGGATTGCCTCAACTTCGGCTGTGTTCCCTCCAAGGCGCTGATTGCGGCCGGTCACAGCGCTCACGCGATGCGAACGTCGGAACCGTTCGGAGTTCATCCGGTCGAGCCACGCATAGACATGCAGAAAGTGCACGATCACGTACATGCAGTCATAGCTGCAATTGCACCCAATGACAGCGAGGAACGTTTTACTGCGATGGGCGTGCAGGTGATCCGGGCTGCCGCAAAATTTACGTCGAAAGATACGCTGGAGGCGGGCGGCAGAACCATCAAGGCGCGCCGCTATGTCATCGCGACCGGCTCGTCGGCGGCAGCGCCGCCAATTCCCGGCATCGATCAGGTCCGTTACCTGACGAATGAAACAATTTTCGAACTGACGGAAACGCCATCCCGTCTCATCGTGATCGGGGCCGGGCCAATCGGCATGGAACTGGCGCAGGCCTTTCGACGGCTTGGTATCGATGTTGTGGTGCTTGAAGTTGCCAAGGCATTGTCGCGGGAAGATCCGGAATTGCGCGAAACTGTCATCAACACGCTGCGCATTGAAGGCGTGGAAATTCGCGAAGGCGTCAAGATTGCACGCATCGAAGCGCGCGGTGCGGGCGCGCGTATCATACTCGAGCACAATGGAGTTGAGGAGCCAGTCGATGGCTCGCATCTTCTCATTGCCGCCGGGCGATCGCCCAATGTTAACAATTTGGGGCTTGAACAGGCAGGCGTGACGTTCGACCGCAAGGGCATCAAGGTCAACAAGGGACTGCGCACATCCAACCGGCGCATTTATGCAATCGGCGATGTTGCGGGTGGATTGCAATTTACCCATGCCGCCAATTATCACGCAGGCCTTGTCATTCGTTCTGCGCTTTTCCGTATGCCCGTCAAGGCGCACGATCACCTCATACCGCGCGTGACCTATACCGATCCGGAAATTGCTGTTGCCGGTTTGACCGAAGAGCAGGCGCGGAAAAAATACAAGACCGTAAATGTCTATCGCTGGCCGTTTTCGGAAAACGACCGGGCGCAGGCCGAACGCACGACCCATGGCCACATAAAAGTTATCGCGTCAAAAAAGGGTCAGGTGCTTGGAGCAGGTATCGTTGGGGCACATGCAGGTGAATTGCTCGGACCCTGGCAGCTGGCGATTTCAAAAGGCTTGAAGGTGGCTGACATCGCCGCAACCGTGATGCCATATCCAACCCTGCAGGAAGTGTCCCGGCGTGCGGCCGTATTGCAATATCAGAAAGGACTTTCCAATCCATGGCTGGGACGTATTTTACGTTTCCTGCGCATGTTTGGATAAGCGAAGCAGGCAGTTATAAATTTCGTATGACAGACCAACCGGACAAATTGCCATCTTCAATGCCGCGAAACCTGTTTCGTTTCGGCCTTGCCGAGCGCGTGCTGGTGTTGACGATTGTCTTCGTCATGCTTGCCGAAGTTGCTATCTTCGTTCCGTCCATAGCGAACTTCCGCAACAACTGGCTGCGGGACCGATTGAGTGCAGCCTATACTGCGGCCCTGGTTCTGGAGGCAGCGCCGGGAACTGCAGTTCCGGAAACATTGAAGCGCGATCTGTTGACCAATGTCGGCGCCTATACGATCGCGTTGAAGATGGGCAATACACGCCGCCTGCTCGCCATTTCCGATATGCCGCCGCAAGTCGAAGAGCGCTACGATCTGCGCACTGCCACTCCCTGGCAGGCAATCTCTGCTGCCTTTGCCTCGCTGTTTGCAGGCCATGATCGTGTCCTGGGTGTTCGCGGTGCCGCTCCCATGGGCGGCGAATTCATCGAAATAACCTTGCAGGAAAAACCGCTGCGCAAGGCCATGTTCGGCTATGCCCGCAACATTCTCATTCTGTCGCTGGTGATCTCGCTGATCGTGGCCGGACTTGCTATGGCGGCGATCCATTTGATGGTCTTGCGACCGGTAAAGCGTTTGACATCCAATCTCATGGAGTTTGCTTCGGATCCGGAAAACGCCTCGCGGATCATCAAGCCTTCGGGAAGGCACACGGAACTGGGCCTTGCGGAGGAAGCGCTCGCGGACATGCAGAAGGCGCTGGCGAACGAGCTGATCCAGAAAAAACATCTGGCAGCGCTTGGTCTGGCCGTGGCCAAGATCAACCACGATCTGCGCAACATGCTGGCATCGGCGCAATTGTTGTCCGATCGGCTGGCCGACACGCCCGATCCCCTGAGCCGCCGCATCGCTCCCAAACTCATTGCGACGCTTGATCGCGCCATTGGCTTCTGCCAGTCGACACTGACCTATGGTCGCGCAGTTGAACGTGCGCCCCAGCGCAGTTCGGCAAACCTGGCTGCGCTTGTGCGGGAAGCGGTTGAACTCGTGTCGCCGGAGGATATTGGCGGCGTGCCTGTCGTCAATGCGGTGGGGGCCGAGCTTCACGTCGATGTAGATCACGAGCAAATCCTGCGCGTGTTCATCAACCTCCTGAGAAATGCTGTCGAAGCGCTCGAAGGCGCCGGTCCGCAGCCGGGCAGGCAACCGGAAGTGCGCATAACCGCGCGGGCCGATGGCCATATCATCCACGTTTCGGTCAGTGACAATGGCCCGGGAGTTCCCGCCAGAGCCAGGGAAGGTCTGTTTCAGGCTTTTCAGGGCTCGACCCGGCCGGGCGGTTCTGGGCTCGGACTTGCCATTGCCGCTGAACTGGTGCGCGCCCATGGCGGCCAGATGGAGCTGGCGGACCCCGAAGAAGGGGCCAGCGCGACTTTCCGTTTCAGCCTGCCTGTGCCCGTCAAATCCGAAAACCAGAAAGGTGAGCGCCACGCCGCCCAATAGTGCTTTTCAGGCCATAGTCGAAAAACGCGTCAAAGCGCGTCCACCGTATTGCAATGCCGGACGGGAACCGGTACATGGTGCGCCTCACGCCGCCGCCATCGCGCGGACGAGCGGGCGCCCGTAGCTCAGCTGGATAGAGCACCAGACTACGAATTTGGGGGTCAGAGGTTCGAATCCTTTCGGGCGCGCCATTTTCTGCTTCAAATCTTGCGCGTTTGGCTGCCCCGTTCTCGATATTGTTGCATCGGATGCCTATCTATGGACTGGTTCCTGACCGGAGCATGCCTGTGACAGTTTGGGCGCATGGTCAGGTGCAAAATATTGCCTGGCTGACTCGTTGAATCCGGCCCGGCAGTCTATGCTCGCCACCGAATCAAATGGCGCGAGCTCGGCACGCGCCGGTTTAGCTATGCCTGGAAGGACTTACGTCTCGTTATGAAATCCGCTGATCCTTCTGCGCCCGTATTGCCGGGCAGTTCCAGACTCTTGCTCGATTCCTACCGCACCCCTTCCACGCGCCGCAGCGTATTGGAGATCATTGTCACGCTGCTGCCGCTGGTCGCCCTATGGGTTCTGGCCTACCTGGCCTATGCACATGGCTATTGGTGGCTGTCGCTTGTTCTGACTATCCCGGCTGCAGGATTGCTCGTGCGGATGTTCATGATCCAGCACGATTGCGGCCACGGTTCTTTTTTCACCAATCGCGCGGTGAACGACTGGATCGGACGCACCATCGGCGTGCTGACAATGACGCCTTACGATTTCTGGCGGCGCACCCACGCCGTTCATCATGCCACCAACGGTAATCTCGATCGCCGTGGCATGGGTGACATCGATACCCTGACCGTGCGGGAATACATGGTCCGTTCCTGGATCGGGCGGCTGCAATACCGCATCTATCGTAATCCGATTGTGCTTTTCGTCATCGGCCCGGCCTATCTGTTTCTTTTGCAACATCGTCTGCCGGTGGGCTTGATGCGTGCCGGGTGGCGCCCGTGGATTTCGACACAGGTGACAAATCTTGCCATCGCGCTGGGCGCCGGCGGTTTGATCTGGCTTGTCGGCTGGCAGGCCTTCCTGTTCGTCCATCTGCCGATTGTCGTGCTGGCAGCCTCCATTGGCGTTTGGCTGTTCTATATTCAGCACCAGTTTGAAGATACGTTCTGGAGCGATGGCAAGGGCTGGAATTTCCAGGAGGCCGCCTTGCGTGGCTCCTCCCATTATCAGCTGCCTGCGGTGCTGCGCTGGTTTACAGCCAACATCGGCATCCACCACGTGCACCACCTCAGCAGTTCTATCCCGTATTACCGTCTGCCAAAGGTCTTGCGTGACTTTCCGCAATTGCAATCGGCCAACACATTGTCGATGGTGCAAAGCCTGAAATGCGTGCGGCTGGCCCTTTGGGATGAACAACGCCAAAGCCTTGTTTCTTTTGCAACGGCCCGGCGTTCGATGGCGCAGCGTCAACAGGGTTGATGCCTGCGGCATGGCTGCCGCTCAAGTTGCGTTAACCGTCCGTCAAAATTGATATTGCACGCCTGCTGCTTGTTGCAGTGCCTTAACCTTGCCCTATTATGGTTTGCCTGCAGCCTTATTGCCGTCGTTAATTTCGTCAAAAACGATCTGGCAATATGCGTTTTCTGGTGTTGGGGATTGTGCGTTGCTGACCTATCGCAGTTTCATATTATTAATCCGCCTGGCTTTATTGGGTGCTGCCGCCGGTACATTGGCCTGCGCACTGACGCCATTGGCCAGCCATCTGCCCGTAGCCAGCTATTGGGACAAGCTGAACCATGGCTTTGCATTCGCTGTTCTGTCGGTATTGTGTGGTCTGGCATTTCCGCAGCTCAGGGCGCGCTTCATGGCGCCGGCGCTGCTGGGTTTTGGCGCCCTGATCGAAATATTGCAGGCCATTCCCGCCGTGCATCGCTCGGCCGAATTTGGCGACCTTCTCGCCGACGCAGCCGGCATAGCAGTAGGTTTTGCCTTGATAAATGTGCTGCGCCTTCTTGCCTCGCGCATGAAGGCGTCTCCGGTCCTTGCGCCTGCAGTGGTACAGGTGCATAGCGACAAGACGCCCTGATACCGGGCAAGTCCGCGCTATTTGCAGCTGGCTGTTCGCGCCTAATAATATTTGTCCAGAATGATCTTGCGGATTTCTGCAACGCGCGCAGCCGACAACTTCGATGCCGAAGTCGCATTGATGATTTTCGCGATCTCTTCTGGCGAACCATAGAGGGCAGGGTTCCGCCGCTTGTCGAATTCCTTCAGGTTCTCCGGATCGGTGAGTATGTCCTTTGCGGCCTGACGCAGGAAGGCCAGAAGTTTTGGATCTGTTTTTGGCGGCGCCACCAGCAGCCGGCCCAGCTTGCGCACATCGTCGCGGAAATCCAGCCAGGCTGCTTGTTCTGCCGTTAGCTTGACCGCCTCGTGTATGGTGGGGACATTGGGCATGAGCTTTGAGCGTTCCCGTGAGACGACAACGATGGCGCGCAATTGCTCGCCCTTTGAATAGCGTTCGGCTGAATCCTCGACAAGAATGGTTCCGTCCACTTCGCCCTTGATGGCGGCATGGGCGAAGTCGCGCGATGACTTGTAGCCAATGTGAATCTTGCATGGAATACCGAGCGCATGACACATCGGCGCGGTTGTATCGGACGTGCCGTCTGTCTTGCCGTTGGCGCCAATGCGGAACAGTTTTTTCGAGGCGATAATGTCGGCGATGGTTTTGTAAGGCAGCTTCGGATTGATAATGAGCAGACGCGGTGCCGTGTTGACGCGCGCGATAATTGCAAATTGCTCGAGTTTGAAACGGATTGCAGTATTGCCGACAATCTCGCCGAGTTGCGCACCTTCACCGGGTGCAAGCATCAGCGTCAGACCGTCCGGTTTTTGCACCCAGACATGGTTCATGGCGATCATCATGCCCGCACCGGGCCGTGATTCCACAATCACTTTAGTAGCGCCGAGTTTCTTTTCCAGAAGCGGCGCCAGCATGCGCGAGTAAAGATCGTAGCCCGAGCCTGCCGATCCGCCGTTTACAAGCCGCACGATCTTGCCTTTGTAGAAATCCTGCGGTGACTGAGCCAATGCTGCGGAGCCAATGCAAACAGCGGCGGCCAGAATGCCGCACTGGGCGATGATCTTCGTGACCGATAGCGCGGCCGTTTTTGCGCAAGCGCTCTTTGAATGTACCATCCTAGCCTCCCTTGCGGTCAGGCGGTTGCCAGCCGTTTTGTTGATGGAAAGCTAGCGCAGGCACCGACCCTGCGAAACAGAAAACTGCAGCGCCAGCTTCCGTCGGCAGCTTTTCTTGAATCGCTACAAGGGGTGTGATTAGCTCTGTTTATGAGCAAGCCTGCACAGATCGATCCCGTCGCGGCCAAACAGGATATTATCGCCTATGCCAAAAAGCGCGGCGCCCTGGCCGTTGGCGTTGCCGATCTGGCCGCCATCGAACGTATTGCGCCAGCCGGACATCGGCCTTCGGACATTATGCCCAGGGTAAAGTCGGTCATTTCTGTCGGCGTCGGCGGCCAGACCCAGGGGGCATGGAGCGTGCCGTCCAAGGCGCTGGCCTATTTTGGATCGACGGAGACCCGGGCTTATTCGGCGGTCTATGCCCTCGCCTTTTATATCGAGAGCGCATACGGCATCCCCTCTGTTTACTGTCCGCCGGACATGGACAACGAGGCTGGCCCGCGCGTTCCGTTGCAGAGCCTCAAGCTCCATGCGGAACTGGCGGGCATTGGTGCGCGCTCGCTGGCGGGCGACATCCTGCTGCATCCCGATTTTGGCTATATGTATTTTGCCTCGGTCTTCACCGAGCTGGAACTGCCAGCGGATGAACCCTTGAAGGACAATCCCTGCCCGGCGCCTTCCTGCACCGACATGTTCCACAAGACAGGCCAGACGCCTTGCATGAAGTTTTGCCCGGCCCAATGCCTCTCGGGCAAGATCAGCGCGGACGGCCATCAGGAAGAAATGCATTACGACATGGCTGCCTGCGCCGAGATGACCCAGCAATATGAATCGGTCCCGGCCATGATCGCGCAAGCGCTCGAGGCCGAAGGCCCTGCGCAACGCATGGACGCCTTGTTCGATCCTGACAACAAGATGCTCTGGTACAAGATGTCGGTGGGGTCGGGCGGCCTGCTCGCACAATGTTTTGAATGCATGCGGGTATGCCCTATAGCAACGCGCGCGCCGGACGCAGATCCAATCCGCCGGAGGCGTCACAAGCAATGACGCAGGGACTGACACGGGACCAGATCGGCATCACCGATGCCATGATTGCAGCCTATGGCGAAATTGTCTTTCGCCTCAGCAACAATCACCAGATACGTCGCGGCGATCCCGTGCGGTTGCGTGACTTCGACGCCATAGAGCGTCATCGTGCAGAGATTGGCATGAGCGATGGGCAGATTGCCGCGCACATCGGTCTGTCCCATGCGCAGGTGACATATATTCGCAATCTTGAGGAACGCCGGCGATTTCGAACCGACCATTATCACATGTTGAATAGCCTCGGCGGTGGCAAACGATACAGGGCGGAACGCATGACCCCATTGCAGGACCATTTCCGGTATAGCGAAGACGCGCTTGCCTTGCGTGCGGCGCTTGCCTTCGAGCCGCAACGCGTGCGGGAATTCGTGGAGCAGGGCCTGTGGCGCGACGATACCATCCGCAAGTGGATAGAGCGCAATGCCAGCCAGCAGCCCGACGCAGTTGCGCTGACAGGGGCAGGTGGAGACGTCACCAACTCCCAGTTGAAGCAGCATGTGGAACGCATGGCCGCTGGTCTTCACAAGGCGGGAATTCGTCCCGGTGATGTTGTGGCAGTGCAACTGCCCAATTCGCAGGATTACGTCATTTCGTTTTTCGCCCTGTGCTGGCTCGGCGCAGTGATGACGACCCTCTACATGACGTTCCGGGACTCCGAGTTCGCCACGCAGCTGGCCCATGCAAAGGCGCGCGCCGTGATCGTGCCAGATACCATCGGCGATTTTCCGGCCGCTGAAACGGCTTTGCGCCTCAGTGTCAAACTGCCGTCATTGCAGCTGGTGATCGTGGTTGGAACAGCCCCTGCGGGTGCAATCGCGTTTCAGGAGATTGCGCAATGCGCCGACGCTCTGCCGCGAGACCTGCCCGAGCCGGGTGCAGCCGATCCTTTCCTGTTGCTGTTCACCTCCGGCACGACGTCCAGTCCAAAGGCTGTGCCGCTGAATTATCACCAGATGCTGACCAACGCGCGCGTCGGCATCAAGGAGCACGATATTCGTGCAGGCGACAGCGTCATGTCTGCCGCACCCTTCGGCCACCTGTACGGCTTGTACTCGGTGCAACTGGCGCTTTACGCTGGCGCATCGATCAATCTGCTGCCGATGTTTTCGCCGCCTGCCTTCGTTCAATCCGTTGCCGAAAGCCGCCCGACCCATGTGTTCGCGGGCCCGGCCCATATTGCCGCATGCATGGGCATGGGACTTTTCGACAAGGCGGATTTGTCATCGCTGCGCGTGATTGTTCTCTCGGGATCGGCGGTGCCGCCAGAACTCGTGCGTGCCGCAGCGCCCAAAATGCCGCAATGCGCGATCACCCAATTGTGGGGCATGACCGAAACGCAGGCATGTCTTTACTCACGCCCCGGCGACGGGCTTGAAATCAGCGCCACCAGCGCCGGCCGTGCCTCGCCCGGTACCGAAGTGCGCATTGCCGACGATACTTGCCATGTCATGCCGCCAGGCGAGGAAGGAGAATTGCAGGTATGCGGCGCATCGATCTTTGCAGGCTATCTCAATAACCCGGACGCCAATGCCGCAGCCTTTACTGTCGATGGCTGGTTCCGTTCCGGCGATCTAGCGCGCATGGATGAGTACGGGAATGTTACGCTGTCCGGACGCCTGAAAGATGTGATCAATCGAGGCGGCGTCAAATATAATCCGCAGGAAGTTGAACTGCTGGTCGAGACCCATCCGGCAGTTCTGCAATGCGCAATAGCGCCGGTTCCCGACGAGCGCCTGGGCGAGCGGGCATGCTGCTATGCGGTTTTGAAACCCGGCGCATCGCTGACGCTCGAAACATTGTGTGAATTTCTTGCCGGCAAGGGCATCGCCAAACACAAGCTGCCGGAGCGGTTGGAACTACGCGCAACATTGCCCATGACGGCGACCCGCAAGGTCATCAAGAGCCAGCTCAGCGTTCAGGGCTAGGGCAGATGGCCTGCGCGGCGTAACTGCGCGGCGCAGGAACTGCAAAGCGTTGAAGCGCTATTTCGCCTTCGGCACTTCCTGGAATTCCCACGTGTGCCCTTCCGGATCGAGCACGAACAGCTGCGGTTCCCCGATCAGGCTGCCGATCTCGCCGTATTTCACGCCGAGCGCATCCATGCGCGCACGAAATGCGGCAGCGTCCTGAATGCGCCAGGCTGTGTGCCGGCCTGCGGGCTCGATCTTGGCCTCGGGTCCGGGCTTTACCGCGCCATCATTGGAGATCAGGTGAAATTGCACACGCTCATGCTCGTCCGTAAGCCATGCCCCTCTGCCCATTTTGTCGAGTGCTGGGGGCCGTGGAATAACTTTCAGCCCGAGTACGTCGCGGTAAAAGGCGATACAAGCGTCGAGGCGCTCGGCTGCGACGGGTATGCCCTCGTGAATACTGCCGATAAACTCCAGTTTCGGTGCAGTTGCTGCTGCGGTTGCCGCGTCGCTCATGACGTCCTCCATTCATTTCAGAATTTCATTATAGCCCGGCGGTACATATTGCTGGCAAGCCTGTTTCTGGCTTTTGATTTAACTGCCGGGCGGAATTTTTACATCGTGCAAGAGATGAGGCGCGCCATAATCGCGAATGATGCGCTGCGCATCACGGGTCTTGTCCTTGCCCTCTAGATAGGCGCCCAGATAGCGCGCATGGGCCACGAGGCTTTTGCCAAAAGCCAGACGTTTTTCGTTATAGGCAACCAGAGACGCACCAATGTCACCGTTTCCATTGGCAAGCTCGTCTGTAAGGCACAAGGCATCAAGCGCTGCCTTCGACACACCTGCGGCGCTGTGCGGCCGGGCTATAAAGGCCGCATCGCCCATGATCGCGACCCTTCCAAATACGAGCTTTGGCGATTCCATGTCGCTGATGGCCTGCAGCAGCAATTGCGGCGAGGCCTTGATGACCTCGGCAGCCGCCGGCGGCAATTCTGAAGGCGCAGCCTCGCGCACCTCCTTGACGAATTCCGGCTGGATCAGGGGCGGCGGGATGGTCAGGCCGTGGTGCTTGCCTGTTGCATCGGTGAACATCGCACGCAGCCGCTCGGGGTCAGCCTTCCTGTACCAGATGGCATAGAAGCGCCGGTGGCCTGGCCGGATGTCTTCATCGGCACCGGGCACCGCCATCGTCAGCAAGTGGCCGCCGTCGTGAAAGCAATTGACGACATGCCCGGCAATGGCATCGCGCGCCCATGGGGGAATATCGCGCTCTTCTGCTATGCCGCGCCAGGCAACATAATTTGCATAATGGGGCGTCACGTCTGGCAGATATCTGGATCGCACCGTCGAATAGACACCGTCCGCTGCAACAAGAAGATCGCCGGTTTCCCGTGATCCATCGGCGAACAGCGCAGTTACCCTGTCTTCGGTCTGTTCCACATCGACAAGGTTCATGCCTTGCCGGTATATCTTCGCGGGCGTTAACTCGCGCAACGGCATATAGACCCGCTGCCACGCACTGGAAATATTCTCCCTTGCGTGGGTGAAAGCGGTTGAACCGTCTTTTTCCATCCAGATGTAGCCGCGATTGGCCACGCCGCCTGTTGCATCAAAACGCGCACCACAGCGCTGCAATACATCGACGAGTTCCTGCGACACGCCGAGGCCGGCACCGCGCGTTGCCAGATCACCGGCTGCGCGTTCGAAGATCGTCACGTCCCAGCCGATGGTTCGCAATAAATTACCGGCCATCAGGCCGCCGACGGAACCACCAATGACCAGTGCGCGCGGCATGAATTATGTGTCCCCGTGGTGATGGTGCTTGTGATGCGGGGCATGTTCATAATGCAGCCGCAGCAGGTCCATTCCGTAGTCGTTTCCGTTCGGCGTACGCACAATGGTGTGGACGTGAAATTTCTCCGGCTTCTCATTGGTGAGAAACACACCGGCATGGTGGTCAAATTCAATGAAGACGACCGGACTTTGAACCCGGTAGTAAAACGGGCTGTCTTCGTTTGTTCCACCAATCCAGCAGAAATGCGTATCGTTCAGATGTTTTTCGATATCGGCGTGGCGTTTGGCCAGCGGGCCTTCGGGCAGCGGCGCCAGATAGGCATCCACCAGTGTCAGCAATTTTTGTTGCTGTTGCTTCGACATGTCCGCGGCGCGCAGGCCTTCATATGGCACGATGCGATTGTCCTGAAACGCGCCGCCAAGATGCAGATTGTCTGCAAAATGCCTGCGGCCTTCCGGCAGGTCGCCACCCATCATCGAATGGGCGACAATGGCCCGACCCTGCTGTGCCTTGTCGAAGGTGCGCATCAGCGCCAGGCCGGCGCGTTCCTCGTCTTCAAACATGGAAATTCCTGCAAACGGGCCTTCGTCCGCGAAGGATGGTTCTGCACCCATGAAACACGGTGTCAAAACCATCTGGCCGTTTACAAGAAAGCAATGCAGGCACAGGTGGTGACCAAAGAACTGCCAGCCCCAGGGCGCATCGAGCGAGGGATCGCCAAACAGGCAGAAGGTGTAACTCCATTCGCCGAGCACATGCGGGCCGTCCACCAGATCGCCCAGAAACCGGTTGAGCCGCATGACATTGCGGCTCATGTCATAACCCTTCTGGCTCAGGCTTGCCCGGATCACCTGCAACACAGCCTTGCGCTGCTCTTCGGTTATCTCGTCGAGCCGCAATCCATAGTTTTCGACATACAGCTCGGTATTTTGCCAGTGCCGCCACATCTGGGAATTGACCGGAAAACGCATCGCCTCGCGTTGGCCCGGATCCAGCCGCGCAAGCAATGCTTCAACGGCGGCCCTGATCGCGGCCACCGGAGCACCGTCCGCCTCCAGCGTGAAAAGTCCGGGCTGCACTGCTCCGTCTGTCGTAATGCCTTTGAACGGCGCTTCAAACAATGCTTTCCAGCCGGCAAACAGACCCTGCGCCCGCGGGCTTTGCAGCCTTGTCTGCGCATGCGCGCGCGCCGTAGGCCCGGCAATTTTCTTGAGCTCCGGGCCAGGGAGAAATGTCCTGAAATCTGATTGGGTCATTGCGCTCCCGGTGTGTCATTGGCCCGCTTCCTTGCATGCCTGGCTCGCGGGCGGTTATCATGCGCCATGTTAGACCGGGACCGCAATATGCGAAACATCATACCCGCGCGACGCGAAATCGCGGGCCTGCTGTGCGAGGCCCGTGATGCCTGGGAGGAAACCGTGCAATGAGCGTTGAATATGCCCGCAGGGGCCTGATCGGCGCTCTTACGCCACAGGCCAACACAACTGTCGAACCGGAGTTTCACTACCTGTGGCCGCCGGGCTATGCGATGATCAATGCACGGATGATGAGCCCGAAAAAAACGATCGAGGAGCGCCTTGTCGATTATTGGGGAAATGTTGAAAACGAATTGCATCAGTTTGCCAATGCACCCATTCAGGCGGTCGCATTTGGTTGCACAGGCACGTCCTATCTCGTGGGGCGGGATGCAGAAGACGCGCTCGTAGAAAAAATCGCCCGCGAACATGCGCTCCCGTTCATCACGTCCGCCAAGGCTGTTACTGACGCATTGAACGCGCTACAGGCCCGCCGCATCGGCCTTGTTTCGCCCTATCCGCCGTCATTGACGCAGAAAAGCGTCGCTTATTGGCAGAGCCGTGGCTTCACGATTGCAGAATTGTCCGGCACATTCAACGACGACAGCCAGTTCCATCCGATCTACAGTCTCAGCGCCGGATCGGCGCAAGAGGCATTGCAAAAGCAGCGCAACAAGGATCTTGATGCCATTGTGATGCTGGGGACCGGTATGCCGACGCTTGAACCCATTGCTCATGCAGCAGGATGGGACGGACCTCCGGTAATGTCCTGCATGCTGTGTCTGGCATGGCGCACCATACAGGCCATCGATGGCGTAGCCCCGGATGCACGCAACCTGATGAGCTGGATTGGCGGCGCGCATTGGGCGCCGCGTTTGCTGGAGGATCTGCGCATCATTCGCGCGGCATGATGTTTCATGAGGGATGGTAATGGCGCAGGATTCGCGCAGTGCTGATGAGAGGGCTATGCAGCGGCCGGGCAGCGATGCCTCTGGCGCGAATTCCATGGCGCACACGGCCTTGTTGCTCATGGACTTGCAGAATGATTTTTTGCATCCTGATGGGGCCTACGGCCGGGCCGGACAGATTGCAGCAGCGGTATCGGCGGTTGTGCCACGAATGGCGCCGCTGGTCACACTTGCGCGCACGAAAAACATTCCCGTCATCGCGTCGCAATTTACACTGGTGCCACGCTCGGGATCGGAACCGTTGATATCACCGCATCTCAGGCATCTGCGGCCGTTTCTCAAGCGCGGTGATTTTGAGCCCGGAGCCTGGGGGCACGCGATAGTCGATGAATTGGGCGCACCGGACTTCAGTGTCGAGAAAATTGCCTATTCGGCATTTTACATGACACGGCTGGAATGGATTTTGCGCAAGCTGGATATCCGCCATGTGATAGCTTCGGGCATCGTCACCAACGGCGGTGTAGCCTCTACGATTCGCGATGCGCATGTGCGCGATCTGGAAATTACATTGCTGGAAGATGGTTGTGCTGCGTTCTCCGAAGATGTGCACCGAACCGCCATAGATTCACTCCGGCCGGTTGCGCGCATTGCGACCATTGCAGAACTGTCGGCTGAACTGGACGGGGCATCGAGATGATGAAAAGCACGTTGCAGGACGAACGGAAAGCTGCTTTCGAATGACGGACGCAACTGCTAACAGCGTGATGAAACGCGACGCCGAAGTCATCATTGTCGGCGGGGGTCCGGTTGGTCTGTGCCTGGCAAGCCTTTTGGGACAGGCAGGCATTTCCGTCATTGTGCTGGAAGCTGCTGCCGCAATCGATCAGGATCTTCGCGCTTCGACCTTTCACCCGCCAACCATGGACAAACTGGAGCAGATTGGGGCAACGAAAGATTTGCTGGAGCAGGGGCTGGTCTGTCCGGATTGGCAAATTCGCTGGCATCCGTTCGGGTATCGCGCTGTTTTCGATCTTTCTATTCTGAGTGATGCCACCGGGCACCCCTATCGGTTGCAAGTGGAACAGTGGAAGCTGTCGAAAATTCTGGAACGTATCGTGGTGGCATCACGCTCCGTTCAGTTGCGATTTTCCTCGCCGGTTACTGCGGTCGATCAGAACGAGGAGTTTGTGGATGTCACCTTTGAAGACAAAGGTCAGCCGAAAACCTTGCGCGCTGCTTATGTAATTGGTTGCGATGGTGCACGCAGCGTCGTGCGCAAGAGTGCCGACCTTGCATTTGAAGGTCTCACCTATCCGGAAACAACCTTGCTTGCGACGACCACATTCCCGTTTGAAGAACATCTCGAAGGATTGTCGAATGTTACCTATTGCTGGAAAGAGGGCGGACAGTTCAGCCTGTTGAAAGTACCGGGCCGCTGGCGGGTGTCCATTTATCCGCGCGAAGATGTCCCGATTGAAGACCAGATCGCACCGGAAGCATTGGAAAAAAGTTTCCAGGAAATCGTTGCGCGCAATGAGGCGTATCAGATTGGCGAGCAAAGACCGTATCGCGTTCACATGCGCATCGTTCCCTCTTACCGCAGGCATCGCATATTGCTGGCCGGTGATGCGGCGCACCTGAATGCTCCTGCCGGTGGCATGGGATTGAATGGCGGCCTGCATGATGCGTTCGAGCTTGCGCCGGCATTGATAGACGTTTTGAACAACGGTCAGGACATCAGGAGGCTGGATCTTTATGATCGCAGGCGCAGGCCCGTGGCCCGTGATGAAGTGATTGCGCAAGCTGATCGCAATCGCGCGCGTATGCGTGAACGTGATCCCGAGCGCCGCCGCGAGCTGATGGCCGAATTGCAGGCAATTGCTGCTGACAAGGACAAGCTGCGGGCTTTTCTGATGCGCTCTTCCATGATCGATGGTTTGCGGAAGGCGGAAAAAATACAATGAACCAGCCGGGCCGGCCAGCATGGGCAACAGAGCGGGGAATAATGCCTTGGGAATGACTCTGGCAGAGAAGATCATTGCGCGTGCGAGCGGCAAGCCATCATTGCGGCCGGGTGAAATCGTCACCTGCAAGGTCGATCTGGCAATGATCCATGATTCCGGCGGGCCGCGCCGGGTCAAGCCGATTCTCGACAGGCTGGGAACCGGAATTTGGGATCCGGACAAGGTGGTCCTGATTACCGATCACTATGTGCCCGCGCAAAATGATGAAACGCGCGCAATTGCCGACATCACGCGCACATTCGCAGCCAACCATCGCTTGAAATATTTTTACGATCAGATCGGCATCTGCCACGTCGTGCTTGCCCGAAAGCGGTCGCTTGAAACCGGGCATGTTTGTTGTCGGTGGCGATTCCCATTCGCCGACCGGCGGCGCGTTCGGTGCTTACATGTTCGGCATCGGCGCAACGGAAATGGCCGGCGTTCTGGCCACTGGCGAAATCTGGGTGCGCGTGCCCGAAACCATCGCCATAGAATGGACGGGCACATTCGGTTCCGGCGTCGTTGCCAAGGATATCATGCTGTTCCTGTGCGCACGGCTCGGCATGGAAGGTGGCCGTTATCAGGCCGTCGAATATTCCGGCGACGCAATATCTGGCCTGTCCATGCAGGAGCGCATGACATTGTCCAACATGACAGCCGAACTGGGTGGACAGACCGGATTGATCGCGCCAGATGCCACAACGCTGGACTATCTGAAGAACGCGGCGCGCATGCGGTGATGTTTCGCACTGGATGCACCGATGTGACGGCGAATATTGCCGAGCGTCACGTCTTCGATGCTGCAAAGCTCGAACCGCATGTGGCTGCACCGCATTCGCCTGCCAATTCCCATCCCGTCACATCATGTCGTCGCAGCCGATCGACGTCGCCTATATCGGCGCATGTACGGGCGCAAAACTGGTCGACTTGCGCATGGCGGCGAACGATGTCTGCGCGGCAAAAAGAGCGCCTCATCGCGTTCAGCTTGATCGTGGCGCCAGCCTCCCGGCGCGATCAGGACATGGCCGAAGAGGAGGGCGTGATGCAGGTCTTGCGCGATGCCGGTGCGCAGGTGTTGCCCAACGCCTGCGGCATGTGCGCCGGCTATGGCGGCACGCTGGAAGAAAACACAGTGTGCCTGTCTTCGACAGCGCGCAACTTCAAGGGCCGCATGGGCCCAGCCAGCGCCGATGTGTGGCTTGGCTCGCCCTATACGGTCGCAGCTTCGGCGATCACGGGCCGCATAACCGATCCGCGCGAATTCTTGTCCGGGAAAAATCCATGAACAGACAATCAATAGAAGGCCGGGCGTTTGTCTTTCGGGGACAATGTCGACACCGATATTCTGGCGCCCGGCATCTACATGAAAGATCCGATCGAGGTCATCGCCAGCCATTGTCTTGAAATCGCTGGATGCGGACCTTCGCCAAAACGGTCAGGGCTGGAGGACATCGTGGTTGCCGGCGCTGGTCTGGGCATCGGGTCCTCGCGTGAACAGGCCGCCGAAGCTCTGAAGCATCTGGGTGTTGGCGCGCTTGTTGCGAAATCCTACGGCGGAATTTTCTATCGCAACGCGTTGAACTTCGGACTTCCTGCGCTGGTTTGTGCCGCTACTGATCGCATCAGACCTGCCGACATACTGTGCATTGATGCCGGAGCAGGTGTGATCGATAATCGTACCCGTTCGGAAACATACCGTGTCGAGCCGCTGCCGGATTTTCTGTTGCAGATGATTGCAGATGGAGGTCTCGTCGCCCATCTGGAAAAGCGTTTTTCAACACGCACAGGTTAGCCGCCCGAATATTCCACACCGCTATGGGAAAAGCAGTCTCGCGCCTCTTGCGATGTCAGCAATGGCAGCAATTGCTGCGCCTTGCCGGCATTGCTTGCTCGCATGAGAATTGCGGCGGCATAGGGCAGGGAGAGCTGAAAGGCTTCAGGTATCTTCCCGCACCAGTCTATTCCTTTTTCACGCCAGGCAAGAATTTCAGTCGCCGGTCCAAAGGCAATGCAGTGATCCCGCTCTTGCGTGAGACAGGCGTTGACCTGCGCGGATTTGTCGAACCGTTTGATTTTTGTTGCCACCCTGTCCATCAATCCGGCTTGCGCGATGACGTTCATCATGTGCTCGCCGCTCGGTGCAAGCGTCAAAATGATTTTGTCGGCGGCCAGTAGCGCGTCGCCAAACGTTTGCATCGTGTCCACGCGAACGGGCGTGTCATGGGTGCGTACAGCCGCACCGATTGGCACCGAACCAAGTGCCACTCCGGGGACATGCGCTACCACGCCGTGGCTGTCCAGCGCATCGATCATGTCTGAAGGCAGTATGACGATATCGGCTTCGAGCGAACCACTCAAAGCGTGTTCGTAAAGCAAATGGCCATGGTCGGTATGGATCGAGACATTATCCGGCCCGAATCCACTGCGTCGGCAAGCCGGGGAATCGATAAAGGCGCGCGCGCCGAACACGGTTGATCCCGCGCTCGCAATCCGTAAGGGCGTGGAGGTCACTTCACATCCGGCAATGTGATCTGCTTGACCCTTTCAACCAGCGGCTTTGGTGTCGTAGCGAACTCTGCCCAAAGCCTGCCGACTTCCTCGCCAGGCATGGCGGAAATGTCGATGCCTGCCTTTTCGGCATCGGCAAGAAACTGCTTGTCTTTCATCGTGTCCATGAAAGCCTTGCGCAGCGCGGCAACGCGGTCAGCAGGAACGCGCGGCGGCAGCACATAAGCGCGTCCCAGCACCTGCGATCCGAAGATCACGCCAAACAGTTTTTTCTGTTCGTCGGTCTTGATGAAATCATTGGCGTGCGGAAGGCCCTTGAGGTCCGGGTGCGGTTCGCCGCTGAGTTGAATGATCGGCTTGAAAGTTCCGGTTTGCAGATCGCTGCGCCAGAAAGATTTTACCGTGGACCACGGCAGGCCGCAGATTCCGAAAACCTCGCCCTTTTCCATTGCCTGTTTCACGCTTGCCGAACCGCGATATCCGGCAATGACCTTTATCTTTGCGCCAAGCAGGTCTTTGACTGCATGAGCAGTTTTCTTGAGCGGGCCGGTTGCGCCGGTCGCACCGAAAACGACTTCCTTTTCCTGCAATTCCTTGAAATTCTTGATCGGAGCCTTGTCCGAAATGCCGCAAATTCCTGCGCCGCTCTCCATGTTGCCGACCCAGTTGAGTTTCGCCGTGTCGAATTTCGCCTTCTCATTGCCGAACAACGGTTCCAGCGGCACATTTTGCGACATGGTCCCCATCACCGTGCCGTCCTTGGGGGCGATATTATAAAGCCAGTTCATGGAATTGATGCCGCTTGCACCCGGCATGTTCTGGACAACTAGTTTGGGGTTTCCAGGGATGAGGCGGCCGAAATGACGGATCAGCACACGCGAATAAATGTCGAAGCCGGTTCCTGCCTGATGTCCAACAACGATTGTCATTGTCTTGCCGGCGAAAAATTCTTCCGGGCTTTGGGCCATGGCAGGCACGCAAAAACACATATACGCCGACGCAAAAACCGCGGCGCCTTGTCTGACGCTAATCTGCATTACCTGTTTCCCTCCGAAAATGAGCCCCTCCCGAGCTTTTATGCTCAAAGATTAGGTTGGGACTGGGCAAGTTACAAGCAACATGTTGCCGTCCGCCTATTTTGGGGTTCGTGGTGTCGGATAGTTATGTCTAAGCTTGAAGTCCTTTATCAATTCGCGCACATGCCCGGCAAGCGGCAGGGGCATGCGCAGATTGTCTGCCTCTGACATGGCTATAACCATGTCCTTTTCCGCCCATGGCATCGGATTCTTCTGGATTTGTGTGCTCATCGCCCAGTTTTGCGCACTGGAATGGCTGAGGGCTTCGATCAACACACCTGTATCAACACCCAGCCCATCGGCCAGACGTATCGCCTCGTCGTTGGCGGCGATGCAGGCCCACAGGATCATGTTGTTGGTCATTTTGGCCACCTGGCCCGCGCTGAACGGTCCGAGGTAGAACACGTCGGAGGCGAAGGTCTCCAGGGCCGGACGGCATCGTTCGAAAGCGGCTTTGTCGCCCCCACCAAGCACAAGCATTTTGCCTGCCTCTGCTGCGGCCTCGCCCCGCGTCAGGGGCATGTCCATGAGAATTATGCCGGAGCCTTGCGTCCGCCCGGCCAGCTCGCGGGCATAACTTGGCGAGATGGTTGAGCCGATCGCGATTATCAGGCCCTCGCGTGCAGCTTCCATCAGGCCGCCGCTGGCGAAGAAGACACGTTCCACATCAGCGTCGAAGCCCACGACGACCATCACGCAATCGCTGCTGCGGGCTACCTCGGCGGGCGTTGCCCTGACGCCAACGCCCAAAGCTGAGGCTTTCTCCTGCGCTTGCGTTTGTGGATCGCATCCGCTGACGCTGTATCCGGCTGCCATCAGATGGCGCGCCATCGGGCGGCCCATGGCGCCAAGTCCGACAATCCCGATTGTCTTCAGCGAGCTCATCGCTATTTCCCCCACACGTCTTCAGCGACCTCCACGACCAGCCGGATTTTCGCCATCTGCTCCTCGACAGACAATTTGTTGCCGCGCTCACCGGAGGCAAATCCGCATTGCGGTGAAAGCGCGAGCCGATCGAGCGGACAATGCTTGGCAGCTTCCTCGATCCGGCGCTTCAGGTCATCCTTGGCTTCCAGCACGCCGCTCTTGGTTGTCACAAGACCGAGTACGACAACCTTGCCTTCCGGCACGAAACGTAGTGGCGAAAAATCACCGGCTCGTCCGGAATCATATTCCAGGAAATAACCTTTCACATCGATCTCGTTGAAGAGAATGTCCGCCACCGGCTCGTAGCCGCCTTCGGCCACCCATGCACCTTCGAAATTGCCGCGGCACAAATGGATGGCGGTTGTCATATCTGCCGGAGCGCTTGCTATCGCGCCATTGAGTACGCGCGCATAGGTGCGCGGGAGAATATCGGGGTCCTCGCCGATTGCCTGCGCCTGCTTGCGCATCGCCGGGTCGCAGAGATAGGCAAAATTTGTTTCGTCGATTTGCAGATAGCGGCAACCTGCGGCGGCCATGTCGGCAATTTCCTCTGCATAGACACGCGACAGGTCCGCGTAGAATTCTTCCATGTCCGGATAGGCCTTGCGGTCGATGCCATCGCGTCCGGCGCGGAAATGAATGATCGACGGCGAGGGGATCGTCTGCTTCGCTGTCTTGCTCGTGTGTGCTTTCACGAACTTGAAGTGATCGACGAATATCGACTTTGGCCTGTTCAGTTTACCGGCAACATGAAACGCCGATAACGGCCGCTCGATTTCGCCGTCTGCGGTCTTGAACATCGCTGTTCCTGCAAGTTTGACCGAGATGACATTTTCAATCGACAGCAGAAAATCTGCATGCCACAGCGTGCGGCGAAATTCACCGTCGGTAATTGCATTGAGACCGGCATCTTCCTGCTTTTTGATGACGGCCTTGATTGCTTCATCCTCCAGACCGGTCAGCGTTGCGCGGTCGATCTCGCCCTTGCGAAACTTCTCGCGTGCATCCAATAACCCGGGCGGGCGCAACAGCGAACCGACATGATCGGCGCGAAAGGGTGGAATTGTGCGTTGGGACATGAATAACTCCGAAGGGGCGAGGCAGGCGTGTCGTTGGTGATGTGATGTGCCTGCTTTGCGCGATTGAACGTGAATTGGCAAAGGTAATTTTGTGTCAGTCGTCCAAGGCGGGCATCACATGTTCGGCGAACAGATCCAGCGAGCGCATGACCTGATCGCTGCTGAGCGTTCCGAATGCAAATTGTAGCGCAGCGTAATTATAACCGGTCGCATTGCGTTCTTTTTCAATGGCGGCGCGCACTGTTTGTGGCGATCCAACGATGACTGCGCCGCTTGCAACCCCGTTTTCAAGTGTGCTGGCAAGATTGGCGGAAACTGTCACGCCGTGTTCCTTCCACAACCAGTTCAGGCTGTCGTACCAGTGCCGATAGGCAGGACCCGCTTCTGCCCATGCTGTTTCATCGTCTTTGGCGACATGGATCTGGCGCAAGGCGCCCATCTTCGGGGATTTGGTTGAAGCCAATGCGCGCATGGGATCGCTTGCATGTTTGTCCCACAAGCGTTTGTAGCTGGTCACGACGCCTGCGATGCGGGCAGTCGGTCCAAGGCCGATGGCGTTCATGCCGTGCCTTGCGGCAAATGTCATGCCCTGTTCGCTTCCCACTCCCGCCCATAAGGGCGGCATTGGCGTCTGCACGGTTCGCATGACCATCGGAACGTTATTGAATGAATGGTGGGCGCCATCATGCGTCAGCCGCTTGCTGGTCAGCCCCTTGATCAGCACTTCCAGTGCTTCGTGATACAGGGCCTGCTTGTCTTCCCCGACGCCGTAATATCCAACTTCGAACGGAGATACGCCCGCGCCGACGCCAATGTCGAAGCGGCCATTGCTCATCTGGTCGAGCATGCAGATTTCCTCGATCAGACGCAGGGGATGATACAGCGGCAAAAGATAGACAAGAGGCCCCAGGCGGATCCTGCTGGTCGCCTGCGCAACGGCAGAGAGAAACACACTTGGCGAAGGTGCAAGGCCGAGCGGCGTCATGTGATGTTCTGCAAGGTGGTAGCCGTAAAAGCCGATCTCTTCGGCCTTTTGAATCAATTTGATGCGGTCACGGTAAATCTGGCTGTCCGGCCGATCATTCCGATCCATGTGGTCAAACATGCCAAATTTCATGCGGTCCTCCCAACTGCAGCGTCTTTTTCACCAGATTGCGGGAAAATTGCGCCAAGTCAAACTCCTGACCGGTCCCGACAGGAGCTTCATCATCCTGAAAAGGAAACCATTTCTAAACGAAGCAGTGCCAATTTGGGTCAATGATTCTTTCCGTTCCGCAGATCGTCTGATGACCATCATCCATTTCATTGCAGCATTGGCCGCTTCTTCGGCGCTCATGACGGCATTTGCTGCCGGCTACTGGCTCTGCCAGCACCGCGCGCGCACCCAATGGGTGCCTGCCAACGAGCGTACGGTGTTCGAAGCCGAGCTTGAAAATCTTCGTGACGAGATTTGGGAACTAAAGGAAGAAGAGGCAGCGCGTGAAAAGGCGGAAGCGCAGAACGAGGCCAAGACGCGGTTTCTGGCAACGGTCAGCCATGAAATGCGGACACCCCTCAACGGCATCCTCGGCATGGCGGAACTGATTTCCCAGCCGGGTCTCACGGCGGAACAGACCTCCTATGTCGAGGCGATCAGCACGTCCGGCAAGGCGCTGGCATCATTGATCGACGAGATTCTGGATTTCGCCAAGATTGAAGCGGGCAAGATAGAACTTCTGGCCGAACCCTTTGACGCAACGCTCCTTGTCGAGGGCGTGGCGGAATTGCTGGCGCCGCGGGCGCAGGGCAAGGGGCTGGAAATAGCCACATCCGTCGCCACTGATTTGCCGCGCCGCCTCATTGGCGATGCTGCGCGCCTGCGTCAGGTCCTGATCAACCTGGCCGGCAATGCCGTGAAATTTACGGAAACTGGCGGCGTCGGTCTGCGCGCAAGCTGGAAGTCGCCCGGACTGATCCGCTTTGAAATTTCAGATACGGGTCCGGGCATACCCCTGGCGCGTCAGGTCGCAATCTTCGACGAGTTCGAACAGGCTGACGGATCTTCGTCCCGCAGCCACGAGGGGACAGGCCTCGGGCTGGCCATCTCGCGCCGCATCGTGGCTTCGATGGGCGGAAATTTGCGTCTGGAAAAATCGACTGGAGAAGGATCGGTATTTGCGTTCGAACTTCCCCTGCCTGCCGCTGCATCGGTGACGGGCGAGGAGAAGGCAAGCATTGGTCTGGATGGCCGCAAGGTGCTGATCGTTGCCAAATCGCCCTTCGAGGCTCCCTACATGGGCGAGCGTCTGGACGCAGCCGGCGCTGCTGTGCTGCGTGCCGATGGTGAAGCCGAAGCGCTGGATATGCTCAAGCGTACCGCCGCATTCGATATCGTTATTGTCGATTGTGCGCTGGGCGAGGAAGTAACGCAGCGCCTGGCCGTTGCTGCCCGCAATGCAGGTGTTGCACGCAGTCTCGTCCTGTTCTCGCCGTTCGAGCGGCGCGCCTTCGGCCAGAAGACCATGCGTGAATTCGATGGCTGGCTGGTAAAGCCGGTGCGCGGCGTGTCTTTGCTCGAGCGTTTGTCGGACCGCGTCATGAAGCCGGAACCTGCGCCGCAGAAGCAGGCTGCTGTCGAAGAACCCCTGGCTCTCAACGCATTCCATGTGCTGGTGGCCGAAGACAATGACATCAATGCCCTGATCGCTGCCAAGCACCTTGAGCGCATGGGCGCGAGTGTTGTCCGGGCCAAGGATGGCGCAGAAGCGGTTGCCATGTTCGAGGCTTCAAAAGCTGGCCGTACGCAAGCCTTCTCCCTGATCCTCATGGATATCCGCATGCCGGGGATAGATGGCATCGAAGCGACAAAACGCATCCGGGCCATTGAAAAAGAAGGCGGGCATGCGCCTGTCCGCATTCTGGCGCTGACCGCAAATGCGTTCGAGGAAGACCGGCGCGCATGCCTTGCCGCAGGCATCGATGAGTTCCTGACCAAGCCGGTCGACTATGAGCGCCTTGCCGCCGTCGTGCTGGATGAGCCGCAGACCCATCGCAGCGCCTGAACGCTAAAGCCTGTCACAAATCATTCGAATAGTGTGCTTATACTGTGCACATGAGGGCGAATCATTCGGGCGCTAGAATTTTGCAGCAATTGCAGGCCTTTTCAGGCGTCGTTGCGCCATTTCCGAAAACTCGTCGCATCATTCGCGATTTGCGGGGCCTGACTGCAAGTCTGGCGCGCATGGGCTCACTGGAACTCCGGCTCGCAACTACAAAGCACGAAATACGCAAGGCCCAACGCCTGCGTTGGGAGGTTTTCGTGCGTCAGGGCAATGCGCGCATCGATCATCGAGCGCATTTGCTGCGCCGGGATATCTGTCCGTTTGACCGGCTTTGCGACCATCTGATCGTCGTCGATCACGCAGCGCAAGGAAAGTCCGGCAAACCGAAGCCGCGCGTCGTCGGCACGTATCGTCTGCTGCGGCAAGACGTTGCCGAAGCACATTCAGGGTTTTACAGCGCTGGCGAGTTTGATGTCGCCGGGCTCCTGGCGCGCCATCCCGGCAAACGGTTCATGGAACTGGGCCGGTCTTGCATCCTGCCCGAATACCGCGCCCGGCGTGTGCTTGAATTGCTCTGGCGCGGCCTTTGGTTATACGCACGCTATCATGACATCGACGTCATGATCGGTTGCGCATCCTTTCCCGGTGTCGAACCACGCCAGCATGCAGCGGTGCTTGCCAGTCTGCAACAACGTGCATGCGCGCAAGACCAGTGGCGGGTCGGCCCAATGCCGGGGATAAACCGGACATTCGGGGAAATCTTCAGTCACACGAATACGCAAGCGGATATGTCAGTTGAAATTCCGCCGCTGGTGAAGGGCTATCTCCGCCTTGGCGCAGTTTTCGGGGATTGCGTCTATGTTGACAGGCAATTCGGCACGACCGATGTTTTCGTTGTGATGCCCGTCGATCAGATTGATCAGCGCTATATCGCCTATTTTGCGGCGCTTCCCGATAGCAGACAGGAACTCGCAGCCTGATTTCGTCAGCCATCTGGCGCGCTGGCGCGCTGGTGCATCTGCGCGACCTTCGAAACGGCACGTTGAAATCCTCGCTGCACAGCACCCATTGCTCATGTGAGCTGCTTGCATTTTTTACGATCACAAAAGCCCCAACCCGCATGTGTGATTTGTCACCCTGCAGTGGCTCTCTGGCGTTTTTGTGCTCGCCCGCCGCCGCCGGTCCGGTGTGCAACCAAAGACTTCAGGCGCATGACGATTCACGGGGATTGAAATTTTTCCCGGTCATGGGGCGCGTCAAAATCCACTACCGGTCCTGCCGGAACGATGCGCGTCGGGTTTACGTGCGGATGGCTCTGGTAATAATGGTTCTTGATGTGCTGGAAATTCACCGTCTTGCGGATTTCAGGCCGTTGATAAAGATCGCGCGTGAAATTCCAGAGATTGTGATAGTCGACCAGACGCCGCTTGTTGCACTTGAAATGCCCGACATAGACCGGATCAAACCGCAGCAATGTCGGCAACAGGCGGATATCTGCCTCCGTCAATTGATCGCCCAATAGAAAGCGGCTTGTCGACAGCCGTTCTTCCAGCCAGTCGAGCGTCTCGAAAAGGGTGTCGACAGCTTCGTTGTAAGCCTCCTGCGTCGTCGCAAAGCCGCTACGGTACACGCCATTGTTCAGCGTGTGATAAATCCGCTCGTTGATGGCGTCGATCTCATCTCGCAGGGCGTGCGGGTAATAATCGCCCGGTTTCGCGCCGCATGTATCGAATGCACTATTGAACATCCGGATGATTTCGGAGGATTCATTGCTGACTATGGTGTTGTCCTGCTTGTCCCACAGCACAGGCACTGTCGCACGCGTGGTGCAGTCCGGGTCGGAAGCCAGATAGACCTGCCACATGTAACTGGCGTTGTTGACCGGATCGGCCACCACGCCCGGACCGGGAAGGAACGTCCAGCCATTTTCGGCCATCAGCCAGTTCACCACGGAAAAGCTGATCTGGTCCTCAAGCCCTTTCAGCGCGCGCATGATCATGGTGCGATGCGCCCAGGGACAAGCGTGCGAGATATACAGGTGATATCGGCCCGGCCCTGCCTGAAAGCCGCCTCGGCCACTTGGACCGGGACCGCCATTGGCGGTTATCCAGTTGCGAAAAACCGAATCCCGTCGTTGATAGGCGCCTTTGGTCGTTACGGCTGTCGGAGGCTTCCTGCGACCATTGTCCGTCAATAAGCAAACCCACTTTGCGCACCCTTGTTCAGCCGTTACACTCTCCGGCAAGTATAGGGTGGTGCGCCATCGCAGGCAAAACAAAAGGGTCGAACATGTTGCTGACCGGCAAGGAAAAGCTCGAACGGATGCGCGATGGTCGCATCGTCTATGTCGGTAGCGAGCGGGTGGACGACGTGACGACCCATCCCGCGTTCCGCAATGCCGCGCAAACGGTCGCCGGCCTGTACGATTACAAATCCGACCCAGCCAACCGTGATGATCTTGCTTTCGAGGAAGATGGTGAGTGGCATGCGATATACTGGAAGCAATGCCGGACGCGGGACGATCTGGCCAAACGCATGCGCGCTCTGCGCAAGATTGCAGACTACACTTTTGGCATGTTCGGCCGCTCGCCAGATCATGTCGCGGGAATGGTCACCGGTCTGTCCATGAAGCCATCCGTGTTGAACGATCTCACGCCGGGTTTTGGTGACAATCTTGTAAAGTTCTACAAGCACGCCCGCGCCAACGATTATTATCTCTGTTTTGCAACGAGCCCGCCCTCCGGCGTCAGGTCCAGTGAATTGTTTCCCGGCCAGTTGCGTGATGATCCAAGCCTGCAGGTCACGGGCGAATACGACGGCGGGGTAATTCTTTCCGGCATGAAAATGCTGGCGACCGGAGCCGTATTTGCTGACGAGGTATGGATTGGCAACCTCACGCCAATCGATGAAAAGCACAAGTCGCAGAGCATAACCTGTGCGCTGCCATTCAATACGCCGGGTGTGACGCTCTGGTCGCGCCGGGCCTATGAACAGCACGCGGGCTATGAACTGGACTATCCCTTGAGCTGGAAACTCGACGAAGGCGATTGCATGCTCGTCTGCGAAAACGTGAAAGTGCCGTGGGAGAGGGTCTTCCTGCACAATGACGGCATCTGGTCGCGTCGCATTTACATTGAAACCCCCGCCAATTGTTATGCCAACAGCCAAAGCAATATCCGCTTCTGGGCGAAGATGAGCCTCATTGCCGGACTGGCCAGCAAGATCTGCGAAGCCAATGGCATTGCAAAAATTCCCGGTGTGCGCGAACTGCTCGGACGCATGGCCGCGCTCGAAGCAACAATCGGCGGCATGGTCCATGGCCAGATCGAAGGATGGGAGGAATGGCCGGAGGGATACGCCACGCCAAACCGCCGCTTCATGTATGCAACGCTCAACTGGTGCCAGGAACATCATTCCGAGATCATCGACATCCTGCGCACGCTACTTGGCGGCCTGCCCATGCAGATGCCTGCAAGCATCGACGTTCTCAAGGATCCGCAATTGCGCGACCGTTTCGAACGCTGGTGGGGAACAGCGGGCATGGAGGCCTTGCCGCGGATGAAATTGTACAAGCTGGCCTGGGATCTGGTCGGTTCGGAATTTGCAGGCCGGCATCAATTGTATGAGAAATTCTACGCGGGTAATTCCATTGTCGTGCGGAACCAGAGCGACCGGGAAGCACCATGGGGCGCCTTCCACGGAACAGTGGACCGGTTGTTGGACAATGTGGCCACACCGGACTTTGGAAACTAGGGGGTCAATATGAGAGCACTTAAAGCAAAATGTATGGCAGTTGCTGCATCACTCGCCTTTCTTGTTGCTGCAATCGGTGTTCCCGCCGCGGCGCAAACCCCGCCTGCACTCAAGAATTTGCAAAGTGGTCCGCCGCAATCGGTCATATTTATCGGTAACAGCTTTTTTTTCTACAACAACGGCTTGCACGGCATGTTGCGCGGACTGTACCGGGCTGCCAATGACAAGAAGAGATTGCGGGCGACACTGGTCACTATAAGCGGCTCCGGCCTCAACTGGCACGATGTCGATTCCTATTTTCGTCCCAACGCCATCGGCAGCTATTCCTTTGCTCCGGGCAACAAGGTTGTATTCAACGACCTGAAAAAACTGTTCGACGTAGCCATCGTGATGGATTGCAGCCAGTGCCCGATACATCCCACGCTGGGCAAGGTATTCGATGAATATGCACGCAAGAACATCGCGAGCATTCGCAAGCATGGCGCAGAACCGGTGTTGTTCATGTCATGGGCCTATGAAGACAGACCGGAGATGACGGCGCAGCTGGCTGAACGCTATACCAAGGCAGCAAACGAGCTGAAGACACTGGTCATTCCTGCCGGCCTTGCCTTTGCACGGGCGCGCCTGAAATATCCCGACATCAGGCTTTATGTTCGCGACAAGCGCCATCCCACGCGCGCAGGTTCCTATCTCGCCGCCGCAACGACCTTTGCTGCCCTGTATGGACGCAGTCCTGAAAAGCTGACTTTCCGGGCAGGACTGCAGGAGGAAACGGCAGCAAAACTGCAAACCATCGCATGGGAAACCGTGCGCGAATTACTACAAATAAAAGGCTTGCTAGCGCCTGGCTATTCCGTATTGACCGGAAGCAGCGTCGCGGCCAGCGCGCGTAATCCTTCCCGATAGGTCGGATAGGCAAGGCGTACGCCCAGTTCGCTTTTCAGCCGGTCGTTGCTGACTCTTTTGTTCTCGCTGTAGAAGCTGCGCGCCATGTCGGACATGTCGGCATCGGCGAAATCCGTCTCCGGCGGAGGGCGCATGGCAAGCAGTGTTGCAGCATGGACAATCAGATCCTGCGGTGGTGTGGGTTTATCGTCGCAAACATTCCAGACGTGAACCGAGCCTGCCTCTGGAAAGTCGAGACATGCCGTGATGCTGCGGGCGATGTCGGAGACATGGATGCGATTGAACACCTGGCCGGGTTTTACAATCCGTTTGGCCGTGCCCTTGCGCAAGGTTTCCAGAGCATTGCGTCCCGGTCCGTAGATGCCGGCCAGTCGCAGGATATGCAGGCTCACGCCCTTGGCCCTGGCAAGGGCGATCCAGTCATTCTCCGCCCGCAGCCGATGTTGGCTCCGCGGATTTGCGGGCGAAGGAACCGTTTCTTCATTCACCCATTCGCCATCGTGATCGCCGTAGACCCCAATCGTGGACAAATAAACAATCGTGCGCAGCAAGGGAGCCTTCATGATCGTTTCGTGAAAATACCGGACGATACGGTCGCCGTCCCGGTCCGGCGGAACGGATATGATCAATTCGTCCGTTTCCGAAATCATGCGGGCAAGGGCATCGGAAAAAGATGCGCCATCCCATGCTATTGCCTGAATGTCCTGGTCTGCCAGTTCTTGTGCTTTTTTTTCGTCGCGGACTGTGCCGGCGATGGAAACAAATTCGTTGCGATGTTGATTAATGAACTCAAGGGCTGAATATCCAAGTCCGAACACGAACAAATTCATCGGCTGCGCCTTTCGAATGGTTTGCACGGGCGTATCAGGCATGAGCCAGGGCTCCTTCCCATTCGCCGCGTACAAATGCGTCTGTTTCGTCAGCCAGATATTGTTCAGCCAGATGGTGCAATTCCGCTTTGGAACACAGCCGGGCAAGTGCCCAGACCGCCATGGCGCGAACGATGTCTTCTCCCGCGCGCAATCTGGGTATGATTAAAGGCAATAATGCGGCATCGCCCGAGTTGCCGGCGGCAATCAACACATTGCGCAAAAAGCGCGCAATTCCAATGCGTTTGATCGGAGAGCCTGAAAACATGAGGCGGAAGGATGCATCCTCGAGCGCAAGCAGCGCCGCAAGGGACGGCGCATCCAGCTCGGGCCTTGCTGCAAGTTTTGTTTCGCGCGCGCTCTGCGCAAACTTGTTCCATGGGCATACCGCGAGGCAATCGTCGCATCCATAAATCCGGTTTCCCATCGGCTCCCGGAATTCAGCATCGATATGTCCCTTGTGTTCGATCGTGAGGTAGGAAATGCACCGTCGCGCATCAAGCTTGTACGGCGCGGGAAAGGCGTGTGTCGGGCAAATATCCAGGCAGGCCTGACAGGAGCCACAATGGTCTTCCATGGCTTCGTCTGCAGTAATACGCAGCGTCGTGAATATCGAACCCAGAAACAGCCACGAGCCAAATTCGCGCGAGACAAGGTTTGTATGCTTGCCTTGCCAGCCCACGCCCGCTGCTGCCGCAAGCGGCTTTTCCATGACGGGCGCAGTGTCGACAAACACTTTCACGTCCGCATCTTGAGCATCCGTTTGCGCCAGCATCCATTGCGCAAGGGTTTTAAGCCGGCCCTTGATGATGTCGTGATAGTCGCGGTTGCGCGCATAAACGGAAATTGTGGCGCAGTCCTTTTGCAATAACGAGTGCAGCGGGTCCGATTGCGGTCCGTAGTTCATCCCCAGCACAACGATCGATCGGACGTCCGGCCAAAGTGCTTGCGGCGAGCGGCGGCGCTCGGCCGTCGTTTCCATCCAGTCCATCGTTCCATGCGCGCCCGATGCCAACCAATCGTCGAGCGCCGGCTGCTGCGTGCGGAGCTTCCGTTGCGTCTGCAATACGGCAGACATCGAAGCCGAGACTTGCGGCCCGGTTTTTCAGCCGGGTTTCGAATGTTGTGTCTGCATTCATCCGGTATCATTGACCCTGGGTTATCCGGTCGCACGGGAGCGGCACGGGCTTTCATAACATCAGACGGCCATTCATGCCCACCGGCCTCTGGCAGCGTCCGGCTGCTGGCGTTCGGGCCGCGCTGGCTATAGACAGATTCTACTGTATCGACGCGATTCGCACTCGTACCACGACAGGGATTGCCATGTTCATTATGGAAGCGCTCAAGGCCCTCGCACTGGGCGTCATTGAAGGGTTTACCGAATTTCTTCCGGTTTCCTCCACCGGGCATTTGTTGCTGTTTGGCCATTTTTTCGGGTTCGAATCCAAGGGCAAGACTTTTGAGGTGTTGGTGCAGCTGGGCGCAATCCTTGCCATCCTCATCGTCTATTTCCGCAAACTGCTCGACATCGCTATTGCGCTGCCGAAGGACGGACGCTCCAGACGGTTTGTATTGGGTGTCTTGATAGCGTTCCTGCCCGCAGCAATCATCGGCGCTTTCGCACATTCGTTTATCAAAGGCGTGCTGTTCAACCCGATGATTGTCTGCACGACGCTGATCGCCGGTGGCCTTGTGCTGCTGGCAATCGACGATATGGAGCTGGAGAAGAAATACACCGACATCATGGACTATCCGCTCATGATGTATCTGAAGATCGGATTGTTCCAGTGTCTTGCCATGGTGCCCGGCGTTTCGCGTTCTGGCGCAACCATCGTCGGCTCCATGCTGATGGGCGCGGACAAGAGATCGGCAGCGGAGTTTTCATTCTTTCTCGCCATGCCGACCATGGCAGGCGCTTTCGCCTACGACCTGTTGAAGAATTACAAAATTCTGGAATTCAATGACATTGCCTACATTACGATCGGCTTCGTCGCCGCGTTTTTTGCTGCCTGGTATGTGGTGCGCGGATTTCTGCAATTCGTATCCAGCCACGGCTTCAAATATTTTGCATACTGGCGCATAGTCATCGGCACGCTCGGCTGGATCGGTCTTTACTTCTGGCCGGTGGTGTCGAAATAGGCCTGACCGGGAAAAATGTCTGCCTGGGTTGCATGAAGGAAATAACATGGCGAAGTCCGGAGATCCGGTCGATGGCGCCGAAATAATCCAGCGGCTGCAGGCATTGGTGCCAGTTCTGCGCGAGCGCGGACGCGCCGCCGAAGAAGCTGGCCGCATCCCTGAACAGACCGTTCAGGACCTGATTGCATCGGGCGTTTTTCGCGCTGTGGTTCCGCGCAGGTTTGGCGGCCACGAAGTTGCCTTCCGCCATGTGCCGCAGATATTCCGCACCCTTGGCCGCGGCTGCATGTCGACGGCCTGGACGATGGGATTTCTCGTCTATCACAATTTCCAGTTCGCCCATTTTCCCGAAGAAGCCCAGCAGGAAGTCTGGGGCAAGGGCCGCGGCTTTACCATGGCGCCGGGACAGGTGATGCCGGCGGGCAAGGCAATGGCTGCCGATGGCGGATACCGCCTCACCGGCCGCTGGGGCTATGCAACCGGCATCAATCATGGCGACTGGATGCTGCTCAGCGCACCGGTTGAAGGTGGCGAAAACAATGGCGCGATCCTGCGGTTTTTTGTGCCGGTCGAAAAATTCCGCATCCTCGATACGTGGAAGGTGGCGGCCATGCGCGCCACCGGCAGTCACGATGTCGAACTGGCAGATGAATTTGTGCCCGCCCACCGGTCGGTGAAAGTCAGCGATCTGCGCGGCGGCACGGCGGCGGGGCTGGCAAACAATCCCGGGCCCCTGTGGCGCATTCCCTTGCTCAGTTTCATGTCCATCGGCGCGGTTGGCCCGCTTGTCGGCGCGGCTGAAGCCATGTTCGAATTTGTCACCGATTCCCTGCGCAACAAGGTCCGGGCCTATTCGGTCAATCAGGCGCAACAGCAGATGTCGACGCGCGTGCGCCTGGCGGAGATTGCCATGCGGTTGAAATCTGTCACCACGCTGTTTGAAAAAATGGCTGTCGACGTCGAGGAAAGCGCAGCGCGCGGCCAGGCATTGTCGGTCGCGCAACGGGCGGAAATTCGCGCCGCCATGTCCTATATCGCCGGGCAATCGCAAGCCATCGTCAATGCGCTTGCAGGAGAGGCGGGCTCGCGCTCGAACTATCTCGATTCGCCCATCCAGCGTTTCCAGCGCGATGCCAACGCGCTTGCCACCCATGCCCTGTTCGATATGGATCACACCGGCGATCAATATGCGCACACATTGCTCGGCATGGAACTGCCGCCCGGCGCAATGGTCTAGCGATCAGGTGCGCTTGTCGCCCGAACTGCAGAATTCGGCGACAACGCATGTCTCGCATTCCGGCCGGACCGCCTTGCAGATGTAGCGGCCGTGCAGGATCAGCCAGTGATGGGCATGCCTGCGGAATTCCTTCGGCACGATTTTTTCCAGCCCCAGCTCCACCTCCAGCGGCGTCTTTCCCGGCGCCAGCCGCAACCGGTTGGCGATGCGAAACAGATGCGTGTCGACGGCAATGGTTTCCTCACCGAAGGCAATGTTCAAAACCACATTCGCGGTTTTCCTTCCCACGCCGGGCAGCGTTTCCAGCTGCGCGCGGGTGCGCGGAATTTCGCCGCCGTATTCGGCGATCAGCTTTTCGCACAGGCCGATCACGTTCTTCGCCTTGGTGCGGTAGAGCCCGATGGTCTTGATGTAATCGCGCAGGCGCTCTTCGCCCAGCGCAAGTATCTTCTGCGGCGTATCGGCAATCTGGAACAGCGGCACGGTCGCCCTGTTCACGCCCGCATCCGTTGCCTGCGCCGACAGCACAACGGCCACCAGAAGGGTGAACGCATTGACGTGATGCAACTCGCCCTGCGGCTCGGGGTTGGCGTCATGCAGCGCCTGGAAGATGGCGTGCACGGTCGCGCCATCCACGGCCTTTGGCTTGCGCTTCTTCGCCATCTGCCTGCGCGCATCTTCAAGCGCCTTCGGCATTTTGCGCCGGGCAGGTTCCGCCGCGCCAACCGCTGCCTTTGCGAGCCGCGATTTTTTCACGGCGGGGGAAACCTTGGCCGCAGGGCGCTTTGCTGCAGGGGATTTTTTCGCGGCGCGGCGTTTCGGCGCGGAATTTGATGTGTTTTTTTCTGGCATGACCACGCTATATTAGGTGCTTCCAGCCAACGTGCATACCGGAGCGCGAAGCCTTGCCCCAGACCGGCGCCTTTGACACACAGATTTTTTCTGCCCGGCTGGTGCCGCACCGCTCCCTGCAGCGCGGGCATTTTCATCTGCTGCTGATGTTTTTCTGCGCTGCCATGTTCTTCATCTCCATTCCGTTTTTCGTGCTGGGCGCATGGCCGGTGCTCGGCTTCATGGGGCTGGATGTGCTGGGCTTCTGGTGGGCCTTCCGCGTGAACTATCGCGATGCCAGGGCCCATGAGGACATTCGCCTCACCCATGCCGAACTGTCGGTGGACAAGGTCAGCGCGCGCGGCCAGCGCTCGCAATGGCGGTTCAATCCGGCCTGGGTGCGCATCGAAAAGCAGGAGCACGAGGAATACGGGCTGGAAAAACTCTGGCTCGTCTTCCGCGACCGCAGCGTGGAACTGGCGAGCTTTCTCGGCCCGGCGGCCAAGGCCGATTTCGCCCGCGACTTTGCGCTTGCCCTCAGCGAAGCGAAGAAGGGGCCACGGTTTTCGTGAGGGTGGGCGGGCGACGGATCAATACGGAAATTTGCAGACTTTCCGGGGCGATTTGTCTGGTTGATTATTCAAAGAAATCTTCGTCAATTCTACTGATCTGAAAAGTTTCTTCTACTCTACATCCGACGTTGTAACGTATCATCAACTTTGCGAGCTGCCGGCCATCAATCAAGACGATGCGCTTACTGAGATACTCAGCCGTTTGGATAGCCTGAGCAGAAAAATTTGATGTCGTGACAAATAATCCTTTAGACGCTTTGTGCCGGTCCAGACTGCCAAAAAAATCGCGGATTGCGCCTGAGCCAATGTTGTTCCCTGAAGCGTAGCGTTTTGCCTGAATGTATACTTGGTCGAGTCCTAGCGAATCTTGATCAATGACACCGTCTACGCCGTCATCACCACTTCGACCTAATGCTCGTCCAGCTTCGGATACTGAGCCTCCATATCCCATAGCCAACAGGAGATTGACGATAAGCCGTTCAAAAAAGTCAGGCGGTGCTATTCGGATGCGATCAAGTAATTCTTGGGCCAGAGCGATTTCGATTTTCTGATGAGCGGCACGCATCACCTCATCTGGCGTCGCAGTCTCACTCTCATCAAATTTATTTTCTTCATTGGCGTCTGATAGGGTCTGACTTGACTGGCCAACAAATTCCTCAAACTCGCTAAAATTGCTTCAAAAAATTGTTGTCGATACGATCAGGCTTGGACCTGAGGACTTCCTGACCACGCGATGTTATAGTTACAACGCCACGACGGATATTTTCAACCAATTTTGCCTTGACAAGATATGTCTTGGCCCAATGAACACGGTTGGCAAAAACAGCCTGTTTGCCCGATGGCAAAAGCTCTTCTCGCTCGATGTTGGTCAACGACAGGTCTTCTGCAATCTGTTCAACAACATCTCTTATGCGTATTTCACCCTTTGCCGCGATTTGGAGGACTGGGAGCATTAGAGTTTGATAATCCGGAATACTCATCGTCATTTGAACCTATCTAGTAGCTATTCAATTCTCGACTATAATTGAGTTAACGACGCCGGGCGTTCACGTAACTGGCGAGGAAGTCTTACCAGAGCTTAGCAGCTTTTGGTCGCGTTTCACCTGTACCGAGTGAATCCCCAACCCGGTCAATTCCTGCGGAATTGCCCGCCCTCCCCACAAGGGGGAGGGTAAGGTTGCCGTGCCCGCCGCCATTTGCTTGTCGTCGCGCATCGACCCTTCGAGACGGCGCATTTGTGCGTCACCTTGCTCCGAAAAGTCTGCAACTTTTCGGGGTGACGCAAGCGGCTCCTCAGGGTGAGGGGGCACTTTGCAACCGCATACGCCCTCATCCTGAGGAACGCGCGTCAGCGCGTGTCTCGAAGGATGATTTCGTTCACTGCCGACCGCCCTCGTGCTTCGAGACACAGGCCGTTGGCCTGTTCCTCAGCATGAGGGCTGTTTTTGCACCCGACAGGCCCTCATCCTGAGGAACGCGCATCAGCGCGTGTCTCGAAGGATGGCCGCAATGTACCACTCGCCCCCGTGCTTCGAGACGCAAACCTTCGATTTGCTCCTCAGCATGAGGGCTTCTTTTGTTTTCTCCCCCTCCCTTTGGACGCCCTTATCCTGCGCGCGTCCTGTGTTTACGAAAAGGGGTTTGGTACGCATAAGCCAGGCCGGCATGGGAGCGGAGGCTGTGTGGTGGTCGATTTATGCCCGGCGCCATGCAGCGGCCCAAGCTGCGATGTCTCGCTGCGCTTAAGCGCCGCGCGGCATAAGTCCGGTGAGGCGTGATCCCGAAAAGTTGCTCGACTTTTCGGACAAGATTTCGCCCAAAAATGTCCGGCGACAACGGAGGTAAGCAAGGCAAGACCTCCGGAGGCATCGCAGAGCAAGCCTCAAACTCCGTGTGTAAAAACGGGTCGTATCGGGAAACCGAAATGATCCGCCGGGATGCCGGACGCCCGTTCGGCTTCTGGAGTTTTTTGTAAAACGTTTGTCGCCGGAAGGCGGCGGACGTCCGGCATCCCGCGCCGTCCTTTCATCATCCGCAAAAGTTGCTGACTTTTGCGAGCAAGATGATGAACGAACAAGTGCGCATCAATTCAAAACCCGGAGTTTATAACTCGCGGCAATGCAATCGGCTGTCCATTGCCACGGGCATGCGGCGGTGCCAACATGGGTGGCAGGCTCTGGCAGTCCAGCGCCACGGCGAAAGGAAACGGCAAGATGATCTCGATGCTTCGCGCCGGCATCCTCGGCACTCTGCTTATCCTCGCTCCTGCCCTTGCTTTGGCGGGCGAGCATAGGTTGCCGTCCGGCAAACCCGTCGTCTCGATCACCGTGCCGGACAATTGGCAGACCTCGGCCGACACCCATTCCGTTTCGACCATGCCCGCGGACGGGGAGGTCCATGTCTCCGTCATGCTGGTGTCGATGGGCGAATTTACACATGCGATGAAGTTCTGGGAGGACTCCATGGGCGAGATGAAGATCACCCGCGACGAGTTCGTCCAAGACCGTGCAGAAATTCAAGTTCGAAGGCGGCAATTCCATAACCTCCGCCTGGAGGGCCAAGGACGGGAACGAACCTGCAAGGCTTGTGCGAACCATTCTGAAGCTCAGCGAAAACCATCTGCTGTTCGTGACCAAATGGGGCCCGGAAGCGGCACATAAAAAATACGCCAGTGAAATTCTGGAGATTCAAAGAAGCGTGACGAAGCTGAAATAGGTTTGCCATCGTTTTCGGGTGGTCACCGCCAGCGCACAGGCGCATAATTATCCCATGATTGAAAATGTTTCAGACATCGCCCGCGACCAGGGCCGCCTTGCCGATTACGACCGCGTGCGTGCGGCCATCGAATATGTCTCCGGTCACTGGACCGACCAGCCGCCGGTGGAGGACATTGCCGCCCATGTCGGCCTGTCGCCGTCGCAGTTCACGCTGCTGTTCCGGCGCTGGGCGGGCCTGTCGCCGAAACAATTCCTGCAGGCCGTCACCATCGATCATGCCCGGCGCATCCTGAAAGAATCCGGCTCTGTGCTGGATGCAGCGCTGGAGAGCGGCCTGTCCGGTCCGGGCCGGCTGCATGATCTGTTTGTCACCCACGAAGCCATGTCGCCGGGAGAATTCAAGGTTGGCGGGCAAGGGCTTGTGCTGACCTATGGCTTTCATGTTTCGCCATTCGGGGAAGCGATCGCCGTGGCGAGTCCGCGCGGCCTTGCGGGCCTCGGCTGGGTCGATGACAAGGCAGCGCCTGGCCGGGCAGGCGATACTGGCAAATCCTCGGGCGGGCGCGATGGCGCCCTCGCCGACATGGTTCGCCGTTGGCCGAAGGCGCGCTTCGTTCGCGACGATGAGCTTGCCGGGCAATATGTCGCCCGCGCGTTCGATCCGGAGGAATGGCGGTCCGAGCGGCCCTTGCGCGTCGTCCTAATCGGCACCGATTTTGAAATTCGCGTGTGGGAAACGCTATTGCGCATTCCGCTCGGCATGGCTGCAACCTATGGCGCTGTCGCGCAGAAAATCGGCAAGCCCAAGGCAGCGCGCGCGGTGGGCGCGGCAGTCGGGCGCAATCCGGTTTCATTCGTTGTGCCATGCCATCGCGTGCTCGGCTCCAGCGGCGTGCTGACCGGCTATCACTGGGGTATTGCGCGCAAGCAGGCTATTCTGGGCTGGGAGGCCGCACATTCCGGCGCTGCCGATGGCTGACCGATGTGCACCAGCGTTTTTCGTCAAAGCAATTGCGGAAAAACTCTAGTCTCCGCCGCCGCATCCACTGCTGCAGCCTGAATCACCGCCACCGGAGTCGCTCGACGAATCGCTCGAAGAGTCACTTGAGGAATCGCCGCCGAAGAAACTGCTGAACCATCCGCCGGACGAAGTGCTGCTGCCTGAATCGACGCCATCGCCCGGAGTATTTGCAACCGGTGCGCCGGCATCCTTGCCGCTCGCAGGCGTGGCATTGGCTGCATTGGCTGCAATGGCAACGCCCGCTGCAGCAGCGACTGCCGCCGTGCCCGCAATGGCCGCTGTTCCGGCAACCGATGAATTGCCGGATGTTGCCGGCGACGATGTGCCGGTTCCCGTTGAAGAAGGCGCAGTATCGGAATGTTGGTGGGGGCGAACATTATCGTCCCTGCTGCTGAACGACGAACTGTCGTGATGGGTATGGTCGTGCCAGTCGCTGGAATTGTCGTAGCTGTTGCGTCCGCGTTTGGCGCGCCTCATCAGCACAACGGACAATACCAGAACAGCAGCAATAATTGCGATCCACGCTTGAGTAGAAAAACCGAAAAGGCCCTCGCCATTGGCGGCCAGTGCAGCGCCGGTTGTTGCGCCCAGCAGACTGGCGACAAGCGCCTTGGCGCCAAATGCGAACCGCAACGCGCGGAACGGGCCTTTGGGTATCGTCCAGTACTGGCTTGTATCGATGGAGCGGAATTGCTTGCGTGCAAACCGTATGTCGGCCACGGGCCAGATGTCTTCTGGCGCGGCTTCTCCGAAAGCATGCTGATAGGATCGCCTGGTGGTTTCGTACACTTCGCGAAAGTGTCTGGTTTCGGCGGCTCCACCGCGCGTTGGTCCGTGATGCAATTCGTGGCTCAGGGTATCGCGGCACAGGTCGTGCCAGTAAGACCGTGTGTAGGTCATGTGCATATGCCACACGGCATCGACATCTTCTGATGGCGTAACGACATGACCACAGGTGCTGGCCAGATAAAGAAAGCGGCGGTATTCGCCAATTGCGCGCTGTGTGTAGTGGCGTGTCCAGCACATGTCGCGCGCCAGCCGTGCACTGAAGGACAGTCTGGCTCCCGGCACATCCAGTTGCAGGGTGCAAATTCTTTGCCACAGGTCGATGTCTAAGGGCATTGGCGGGTCTCCCTTGATAGCGAACCGGAACGTGCAATCTACGCACGCACCTCGAACAATATAAGCTTTATACCCCCGGTAATGGAAACAGATATAAAGGCCGCTGTCTGGCTAATCCTTGCGCCTGCTGGCCCTGGCATCGGCGCGTTCCTTTTTCTTGGCTTCGGCCTCCTGCTGACGGTCCTTGATCATGTCGTTGAGTTTGGCCCCCAGTTGAATGGCTCTGGCTTCAGTGATGCGCGAAGCGCAATAGCCATGTACAGGCTCACGCAGGAAGTCGCGGCAGCGTTCTTCCCGCCGAGCGGAAAAGCCTGCCTGATCTGCCGCAACGGCGCTGGTACGCTTCCTGTCGCCACGCGCAGCGCCCAGGAGCGCGCGAAAATTGACGCGCGCATCCTTTTCAGACTTGGCGCGCGCCTTCTCGATGGCGGCAGCGTTGCTTTTGTTGAAACTGCGGCCGGAAGGGCCCCAGAACCCGGCAAGATAGCCGCGGCAATCCTTTTCCTTGAACACGCAGGTGCCTGCGCCAAGACCGGTGCTGGACGAAGACTTTTCGTGCGTCACCACCATTGCACCGTCCAGAACGGTGAATGTGAATGGGCAGGCAGCAATATCTGCTGTGTATTGCCGCAAGCCATCGGCAAATCCTGTGAAGCGCACGATGTGCGGTCCGCCGGGAACCTCGACTTCGCAGGTTTCCCCCGGCTTGGAAATCACATCGCCCGACAGGACGATCTTGGTCAGGGCAAGGCCTGTCGCTGCCTTTGCGAACCTGATGTCGCCGCGCCGGCCGTTATGCATCAGATTCTTGCCTGCCAGAGTGTCTTCGCTGGGTGGAGCAAGTTTCACTGGCTTGCCGTAATCTGCCGGTGCGTCGCGGGAGCGGGAGGGGCTTCTGGCGGGTTTGCCACCGGAAGCACCGGGCGCAGCTGACGGATTGTTGCGAAAATTGGCGCCGGGCAACTGCATTTGCGCTTCGACGCGCAGGCCGAATGTGAAAACGCCCATTAAAATCAAGGCGAAGACTGTAAATCTGGAGAGGATGCGTTCGGTCATCACTATCTTTATGGCTGAAAAATGCGTGTGGCCGCCGCCAACGGCTAGCCAGATGTCTGGACCCGTCCCAACGGACCGGCGGGCGCACATTACGTCAAGTTTCGCTTGTGGCAAAGGGGCGCTGCCGGTGGGCTGCCTGTTCTTTGTGTTTGATTGGTCTGGCAGCCTTGCGGGTGTTTGGAGGCGTCCTTATATGACAATCGAATTTCCGTTCCGGGCTGATGTCGATCCCGGCCACGGAAACAGTGTGGACTTGGGGACCGGGCATTTCCTTCGGAAATCGAACGGGGATGTTCAGGCCGGACCGCTTCGGGGTTCGGTGGTTCTGCTAGATAAAGGAAAACGAGCATGGCAAAAGTTATCGGTATTGACCTGGGCACCACCAATTCCTGCGTGGCGGTCATGGAAGGCTCTACCCCAAAGGTCATCGAAAATGCTGAAGGCGCACGCACGACACCGTCGATCGTGGCTTTCACGGATGATGGCGAGCGTCTGGTCGGCCAGCCCGCCAAGCGGCAGGCTGTCACGAATCCGGAACGTACCTTTTTTGCCATCAAGCGCCTGATTGGCCGACGCTTCGAAGATCAAACCACAAAAAAGGACATGGACCTCGTCCCCTACAAGATCATCAACGGCGGCAACGGCGATGCTTGGGTGTCTGCCGACGGCAAGCAATATTCGCCCTCTCAGATTTCGGCTTTCACCTTGCAGAAGATGAAGGAAACCGCCGAGGCCTATCTGGGCAGCCAGGTTACCCAGGCCGTCATTACGGTTCCGGCATATTTCAACGACGCCCAGCGTCAGGCTACCAAGGACGCCGGCAAGATCGCCGGTCTTGAAGTGCTGCGCATCATCAACGAGCCGACGGCTGCAGCATTGGCCTATGGTCTGGACAAGAAGAGCACCGGCACGATTGCCGTATACGATCTGGGTGGCGGCACCTTCGATATTTCAATTCTCGAAATCGGCGATGGCGTGTTTGAAGTGAAGTCGACCAACGGCGATACTTTCCTGGGCGGCGAAGATTTTGACATGCGCCTGGTCGAGTATCTGGCGAACGAATTCAAGAAAGATCAGGGCATCGACCTGCGCAACGACAAGCTTGCCTTGCAGCGTCTCAAGGAAGCTGCAGAAAAGGCCAAGATTGAATTGTCGTCTGCAACCCAGACCGAAATCAACCTGCCTTACATCACCGCTGATGCCTCAGGTCCCAAGCATCTGACGTTGAAGCTCACCCGCGCCAAATTCGAGGCGCTCGTCGACGATCTGATCCAGCGCACGGTTGAACCGTGCCGCAAGGCTCTGGCCGATGCGGGCGTAAGCGCTGCAGAGATCGACGAAGTGGTTCTGGTCGGCGGCATGACCCGCATGCCGAAGGTGCAGGAGACTGTGAAGTCTTTCTTCGGCAAGGAGCCACACAAGGGCGTCAATCCCGATGAGGTGGTGGCCATCGGTGCTGCCATTCAGGCCGGCGTGCTGCAAGGCGATGTCAAGGACGTGTTGCTGCTCGATGTGACCCCGCTCTCACTCGGCATCGAGACGCTCGGCGGTGTGTTCACGCGCCTGATTGACCGCAACACGACGATCCCGACCAAGAAGAGCCAGGTGTTCTCGACCGCTGAAGACAATCAGACGGCCGTTACCATCCGGGTCTTCCAGGGCGAACGCGAAATGGCTGCCGACAACAAGATACTCGGCCAGTTCGATCTCGTCGGCATTCCTCCGGCGCCGCGCGGCATGCCGCAGGTCGAAGTCACTTTCGATATCGACGCCAACGGCATCGTCAACGTGACAGCCAAGGACAAGGCAACCGGCAAGGAGCAGCAGATCCGCATCCAGGCGTCCGGCGGATTGTCCGACGCGGACATCGACAAGATGGTGAAGGATGCCGAAGTGCATGCGGCCGACGACAAGAAGCGCCGTGAGCTGGTCGACGCCCGCAACCAGGGCGAATTGGCGATCCACCAGACCGAGAAATCGCTGGCGGAGTTCGGCGACAAGGTGGCCGAGGCCGACAAGAGCACGATCGAGGCGTCAGTTGCGGCGCTCAAAACTGCCCTTGAAGGCGAAGACGTCGAGGCGATCAAGGCCAAGACGAACGACATGGTTCAGGCTTCCATGAAACTTGGCGAAGCCATGTACAAGGCCCAGCAGGAGCAGGCTGCAGCCAGCGATGCAAAGGCCGACATGGCTGCCGACAAGAAAAAGGACGACGATGTCATCGATGCGGACTTCAAGGAAGTCGGCGACGACGACAAGAAGAAGTCTGCGTGACGTCCCGTGTAGAACAAATAGCAACATGCCCGGCTGCAACGCCGGGCATGTTCTTGTATTTGAGATAGCAAGACAACATTAGCGTTCAGGGCGGAAACTGTATGACGCAGCAAGATGATTCGCTGTCCGGGCAGGTCCGCCGTCCGCATGTGACTGTCAGGCCTGGCAGACTGGAATTTGGGCGGCGACTTTGCCGCCGCAGGGGTTTCGCTGAATGACCGCAGATCTTTACGAAACGCTGGGCGTTCCCCGCGACGCCGATGAAGCCGCCCTCAAAAGCGCTTTCCGCAAGAAGGCGATGCAATTCCACCCGGACAAGAACCCGGGAGATGCATCTGCCGAAGCCAAATTCAAGGAAATCAATCAGGCCTATGAAATTCTGAAGGACCCGCAAAAGCGTGCTGCCTATGATCGGTATGGCAATGCGGCTTTTGAGCAGGGCGGTGGCTTCGGCGGCGGCGGAATGGATGGTTTTGCCTCATCCATGTCCGATATTTTCGAAGATTTGTTTGGCGGTTTCGGTGGTGGCGGGCGTTCGCGGGCGGGCGGGCGGGAGCGTGGTGCGGACCTGCGCTACAACCTGGAAATATCCCTGGAAGACGCCTTTGCCAGCAAGACGGCCACAATCAAGGTGCCGACTGCAGTAAAATGCGAGCCCTGCAACGGGTCCGGCGCCAAGGCGGGGTCAAAACCCAAGACCTGCGCAACCTGCGCGGGTGCGGGCCGTGTGCGGGCTCAGCAGGGTTTCTTCGCCATTGAGCGGACTTGCCCGAGCTGCAACGGCCGCGGACAGACCATCGAGGATCCCTGCCCGTCCTGTTCCGGTGGTGGTCGGGTCAATCGCGAACGCACGCTGACGGTCAATGTTCCCGCGGGGGTCGAGGATGGCACGCGCATTCGCCTGTCGGGCGAGGGCGAGGCGGGCGTCCAGGGCGGCCCGGCAGGAGACCTGTATATTTTTCTGGCGATCAAGCCGCATCCGTTCTTCCAGCGCGACGGGGCGGATCTTTATTGCCGGGTTCCGATTTCCATGGTGCAGGCATCGCTTGGGGGCGAGTTCACCTTGCGCACGCTGGAGGGCACCGAGGCCACGGTCAAGATTCCGGAAGGCACCCAGTCCGGTCGCCAGTTTCGTCTGTCCGGCAAGGGAATGCCGGTGCTGCGTGCCCGCAAAACCGGCGATCTGTATGTCCAGGCCGTGGTGGAGACACCGCAGAACCTGACAAAGCGTCAGCGTGAGCTTTTGTTTGAATTCGAGAAGGAATCGTCCACCAAAACTCAACCGGAAGCCTCCGGGTTCTTCTCTAAAATGAAAGACTTGTTTGACAAAGTCAGCGGCTCGTGAGAAATCCGCCTCCACGGACGGGCTAGATCATATCGGTTGATAGCCAACCGCCATTTGCGACGTTTTCTTGACGCCGGGCGCCGTTTCAGGCTTCATGAAGTCCTGCTGCTGCTTAAGTCGGACATCCGGAGACGTCCGTGCAAAGCGGGTCGTTGGTAACAGGGACGGTTTCTGAGCATGATTCCTGCCGAGAAAAAGCGCTCCCGGCGCGCCCTTTTGCCCGCACGGTTTTCCGATGAAGCCCGTTTTCTGAAAGCATGGGTTGAAAATCCTGGCACAACGGGAGCCGTTTCACCGTCCGGCAAGTTTCTGGCCCGGACCATGGCGCGCTACGTTGATCCTTCCTTGCCTGGCCCTGTCATCGAGCTTGGACCCGGCACGGGACCTGTCACCCAGGCACTTGTCGAACGGGGCGTTGCGGAAGACCGCCTGATCCTTGTCGAATACGACCCGGCCTTTTGCACACTCCTCAGGGAGCGTTTTCCTTCTGCGATGGTCATTCAGGGCGATGCCTATGACCTGCCGAAAACTCTGGCTGGCCTCCAGCTTGATCCCGTCGCGTCTATCGTTTCAAGCCTGCCACTGCTGAACAAGCCTGAAGCCGACCGGGTTTCCATGTTGAATGATGCTTTCCGGCTTCTGGGGCCTGGCGGCAACGTCGTGCAGTTCACCTACGGCATGGTATCGCCGGTTCCGCGCAAGCTGAAGTCGGGCGAACCGGTTGGCTGTCACGCCGAAGCATCACCACCCGTATGGCTGAACATCCCCCCGGCAAGGGTATGGATCTACCGGCCCGCCGGCGAGGTGGTGCCCATGCTGGGCAATGCGGATCGCTTTTTCGGCAAGCTGAAAGAGCATACTTTCCGCGTGCGCGACGACATTCTCGAACGTCGCGACCGGATCGAAACTGAATTTCGTCTGGCGCGCGAGTCGGTCCGCATCGACTTTGAATTGCGCGCGGCCCATCTGCGCGACACCAACCGGCTGGAAGCGCGTTTCGATCGCCATTTCGGTCCTGCCCTGTCATTGCTGAAACGCATGGGCGAAAACCGCAAGCGGGACGACTAGACCTGCGTCACAAGCCAATGCCTTTTTCGCGCCGATGCGCGGGGATAAACGCTTGCGCTCCCTCGCACTCTTGGTCGTGATCGATTAGGAAGCCTGCATGACCCGCAAAGTAATCGCGCCGCGCGACCGGCTGATCGTCGCTCTCGATGTACCTTCACCAGACGCTGCCCGCGCCCTCGTCGCACGGCTTGGCGACAGTGTATCGTTTTACAAGATCGGCATGGAACTGGCCTATGGCGGTGGGCTTTCGCTCGCCAGTGAACTCATTGCACAGGGCAAGAAAGTTTTTCTCGATCTCAAATTGCACGACATTCCCAATACGGTGGCAAGCGCCACTGCGCAGGTCGCGCAAATGGGAGCGACGTTTCTCACTGTTCATGCCTATCCGCAAACCATGAAAGCTGCGCGCGGCGCCCTTGGTCAATCATCCCTGCAGATACTGGCTGTGACCGTGCTGACCAGCAGCGATGACAGCGATCTGAAGGAAGCCGGATATGCCCTTGGCGTTCGCGATCTTGTCGCCAAACGCGCCGGGCAGGCCAAGGATTGTGACGTCCATGGCATTGTGCTGTCTGCAGAAGAGGCGCAGACGATGCGCGCACTTCTTGGGCCGCAAATGATACTGGTGACACCGGGCATTCGTCCAGCGGGTGCTGACATTGGCGATCAGAAGCGTGTCATGACGCCCGCCAGGGCAATTGCCGCCGGCTCGGACTATCTTGTTGTTGGCAGGCCGGTCACCCAGGCTCCGGACCCGAAGGCTGCTGCAAACGCAATCGTTCAGGAAATCACGGCCGCTCTGTCCTGAAAAATGTCAGGGCATTCCATTTCCGGGCACGATCATCGGTTTTATCGAGAAGACTTCTTTGCTGTCCGGGCGCACGGTAACCAGTACGCCGTGAACATCTGCATCTCCAAAAACCTGCAGATGCGTGACGCCAGCCACTGGTTCTCGCTTGGTGTTTACAAATGGCCGGACATCGAATGTATGAAAGTCGCCGTAGACGACCAGCACCGGCTTGCCAAAAGATCGAGCGCCGCTTTCGACGGCATCGATCAGTTTCGTATAGGCAATTGAAAACGGTGCATCGCGATTGTGGCGTGGCGTGCGATGCATATTGGCTTGCCATGCCAGCACCATGCCCAGTGCCTTGTTCTGAATGGCCGTTGCAAACGCAGCAGTGATCCATGCGAGGTTGGCTCTCTCGCGTGCCGCGAACTCCGGCAGGGTCCCAGGCCGCATGGGCTGGAGGTTGTTGTTCGAGCCGATAACATGGGCCGTCGCGAATAGTATCCTGTGATATGTCCAGCGCTGGTTTTCACGATAGCGCGCATGTTCGGGCATGAGCATCGCTTGCGATTGCAACGTCATCGGCCTGCGGCCCAGGGATTTTTGTGGATCGGCGAAGAACATCTGCCTGATCGCCGTCAATCGTTCGAGCGGGTCGTAACCGCCGCTCAGGAACCGATGGCAATCGGTCCATTCATTGTCGCCCGGAGTGTAGATCAGCGGCTGTCGGAATGTTGCGAACATCGCCCGAACGCGCTTGAAATTTTCGTCACTGCATTTTGTGGAGCCGGAGATGATATCGCCGACATGGATCGTGAAAGCCGGCTTGGCCTGGTTGACGACCGATATGAGGCGTCCGAACTTGACCGGCTCTGCAGGCAGTTCATAGGGCATGTCGCCAATGGCAGCGAAGGTGAATGGCCCGCGTTCCGCGCCACGTACTTGCGCTGTCGCTGCGTTGGTCAAGAGGACCGAGCAGATAAAAGCGGCGATCGGATCCGGAGAGATGGGATCGGCATCGGCGGGTATTCCAAAGGAGCTATTCTAACAAAAAAGCGTCAGGCATTGTATGCCTGACGCAAGATCGCTGCCTGGTTACACTGGCCCATGCAGGTGCGGGGACGTCACCTGCAAAAGCCGACGCTGTGGCGCCACTTGACCGGTTGAACCCGAAGACTGGACTTTCGACGGGACCCCGGTCCGCGTAAGACTTCGCCGGGGGAAGCGAGGACAGCAACTGAACTGATAGGAAAGCTTTGCAACGGGTCTGTGACGGCTGTGGATAAACTTGATCCGGCCCGTGCTGCCCGGGCAAGCTGGCGGTTTCACCGGGGGATGATATGCAGAGCCGGACATCGAAAGGAAGGCTGATATGAGTGATATGCGGCTGGTAGTGGCCGGTGCTGCAGGGCGTATGGGTCGGATGCTGGTGCAGACGATCGCCGCGACTGCGGGTGCAACGCTTGTCGGGGCTCTCGAACATGACAAGTCTGCAGCCCTCGGA
>CAVOYX010000007.1:0-303773 GCA_963700795.1 uncultured Alphaproteobacteria bacterium | reverse complement strand
ACAGGACTTTGATTGCTTTGGCGATAGCGCTCCATGGCTTTGGTCAATATGGCAGAAGCCAGTCTGAGTTTGACATAATATTCAACATCTGCTTGAATTTTTCCCACAAGGCCCTCTGCTTCTTCGGCTATGGCTACGGCCAGTGATTCGCCGCCGATGGATTGAAGCTCTTTGGTCGCCAGGGCGATGTCTTGAACAATGCGTTTTTGCTTAGTGAGCAATTCCTGTTTTTCGGCCTCTAACTTTTCCAGTTTGGCAACCAGTTCATCCGGATCGTGGGCCTTGACCTGGGCAACAAATTCCTGCAAATTTTGTCCGGAAGCCAGCTCGGCCAAACGTTCATTGATCGTGTCCAGTTTGTCGGCCAGTTTGATCTTGGCTGCGGCACGTGTTTCAATATCGGGGAGATGATCGGGATTTTCTGCGTGAGCATCTATACATAGCAGGCGAAGCGTTTCTTCAAGAGCGGCCAATTTTTCATTTTTCTTGGAAAGGTCCGAACGCTTTTTACGCTTTTCTCCTTCCAGCAACCGGTACTCCTGGCGTCGCTCTTTATCTACCGATAACCTTGCATTCAAATCGGTGGCCGCTGCTTCGGGTTCGAGATCTTTTAAATCAGGGGCCAGTTTCTCTAAAGCTTCAGCCACACGTGCGGCATACGACTTGCGATTATGCTGCATGGCATCAATGCGCTGCTGCCGTTCTTTGGCTTTTTCCAATTCTGTAAAAACATCGTCAAGGGCCAGCACAAAATCGTTGACGTCCTCCGGCCGGGCATCAGCAGAAAAGCCCAACTTGGAAATGGTCTCGGCCCAATCGGATGACCAGCGTCGAAGATTTTGCTCAACGTCGTTTTTTCGCTGCCTGCCGTTATCGATGTCTTCCTTTAACGCCGTGATACGAAGTTCGAGATCCAGGCGATTCTGACGCAGTTGATCGTTATGCTTAACCATGCGTCTGGCCAATTCAATAATCGACGAATAACTCGCTTTTTCTGGAAAATTGACAGCCATATGCCCAAGGGCCGTCTCAACATCGGATCTTATGCGCTCAATATCCCCTTGCAGTTGGTCGGCAGCCATTTGAAGCTTTCTTACATCCGACGCTTTGCGCTTCAGGTCTATTGCCTTGCCGGACCAGGCAGCCATCTCCCGGGGTGTTAGAGGATCAATGCCGAGGGGTTTCCATAGTTCTTCCCATCTGCTCCAAAGATCCGCACGGTCCTTGCCCAACCCCTGTTGATGCGCCTTAATTTCTTTAAGGCTCTCTTTTTGATATCGGATATCCGTCCTGAGTGCTTCGGCGCGCGCGACCGCATCGGCATCGTCGCGCAGCACATCCGCTGTATTATCCGCTCTATCAACACTTTTCTCATAGGCTCCGGCAAGGTCAGGGCTTTCCGGAAAGGTTGCCATAAAATCATGATCATCATCACCGCCTTCCAGCCATACCGAACGCACGGACTGCCAACCCCGGTCTCGCAGATTACGATGCGATCTTAAATCATCAAGCGCCGGCAATTTGCGGGTCTTTGTCAGTTCTAAAAGGGCTTTTTCTTTCTCTTTCAGGGATTCCTGAATGCGAACGCTTTCCTTTTCCATATCAACAAGCTTTTGGTCCGCATCCGCCAGATCGGCTTCAAAGGCGCGCAGGGTCTCTTCGGTAGGCAGGGCCAGTCGTTCCAGTTCCGAAATGTCTCCGGTCCACAGACCCAGTGCTTCAAGATCAGCATCGACTTGTTCTTTAGACACGGCCAGTTGAGCCTTGGCGTTGGCAAGGCGGTCTTCCAGCTTGCCGTATTCCGCAGCCCGTGTCAGGCAGTCGGCCAGCGCAGATGTGTCCTTGGGTTTTTCCAATTTATCGAGTTCAGCCTGTGTCTTTTCCAGATTAGCTTCGGCCAAACGCAGCGCTTTTAAAGTGCTGTCTACGGATTCTTGCGTTTTGGCCCCCTTAGCGCCTAATCTTTGGATCTTTCCCTTTTCAGGCTTGGACAGCCGCAGTGCCCGGACGGAATCTGTCGTCAGTCCGGGGCGTAGAAGGTCCAGGGCCTGTTGGGCGGTTTCGTTGTGCTGATAAATCCTCGCCCTTTGATCCTTGCTGTGGGCGACAGCCTGGGTATGCACATGGGCTTCGTCCCCCAAGGCTTTGATTAGTTTTTCATTGGCGATGATCTTTTCATCAAATGTCAGCGTTTCCAGCTTTCCATCGATTTCAGCCAAATCTCGGGCTAAATTGCTCTCAGCTTGACGGGACTCCTTGATGGCCACCTGGGTGGCAACTCTGCGCTGTGAAAAATCATCCGGCAAATCCGGAACAACGCCCAGGTCAATGAGATCTCTTTCCAGTTGTTCCCGGGCGGCGACGAATTTCAAGGCCCCGCGATAACGGGATAACAGGCTGATTTTTGAACCCAACGCTTCGACCTGCTCGATCCCCTCAACTTCGCTGTGTTGAAGCTCGTCGAGCTGTTTTTTCATTTTCTTCCATTGGCGGTGGCCGGCCGAGGCGTCTCGCTGCTCTTTGCGCAATTTGTCCAGTTGTGAAATTCCGGTATTGATGGCTGCTGTTTTTTTCCGCGGGGTAAACAAAAGGGTGTGCTTTCCCTCTAAGTTGGCCATCACCTGCTTTAAGGTATTCAGCCCGGAGGTGGCTGCAAACAGGGCATGGCCCAGGTCGCCACCGGCAGCCAGCACGCTCTCGACACCCTGCCTGAGCGAATAATGAGAAATTCCAAAGGCATGCTCGAAATTTTCCCGGCCCATCTTTCCCAAATGCAGGTCAAGTTTTGCCTGCTCAAACGGCTCGCCGGTATCGTCATTGATCAAGTCATTCTTGCGGCGCTTGTAGCGGCTAAGATTCAACACCTCGCCGTCGAGAACGTTTAAAGAGGCACCCACAGCCAATTTGTTGTAATTGTGAAGCCAGTCGTCTGCAATGATATGTCCGAAACCGTAAAACAACCCGATCAGCGCCCGCAAGGCGGTGCTTTTGCCGGCTTCGTTGAGGCCATAAACCACGTGCAAGCCAAAGTCTTTGCCTGAAAAGTCGAGGACTTTGTCCGTGAACGGACCGTATGCGAGCAGCTTGAACGTGTTAATTTTCATCATCAGCCTTGTAAACCTTCTTCGTCTTCCAGCATGGTCAACAAAATATCTCCGACATCAGAAAACAGATCATTGATTTCATTTTCTTTTACTTCCACGCTGCTTCCGGACAGTTTCGATTTCAAAGCAGTCAGATCCAACCCAAGTTCCTCAAGGGCCTGGGGATTTCCGGTAAGTTCCTTCAAATATCGCAACAGCTCACCCTGGGGCGTATCACTTTCAGCGATGCTGTCAAAATCGATGGTCGGCCGGGTCTGTAGCTGAACCTTCTCAATCCACACCTTGCCTTGTGACACTTCAGATGCAACTGCCCGAACATTGGCGGCAACAGCTTCAGGATCGGTAGAAAGCCGCCCATGTGCCGGGCAGCGGCCTGTTAAGACCGCCCGAACACAGGCATTCAGGCCGTCAAGGTCAGACAGCTTCCGATTTAATTCTTCTCCAAAAGAAACCGCTGCCTGCTCGATGTTTTGGGCGTTGCTGACATCTGCTTTGACCTCTACCCAGCGAAGCACATTTAGAGGTGCAAACTCTGTACGAATTTCATCTTCTTCAACTTCCACCAAAACGCAGCCTTTGTTGCCGGGTTCTCTAATATGCCGTCCCTGGATGCAGCCGGAATAGACAATGTGCGGTTGTTCCCGGAGCACACCATACGTATGCACATGGCCGAGGGCCCAGTAATCATAGCCCTTTGCTGCAAGCTCGTCCAATGTGCACGGGGCGTACGGCAGGTGACCTTCGGCACCGGATATCAAACAGTGTAAAATGCCGATGTTAAACATGTCGGGCACCGGGTCCGGATAAGCAGTTGCCAGATTTTCGTATACATCCCGATTGGCATAGCTCTGTCCGTGGATGGCAACGCCCAGATCCTCGAGCAGCCAGGTTTCCGGCTTACGCGCACTGAAAATTTTAACGTTTTCCGGCATAACCAGGGTCTTGGTCATGGTGTTGGCGGCATCGTGATTGCCGCATATCACAGCCACACGAATTCCGGCTTCTCCAAGATTGCGCATCTGACTGGCAAAGTACAATCCGGTGTTAAAGTCCTGCCAGTCACCATCATAAAGATCGCCGGCCACAAGAACAAAGTCCACCTTTTCTTCCAAAGCAAAATGGACCAGGTTGTCCAATGCCTGGCGAGTGGCCCCCCTGATTTCTTCAATGGGGGGCGCACCTTCATAGTGGGATAAACCTCGAAGAGGCGAATCCAAATGAATATCAGCAGCATGTAAGAAGGTCAGCATAAAATCTCCGGCGATTTAATATGCCTAAAATCGATTGTTGGACTATTACTATCCAGATTGCCAGAGGACCACGGGCGTAAGCCCATGCGAATCTATTACTAACGACGGTTTTTCTTTTTTGAAGCTTTTGCTATTTTTTCCTTTTCCGGTCGATCCAATAATTAATTCTCTCCTTTATCTAAACAAGATACATTGTATCGATCCTGTCCTGACGTTTTAGAAATTCAATTTGTTCATCGATTGTCGAAAACCCGGAAAGATCCAATTCCTCAAACTCATCAGGAGAAGTATTCGTTTTTCTCATAACGTTTTGAACAATGTCCTCTAATTGTTCTTTTGATATTTTGGGAACTCTGGTGATAGAACTTTTTTGAGGAACACCATTTTCAATCTTGAAATTATAGCTTACCATTTCCAACATGCCATCGATCTTTTGCTTCGTCAAAATTCGATATTCAAAATGATAATGACGCCCGGCCATGGGACGAAAATAATAGAATTTATACAGTCGTTCACCCTTTTTTATTCGCATCAAATAGGGATCATATTCAGAGGATGATTTTTTTATTTTAACGCTTTTACGTCGCTTGTTCATATCAACTTCCGTATCTGACTTCGCTTCCATTCTTTCATACGGACAATGTTTTTTGAAGCCATTTTTTAAAAACGACATCCTGAATCATATATTTCCCGTTTTTTATAATAATTTCTTTGTTTATTAGACTGGACAGGGCCTTTGTAACCAGAGAACCTGTTTTTAAGTTAACCGATTTTAAGGCGTCGGCGTTAAAAAGGTTTGATCCGTCGTTCAGCAATATCAGTTTAAGGGTTTTCTTTTGATTGATGCTTAAGGTTTCCCATAACACGGTGTGTTCCAGACTTCGCTTTTCTATGATGGAATTTTCTATTTTGTCGATAATTTCAAAAGAAAATCCTTTTTCTGCCGGTTCATCCCATAGGTGAAACAAAAAGTTTTGGATATACATTGGATGGTTCTCAAATCTTGCGACAATTTCTTCTATTAGTCCAGCATCCATATGAACGTTTTTCTTGCCGAACAAAGTCTGAACCCAGGGTATGTAATGTTTTGTTTCAATTTTATATAAAGGAAAACTGTCTGCCAATTTATAGAATGCCCGGTTCGTTGAATTAAACATTTCGGTTATCAGATGTCGCTGACTGCCTGAAAAAATATAGCATATATTTGAATGCTGCTGAACGAGAGCCCGCAGTCGTTTTTCAAAACCTTCTTCCGAATAATTGGCGATTTCCTGGAATTCGTCAAGCGCAATAACCAGTTTTCGTTTTTGTGAATATTTTGAAAGAATATTCATCAGTTCCTCCAGGAATATTTTTTCATCAACTACCCCAAAGGACGGTGAAACGGAAGTGGCCCCTGTTGCCGGATCAATGCTTAAATTCAGTTTGATAGTCTTTAAAGCGTTACCGAAAGATTTCAGAAGCCTATCGAGGTTCGATTCCAGTTGATTTAAGCTTTGAAAGATTCTGGAGATAAAATCCATTTCTGAAATCGTTCCATACAGCTCGACATGCATGGTACCGATTTTGAGATTTTTTTGCTTGATATCACGAATAACTTGTCGAATTAATGAGCTTTTACCATATCTTCGATGGGAAAATAAAAGTACATTCTGGGATCCTTTTATATACTTAAGCAGCTCAGACAGTTCTTTCTTGCGGTTGCAAAAGGACTCACCAATAACATAATTGCTGTAAGCAAAAGGATTCTGCATAGTTTGCCTCACGGCATACATCCGCCAGCGTATTATAAATTACACCTTTATGGTTACACCGTTTGGGGTTATTTGTAATACACCCAAGGTGTATTGTCAAGCGGAAAATTCGAAAAAATTTAGAGATGAGATTATTGATTATTTTGGATAAGATATGCCAAATATATCCAAGAAGGGAATATTCTTTGACGATTCGTCCATTTTTTAAATTACCAATGACGTACCTGTCTGGCGGATAACTTCCCACCCCCCTGAACGCTGCTCGTTATGAATTTGGAATTTGGGGTCGGCCACGGTAACCATCTAAAATAACATCTAAAGAAGCCTATAATAGGACCCAAAAAGGTCGTAGATTCTTTTTGGGTCCTAAAAGAGCCTTTTAAACTAAATCATATTTCACAAAAATCCTTAGGCCTGCAATTTTGCACCCAAAATGGTATGTTTACGACCAAAAAGGAGCCATTTTTAGAGCCCATTTTGCGAGTTTTCAGCCACTTAGCGTGGCCCGACCCCAGACCGCTCAAAATCAAAAAAGGCGTTAGCAGGGTTGTAAACAGATTTTCTGAAGGGCACATTCCAGGCAAAATGGTATTTGAGCTGAACATACACACCATCCGGGTCACGAGCTAATTTCTGCAAGGCTAAGGCCCTTTCATACTTAATCTTGTCTGATTTGAGTCGTACCAAAAAGAATTTTTCCTTAATTTCTTTTGTGGAATTATCCTCAAATCGGGGCACTTTATTTTTTGATGGACCTACAAGTTTGAGCATCGGCTGGAAAGCATGACATTCAAAATCTGACCTGCTTTGAATGCATCGGTTCAAATCACATAAAACCGATTCCTGAAGTTCCAAATCACAGCAAAAATGACACTTTCTATGAAATAGCGTCACGCTTGATTTGACGCATTCCATGCACTTTTCGGGGAGTTCATTTGAAGCGGGCATCTTTTCCTTTCCAGGGCGATCCTTAAACCATCCTTAGGAAAACTGCTTTCTCAGAACCTCAATGAAATAAGGTTCTAATTTGTCGATTTTTCTTATCAGATCCTCTGGGTTGTCGAGATACCCTTTTTCATGGAGAAACCGGTAAAACAGTTTTAACGCAGGCGGCCAATAAATATATTCAAAGGGCTCGACCATAACTTTTCTTAAAAGAAAATCTTCAAAAAACTCAAGAAAATAAATATCGGGCACCGATTTTAATACAACGGTATCGTCATGCATGTAGGCATAGATAAAATCGAGATACGTCTGCAAGCAAAAAGAAAAATTTTCAATATCTTCCTTTACACCTTTGGCCGCAAGCCATCTTTCAAACCGTTCCCTGCACTCGTCGTGCAGTGAAAATAAAAGATCCTCATAGGAAGAGTAATCGGCGCTGTTTTCTATGTAACCGTCCAATTTTTTAATTTTTTCTATTAAGTCGAGATCTTCTTGTTCTGCCGGAAAAATCTTATTCGAAAGCACCAGTCGGTTATAATCAAAAGGCTTGATAAGGAAGTGGACCTCCTTCCGGATAAACATGAAAGGCGTGTGCGGTTCAGGCTGTTTGTCTCTGGGAAACAGGTAAGCATATCGATCCGTCATTTTGGCGAGCAGTGACGCGGCTTCATCCTGCTTCAAACTATATGCCGAAGCCAGCGATTTCAATATTTTGTTCTCGGTCTTTTTGTCTTCCTTGCCTTCATCGACGGAGATGGCATAGTTCCAAATTAACATGCCGATTTGCAAGGTGTCATTAAGTTCATTCTTTTCATCTTTGGCGAATTCAAACAGCGGCTTGGCATATTCCATTATTGCCTGTGACATGGAAATGGAGCGGAAACCTTCCGGAGCTCCCATATGCGGTAACCCGGGCCTCAGTATCGTTTTGGGTTCCGTTGCCGCCTTGGATTTTACAAGCCGCAAGTTGCGTTTCTTTTTGGTTTTTTCACGCGCCTTGGCGCGTCGCTTTGAAATATCTCTTTTCTTCTTTTTTGCCATGACCTATCCTATTTACAAGACTAATCCGTAAGCACCCGTCGTTTTGCGGATGGCATCGGCCAAGGCATATGAAAAATAAAAAATCCCGGACGCTGCGAAGCTGTCCGGGATTTTTATTTAACCGCAGTACGGTTGCAGCCGGCGCAAGCGCCCTGGCAACAGCCCGGGATCAATCGTCGCGATAGACTTTCTCGCGCCGCTCATGGCGTTCCTGTGCCTCGACGGACAGGGTGGCGATGGGGCGGGCATCCAGCCGCTTGAGTGAAATCGGCTCGCCGGTTTCCTCGCAATAGCCGTAGGTGCCTTCAGCGATGCGCTCCAGCGCTGCATCGATCTTGGCGATCAGCTTGCGCTGGCGATCGCGGGCGCGCAACTCAATGGCGCGGTCTGTTTCTGACGAGGCGCGGTCGGCAATGTCGGCCTGCTGTTCATTGGTGGTCTGCAGGGCTTCCAGGGTCACCTTTGCTTCGCGCATGATGTCCTCTTTCCAGCCGAGCAATTTCCGGCGGAAATAGTCCTGCTGCCGCTGGTTCATGAACGGCTCGCTTTCAGAGGGACGATAATTGTCGTCTATCGAATCGATGGCACTCATATCGTTATGAACTCCCTGGAATTTGCGGCCTTATACAGAGAACCGGAAACCGGTGCAATTACCCTGCGGCAATTGCCGTGGATTCGTGACCGGAACATGACGGCGGACAGCCGAATATAAAAAAGCCCCCGGCTGGCGGGGGCTTTGAGAAACGCGAAGGCGGGCGCTATCCCATCGCCTTCTTCAGGTTCTCGTCGATCTTGTCGAGGAAGCCCGTAGTTGTCAGCCAGCCCTGATCGGGGCCGACGAGCAGCGCCAGATCCTTGGTCATCGAACCGCTTTCCACCGTATCGACGCACACTTTCTCCAGCGTCTCGGCGAACGTTGTGCAGCGCATCGTTGTCGTCGAGCTTGGCGCGATGCAGCAGGCCGCGGGTCCAGGCGAAGATCGAGGCCATGGAATTGGTCGATGTTTCCTCGCCCTGCTGGTGCTGGCGGTAGTGGCGGGTGACGGTGCCGTGGGCGGCTTCGGCTTCCACCGTCTTGCCGTCCGGCGTCATCAGCACCGAGGTCATCAGGCCGAGCGAGCCGAAACCCTGCGCCACGATGTCGGACTGCACGTCGCCGTCGTAGTTCTTGCAGGCCCAGACATAGCCGCCGGACCATTTCAGCGCCGCCGCGACCATGTCGTCGATCAGGCGGTGCTCGTACCAGAGCTTTCTTCTTCTTGAACTCCTCGGCGAATTCGTCGTCGTAGATCTTTCTGGAACAGGTCCTTGAAGCGGCCGTCATAGGCTTTCAGAATCGTGTTCTTGGTCGACAGATAGACCGGGTAATTGCGCTGCAGGCCGTAGTTGAACGAGGCGCGCGCGAAATCGATGATCGACTGTTCGAGATTGTACATCGACATGGCGACGCCCGCCGCCGGCGAACTTGAACACCTCGCGCTCGATGACAGCGCCGTCCTCGCCGACGAATTTCAGCGTCAGCGTGCCCTTGCCGGGAACGACGGAAATCGGTGGCGCGGTACTGGTCGCCGATAGGCGTGGCGGCCGACGACGATCGGCTGCGTCCAGCCGGGCACGAGGCGCGGAATGTTCTTGCAGATGATCGGCTCGCGGAAGATCGTGCCGCCGAGGATGTTGCGGATGGTGCCGTTGGGCGAGCGCCACATGTCCTTCAGGCCGAATTCCTTCGACCCGTCGCCTCGTCCGGCGTGATGGTGGCGCATTTCACCGCAACGCCGTATTTCTGGTCGGCCTCGGCCGCGTCGACGGTGATCTGGTCGTCTGGTCTCGTCGCGCTTCTGGATCGAAAGGTCGTAATATTTCAGGTCGATGTCGAGATAGGGGTGGATCAGCTTGTCCTTGATGAAGGACCAGATGATGCGGGTCATCTCGTCGCCGTCCATCTCGACGACCGGGTTTTCGACCTTGATCTTCGCCATTTTACAGAGCCACCAATTTTCAGAGCCAAAGGTTACAGGCCGGAACCGGCCGGGAAATTCCGCACTTGGGGAAGCAAGAGCCGCGCCAGAAGGCCGCCATCGCCGGAATCGTTGCGCGGGCTATAGCAGAGGGGACGGTGGCGGGGAAGGCGTGGGGGGCTGCCGCCTTGTGCTGGCATGGCCATCCGGCGCCAGAATTCCGGCAGGCCTAATCCTTCTTTCCGAAATATTCTTCGGGTATCTCCCTGCCGCCGATGAGTGTGTTGAAATGCTCGCCGGATATGGCAATGGCATGGACGGCGCCATTCTGGTCCAGCCAGACTTCGCCCTTGCGCACCCTGCCGTCATTGAATTTCGCGACCGCCCCGGAGCGATCAACGCCGATGGCCTGGCACCGGCCATTCATGCGCACATGAACGGTCTCCGATCCCCGATCGGTATCGTCATCCCTGAGAACGCAGATTTCCGCCGGTGAGCGTGCGCCCGACCGGACAAGATCACCGCGCCTCCAGACGAAACGGAGCGAAGCAATCCCGCCATAGACAAGCGCAGCGCCTGCCAGGAACATGATCACAAGGATTACAAACGGTGGAGCATCATTGTTGAAATACTCCGGCTGCAAGGCGAACCAGATGAACATCAGGCCAATGACAAGCGCCATGATGCCCCGATAGCTTATCCTGCCTTCGCCAGTGTGGTGCGCCATCGTTCGACCGATCCAATGAGGAAATCGCACATTAAATGCGTCCCGTTTTCAGGGTAGCCTGCCGCCATGCGCCGCTCAAGCCGGAGGATAGCGGGCAGGGGGCGTTCCTCTGGTGCGGGATGCCTGCGGCCGCGCACGCCTTCGCGCCAGCGGCCAGAATCGTTGCGCGGGATGTGACGGAGGGGGCGGTGGCGGGGAAGGTGTGGGGGGCTCTTGAACAAGAAGGACCGAAAATAAAAGGCACCGGAAGTTGTCTGAAGCTGACACGTGTGAGTCCTTCGACAGTGCCACTCGCGTGGACAGTTCCGGCCCATAACTACCATTGATCGCGGGCGCCGATGCTAGACGTATCTTTATGGAAACGGCCTTTTGTTAGCGGAACATCTGGTCGGCCTGAACGGCCGCACTGCGAAAAAAGTTGCTTTATGCCAAACCAGATTGGATAACGACCACTCCGTTCACTATGCCAACCTTACACTTGCTCTGAGGACAGCCTCCGCCCGCCGGAAGTTGCGTTGTTCAGTTGTTTAATAAGCGATAGATATTATTGCCCACCTTGGCTATTAGTGGGCATGGCGATTACTCAGAAAACAATCAAAATTCTATGGTCAGCCTCTGGCGGGCGTTGCGCGTTTCCCGGTTGCTGGGAGCGCCTCAGTTTCCACGAAGCGGAAGAGTCCGCGCCGTTCACGCTGGGTGAGATGGCGCATATTTGCGGTGACCAACCGGGAGCCAATCGACATGATGCAAGACAGACAGATGTTGAGCGGGATGACTATCATAACTTGATGCTCCTTTGCCCTACGCATCACAGGTTGATCGACCGCAAGGAGAATGAGTTTATCTATCCCATCGCGGCGCTTCATAAGATGAAGGTTGAACATGAATCTCGGGTGCTCAAACGCTTGGACCAAGATCGGATGTCGACTAACGCAGAAGTTGCCCGCTCGATACTGCCGTTGCTAGAAGAAAACAGGCAGTCTTGGGCGCAGTATGGTCCGCTTTCAGAGCTCGCTAAGACTCAGCCGTATAATGATGCTGCGCATGCTATGTGGGTATCGGAACGGCTATCGGTGATCGTACCCAATAACCGCAAGATTGCGGCGCAACTTGAGGCGCATAAGTTTATGTTCGATGTGAACGAACAGGAAGCGATTGTAGCGTTCCTGATGCATGAGCGCAGCTACGAACAATGGGTTCAAGATGCGATCCCTTATGCGGCAGTGAAGCGCTTCCCGACGGAATTTAATGATCTGATTGGGAGGCTTGCAAATGTCGGCGCATAACGAATTTTTTCCTTGGAGTAGCTATTACGGCCACTATAATTATTTCGAAGCACAGATTGGTAAGCACGGTAAGGTTGCTTCCCTGACCGCATCTGACAATGGCGTCTTCGAGTTAACCAGAATTCAGGGCGATACGCTGCATGTCTTTATCTGCGAATGCTACGCCTTCGGCCTTGCTGAATACATGGAAACAGTCGATAAGCTTGGGAAGATCGATGTCATAATCATTAATTCTGCATGGTGCGGTTACTCGCCTGACGCGAAGCGTCATTGCCGTAAGTCAAAAGTTGGTTTGTTCAAGATCGGAGAGTTCATGGCTGCGCTGCATCGCGATAAATACTGGCTCTATCTCACGGACACGGAAAAGAATTGTTCAAGGAGCAAGGTTGGCTGTGACGCGAAGCGTCACTATCTATGGCTTCGGTTCAGCTTTTGGCGAAAGCAAATCCGGCAATGATGTTGATTTGCTGATCGTCCATGAAGGAAACGATTCCGCGTCGTGTCGGTTGGCTATTGTGTGCAAACAATGGCTGATTAAGTCGTCTTCTCGCGTCCACATCACAATGCTGTCGGAGGCCGAAGAGGTGCATTTTAGTTTCATCAACGCAGCGTCGGCAGTTTGTCTCACAACTATTCATGAAGACAACCTCGTCGAGGATCTGGAAGCGCTCTGTGCTGTGTTCCCATAATTATGCGAACGAGACCAAACCCTATTACGAAGTCTTTTTGGAACTTGCGACAGCTTCGTAACGTCTGCTTGTCGCAAGTTACGGATACTCGCCTTCGTTTTTCTAGCGCTGGCAAATTAGCTCAATGCAGATCCGGTGAGCTACGAACTACATAGGCCGAAACAAAATCCCGCCCGGCGCTTTCGCTTCGGGCGGGTCAATTTTATCAGTGATGCTATTTGCCCTCGCCCTTCGATACGCAGGTTTGATGTGCATCGGCTTGTCCAAAAAGTCTGTATCCTTCGAGACGCCCGCTGTCGCGGGCTCCTCAGGATGAGGATTTTTCGGGCCGATGCTGCGGGCTCCTCAGGGTGAGGGCGTAGATCAGGCCTAGCCCCACCCCTGACCCCTCCCCACAAGGGGAGGGGAACAGGTTGGTGGCTCAGAGCGAAGCCAGCGCGTCGTTCAGCGTCTTGCTCGGGCGCATGGCGGCCGATGTCTTGGCGTCGTTGGGCACGTAATAGCCGCCGGTATCCACCGGCTTGCCCTGTGCGGCGATCAGTTCGGCGTTGATCTTGTCCTCGTTCGCCGTCAGCTTTTCGGCCAGCGGCTTGAATTTGGCCTGCAGGTCCTTGTCCTTGGTCTGTGCGGCCAGCGCCTGCGCCCAGTACATGGCGAGGTAGAAATGGCTGCCGCGATTGTCGATCTGGCCGACCTTGCGGGCCGGTGAGCGGTTGAACTCCAGCACCTTGCCGATGGCGGTGTCGAGCGTTTCGGCCAGCACCTGCGCCTTGGCGTTCTTTGACGTGTCGGCCATGTGCTCGAGCGAAGCGCCCAGCGCCAGCATTTCGCCCAGCGAATCCCAGCGCAGATAGCCTTCCTCGTTGAACTGCTGCACGTGCTTGGGGGCAGAGCCGCCCGCGCCGGTTTCGAACAGGCCGCCGCCTGCCAGCAGCGGCACGACCGACAGCATCTTGGCCGATGTGCCCAGTTCCATGATCGGGAACAGGTCGGTCAGATAATCGCGCAGCACGTTGCCGGTGACGGAGATCGTGTCCTGGCCCTTGCGGATGCGCTCGAACGACAGCTTGATCGCATCGACCGGCGCCAGAATGCGGATGTCGAGGCCGCTGGTGTCGTGATCCTTGAGGTAGGTCTCGACCTTCTTGATGAGCTGGGCGTCATGGGCGCGGTTCTTGTCGAGCCAGAAGACGGCCGGCGTGTTGGTGAGGCGCGCGCGGCGCACACCCAGCTTCACCCAGTCGCGGATCGGCGCGTCCTTGGTCTGGCACATGCGGAAGATGTCGCCGGCAGCAACCGGCACTTCGAGCAGCAGCTTGCCGTCCTCGGCCACGACGCGCACCTTGCCGTCGGCGGGAATTTCGAACGTCTTGTTGTGCGAGCCGTATTCCTCGGCCGCCTGCGCCATCAGGCCGACGTTGGGCACCGAGCCCATGGTCCTGGGATCGAATGCGCCGTGGGCCTTGCAATCCTCGATGGTGGCCTGGAACAGGCGGGCATAGCTGCGGTCCGGGATCACGCACAGCGCGTCATGGGCCTTGCCGTCGGCGCCCCACATCTTGCCGCCTTCGCGGATCATCGCGGGCATGGAGGCGTCGATGATGACGTCGCTGGGCACATGCAGGACGGTGATGCCCTTGTCGGAATTGACCATGGCGAGCTCCGGCCGCTTGGCCATTTGCGGCGGCGATGTCGTCCTTGATCGCCTTTTTCTCGGCGTCCGGCAGGGTCTCGATCTTGCTGAGCAGGTCGCCCCAGCCGTTGTTGAGATTGACGTTGAGCTTCTTCAGCGTGTCGGCGTGTTTCTTGAGAACGTCTTCGAAGAATACCGAGACGACATGGCCGAAGATGATGGGATCGGAGATCTTCATCATCGTCGCCTTGACGTGCAGCGAGAACAGCAGGCCCTGCTTCTTGGCGACGTCGATCTGCTCGGCGAAGAACTTGCGCAAGGCCTTGGCGCTCATGGCAGACGCATCGATCACTTCGCCAGCCTGCAGCGGTGTCTTGTCTTTCAGCACGGTGACCTTGCCGTCATTGGCAACATGTTCGATGCGGGCATTGGTGGCCGCAGGCCAGCGTTGTGGAAACTTCCGAACCGAAGAAGTCGCTGTCCTGCATGTAGGCAACGTGGGTCTTGGAATCCTTGCTCCATGCGCCCATCTTGTGCGGATTGTTGCGGGCAAACTGCTTGACGGCGGGGGCGGCGCGGCGGTCCGAATTGCCTTCACGCAAAACAGGGTTGACGGCGCTGCCCAGCACGATGCCGTAACGGGCGCGGACATCCTTGTCGGCGTCGGTGGCTACGGTTGTCCGGGTAATCGGGAACCTTATAGCCCTTGGCCTGCAGTTCCTTGATCGCTTCCTTGAGCTGCGGCACCGAAGCCGAAATGTTCGGCAGCTTCATGATGTTGGCATCGGGCTTCAGGGTAAGCTTGCCGAGGTTGGTCAGCTCGTCGTCGATGCGCTGTTCAGCGGTCAGGCTTGTCGGGGAAATTGGCGAGGATACGGCCGGCCAGCGAGATGTCGCGCAGCTTCACGGACACGCCCGCCGCGCCGACGAAGGCTTCGACGATCGGGAGGAGGGAATAGGTCGCAAGCGCCGGGGCTTCATCAACCTTCGTCCACATGATTTCGGAATTTGACATGTCAGCACCTCTGTTCGTCATTTGTGTTTCGTCTGATCGAAAACCGGCCATGAATCTATGCGGGAAAAGCCTGTCATCCGGCACGGCGCCAGATGGATTTTTCCCGGCCTGGTTCGCGGCCTCGCGCCCGACAATCCGGGGTCTGGCGGGCGGTCCTCTCCGGGCGCCCCCTTAGCACGGGCCGGGCGCTTGGCAAAGGGAGGCGGGAGCGGCTGTAGGTTCAGCCGGATTCGTTCTGTATATGGGGCAGCGGCTTGCAGCTCCGACCGTTCACGTGGGGCATTGGGAGGCTGATTTGTCCCTGTTCGGTTTCTCCCTCGTGCTGGCGGCGGCGCTTTGCCATGCCGCCTGGAACTTTTATCTCAAGCGCATCAACGGTGGGCCGGAGCTGGTCTGGCTGGTCTCGGTGCTTGTCGCAATACTCTATTTGCCCTTTGCGATCTGGCTGCTGGCCGCAGGAAAAATGACGTTCGGTTTCTGGCAAGCGGTTTTCATCATGGGAACAGGCACGCTGCACCTTGCGTATTTTCTCCTGTTGCAGGCCGGCTATCGCGTTGGCGACCTGTCGCTTGTCTATCCGGTGGCGCGTGCCACGGGGCCGATGTTGTCCACGGCTTTCGCGGTCGTAATCCTGAAGGAAAATGTGACGACGCAAATGGCGCTCGGGGCGCTGGCCATCGTCGGCGGCGTGCTGTGCCTTACGGGTGGATTTTCCAGGGGCGTGAAGAACGCGCTGCCATCGCTTGCTTTCGGTCTCGCGACGGGATTTTTCATCGGCTGCTACACGGTGTGGGATGCCTATGCAGTGTCGGTCATTCTGATCCCGCCGCTTTTGCTGGATTATTTTTCAACGCTGCTGCGTTGTATCGTCCTGTCGCCTGTGGCCTGGTCGCGGAGAGAGACCGTAGCTGCGCAATGGCGCGACCATCGCATGGCGGTGGTTGTCATCGCGGCGGTCAGCCCGTTGGCCTATATTCTGGTTTTGCACGCCATGACTTTCACGCCCGTTGCTTATGTTGCACCTGCAAGGGAGATGAGCGTCGTGTTCACGGTGCTGGCTGGCAGCATCCTGCTGGGGGAGGGCGATCTGCGGCGCCGTCTGTTCTGGGCCTGCGTGATCCTGGCCGGGGTCGTGTTGCTCGCGGCAGGATGAGAGGTCGCGACGGCGCGCCGCTTAGAAGGCGCGCCCGCGATTATTGCAGGAACACTGCCTGTGTCAGGCGGCCTTGCCGGCCTGCGAACCTGTCAGGAAATCATAGGCGGCCTTGATGTTGTTGCGCCGGACTTCCAGATAACGGGAAATTTCTTCGGGCAGGTTGATGCCCGAGTAAGCCGCCGCATCGTGCATCTGCATCAAAGAGGCATAGGCTGCCTCGATTTCGGCGGACGAAGCTTCAGGCGCAAGACCAAGGGTCTTGTGCGGAGCATTCTGGGCATCGGACTTGTTTTCCAGTTTTGCAGCCTTGGGCAAAGCCGTGCCAACCACTTCAACAACGGCACGTTTGGCGATCATGTGCAACACGCCGTCCAGATCCTCAAATTCAATGAAGAGGGTGTCGTTGTTGATCGTGCGCTGCAATGTGGACGTAGGCATCATCAGGAGATTGCCCTTTAGCCGCCGGCCATCGATCAGGGCTATATCGATAAGTACCTTGGCGCGTTGGTCAGCATTGTTAAACATGCACGATCTCCATCAGTGTGTGCGACCGGCATAAACTCAATTTATGAAGATGCTGATACCGGGGTGTCAGCAATTGCTGTTTTTTCACGCGGACGCGGGCGCCGCCCAAATTGGGCCTATTCCCAGGGGACTTCCGCGCCAATCAGCACGAAGGCGATCCGGCAGGGCTCGCTGCTCCTGTTCGACCATGCATGATAGGTGCCTTGCTGGACGATAACATCGCCAGTCTTGAGGAGTGTTTCGCTGTCATCGAGCATAAGGAAGATTTCGCCAGACAGGATGATCGCGTAGTCGACGGATTTGGTTCTGTGCATGCCATGATGGCGCGCGCCGGCATTGGTCTGAATTGCATCGCCGCCACTTTCAGCCGACTTGCCGTCCAGGTTCCAGTCGCGCGCTTCTTTGGGAAGTTCCTTCACGGTGGTGTCGGGTGCATATTCCACAACTCGAAAGATTGATCCATCGATTGGCGGGGGTATGCCTATCTTGCGGTCGGCATTGTCGCGATCGTCCGATAATTTTGCCGGCGTCTCGTCTGTCACCCAGAATAGCGTGGAGACAACGCCCGCGCGCGGTGGTCGCTGAACATTGGTTGCTTCACCATCATTCAGAAATACGGCCTTACCATTTGAATCATGCCCGGTGACGACGCGGCGAAATGTCTTGATCGATCCTTCGTTCATTTGGGCGTTTCTCCAGCTTGCCATGTTAACCATTGTTTTCCGTTACTACATGCTTGTCCATTGATTTTTCACGATCCGTTTGGTTAACCCGCGGACGCATATAACCAACCTGCAAACTATCTTTGCTTTTAAGGTTAAAATACGCGGCTATCGTTATTTCCAACCCGTGCAATCCATGCAAATTGGAAACAGGGGAGGCCACCTCGTATCCGGCAACGGTATTCCAATCCGTTGTCATTTGCATAGCAGGGAGCTTCCTATGTTTCGTTTTGTAAAGCGCGTCGCGGCCGTTGTGGCCATTGCTGCATTTGTTGCCGGCACAGCCAATTCTGCATCCGCCCAGCGCGGGCATGGCTATCATCACGCCAAGCATCATGCCAAGCATCACGCAAGACACCACGGCCACGGCCAGCAGTATCGCAGCACACGCTGGGTGAAGACATATCGCGTACCGGTGCGTGGCTATCGACATGTAACCCGCAGCCATCGCGTTGCGGTGCACTCCTATCGCACGGTATCGCGTACACGCGTGATTACCCAGCGCTCTGTGCGTACCCAGCGTTACGCAACACGCGTTCCGGTCACGACCTACCGCACTGTCTATCACACCCGCCATGTGCCGGTGATCAAGCGCAAGATCGTGCGCTCGCACTATCAGGTTCCAGTGCACAGCTATCGTACAGTGCATCGCACTGTCCGCGTGCCTGTCACGACCTATCGGGTCAAGCGCAAGGTCTGCAGCTGCAGCTGGCAGTAAAAATCCGGGGCGGTTGCGGTAGCCCGGGCAATGAAAGCGACCGGCGCGGAACACCCGCGCCGGTTTTGTTTTGCATACCTGCTTGCATAGGGCAGGCTTTCGCGGCCATAAGGCGCGGCGAAAGGGTTGCTATGACTGGCGCGGGTACAAATCAGACGGGCGTGAAAATCGAGGGAGGGCCGGCGGTCATCCTCGTGCGGCCGCAACTGGCCGTAAATATTGGCATGTGCGCACGCGCGATGGCCAATTTCGGTCTGAACGACCTGCGGCTGGTCAATCCGCGCGAAGGCTGGCCACGCACAGGCGCCTTGCGCAAGGGCGCTTATGCGGCTGCCGCGGGCGCAGTCTACCTGCTGGAACAGGCCAAGCTTTTCGATACGCTGGAAGAGGCGATTGGCGATCTCAACTATGTCTGGGCAACCACTGCGCGCGAACGCGAACAGGGCAAGCGGATAGATCCGCCAGTGACAGCCATGCAGCGTGCCGCGCAAGGCATAGCGGCGGGTGAAAAGCATGGCATCCTGTTCGGGCCGGAACGTACGGGGCTGGAAAACGATGAAGTGGCCCTGGCCGATGCCCTGGTCACCTTTCCTGTGAATCCGGCTTACGCTTCGCTGAATCTGGCGCAGGCTGTTCTGCTGACAGGTTACGAGTATTTCCGAGCATCGCAGGGCGACGTACTTCCATATCCAGCCCAGGACGGCTATCCGCCTGCACCGCGCGAGATGATCATTTCGTTCTTTGAGTATTTCGAGGATGCGCTGGAAAAGAACGGATTTTTCCGGCCCTCAGGCAAGCGGCAGAACATGCAGCGCAATTTGCGCAACATGTTTCACCGCATGGAACTCACCGATCAGGACGTCCGCACGTTACGCGGCGCGCTGGTGCGGCTGGTTGAGGGGCCTCGCGAAAAAGGACGCAAGGAAAGACTTGCCGAGGAAAAGCGGATCAAGGCTGCGAGCAGCGAAACCGGCCCTGACGAGGAAACTTGATCAGCCCCCGGTCCAGTCGACTGTGTGGCCAGTGGGGAGAGAGCGGCAGGACGGCTGCATTATTCCCGTTTTACTGAAAGCGATGTCAGGATATATCTCTGTCAGGAGGCTGCCGGTTTTGAGGGTGGCGGTGGAGCCTGGTTTATGAAGAACCATATCTCGCGCAGGCAGGTTCTGGCAGCGATGCCTTTGACACTGGCGAGCGCGCACAGCGTTCTGGCGCAGGGCGCAGCATTTGATTTCGATTGCATAGTGATTGGTGCAGGCGCCTCCGGTCTGGCTGCGGCGCATGAATTGAAAGCTCGCGGGAAGCGCTATGTCGTTCTCGAAGCCCAGGGCCGTGTGGGTGGGCGCATCTTTACCGACCGGTCGCTGGGCGAGCCTTATGACGCCGGCGCATTTTACATTCATTGGGCTGAGCGCAATCCGCTACTGGCCGTTGCAAAGGCCGCGGGTGTCAATCCGGTTTATTACGAAGACCTGCCGGGCGGAATTTCGCGGTCATACGATCGCGGCACGCCGCCAGCCCCGGAAGGCTCAAGCGCAGCGTGGTCGCAGGCACAGGAAAAGTTCGAGGGTGCGGATGTACCCGACATATCCTTCATCGACTATGCCATGCAGCTGAATCCATTATCGCGTGACCGCGCACTTTTGACCGCTCGGCTTGCGCTGGGCGAAGAGGGAGAGCGTGTTTCAGCGCGCGACTATTCGCGGCTGTGGTCGGGTTACGACTATCTGGTTCCCGGTGGTTTTGGTGCGGCGCTTGAATTCCACGCAAAGGGCCTCAACATCCGGCGGGCCAGTCCGGTCTCGGAGATCGACTGGTCCGGGCAGGGAGTAAAGGTCACCACGCCGCGTGGAACACTCACGGCGCGCAAGGTCATCGTCACGGTGTCTGTCGGTGTGCTGAAGGCCAATACCATTCGCTTCATTCCAGAGCTTCCGCAGATCAACCGCGATGGTTTGAACGGGCTGGGCATGGGGGCTTCAACACGTGCAGCGCTGAAGTTCAATGGAGCGCGATTTGGCCTCAAGCCCAATTCAAACCTTCGCCTTCGGTTTTCCGAGCGGGCATTGTTGTCATTTGGCTGTTTTGCATTCGATCGCAATCTGGTGACCTGCTATTTCGGCGGCGATCATGCGCGCGGCATCATCGGCATGGGCGAAAAAGACGCAGTACAATATCTTTTGTCGCAGTTTGCTTCGCTCGTGGGCGCGGAGGCAAAGAAGGCCTTCGTCGACGGGCGTCTGAACGGTTGGTGGAATGCGCCATGGTCACGCGGTGGCTATTCACATGCTCGCACCGGGCATAGCAATGCCCGCTTCAAATTCGCAACGCCTGTAGGTGAAAAATTGTATTTTGCCGGTGAAGCCGTTGGTTGCTCGTACAAGGGTGGCGATGCGGGCTGCGCGATTACCGCTGGCGGCGCATATCTGTCAGGCACGAAAGCTGCGGAACTGGCTTTGGCATAAAGTCTTTGCGTCCGCGCGCGCAAGAGTACACACTGGCTGACGATCCATATCCGGAGTTGCCCATCCATGCCTATCGTTCTTGTTCATGGCGCCTGGTCAGGTGCATGGTCGTTTCGTGATTGCGCACGCATTCTGCGCTCGCGTGGTTATGAGGTTTATGCGCCGACGCTCACTGGCCTTGCCGAGCGCAATCACATTGCGCCTGAACATGTCACGCTGGAAAGTCATATATGCGATGTGGCTGGCCTGATGGAGTTCGAGGACCTCAACAACGTTTTGATCGTTGGGCATTCCTATGGCGGCATGGTGATTACGGGGGCTGCGGACCGGCAGATCGAACGTATTGCCGGCATGGTGTATCTGGATGCCTTCCTGCCGCAATCAAACCAGTCCCTGTGGGATTTGGCCGGGCCGGATGCAGCAGCTGCGCAATTGAAGGCAGCGCAGAACAACGATGGCGGAAAGTCCGTGCCGCGACCTTTCATTCCGACACAAAATGCACCGGAAGCGCAGAAGTGGGTCAGGATGTTCACGCCCCATCCGGTTGGCTGCATGTCGGAGAAATTTGTTTCCGTGCGCCCGCCCGAACAACGCACATGGCCCCAGCGGCATTACATCTTGTGCAATCAATACAAGGGCTCGGTGTTTCACGAATTTGCGCGCGCAGTGCAGGGCGCCAAGGGCTGGGACTATAGTGAATTTGCCGCGCTGCACGATGTGGTGCGCTCGCATCCCCAGATGACAGCCGATCGTATAGATCAAATTGCCAAAGGCTGGAATATTACGGCGTGATCACACGACATCGTCTGGCGCGAGGTGACAATGGCCATTGCCATCTGTTTCGATCTGCAGCGTGGCGTGTTCGATTCTGAATCGTTCGCGCAGCAGTTTGCATGTTTCGGCGATGAAAGCGTCGCCCGGATGTCCCGCGGGCATGACGAGGTGGCATGTCAGTGCCGTGTGCGAAGTGCTGATGGCCCAGATATGCAAATCGTGAATGCTGGAAACGCCTTCGCGTGAAGCCATGAAGCTCCGCACCGCAGATGAATCTATGCCACGCGGTACAGCGGCCATTGCCATGATGATGGATTCCCGGAACAAATCCCACGTCGACCATATGATGACCGCAACGATGATGAGACTCACTACCGGGTCAATCCAGTGCATTCCCGTGTACATGATCGCCAGTCCGGCGATGACGACGCCAGCAGATACCGCCGCATCGGCAGCCATATGCAAAAAGGCGCCGCGAATATTCAGGTCGTCGTGTCCGCGCATGAACAAAAGCGCAGTGGCTGTGTTGATAACGATGCCGATGGCGGCAACGATGATAACGGTCATGCCTGCAACCGGCCGGGGATCATGAAAACGGCCAATGGCCTCCCAGGCTATTGCGCCCACAGCAACCAGCAGGATCAATGCGTTGAACATGGCTGCCAGAACGGTCGAGCCGCCAAGACCATAGGTGAAGCGCTGTGTCGGCCGCCGCTTGCCAAGGGTTATCGCAGCCCAGGCCATGATCAAGCCGAATACGTCTGACAGGTTGTGTCCGGCGTCAGCCAGAAGCGCCATCGAATTGGACAGGAAACCGTAGACGGCTTCAATCACCACGAACGCAATGTTCAAACCAATTCCGATGGCGAAGGCCCGTCCGAATGTGGCAGGCGCGTGGACGTGTCCATGCCCGTGATTGTGCCCGTGATCGTGACCGTGATCGTGCCCGTGATGATGCTCGTGTGCATCATCGTGCGCGCCATGGTTGGCATGCTGGTGTGTCTGTTGGTGGTCGTCATGCTTGTGCGCCATGGCGAATCGATAACTTATCGTTGCGCTGATTCCAACGGGTTTTGGGCCCACTTCCGCCTGAATTTGTTTATGTTATACCGTTGCGTATGGGGTGATCATGTTTGAATGTGCCAGCAGGGGCTGATTTGACGGACAATCGTCTGATATGCGTTTTCGATTCCGGGCTTGGTGGCCTTACGGTCTATCGTGAGCTGGCAAAGCTGTTGCCGGAAACGCCGGCAATATACATCGCCGATGACGCCGCTTTTCCATACGGAAGACTGGCCGAAGCCGTTGTGATTGATCGGGTGGTCCATGTTATCGCAAATGTATTGAACAAGGTGTCGCCTGACGTCGTCGTCATCGCCTGCAACACGGCCTCGACTTCGGTGCTGCCGCATTTGCGCGCGCGTTGGCCCTCGATAGACTTCGTTGGAACTGTGCCAGCCGTGAAGCCGGCAGCCGAACAATCCAAGAGCGGGTTGATGACGGTATTGGGCACTGCCGGAACCGTAAGCCGCGATTATACCCGCACCCTGATACGCGACCACGCTGCCCATCGTGACGTGACGCTTGTGGGGAGCGAGAAGTTGGCTGAGTTGGCCGAGGCGTTTGTGCATGGGCACCCTGTCTCCGATGAGGCGTTGATAAAAGAGCTGCAGCCCTGCTTTGTTGAAAAGGACGGCAAGCGGACCGATCAGATCGTTCTTGCCTGCACGCACTATCCGCTGTTGATTGAGCGCTTCGAGGAGTTGATGCGCGGGAAGGTCGGCTGGCCAGTCACTTTCGTGGATCCCGCTCCAGCAATTGCGCGCCGGGCCGAACACGTGTTGTCGCAGCGGCCGGCCCGCGCCGATCATGTTGCCATGACGCCGGAGCGGCAGGTCTGGACGACCAGTGGGCATGTCGATGCGCTGGCAAAAAAATTATTCATGTCCTTCGGCCTTGTTTTTGTACCAGAATTTTCCTGTTTGTTTGCCGGGGCGTGACCGGTTCGAGGGCCTGGAGCTGCGCAAAAGTGAAAGTGTTTCACACAGGCAGGCCTGGTTTGCGTTTTTTGCCGCCCGATTTGTGCAGGCGCACAAAGCCTATGCTATAGGGGGCGGGCTTTCGCCTCCAGAGCGAGCAGCCAAACGGTTCGCGAGATGATATTCAAACGAAAAGACCTATTAGCCTGTGCATTGCTGGCCGGTGTTGTTTCCGGCTGCGCGGGCCGTCCGCAGGGCGTTCTGGGCGTCTACACCGGAGCTGTCCCTGTCGAGCCGAGCGTAAAGATGCTTGTTGCCACGACGAGGAGCGACAAGGGCGTCCGGGCCGGTGAAGTGTTCGGCGGTGAGCGCGGCCGCGGGTTAAGTTTTGCCGATATCCATATTTCGATCCCGCCCGATGGTTCAAGAGCAGTCGGTGACGTGCAATGGCCTAGCAGTCTGCCAGGTAATCCGCAGAAAGATTTTATCACAACCCATGCAGAACGGCTTGATCAGAAACAGGCGCTTGCCAAATTTTATGCGCGGCTGAAGTCAACGCCACACCGGCATGTGCTTTTGTTTGTGCATGGCTACAACACGCGTTTCGAAGAAGCCGTCTATCGTTTCGCGCAGATTGTGCACGATTCCAAAACGCCCGCTTTACCCTTGTTGTTTACCTGGCCCTCGCGTGGACAGTTGCTGGCCTATACCTACGACCGCGAAAGCGCCAATTATTCGCGCGATGCGCTGGAAGCTGTTTTGCAACACATGGCGAAAGATCCGGCCGTCAGCGAAATATCTATCCTGGCCCATTCCATGGGCAATTGGGTAACGCTGGAAGCGCTGCGCCAGATGGCAATCCGCGACAAACGCATTGCGCCCAAGATCAAGAACGTCATGCTCGCCGCTCCGGATGTGGACGTCGATGTGTTCCGCCGCCAGATCGCTGCCATTGGCGAGCAGCGCCCACCCTTCACCCTGTTTGTTTCTCAAGATGACAAGGCGCTGGCGATTTCGCAGCGGGTTTGGGGCAACGAGGCACGGGTTGGTTCCGTCGATCCAACGGTAGAACCTTATCGCAGCCTATTTGCCCGATCACGGGTGTCGGTGATCGATCTTACCAAGCGACAATCAAGTGACAGCGCCAACCATGCCAAGTTTGCGACGAGCCCACAGGTCGTGCGGATGATTGGCGCGCGGCTGGCTTCGGGTCAGGCGCTGTCCGATTCCCAGCCGGGACTGGGTGAGCGGGTCGGGCTGGCGGCCACCGGTGCAGCAAAGACCGTTGGCAGCGCGGCCGGCCTTGCCGTATCTGTTCCGCTGGCGGTTGTGGACGGGCGTACACGCGACAGCCTTGGGTCTCAGGTCAATAATCTGGGCGGATCCTTCAAGGACACGATTGGTTCTGTTGGTGGTGTGGTGCCGGGCAGATAGAAACAGAAATCCCGCGCTTGCGGCGCGGGATGTGTTTGGCTTGCACGTCTTTTACCAATGAATATCGCGGCAGTGTTTACTTTCCGTCGAGGGCTGCTTTCAGCCGTGCAACGACCGAAGCCGGAGCGGCGTGTAGCTTCACTACGAGATCCTGCACGAATGCGCCGTCGTTGGCCTCTGCTTCGGTTTTCTGCTTGGCCGCGTCAGCCTGCAATTCCTTGCTGCTCATTGTTTCCATGAAGGCCTTGCGCATGAGTGCAACGCGGTTTGCCGGTACGCCGGGTGGCAGTATGAAGGGGCGCGTGATGATGCCTTGTGCATACATCAAGGTGAGCGCTTCGCGCTGCTCGGCATTCTTGGCAAAGTCGATGGCCAGCGGCGCCTTGCCCTTCAGCTGGGGATGCGTCTTGGTGTCTTCCTGCAACAACACCTTGAAATCCCCGCTGCCGTCTTCAATGCCCTGGTATTGCTGCTTGGCGCTGGACCAGGCAAGGCCGCATGCGCCGTGCAATTCGCCCTTGGTGACGGCCAGGCTCACCGGGCGCGAGCCCTTGTAACCGGCGATCAACTTGATCTTTGCGCCGAGGATTTCACGCGCAACGTTGGGATAATCGACCATCGTGCTGCCGGGCCCGGTTCCACCGACGATCAGTTCTTTCTCGAAGGCTTCCTTGAATTCCTTGACCGGCGAATCCTTGCGTACGACGCAGACCACCGTTTCTGAATTGGCGTTGCCGACATAATTCAGCTTTGTCGGATCATAGGCCGGCCGGATATCCTTCTTCAGCAGATTGTAAAACAGGGCGCCTGGCAGGACGATGCCCATCTGCGTGCCGTCCTTTGGCGATTTTGTATAGACGTAGCGGGCGGCGATCAGGCTCCCGGCTCCGGGCATGTTCTGGACCACGACAGCGGGATTGCCCGCCAGGTGTTTGCCAAGGTGCCGGCCAAGCAGGCGGGCATAGGTATCCAACCCGCCACCGGCGGACGAGCCGGCGATGATGGTAATGGTCTTGCCTTTGAAAAATTGCGCGGCATCCTGCGCATGGGCTGGTGAAGCAAGTGTGGCGGCAGCCAGCGCCGCAGAAATTGCAAAAACGCTTCGCGTCATGGACAGTCCTCCCAAATTCAGCCGGATATTATGCCGGCACCTCTGTCGATGGCTGGTCATATCCAAAAACGGTGGCGACCGATAGTGCGGGACAGACATGAGCTTGCCCGGCCTCGAATCCCCGGTTGCGCCATTTCTGGCGGCCTCTTGTTGGTCCGGGACCGGCTTTGGTTGACTTTCCGGGCGCTATCCCCTAATTCCCGCCCATTCCGGCGCTCACGCGCCTGGAATTCATGCACCCGTGGCCGTTCCCATTCTGCTCTTGAGCATCCGGTGAGCAGCCTGTCAGCCAGACGGATTTCCGCCAGGCAAAGGAGGGCGCTTTCCTCTCCAGCGGTTGAGAGGATCGCGGATCAGCGACGTGCCCTGGGCACGGGCGCTTCCCGGTCTTTTCAGCTGCGCACCTGTGAAAGACTGTTATGACAAAGCGCGCTAATGCAAAATACAAGATCGATCGCCGCATGGGCGAGAACATCTGGGGCCGCCCGAAGAGCCCTGTGAACCGCCGTGAATACGGCCCCGGCCAGCACGGCCAGCGCCGCAAGGGCAAGCTGTCCGACTTCGGCACGCAATTGCGCGCCAAGCAGAAGCTGAAAGGCTATTACGGAAACATCTCCGAAAAGCAGTTCCGCAAGTATTACGACAAGGCTGTGCGGATGAAGGGCGACTCGGGCGACAACCTGATCGGCCTGCTGGAGCGCCGGCTCGATTCGATTGTTTACCGCTCGAAGTTCGTCGCCACGGTTTTCGCTGCCCGCCAGTTCGTCAACCACGGTCACGTCAAGGTAAACGGCCGCAAGGTGAACATTCCTTCCTACAATGTTCGCGTTGGCGACGTGATCGAAGTGAAGGAAGCTTCAAAGCAGATGACACTTGTGCTTGAAGCATCGCAGCTCGCCGAGCGCGACGTACCGGAATATTACGAAACCGACCACGGCAAGATGACAACCAAGTTCATGCGCATTCCTGCTCCGTCGGAAGTGCCTTATCCGGTGATGATGGAACCGAACCTGGTCATCGAATTCTATTCGCGGTAATTTTACCGCGACTCTCTCCGCTAAGAGAGAAACGCCCGCCGTTTGGCGGGCGTTTTTTTGTGCGTTGCTTCCAATGCAACAAACTTGACGATGGTCCCGGTTTGGCGCGATCATTCGCAACGCAATTGAAAAAACGCAAGATGGAAGGGATCGATTCATGCCAATGGTCCGGTGGGCAATTGCAGCACTATTCATCGTCATGTCTTCCGCCGTTGCGCGCGCGCAGACCGCAGGTGAAGGCCAGCGCAAGATCACTTTCGTCCTCGTCAGCGATACCTACAAGATGGAGGAACAAAAGGGACGTGGCGGATATGCGCGCATCGCTGCGGTAATCAAGGCCGAGCGGGCCAGGGGCGGTTCGGTTATTGCCGTGCACGCAGGCGATTTTCTTTCGCCCTGTCTGATGTGCTCATTCGATGGCGGCGAACATGCTGTCGATCTTATGAACCGGATCGGTTTTGATATCGTCGTGCCCGGAAATCATGAATATGATGTTGGCAAGACCGGCTATCTCAAGCGCATGAGCGAAGCAAAGTTTCCGGTGCTTGCCGCAAATTTGCGCATGGCTGACGGAAGTCCGCTGCCACGCCATCGCGATCACATGATGATCGAAGCGCATGGCGTGAAGATTGGGATTATCGGAATTACCGCCGAGGATTCCCACGAAAAATCCAATCCAGGCGATCTGAAGATTTCTGGCGTCCGGCAAACGCTGCAGCGGCAGGCGCAGCAATTACGGGCTGAAGGTGCGCAACTGGTCGTCGGCGTTATTCACGCTGTTCGCACCATCGACACGGACGTTCACGACAAGGGGATCGTCGATGTCTTGCTGAGCGGGGACGATCACGACATTCGCTATATCTACAATGGCAAGACAGTCTTCCTCGAGGGCGGCGAAGACGGGCTCTATGTACAGGCGCTGGAAATTGTTTTCGACAACAAGCCGCGTGCAGGTGCGAGATTGAAATGGTCACCGCGTATCCGTGTGATCGATACCGCAGATGTGAAGCCCGACGCAGGGATTGCATCGCGCGTTGCCCATTACCAGTCCTTGCTCGGGAAGGAACTCGATGTGGAATTGGCCACGTTGGCCGCGCCGCTCGACAGCCGCAGCAGCACGGTGCGAAGCGGTGAGGCAGGCTGGGGGAACCTGATCGCCGATGCCATCCGCGCAACGACCAAATCGGATATGGCAATCATGAACGGCGGTGGTATCCGTGGCGGCAAATTCTATGAATCCGGGCACAGGTTGACGCGCCGCAATGTGCTCAGCGAATTGCCATTTGGTAACAAGACACTTGTATTCCGTTTGACGGGTGCGCAAATCAAGTCGGCGTTGGAACATGGCGTTGCTGCCTATCCACGCAGTTCCGGCCAGTTTCTACATGTATCTGGCGCCAGGGTTGTGTTCGATCCCTCGCGAAAGGCTGGCGACCGGGTGGTGACACTGGAGATCGGCGGAGCGCCGGTCGACATGCGAAAATATTATTCTGTGGCCGCGAGTGATTTTTTCCTGCGCGGCGGTGACGGCTTTTCGCAGTTCACGAATTCTGGGCTCAGGACTCGCGTGGAAGACGCCAAACTCATTGCCAATGATGTGATGGTCCATGTGCGCGGCCTGGGCAGTGTTTCAGTTGCTCCCGAGGGGCGTGTCAGCCCGCGCTGAAGGCCAGCCCTGAAAGCCCGCGCTTGCAAGTGGCGGAGTGCTCCCGTAACCATGGCGTGTCAGGGGAGCGCGCTGCGGTGCGCTAAATATCGGGAGGAGGCAGCGATGAAATCATTGTCAGCAGGCTGCGCATTGGCAGCATACGCCGTGTTGTTCGGAGGCACAGGCATTGCCTGGGCGCAGCCGGTCTCTTTTGAAGGCAAGACTTTGCGCATCGTCGTCGGTTTTGGGCCAGGGGGCGGGTACGATTCCTATGCGCGGTTGCTGGGCCGCCACATCGGCGCGCATATCCCCGGCAAGCCGCGCGTTATCGTGGAGAACATGCCGGGTGCAGGATCATTGACGGTTGTCCGCTGGCTTGATGGGCCAGCGCCGAAGGATGGTACTGCAATTGCTGCGTTTAATCCTGGCCTGATCACGCAATCGATCATGGAACCCAAGAAGCTGCGCAACCTGCGCTTTACCGACTACGCCTGGATTGGCAATCTGACACGTGATCAGCGCGTTTGTTATGTTCTGGCGAGCAAGGGCCTCAAGGGCTTTGCCGACTTCAAGGCCGGCAAACAATGGATCATAGGCGTGCCTGCGCCAGGTGTTGCGAGCTGGGTGAATTTCAAGACCATGCAGGGCTTGATGGGCGTGAACATCAAGATCATTACCGGCTTCAAAGGTTCGGCAGATATCCGCATTGCAATCGAACGAGGGGAACTGGATGCAGATTGCGGCGCTTGGTCTTCCATCCCGACGGACTGGACCGAGAACAAGAAAATCACGCCGGTGATAAAGTTCTCGCCCACGTTGCCGCCTGATGCTCCCAAGGATGTGGCTTATGCGCGCGACATTGTTACGAAAGAAAGCGATCGCGCTGTTCTGGATGTGGTCAATGGCGCAGCCGAAATTGGCCGGCCCTATATCGCTTCGATGAAAGTTCCTGCGCCGGTTGTTGCAGTCTTGCGCAAGGCTTTTGACGAGGCGGCGAAAAGTCCAGGACTGATTGCCGATGCCAGGAAAGCGCGTCTGCCGCTCGATGCCATGAGCGCAGCGGAGGTGGAGGCAGAACTGAAGAAAATCTATGGTGCGCCGCCGGATGCGGTCGAACGCGCGAAGGCGATGTTATCACGCTAACGCGTGCAATCTCCTATGGACGTGGGATGACAAAGACAAACCGGCTTGCACGATGTGGCAAGCCGGTTTTTTTGGCAGCATGAATTACTTCAGGCCTGAAACACGCTTTGCAGTTTCGATGACGTCTTTCGAATAGGAATAGGCGCTTTCGATTGCCTTATCGACTTCTTCACCTGATACCAGATCAACGTCGCGCTTGGCTTTGGCAGCATCGGCAATGAATTCCGGGTCTTTCATTGTTTTGGCAAATGCGTCGCGGTAGGTCTTGAGCAATTCCGGCGCCATGCCGGGAGGGGCTGTAACTGGCCAGGCGACGAGGGTATCGATAACCATCAGGTCGATGGCTTTTTTGTCGACGTCGTTCTTCAGCAGGTCCTGGATCAGAGGCGCATCGGGGAACAGCGGATTTTTCTTCAATCCGAATTGCGCGATGATCTTCAGCTTGCCTTCCTTCACCCAATCAAGGCGCTGCGCCTTGAGGCCTTCCCATGCGTATCCGCAAACCGAATGGACCTCTTCCTGTTCCAGCGCCGGGCCCAGTTGGGTCAAACCCTTGTAGCCGCTAACGATTTTGAATTTCGTTCCCAGCAATGCATTCATCGCCGCGGGATAGGTGTAGGTGCGGGAGCCGCGTCCGGTCGATCCGGCAGACACTTCCTTCTTCTTGGCATCCTCGATCGAATTGACGCCGGCCGTATGCCAGACGGTGCAGAGATTCACGCTGCTCGACATGGATCCCAGCCAACCCAGTTTGCGCGGATCGAATTTCACGCGGGGATTGCCGAATATGTGCTCCAGCACGACACCTGAGCTGATGACAGCGAGCATGCTGCCATCTTTTGGCGCGACGTTGGCCATGTAATTTGTTGCAACAATGGAGCCAGCGCCAGGCATGTTTTTCACAATCATCGTCGGCTTGCCCGGCAGATATTTTGGCATGTGCCGGGAGACCAGCACGCCGGTGATGTGGTAGGCGCCGCCAGCTCCGAAGCCGACCATAATGGTAACAGGCTTGGAGCCCTGTGCTTGCGCATTGGATGCCAGGACCAATGCAAATGCTGTGGATACTGCGATCGCGATGGGACGCATGATTTTCTTCCTCCCCGAAGTGCGGTGGCTTTATTCGCCGCCGCGTTTCATTCAGGGGGAATATAGCCGCTCAAAGCCGGCCGATGCAATCATCATGGCTCAGGCTTGCGAGTCCTGCGGTAGATGGGTCGCGTATCAGAGCTTCTTGCCGTCCTGGGCGCTTTGATCGCTATTGTCTGGAGCAACCATGTAACTGGCGTTGGCGCTGACCGATATCTGCCGCAGTCCGTTGCCGCGATCCTGCATGTAGCTGCTCACATTTATGGATACCATCTGGCAATTACCCTTGAATACCTGGGTGATCACAGCGCATTCGTGTGCAGCAATCTGGTAGAGCGATTTACGTGCACTCTCTGTTGCCTTTGCCTCATCTTCCAGAGACATCTGCCCTGTGACGGGAACGATGGTTTGAAAGGATGCGGAGATCCGCATGGCATTGCTTCCGGGAGCCAGCCTCAGCATTGAGGAATTGCGCGCTATAGCAGGCAATGCGACGAACATACCAACGACAAGACCAGCCGTGACGAGTTTTGTAAACTTCATGGAGCAGTCTCCTGATGATTTTCCGGGACGAGAACTTGCAACGCCTGATCGTTTTATTCTACTGCGGCGGCATGACGGCTACATTGCGGCGATATGGAAAATTTGAATGTTTCCAGTCATTTTGGTGTGATCACCAAATGAGGTGACTAGAGAATGTCCGTAGTGTTTGCCGTTGTGTACAATGTGCCGCGCACCGCACCTTGATGGCCGGTGCAATTGTCGCTCAGCGTGTCTGTTGTCTTGCGTGCTTGAGATATATGTCCCAGCAGGGGGTCAGTGTGATCTTTTCACGATTTTCAAGTGCAGGCTTGAAAAGCTCCAGCAGATAGGCGCGCGTTGGCGTGACGGGGCAACGTGGAGCCAGTATGCCATCGGCGTCGCGAATGGCTGCAAGCCTGCGAGCGTCAAGCGGGGGGATGGTGCGCCCTGCCATCATTCCGATGGAAACAAGACGTGCGGGCTGTCGTTGCATGGTGAAGGCTACCGGATCGACAAAGTCCAGTGTCATGATGCTTTCTATGTGGATTTTGCGCGCTGCTTCAAATGCTCGAATGGATTTCACAACCTGTTCGACGGAGATGAGCCAGGCAAGGTGAAAGTCGATTTCCGAGTATAACAGATGGGACGAATCCAGTTCGTGTGCGGCCAAACGCTCGTATGCGGATTTTGTAGCTGCGTAATGGCCGTTCATTGCGAAAGCTCGGGCAACGAGTTCCGGCTTGCCGCTGACGAGGCCAAGGGCTCCCAGTTCAGGCAGGTTTAATGGCTTGTATGCGAACGCCACGCCTGTCGTGCGAATGGCCCGATGGATATACGCGTTGGCGGTCGGCACAGTCGCAACAACAATCAATGCAAGGACGGCGAAACGAAGTTTGCCCGTTTCAGTCATCCACTTGCTGGCAATCAGCAGAAACAGCGGCCAAAGAAAGATGAATTCCTGGCTGCCACTGTTTTGGCTTTCGAAGACGAGGGCAACAAGCGTGATGCTTAACAGCCAAACACCCTTCAGATTGAATACGTCCTGTATCCTTTGGCACGTTGATACCAGTGTTCCTGATGTTGCGAGTGCAACGAGGACCATACGCTTGTTCCACACAAGTAATCCGGCCAGAACGAGAGACGGCAGGATTATGTCCAGATGAATGGTCAGGGGCACACGCAAGCGGCTTATGAGGCTGCCCTGGTTGATTTGCAGCAGGGTCACTATGTCGAAGAGATAGGCTGATACGATACCGGTAGCCAGTTCCAGCATCAAAGCTGTCGCGACTACGATTGCCATTGCAATGAACACGCTGCGTAACTTCAATATGCCCGCCATGAGCGCATGCGCGATGAGAGCGAGGCCAATAACGAACCCGGTTATCTTGGTAAAGAACAGCGCCAGTACGATGAGTGCCAGTGTCAGGGTCTGGGCGCGCGAAGGTGCGTTGAACAGGATTGCTGCGACCAACAGATACATCAATTGTGCAATGTGCCGATTGTAAATTCCAAAGCCGTCGAAACCCGCCAACGGATAAACTTCTGTTGTATTTAGCGGCAGAGCCGCAAACAACAGGTAAGGCAGGACGAGGCCAAGGCGAATAGCGTGTTCACGCGGATCTATCTGATGCACGATGGCGGCAAGCACCGGGAGCGCCAAAAGTTGAATGCACCAGTTTGAAAGCAACAGCATATGGCCGTTTGGCAAGAGCCATTGCAACAGTGCAAAGGAATAATACTCAAGCGCCCCGGCAGGGGTAAAAAAATCGACGTGCGGTTTCTGGCCATTGGCAATACGCCAGGCGGCGTCGGGGTAAAGCGTTACGTCCCAATAATAGCCACCAAGCGGAAGACGTAGCGGCACGATCAGCATCACGATTGCAACACACACAAAGGCGCAGATCCAGGTCCAGGGCGAAGCAAGCGCCCGGGCAATTACCGATGGTTGCGCAAGGAAACCGGCGAAGGGCTTTAACCTGCGCGGTGGTTTCAGATCGCTCTCATTTTGTGTCCAGCTATTGGCCATCAGTTCGCATGGGTCCGGTTCTGCCCGATTTCAGGCAAAAAACAGACCACAAACGGTGCAGCGAATAAATACGGAAGTTCTTTTGTGGTTAGGGCCGATAGTTAATCGCCGGGAAGGGCGCAAATATGCTTTTGCATTTGGTTAATGCGTGGCTCATCAGACAGTGTTTTGCCTAAATACGCGCCATGAAAGTCGCAAACCGCATCAGGCCTTCGGGCCAGGGGCCGTGACCGGAATCTGCATTGATGTGTCCGGAATCGCCGGCGTCTACTATTTGCGAACCCCAGTCCAGGGCCATGGTTTCGGATTCTGCCATGGTTGCATAAGGATCGTTCCGGCTCGCTATCAACAGTGACGGAAAGGGCAGGGGATCGGAGGATACTGCCGCGAATTTTGGATCGATGTTTGTCAGGTCTGCAATTGTTCTGGCTGCAGGCGGTGCGACGAGAAAGGCCGCGCGAATGTTCGCCGCACCAGCGTGGCCCAGGGTGCGGGTGGCGTGGATGATCGCAAGCGAGCCGAGCGAGTGGCCGACAAGCACGACCGGCCGTTCGCATTTTGCGATGGCCGTCGCAATGGTGCTGGTCCACGCATGATGGTCTGGCGCATCCAAACCCGGCAGGTCGATTGCCTTCGCCGTGGACAGTTTTTCTGCCCATCGGGTTTGCCAATGGTCAGAGCCAGAGCCCCCCAGTCCGGGGACAAACAACAAGTCTGCTTCGGATACGCGCATTGCTTCAGGTCTCCTGCGCCTCACATGTAATAACTTTGACCGGAAATGCCAGCGTCCCGGAGGGGGAGGTGCAAGCCTGCGAGCCGCTGCGCGGGAGGACAAGGTCATCGCTCCGGTCCTGATGGAAAAGGGCTGTGGCATAGTTGCGTCGAATCGCGATACGTTTCAGCAACATAAACGCAAAATACGGACGTCATGCGCGCTACGGCTTTTCTGAACCGGGTTGTTGTCCCTGCCGTCGGCGGGACCATCGGCATTGCTGGCATGGTGTTGTTCGACAGGTTGACGCAGGTGCCTTTGATGATGGTGCCGTTTGCAACGTCGATTGTGCTGGTTATGGCAACGCCGCTTAGCCTCTTTGCCCGGCCGAAGAATATAGTCGGCGGTCATTTGTTGTCGGCAGCGGCAGGGTTTGCTGTCCTGTGGTTGCTTGGGTCAAGTCCCTGGTTCGCTGCGCCGGCAGTCGGGCTTGCCATTGCACTGATGCTCATGACCGACACTTTGCATCCGCCGGCCGGCATCAATCCGTTCCTGATTGTAACTCTCGCGCCATCCTGGCATTTTTTCTTTGTACCGGTCGCCCTCGGGGCTGTGCTGCTTGTGCTGCTTGCCTGGGTCTACCACAAGGTGACACAGCCGGGCGTCTATCCGATGCGAAGAAAGAAGTAGCGAAATACGTGCCTGCTGTATCGTCACATAAAGCGCGGCATCACTTCCTTCGCGAACAGACGCAGGGAGGCCTGCACCCTGGAGATTGGCAACTGACCGAATTTGGCTTGCAGGGAAACGATGTCTATCCCGCCGACAGCCTCTGAATAGGCTTCAAGCTGGCGCGCGATCATGTCCGGTGTACCGATCCAGGCGGATCCGTTGGCTACCTGTCCGTCGAATGTCGCCTTGTCGAGATGTTCGACGATCTTGTCATAACCGACATAATCTTTCGACTGCGCGCCAGTGGTCCATGAACGCGCTGCATTGGCGAAGGCGCTCAGGTAACCCATTAATTGCGGTTCTGCGGTCGCGCGCGCCTCTTCGGCCGAGGGTGAACAATACATGTGAAAGACGAGCATGATGCGGCCATTGCCGGGATGGCCTGCTTCCCGCCACGCCTTGCGATAAACGTCAAAATGTTCGCGCATCTTGTTGCCGGCGAAAGGCACGGCCATGACGCCATACCCATTGCGTCCGGCAAATTCAAAACTTGCCGGTGTTTGCACTGCTGCGATCCAGAAGGGAGGTGCTGGTTGCTGCACCGGGCGCGGCAATATGGTTGTTTCCGGAAATTTCCAGAAGCGGCCTTCGTGCGCGACATTCTCTTCTGTAAAAAGTCGGCGCATGATCGACATCGCCTCATCGAAGCGGGCGCGGCTTTCGTCCAGCTCCACGCCGAAGCGTTCGAACTCCAGTGGCAGGAAGGCGCGGGCAAAGCCGATTTCCAGACGGCCATTGGATAGGCAATCCAGCAGGCTCAACTCGCTGGCGAGTTTGAGTGGGTGCGAAAATGCAGGCAGAACCGCGCCAGTAAACAGGCGCGCCTTTTTTGTGCGCATGGCTGCCGCGCTGAGGAAAGCGATCGGCGAGGGGCTGTAGCCGCCGTATTCGGTGAAATAATGTTCGACCGTGCGAACATGCGTCAGATTGAGTTCGTCGCAAAGATCGACGCAGGACAGCGCATCCGCCCAGTATTGCGCGCCCGACTCATGTCGAGCGCCACTGGTCGGGAAGAAATGTATGCCAAATTGCATGTGCCCTGTCCCAGCGAAACCGATCTTGTTGCTTACGTGAAGTGCGGCATGACTTCTTTGGCGAACAGGCGCATGGATGCATGCGCTTTTCTCTGGTCCATCAATCCGAAATTCACCTGGACAGAGGCCAGGTCAAACCCGCCGATAGCGTCGTTGTAGGCAGCGATCTGTTTGGCGATGCTGTCGGGCGTTCCCACCCATGCCGAGCCGTTTTCGACCTGCCCATCAAATGTCGCCTTGTCGAGATGTTCGACGATCTTGTCGTAATTGGCATAGTCCTTGGATTTCGTGCCTGTCGTCCAGGCGCGCGCTGCATTGGCGAAGGTGCGGAAATAATCCATGAGTTCTGGTTCGCCCACCGTGCGTGCGTCCTGCATATTGCTGGCGCAATACATGTGAAAGGCGAGCATGACGCGTCCGTTGCCGGGGTGGCCCGCGTCCTTCCATGCCTTGCGATACACCTTGATGAGTTCTTTCATTACCGAACCCGTCATCGGAATGGCCATGATGCCAAATCCATTGCGGCCGGCATTTTCAAAACTGGCCGGGGTTTGAACTGCTGCAATCCAGACCGGTGGCCGGGGCTGCTGCACGGGGCGAGGCAGCGCCTCTGTCTCGGGAAAATTCCAGAACTTGCCGCTATGGGTTACCTTCTCGCCACGCAATAGCGGGATGATGATGCTCATGGCTTCATCGAAGCGCGCCTTGCTGTCATCGAGTGAAATGCCAAAGCGCTCAAATTCCAGTGGCAGGAAGGCGCGTGCAAATCCGGCTTCCAGCCGTCCGTTGGACAATGCATCGAGCAAGCATAATTCGCTGGCCAGTTTCAGCGGATGTGAAAAGGCCGGGAGCACAGCACCGGTCACAAGACGGGCCTGTTTCGTGCGCATTGCCGCTGCCGAGAGAAAGGCAATGGGTGAGGGACTGTAGCCGCCATAGCGATTGAAATAATGCTCCACAGTGCGAATGTGGGTAAAGCCCAGCTCGTCGGCCAGATCGACGCAGGCGAGCGCGTTGCCCCAGAATTCCGCGCCCGACTGCTGGTCCGGCCCAAGGGTGGGGAAGAATTGCATGCCAAATTGCATGGGAGTCCTTTTCGGGGTTTCCTGACTTGTCTTTGGCGGGACTTTTGCAGGCTTTGACTGGTGGGATCAAGCCTTGTGCAAGTGTCCCTTGCTATGCGGTTGTTTGGTGTGGCGTTACCCTTGCCGCGGGGCTAGGCTTTGCGGAACGAAATGTGGAGGCGCAGATGCGGTGGATGAAAGCGGGTTTTGTCGCGGCCCTGTTGCTGGCGGTTGCGCCCGTTCCGGCACGCGCAACGGCCTCCTGTGAGGTAAATGGCGCCGGTGCAAAGGGTCTGGCTCTGCGCGCTCAGCCGCGCATGGACGGCACGCCGGTCCGCATGCTGAAAAACGGCGATGTGGTTTCGCTGTTCGATGATGCTGCCTCACGCCGGTACAAGGGCTGGTCGCGGATCGCCCATTCAGCCACCGGCGAGGCCGCCTGGGGCGCAGGCGACAAGGGCTGGGTACAAACGAAATTTCTGAAGGACTGCGGGTGAGCTTTCACCCTTCCCCGAACACCCGATTGAAAATCGTGTCGACGTGTTTCAGGTGATAGCCCATGTCGAACAGGTCTTCGAGTTCGCTGTCCGACAGTTTTTCCTTCACGTCCCTGTCAGCCTTCAGCAGCGTCAGGAAATCGCCTTCGCCGCGCCATACCGGCATGGCGTTGCGCTGCACGAATTTATAGGCGTCTTCGCGTGAGGCGCCTTTTTGCGTCAATGCAAGCAGAACACGCTGGGAGTGAATGAGGCCACCTAGCTTGTCGAGGTTCTTCTGCATGTTTTCCGGATAGACAATGAGCTTGTCGATCACGCCTGTCAGGCGCGCCAGTGCAAAATCCAAAGTCACCGTAGCATCCGGCCCGATCATGCGCTCGACGGAAGAATGCGAAATGTCCCGTTCGTGCCAAAGGGCGACGTTTTCCAGTGCAGGCGTCACCATGCCGCGCACCAGGCGGGCAAGTCCGGTGAGGTTCTCCGTCAGCACGGGATTGCGCTTGTGCGGCATGGCGGAAGAGCCTTTCTGGCCTTCGGAGAAAAACTCTTCCGCTTCCAGAACTTCCGTGCGCTGCAGATGGCGGATTTCCGTTGCCAGCCGTTCGATGGATGAGGCCACGACGCCGAGTGTTGCAAAGAACATGGCGTGACGGTCGCGCGGAATAACCTGCGTGGAAACCGGTTCGGGCGTCAGGCCCAGCTTTTCTGCAACATGTTCTTCCACGCGTGGATCGATATTGGCGAATGTGCCGACTGCGCCGGAGATGGCGCAGGTGGCGATTTCCTTGCGCGCATTGACGAGGCGTTCGCGGCAGCGTGAAAACTCTGCATAGGCCTGGGCCATCTTCAGGCCGAAGGTCACGGGTTCGGCATGAATACCGTGCGAGCGGCCCATGCTGGGTGTCATCTTGTGTTCGAATGCGCGCTTTTTTATCGCTGCGAGCAGGGCATCGACATCTGCAATCAGCAGATCGGCGGCGCGCGATAATTGCACGGCCAGGCACGTGTCCAGCACGTCCGAGGATGTCATGCCCTGATGCACGAAGCGCGAATCCTCGCCGATGAATTCGGCCAGATGGGTCAGGAAGGCAATCACGTCGTGCTTGGTGACGCGCTCGATTTCATCAATGCGGTCGACGTTGAACGTCACCTTGTTGGCGCGGTCCCATATTGCCCTGGCGCTTTCCTTCGGGATGACGCCGAGATCGGCAAGCGCATCGCAGGCATGGGCCTCGATCTCATACCAGATACGAAATCTGGTCTGCGGCTCCCAGATATCAACCATCTGCGGGCGGGAATAGCGTGGGATCATGTCGGAATGTCCTGAGAAGTGTTAGACGCGCTCACCGCGTACGCCTTCGGCAGCGTTGCGGATGGCGGCGATGTTGGATGCGAATTGCTTTTGTCCGCCCTTGAAGACGGCCGAGCCGGCTACAAGCCAGTTTGCGCCGGCAGCAGCGATGCTCGCGGCATTGTCGGCGGTTACCCCGCCATCGACTTCCAGATCGATTGGACGGTCGCCAATCATCGCGTTGATGCGGGCAATCTTTTCAAGGCTGGCAGGAATGAAACTCTGGCCGCCAAAGCCCGGATTGACGCTCATGACGAGGATGAGGTCCAGATCATCGAGGACATATTCGATAACGCTCTCGGGGGTCGAGGGGTTCAGTGACACGCCGGCCTTCTTGCCGAGGGCGCGGATGGCCTGCAGCGAACGGTGAAGGTGCGGGCCGGCCTCGGCATGGACCGTGATGATGTCCGCGCCGTTTTTGGCAAAGTCGGCAAGATAGGGATCGCAGGGAGCGATCATCAGGTGCACGTCGAAAGGCTTGTCCGTCACCTTGCGGATAGAGCCCATGACTGCGGGCCCGAACGAGATGTTGGGCACGAAATGTCCATCCATGATGTCGACATGGACGCAATCGCCACCGGCCTCCATGACCGCACGCACATCGTCGCCCAGACGGGCAAAATCGGCAGACAGGATAGAGGGGCAGATTTTCAGGGCGCGCATGGCATTCCGGGGGCGGGAGGTCCGGGAAAGGTAAGGTCGCGGGGTACCATGGCGGCGAAGTTGAGTCCATTTGCCGGGCGGCATTGGCGCAATCCCGGGCGTGCGGACTGCCCTGAATGTGGAAAACCCGCAGCCTTTGGGGGCTGCGGGCCGATCATTCTGCCTCTGGCGTCCAGCGGGTGGATTATTTGAGTTTGCACCCGCTGATCGGGTCTTCCATGTCCTTCAAGGTTTCCACGAGATCAAAGCCAACCTTGTCGCCCTTCTTCACGGTCTTCACGATGTAGAAGTTTTGCGTGATGCTGCGGTTGCTGGAGGACAGCTTGATTGGACCGCGCGGGCCGGTGAAGGAGACCTTTTCCATTGCTGCCACCAGGGCGGCCTTGTCCTTCGTGTCGCCGTTACGTGCCTTTACAGCCTCGGCGATGACGCGCATGGCATCGTGGGCATAGACCGCGAATTCGCCGGGATCCTCGTTGAACTTCTTGCGGTAGGCAGCCACGAATTCCTGGTTTTCCTTGTGCGGAAGCTCGATGAAATAATTGGCCGATTGCACGACATCTGCAGCGGTCGCGCCCTGTGCCTTGCGCAGGATTGGCGGCGTCAGGCCAAGGGCGCTGTACAGGGGAATGTCCTTCTTGATGCCGAATGACTCATATTGTTTCGTGAAAAGTATGGCTTCACCGCCATAATAGACTGCGTATAGTGCGTCCGGTTTGGCGGCGCGGACCTGGGAGATATAGGGGCCGAAATCCTGTGTCTTGCCGAATGGCGTCCACACTTCGCCTACGATTTTTCCGCCACCAGCGGTGAAGGACTTCTTGAAAGCTTCCACCGATTCACGCGGGGCGACGTAGTCCGATGCCAGGATGTAAACGGTCTTGACGCCCTTCTTGGCCATATAGTCGCCAACCGGCTTGGCGGTCTGGGCCATTGAATAGGATGCGCGCAGGACATAGCGATCGCACTTGTCGCCGGACAACAGGTTTGTTCCGGCGTTGGTGATGATCAAGGGCATCTTTGCGCGGGACACCACTGGTGCAACGGCCAGAGCCACGGCCGATGACATGACGCCGGTGAGGACATCAACCTTGTTGGACAGGATCAGCTTTCGTGCCTTTGTGAGGCCGACCTGCGGTTTGGCTTCGGTATCTTCAATGATGACCTCAAGCTTGCGTCCGGCGACCGATCCAATCTGTTCGGCTGCCAGCATGATGCCGTTGACCTGTTCGCGGCCGAGGGCTGCCAGCGGGCCGGATGTCGACATGAGGACACCGATTTTCAATGTATCAGCGGCCTGGGCGGTTTGTCCAAGGGTGGCTGTAGCAAAAGCCAGCGTTGCGCCCGCTGCGATAAGTTTTTTCATGTTTCCCTCCCGGATTGGTCACACTGCGTGTTCGCATTGAGACCAGCCTAGCAAGGAAATCCCGGCTGGCCAAGGGTTCGTCGGGTCGGACCTTCCGAAGTAAATCTCGCTCCGACGGGTGGCGACAGGCTTGGCCCGGTGCAACAAACTGTGTCACAAAAGAACCAAATCGATAAATGCGAGGAGAATGGGATGGAATACGATTTTGTTCCGATGCCGGAACGCAAACCCCTGCGCTGGCCCAATGGCAAGCGCCTGGCGCTGATGATTACTTTCAATCTGGAGCATTGGGACAAGGTCAAGGATACCGACAAGCCTTATTATCCCGGCGGGCCCGGGATCGTCGGTGGCGACCTGCCGGGCAAGGTTTATGACAATCCGAACTTCACCTGGCGCGAATATGGCCAGCGCGTGGGCATCTGGCGCTTGATGGACATCATGGATGCGGCTGGCGTACCCGCCACTTGCACGATGAATGCAAAAACCGGAATCGAGCGGCCGCAAATCATCAAGGCTGCGCTGGATCGCGGCTGGGAACTGGTCGCACACAATTTCGTGCAATCGGATCTTCTCACGGACTGGATGTTCGACGAAAAAGCTGAACGGGACGTCATCCGTGAAACGCTGCGTGTGTACAAGGATGTTTGCGGCAAGCCGGCCAAGGGCTGGCTGTCGAGTTCGTTGCGATCAACGCTGAACACAATCGATATCATCGCAGAAGAAGGGCTTGTCTATATAACTGACCTGCTGAACGACGATCAGCCCTATCTGGTGAAGACGCGTTCGGGCAAGCCGATGGTATCCATCCCCTATACATCGGAAGTCAACGACTTCACCGTTTTCATGCGCCAGGGGCAGGATGTGGAAGGTGCGTTCAAGGTTTTCAAGGAAACTTTCGACTGGCTTTACATGGAAGGCGAAAAGTCCGGACGCATGATGAATATCGGCCTGCACCCCCATGTGATCGGTCAGCCATTCCGTGCCCGTGCCTTGAAGGAATTCGTCGAATACGTGAAAGGCTTCGACGGTGTCTGGTTCGCCACGCGTGAAGAAATTGCAGATTGGTATCTGCAAAACCACGCGAGCCACATTTCCTAGTCTGCAGCCAATAACCCGAAACTGGATTACCGAAGTATGTCGAAACCCAACTTCCTCTATTTCATCACCGATCAGCATCGCGCCGACTGGCTAGGTTGCGCCGGACATCCTGTTGTCAAGACTCCGAACATCGATGGTCTTGCGAATTCAGGCACGATGTTCGAGCGCTTTCATGTGGCAACACCTGTATGCATGCCGAACCGCGCTTCGTTGCTGACGGGCCGTTATCCTTCGGCGCACGGACTGACGAAGAACGGCGATATCCTGCACTACAACGCAAGCACGTTTGTTGAAGTGTTGCGCGCCGGCGGCTATCGCACAGCCCATATTGGCAAGAGCCATGTGCAACCAATGCAGGAAATGCCGCCAGAACAGCGTGTCGATCCGGACAGTCTGGGGCCGATAAAGGATTCATGGAAAACGGACGGCGCCTATTACGGTCACGAAGAGCCTTCGCGCTATCGAAGTAACGAGATGTACGATATTCCAACGCCCTATTACGGCTACGATCATGTGGACATGGTCACAGGCCACGGCGATACGTGTGACGGACATTACTATCAGTGGCTCAAGTCGAAATCGCCACATGCCGATGAATGGCGCGATCCAAAAAACCAGTTGAAGCACGATTACAAATGCCCGCAGGCGCGGCGCACGCCGATCCCCGAGGATCTGTATCCGACAGCTTTCATTCGCGACAAGACGCTGGACTATCTCGATGGCGTCAAGGGCGATGACAAGCCTTTCTTTGCCTTTGTGTCCTTCCCCGATCCTCATCATCCGTTCACGCCGCCCGGCAAATACTGGGACATGTATGATCCCAAGGATTTCGAGCCGCGGCTGCCGTATGAGGCGCATAAAAACCCGACGCCTGCCATGCAATGGCTGCGGGCTCGCCAGCTCGACGGCAGCCGTCAGTCGCAGACACAGGAAGCTTTCATGGCAACGCCGGAGGAGTTGCGCGAAGCCATGGCGCTCACCTGCGGCATGATCACGATGATCGACGATGCCATCGGCGTCATACTTGCGAAGCTGAAAGAGATCGGCCGCTACGATGACACGGTCATCATCTTCAATGCCGACCACGGCGATTATCTGGGCGACTACGGCTTGCTGCTGAAAGGCGCATTGCCATTTCAATCCGTCACCCGGGTGCCGTTCATCTGGTCGGATCCGCAAAGCCGGAGCGCAAAAAAATCGGGAGCGCTTGCATCGACCATCGACATGGCGCCAACCATCATCGCCCGTGCAGGCCTGAAGCCCTATTTTGGCATTCAGGGCCGCGACCTGGCAGCGCATGTGGGCGGCGGCGGAGATCCGCGCGCATGCCTGCTTACCGAGCACGAGGATAATTTCACCCGCATGGGTTTCCCCAAGGCGGCCCTCTTGCGCAATCTCATTACGAATGAATGGCGCATGACGGTTTATCATGGCGAGGATTGGGGCGAATTATACGATCTGAAAAATGATCCCGATGAATCGCACAACCTATGGCATTTGCCGGAATACGCCGGCCAACGTGCGCTACTGACAGAGCAACTGGTGCAGGAAATGCTGGAGTATGTTGACAAGAGCCCGCATGCAACGCGTCGTGCCTGATCCCATGAGCGGCAACGCATTTTATGAGTGACGTTTCACAGCCAACGCGAACGCCGCAACAGGAAAACTTCCTGATCTGGGGCATGTCGGCGAGCAACGTCATTGCAATCGGATGCCTGTTTCATTCTTTCACACTGTTTCTCCGGCCGCTGAACGAAGCGTTCGGCTGGTCGGCGACACAAATGACCGGCGCTTTTACGCTCGGACTGTTCACCGCCGACCTGATTGCCATACCTGTTGGTCAATGGGTGGACCGGCGTGGCGGTCATCTGGTCATGTCGATCGGCGCAACACTGGCGGCGGTTCTGCTTGCGCTGTGGTCGCGGATTGAGACATTGCCGCAATTCTACGCCCTGTGGATCGCGATGGGCGTTGCTACGGGGTGTACGCTTGGCACGACATCTTCGGCGGTGATTACTGCCAATGTCAAAGACTTCCGGCGTGGCATCACCATTCTTGCCATTTTTTCAGGGCTGTCTTCCACCGTCGTCGTGCCGGTCGTCAGCCTGCTCATGGCCTGGTATGGATGGCGCACGGCGCTTATCGGGCTGGCGTTGATGCAGTTTTTCGGACCGGCCTGCATCAATGCATTTTTACTTCGCGGGACAATCGGCAGTCGCACCGTTGAATTTGCCCGCCGGAAACAATTGCGTGAAACGGGTCAACCCACGAACCTCGGCTCTCTGGCATTTTCGCCACTGCGAACGGCCATCCGATTGCCAGCGTTCTGGTTCATCGCAATTGCTGCCAGCGTTCACTGGTTCACCATCTTTGCGATGAACGTGCACTTCATGCCGCTGCTGCAGGAACGGGGCATCGGTGTGCAAATGGCGGTTCTGGTATTTTCGCTTACAGGTCCTGCCGCGGTTGCTGCACGAATCCTGATGCACATGGCAGGCAACAACAGTACAGCGCGCGTGCAAGGGCGCATATGCTTCCCGATTTTTGCTTTTGCTGTCTTGATGCTTATCTTCATTGCCCCCCTGGGCACGCCGTGGCTGATAGGATACGCTTTATTATATGGCGCATCCGGCGGAGTGCTGATGGTTGTGCGCCAGACGGTGGTGGTGGAGATTTTCGGCTTGCGCGGCTACGGCGCGATTTCCGGGGCGCTAACGACCGTTGCGATTCTTCCACGAACAGGCGCGCCGTTTATTGCGGCCTTGCTGCGCGACAGTTTCGGATCCTACGAACCGGTGCTCTGGATATTGTTTTGCATTGCCTGTATCGGCACAGTCTTTTTTTATCTTGCAACAATGCAGCGCAGCCCGGCGGACTGAGATTTCACTTCTGCCCGGAGAATGCCGTGCGCCAGTCTGGCAGGGCGTTGGCAAAGGGCAATGCGGTTGCTTCGAAGACTGCGCGGGCAATGGCGCGCGCCAGGCAATCGGCGGCGAGAGCGCCTATTTCCAGCAATTGCCGGCCATCAAGGGTTTCGCCTTTGCCGGTGGATGCCGCAAAGACGATGTCGCCATCGAAGGGTGCATGGGCGGGACGAATGGCGCGGGCCATGCCATCGTGCGCCATGATGGCGATGCGTTTTGCTTCGGCTTTGCCGAATGGTGCATCGCAGGCAAGAATGGCAATGGTTGTATTCTCATTGGCGGGCGCCGGGCCGCCTTTGGTCTGCAGGGCCAGATCAGCAGGCGATATGCGGGTGGGAAGTCCGAGCCCGCCGAACTCGTCATCGCGTTCATAGGGTGCTGCCCAGAAAAACGGCTGCTGACCGATGGTGACGCTGCCGATGGCGTTGACGGCGACGACAGCTCCAATTGTGTAACCGCCACTGGTGCGCGCACTTGCCGATCCGAGGCCGCCTTTCAGGTTTGCCGTGGTGGCTCCAAAGCCTGCGCCTGACGTGCCAAGCTGGAAAGGTTTGCTGCTTGCGCTGCTCGCGGCTGCGTGCCCCAGTTTCCAATAGGGCGATTGCCCGCCCCAGTTCTTGTCGCCACCATTGTTCAGGTCGAACAGGATGGCGCCTGGCACAATGGGTACGCGGGCGCTGCCGACGGCAAGTCCACGGCCCTGCGCATGCAGCAATGCCTGGGCTCCGCCCATGGCATCCAGGCCGAAGGCCGACCCGCCGCTGAGTACAAGGGCATCTATTCCGGCAACGCTCATCTCCGGCTCAAGCAAGGCTGTATCGCGCACGCCGGGGGCGCCACCCAGGATGGAGGCTGACGCGGCTGAGGGCTTTTCAAAGATGACAACAGTCACGCCCGAGGCCAGGGCTGGATCCTGCGCATTTCCTAGAAAAACGCCGGGTACGTCGGTAATGAGGTTGTTCACGTGGGATACCGTTCGATCACATGACTGTCACAATGGCGTGGGCGGAGCGAAGTTAGCTTTCTATTGGGACCATTGTGCAATATCTGAAAGGATCAAGCCACCCGGCGGACCTCCCGCCAGAGCACGAAGTTTCATGGCGAGCGATATTTCCTATCCGGCAGCGGCCTTTGCCGGTCTGCTGTCTTTCCTCAGCCCCTGCGTCCTGCCGCTGGTGCCGCCCTATCTGACGTTCATTGCCGGCACGACGGTGGAAGAGATTGCGGCAGCGGGAGCAAAGCGCGCCCGGCGCGATGTGGCGCTGGCGGCCATCTTGTTTGTGCTGGGTTTTTCGACCGTGTTCGTGGCGCTGGGCGCGACGGCGTCCGTCTTCGGTCAATTCATCCGGCAATACATCACGATTTTGTCTGCAGCAGCCGGCATCGTCATCATCGCCATGGGACTGCATTTTCTTGGTGTCTGGCGGATCGCATTCCTGTACCGCGAAGCACGTGTGAATGTGGAAAAACCAATCGGCCTGTGGGGCGCTTATGTGATGGGCCTGGCGTTCGCATTCGGCTGGACGCCGTGCATCGGTCCAATACTGGCGGCCATTCTGGCGCTGGCTGGCACGGAAGATACCGTGGCACGCGGCGCCCTGCTGCTGGGGGTCTATTCTGCGGGACTTGGCGTTCCGTTCCTGCTGGCAGCCTTTGCCATAGAGCCCTTCATGGGCTTCCTGCAAAAATTCAAAAAGAATTTCGGCATCGTGGAGAAAGTGGTCGGCGTCCTGCTGGTGTTGACGGGGATAGCATTCCTGACGGGTTGGCTGCAGAGCTTTTCGTTCTGGCTTATCGAGATGTTCCCGGCATTGGCCAAACTGGGCTGAGAAAATCTCAGGTACTGGACAGGCTCAGCCGCTTGGATTCAACGACTGTGGACAGTCTTGCAATCAGCATGTCAAAAGGCGGCTGTTGTTCGGGCGGCAATGTGCCATCGTACAATTGTGCAGCAACGGCGACGACGAGCTCGTCCGCCTCGCGTTCAATGTCGTCCAGTTCCTGCGCAACCTTTGAGTCCCGGGCCTTGCGGATGAGTTCGACCAGCTGGTTGCGTTCGGCAACGAGCATCATGCGGGACTTGGGAATCGCCAGGCGGTAGAACCAGACGAATACCGAAACAATGCCGGAAAATCCGAACAATGCCAGCCAGAGCAGGTCGCTGTATTTGTCCAACAGGGATTCTTCGCTCGCGTCGTAATAGGTCGCTGCGCCGGGATGTAGCGGAAAAGGTGCATCACGTTTGGTTGGCAGTGCGACGAGCCGCGCTGCCGGCGGGTGCTGTGCGGCAAGGGCCAGTCGAACTGCGAACAGGTTCTTGGTGAATTCCAGCACAGCGTTGTTGCGGGTCTTGGCACGGGTGACGATGAGAGCCGGGAACGTGATGGTGCGCACCGTCTTTTCCGGTATGCGCGGCGATGCGCTTATTTCGCCGGCGCTGATTTCGGAACGTGACAAGGCTGGATTGAGGTTTGCAATGGATTTGAAATCGCTCATGGGCACAAAAACTGGCGGATGATCGACAGATTCCGCAATGAGATCGTAAGCCCGTGAGATGCCGGCGCTGCCACGCGGTGCTGCTGCGAAAATCGCATCTACCTGTTTTTTTTCGGCAAGGTCCGCTGCTTCAGTCGGTGTCGGAACTGTTGTGATCTTGACTGTCCCCAGCTCGACACGATGCAGTCGTGCAAGAGACGTAAACAATTGCGTATTGGCCCCGTCCGATCCGATGACCACGACCCGTTTGTCACCAATGTCGGAGAAATTGACAATGCCGGACCCGGGCATGGCCAGGGTCATCACCACAAAATCCTGGAAAGCAGCGACGGCCAGAGAGCCGGGCGGGAGTGGCTGGTCCGCACGAACAACGGCAAAGTCTGTCTTGTCCTTGTCGAGTGCACTATCAACATTGCTGCGATTTTGCATTGGCAGCACCTGCAGGCGCACATTGCTGCGTTGATTTTCGAATGTGCGGCCAAGCGCGTTGAGGAATCGCGTCATTCCCGAATCCGGTGGGGAAACGGCAATGCGCAGGTAGTGCGGCGCGTATCCCAAATACCAGATGAGCCCGGCTGTTGCGATGGCGGCCAGGGTGATAGCGAGATAGCCGTAAATGTCCCGTTTGGTCATCGGTCCTGCATCATAAGTATCCAGTGCAATCTACAGCAAACCCTGGAATCGCGGCAGTGTAAAAAATATTACATTCCTGTCATGTCTCAGTCGGCGACAAAAACCGGCTTGTTGTCGTCGGCGATGGCCCATCGGTAAATTGCATATAGACGCTCGAGGCGGTCACCATGAACATCGAATGAGGCAGGCCCTGCCGCCGTGCTGAATGTCTTTCCGGAACGCAACACGCCTGCCATGGATCCGGGATCGTTGCTTTTGCTGACGCGCGCTGCAGCAGCGAGCAGTTCCATAGCTGCATAGGCAGCGATCGCCGGAGCAGTGTCTTGCGGCTCAGTGCCGGGCAACTTGCTCGCCAGCCGCCTGGCGATCTCGCTGGCTTGCGGTGTTGCAGCCATGTCTTGCGGCACGGTCATGCGCACGCCATTCAACACATTGGCTGGAAGCAGTGCGGGCACGTCGCGCGCGGCGAAGTTCTCACCACCCAGGAACAAAGTCATGGATTTTTTCTTGCGAAGCGCAAGTAGCAGACTTGCCCCTTCGCGGCTGGAGCCGGACCAATAAAGGCAGCTTGTGCCCGCCGACACCAGATCGCTCGCTATGCCTGTGAGGGCTGCGGGCGCGTTTTTCCGGCCTTGAGGAACCTCCACTTTCAGCATGTTTTTCATGCCGGCTGCCGACAGGGCGCGTTCTGCACTTTGTTGCAGAAACTTGCTGAAGGCGGCGCCATCATGGGCCAATGCTATTTTTCCGGTTGTGCATTTATCTTGCAGATAGCGCGCTGCAGCGATGGCCTGGGCGTCGTGGCGCGGTGCAAGCCGGATCACGTTCCAGAGGTCGCGATCGGTGAGTTTTTCAATAATCGCAGTCGGTGCAATCAGCATGACGCCATGCTTCAGATAGATTTCGCTGGCAGCGATTGCCGCTGCCGAATTGTAATGCCCAATGACGGCCCGAACGTTTTTGCCAATGAGTGTTTGCGCTGCCTTTTTTGCTCCGGCAGGAGTTGCTTCATCATCTGCTGCAACAATTACAATCTTGTCGCCGTTCAGACCTCCGGCCAAATTGATGTCGGTTGCTGCGAGCGTTGCAGCGGCCAGAAATTGTTTGCCCGCATAGGAGAGCGGTCCAGACATGGGGCCAGCCACACCAATGACGAGATCAGCAGCGGCGACGCTCCAAGAGAAACCGGCCAACAGCATCAAGGCAATTGCATGGATATCGAAAGTTCGGCGCAACGGCCTGACCATCCGTTCCAAAAGGCGAACCGCCGGATTGTGTCCGGCGGTTCGCTTGATTTTGAAGAATCTTGTCACGGTGATTACTGTATGCCGTCACTCTGCTTCGAAATAGCTGACCTTGCCGTCGCCACCTTTTTTCCAGCGATAAAGCACGTAGCGATCTTTCTTCTTGCCGCCGATGCTGTATTGGCTCACATCGCCTTTCTTGTCGAATGAAAGTTCGCCCAGCACGGTGTTGAAGGTCATGCCGGAGTGCATGGCCGCCGCAACTTTCTTCGGATCGAGCGATTTGGCTTTCTCTGCGGCCTGTTTCAGGATCTGCACGGATGCATAGCTATAAAGCGTGTAGGCCTGCGGTTCGAACTTGCGTTCGGTGCGGAACTTTTCAACGATCGCCTTGTTGGCGGGATTGGTGCGCGGGTCTGGCGAGAAGGTCATAAGCGTACCTTCGGAGGCTGGGCCGGCGATTGCCGCGAATTCATCGTCGGTGATTCCGTCGCCACCCATCAATGGCGCTGTCACGCCTTGCTGGCGCAACTGTCGCAGCAACAATCCGCCTTCGGTGTGCAATCCGCCCCAATAGACCAGGTCGGCACCGCTGCGCTTTATCTTGGATACCAGTGCGGAGAAGTCCTTTTCGCCGACGTTGATGCCCTCATACAACACCGGCTTGAATTTGTAGGCGCCGCGCAATTTCTTGCGGGTTTCGTCGGCCAGACCTTTGCCATAGGTCGTCTTATCGTGGATGATGGCAATCTTCTTGCCCTTGTAATGCTGGTTGATGATGTCAGCGGCAGCGCCACCCTGCTGATCGTCACGGCCACACACGCGGAACATGTTCCACATCTTGCGTTCGGTGATTTTCGGGTTCGTTGATGCCGGGGTAATCTGGAGAATGCCGTTCTCCTGTGCCGTATCCGAAGATGGCATTGTGACGGAAGAGTTGAACGCGCCAATCAGAAACTTCACGCCGTCGCCAACGAATTTGTTGACGCCTGAAACGCCCTGTTCCGGTTTAGACGCATCATCGGCGAGATAAAGCTGGATCTTCTGGCCCATGATGCCACCGGCTGCATTGATATCCGCAACGGCCTGCTCGACACCATTCTTGAGCTGCGCGCCAAAGGCAGCATTGGGTCCGGTGACGGGGCCCATGACACCCATTTTGACTTGGGCGCTGGCGATGCCAGTCATGGCGAAGGTTGCCGCGAGCGCGCCGGATGCCAATAGAATGCGCCAGGTGGCGGCGGTGTGGTGTGCCATGTTGTGCTCCCTCTTTGAAAACTATCGTGCCGCGTGTCTGCCGATGCACGGCTCTCGTCGCGGCGGTTCTGCTTTGGCCTGTGTAGCTGGCGCTTGCGACGCCATTATGGCCACAACCGCCCTGGCCGCAAAGTTACGCGATTCATGCGGGTTTGCGCCAGCCCCGGCGCTGTTATTGTGGAAGATGTTTTTCAGCTGCCTTGGCGCCAAAAAAAGGGCCCTGCCGGGTGGCAGGCAAAGCGATATTGGCGGGTCATCTGGCGAACCCGGGTGAGGCGATAGCCAGTCCAGGCCAGAATCGCGAACAGGGCAAATTGCACGGCCCAGCCCCGCATGTTCCACATCATGCCTGCAACCCCGGTTGCAAAGCCGGAGGCTGCTGCGGAGTCTTCGGCAATCCGCTCCATGGAAATGACCGCTTCCTCGAACAGGGCGAAATGCAGAAATGCAACGGTCAAGGCGAGGGGGGCGGCATAAAGCACGCATTGCCAGGCCGGGCGCCAGGTGAGGGCCAGTGCGCGGCCGGTGGCCATGGCGGCGGTACCGCCAAGCAGAAGCGTCAGAAACACAAAGGTCCAGATTCCGTTCGGCCCTGTTTCGTAGAGGGCGTTCATGCGTGCCCTCCTTCCAGGTAGGCAGCGCGAACATCGTCGCGGGCCAATAGCTCCTTGCCGCTGCCCGACATGGTAATCTTGCCGTTGACCATCACATAACCGCGATGGGCAAGTTTCAGGGCATGATAGGCATTCTGTTCGACAAGAAAGACCGTGAGGCCTTCGCGCTTGTTGAGGTCGGCGATGACGTCGAAAATCTGTTTGACGATCAGGGGCGCCAGGCCAAGCGAAGGTTCGTCCAGCATCAGCAAACGCGGCCGGCTCATGAGCGCGCGCGCGATCGCCAGCATTTGCTGCTCGCCGCCGGACAGCGTGCCACCACGTTGGTTGCGGCGTTCCTTGAGCCGAGGAAAAATTCCGTAAACGCGCTCGAGGTCGCCGCCAAAATGAGCAGGATTGCCGAGCGTTGCGCCCATCTGCAGATTTTCCAGCACTGTCATGCGCGGGAAAATACGGCGACCCTCTGGCGATTGCGCAATTTTCATTCGCGCGATCTCGTGAGTTGGCAGGCCCGTGATATCTACGTCCTGGTACTCGATGGTTCCGGAACGGGCGCGCGGATTGCCAAAGATGGTCATCATCAAAGTGGATTTGCCTGCACCATTGGCGCCTATCAGTGTGACGATCTCACCTTCGTTTACATCCAGATCCACGCCGCGCAGAGCAGCTATACTGCCATAAAAGGTCTCGACATTCCGGATGCGAAGAAGCGCCTGTGAATTGGTTGCCGTATTTTCGTGGGGCGTATTGGTCATCGCGCTCCCCCGATCTGACTTTCGACTGTTTCAACATCTTCGTCGCTGACTCCGAGATAGGCAGCGATCACCTTGGGATCGTTACGGACGCTTGTGGCCGTGCCATCGGAAATCTTCACGCCATAGTCGATCACGACGACGTGGTCGGAAATCTGCATGACGACAGCCATGTCGTGTTCGATCAGCAGAAGCGAGGTGCCGTGTTTTTCGCGGATCGACAGCAGCAACTCGTTCAACTGGCCGGTTTCCCGAGGGTTGAGGCCCGCGGCCGGTTCGTCCAGACAAAGCAACACGGGATCGGTACACATTGCGCGGGCAATCTCCAGCCGGCGCTGGTCGCCATAGGGAAGGTCACCGGCCGGATCGTCAGCGCGTTCCAACAGACCAATATCGTCGAGCCATTGCCGGGCTTTTTCAACCGCCTGACGTTCGCGCCGGGCGTAACCGCCGATGCCGAGCAATGCTGCAACAGTCCATCCTGAAGCATGCATGAGAGGATTATGCTGGGCGACGATAAGGTTTTCCAGAACGGTCATGCCGGCGAACAGGCGAATGTTCTGAAACGTGCGTGCGACCTTCGCTTTGGCAGATATTTCGAAATCCGGCATGCGTTCCAGCAGATAGATGTCACCTGCCTTCTTTCGCGCGTGACGGTCTGCGCTGTTGGTCAATTCCCCGACTTCGGCGGGATCTGCCCGTCCTGTGCGGGCGAAAGCAAGCCTGCCTTCCGTTGGCTTGTAGAAACCGGTGATGCAATTGAAAACAGTTGTCTTGCCTGCGCCATTGGGACCGATCAATGCGGTGATGTCGCCGCGACCCGCCGTGAACGACAGGTCATCAATGGCGACCAGTCCGCCAAACCGCATGGTCAAATGCTCTACCTGAAGCAGGGGATCGCTTTGCCAGCGCATCAGCCACTCCCCTGGCCGACGAATTTGCTGGAAACGGCTTTGCGTTCCTTCAGGAAGATTGACGGCGCGCGCGTGGAGATGAAGCCCCGTGGTCGAAAGATCATCATCACGACCATGGAGAAGCCGAAAATCAACATGCGATATTGCGTCGGGTCGAAATCAGCGCCGAACAATTGCTTGAGGAAATCGAGTTCGCGCAACAATTCTGTTCCACCAACCATAACGATGGCGGCCAACGCGACGCCGATCTGCGAACCCATGCCGCCCAGGACAACGATTGCAAGAATGGTTGCCGATTCAATGAACGTGAAAGAGTTTGGGCTGACGAAACCCTGTCGCACCGCAAAGAAAGACCCTGCAAATCCACCGAACATGGCGCCGAGTGCAAAAGCGGTGAGTTTTGTGTTCACCGTGTTGATGCCCAGCGAACGGCAGGCGATTTCGTCTTCACGCAAGGCTTCCCAGGCCCGGCCAATCGGTAGCCGGCGCAGCCGCAGCGTTGCAAAATTCGTCAGCAGGGCGAGAAACAGGATGAGATAAAAAAGAAAAACGGTCCGGTGTATCGGCGTGAACTTCAGCCCGAAGAGTGCAGCAAATCCGTTTTCGCTGGAATTGAACGGAATGCCAAAGAAAGTGACGCGCGGGATTGATGAGATGCCTGCCTCGCCATTCGTCAGATCAACCCAGTTCAACAACACGAGGAATATGATCTCCCCGAACGCAAGCGTCACAAGCGCAAGATAGTCGCCGCGAAGACGCAGTACCGGGAAACCCAGCAAGATGCCCCAGAACGCTGCAAGGATGCCTGCCAACGGAAGGCAGATCCAGAACGAAAGCCCGAATGTTGTAGCCAGTAACGCGTAGGAATAGGCGCCGACGGCATAAAAGGCGACATAGCCGAGATCGAGAAGACCAGCCAGGCCGACGACGATATTCAGGCCCCAGCCAAGCATGACAAATATCAGAATCTGCACGCCGTAATTGTTGATCCATTTCAGCGATCCTGCCGGGCCGAGCGCGCCGAGCATGACAAGTGGAAAAGCAACAAGAACGCCGATACCGATCCAAGCAAAGCGGCTCATGAGAAAATCGAACAGCCAGCGGCCGGCGCGCGTGTTGCCCAGAGAACCGAACAGCCAGAAGCGGGTGACGGTCGCAAGGGCAGCAGGATTGGGCGATTTGCGCTCGATAAGAAAGCCGCCAGCAATCAGCAGAGCGCCGATAACCGTGGTCGCTACGACCAGCCTCTGCGAGGGGAGGGATGCGAACCAGGCCGTGCCGCCAGCGAAAGCCAGGAACAGCAATCCGAACATGGCGCATGCCCGTGCGGCCGTCCGGTTCAGCAGTACAGCAAGAAAACGAGCGGTCGCAACAAGCAGGACTGCGACAACGACCCAGGACCAGCGCGGCTGCAATTCAAGACGGTTGCGGATGTCGGGTTCGGCCCCCAGGGCGACTATGGGAAAGCACAGACCTGCGGTGATGAGCGCAGAAAAAGCTGCCTCACGAAAAGCCTCACCAAATTTGCCAGAAGTGCCGGGCTGCAGATTGGATCCGTTCGCTGCCGTCATCGATCAGACCTTCTCGATCTCCGGTTTACCCAGCAGGCCGGAGGGCATGAAAATCAAGGCAACGATCAGGATGGAAAAGGCCGCGACATTCTTGTAGTCGGAAGAGACGTATGCAGACCACAGTACTTCGACTAGACCGATGAGCAGGCCTCCCAGAACTGCACCGGGAACCGATCCGATGCCACCCAGAACGGCTGCAGTAAATGCTTTCACGCCGGGGATGAAGCCGTCGGAAAAACTGACGACACCATAGTTGACCAGATACAGGACGCCCGCAACCGATGCGAGCGCGGCGCCGATGATGAACGTAATGGAAATCGTTCGATCGACATTGATGCCGAGCAAGGCAGCCATTTTGCGATCCTGCTCGCAAGCGCGCTGGGCGCGGCCAAGCGCCGTTTTCTGCACCACGTACCAGAACAATGCGAGGAGGAAAACAGTAACGGCGACGATGACGATCTGCTTGTAGCCGAGGGTGACATTGAATTCACCTCCGCTCGTCAATTGGATGACGTCGTTGAACATAGGCGGCAGCGGCTTGTTGCGGGGCCCTTGAACAACCTGCACGAAATTGGCGAGAAAGATTGACATGCCAATTGCCGAAATCAGCGGGGCCAGGCGAAACGATCCGCGTAACGGCCTGTAGGCGATGCGCTCAATCGTCCAACTCCATAGCGATGTCAGGACCATGCCCGCGATCAGGACAATGAAAAATGCCAGAAAGAGCGAGGTAATTCCGAGGAAAGTCGTAATCGCGAGAAAGAGCAGCATTGCGATGAAGGCCGACACCATGAAAACATCGCCATGGGCGAAATTGATCATGCCGATTATGCCGAATACCATTGTATAGCCGATGGCGATCAAGCCGTAGATGGAGCCCAGCGTGATGCCGTTGATCATTTGCTGGAGAAAATTTTCCATCGCCTGTCCTGCAATATTGGCCTGCGATTAAACCGGGCCATTCGGATTTCCGGCAAGCTCGACTCACGCAAACAAAAACGCCGCTGTAATCAGCGGCGTGTTTTCCGTGCTGGTTTCTTGACTGCAGTTTTCTTGGCTGCAGTTTTCTTGGCCGCAGATTTTTTGGCTGCAGATTTCTTGGCCGCTTTTTTCGGAGCGGCTTTCCCGGTAACCGGCTTTTTGGATGCAGCCTTCTTAGCCGGTGCTTTTTTTGCGGTAGCTTTTTTGGCGGCTGCCTTTTTCGGAGATGCCTTTTTTGCCGGCGCCTTCTTTGCAGGCGCTTTTTTTGCCGGTGCCTTCTTGGCAGGTGCTTTCTTGGCAGGTGCCTTCTTGGCAGCGCTTTTCGCAGAGGCTGCTTTCTTGGCAGGCGCTTTTGGGGCGGCCGGCTGCGCGGTCTTGCCCGGCTTTGCAGAGCCGCGAGCAGGCGTACTCAGGAAAGATACGACCGCACGGGTAAAGGCGGTTTCAGCCTCAATATTGGACAGATGGGCCGCATCCAGATCGATGATGCGCGCATTGCTGATTGTTCCAGCGATCAGTCCGCCCATTGCCGGAGGTGTTGCCGGGTCTTTTGTGCCAACAATCACGAGGACGGGACAGGAAATTGAACGGATAGCCTCGCGCTGGTCCATGTCGCGGATTGCAGCGCAGCAGGATGCGTAACCCAAAGCCGGGGTCGCACGCACCATGGCCGCGACCTTCGCAATGCTGTCGGGGGACTTTTCGGCGAACTCGCGTGAGAACCAGCGTTCCACCGTTCCTGCTACCAATGATCCCATACCATCGTTGCGCGATGTCCGGATCCGCATGTTCCAGAAATCCGAGTTGCCCAGATAGGCGCCGGTATTGGCCAGAACTGCTTTTTCGATACGGTCACCATGGTGGGTCATGATCCACATGCCGACCATGCCCCCAAGGGACAGACCCATGAAATTTGTTTTGGCAACGCCCAGGGCGTCGAGGATGTTCAGCGCATCGCGGCCCAATTGCTCGATGGAATATGGGCCGTCGTCGGCCACGCTGCCGCCATGGCCGCGGGAATCGTAGCGGATGACGCGGAACGATTTGGTCAGCGCCGCCATTTGCGGGTCCCACATGTGCAGGTCCGTAGCCAGCGAATTTGACAACAACAAAGCCGGTGCATCGTCGGGGCCATCCACCTCGACGTTGAAAATTTCCGAGCCGATCTTCATCTCAGCCATATCCGCCCCCCTAACGACGGTCCCGATGCGGACGGTTCGTGAATCGAACTTCAGGCTAATGTGCCCTGTTTGCGCATAACCTCGGAACGCGGCATGCGCAAGCTTCAAAACGGGCTTGTGCCTGTTATACAACCGGAATATCCCCGTCTGCGGCAATAATTCCGCTGTCTGGCGCCTGGCAGGGCTGGACAGCGTGCCACATTGCGCGGGATAAGGGCGAAGAATTTTCGGCAAATCTGGAGCACATAGATAAATGGCCATGACCATGCAGGGGGAGGTTCAGCTCCCCGCCAGCCGCCAATCGGTTTGGGAAGCGCTTAATGATCCGGAGGTGCTCAAGCAATGCATACCCGGATGTCAAGCACTTGAAAAAACGGGTGATAATGCGTTTAGCGCGATTGCTAAAATCAAGGTAGGTCCTGTCAGTGCGACGTTCAAGGGCAATGTCGAGCTTACGGATCTGGACCCGCCGAACGGCTACAAGATTTCCGGTCAGGGCGAAGGCGGCGTTGCCGGATTTGCCAAGGGTGGGGCGACGGTGCGTCTGGCCGATGGGCCGGATGGCGGTACGGTTCTGATTTATGACGTGGAGGCCAATGTGGGCGGCAAGCTGGCCCAATTGGGCGGGCGGCTCATTGATGGCGTGGCCAAGAAGAATGCAGATTACTTTTTCAAGAAGTTTGCAGAGGTCGTCAGCGCCTGATCGGGTGAGTGGGGACGGTGCTGAGCGCTTGACCGTTTCCGGTTGTGGCCTCAAACTGTATGCAATCAAGAGGAAACGCCGGGCTGTAGTGCCTAAGTCTGCTAGCAGGACATGCGCTATCGCGGTATAGAACGGCAAAACAGCAGTTTGGATTTTCGAGGAGGATGTCTATGCCTAAAGTTTCGATGACCGTGAACGGCAAGGCCGTTTCGGGAAATGTGGATTCACGTACGCTGCTGGTTCAGTTTTTGCGCGAACATCTGCGCCTGACCGGTACGCATGTCGGCTGCGATACCAGCCAGTGCGGTTGCTGTGTCGTTCATGTGAATGGTAATTCCATCAAATCCTGCACCACGCTCGCATTGACCTGTGAAGGTGCCGACGTGGTGACCATCGAGGGGCTGGCCAAGGACGGCAAGCTGCATCCGATGCAGGAAGCATTTCGCGAAAATCACGGTCTTCAGTGCGGTTTCTGCACGCCAGGCATGATCATGTCGGCTGTCGATATCGTGAAGCGCAAGGGCAATGACCTTGATGAGCAGACCATCCGGCATGAGCTGGAAGGCAATATCTGCCGTTGCACGGGCTACCACAATATCGTCAAGGCAATTGCTGCCGGCGCCCAGGCAATGAAATGATTTGAAGACAAACGTGCGGCTGGCGGCAGATATTAATTCCGCCACCGCAGTTGGACACACGCGCTATGACTTTAGCGATTGAAACGCGGCGGGAGAATGCGATGAGTGCGACTGGTGTTGGCGCTTCTGTGCGACGGAAAGAAGATCTGCGCTTCGTCACGGGGCGCGGACAGTTTGTTGACGACATCAATCGCCCGGGACAGGCGCACGCCTATTTCCTACGATCGCCCCACGCGCACGCCAGCATTGCAAAAATCGACTCGACTGCCGCACGGGTCATGCCCGGCGTGCTGGCTATCCTGACCGGCGACGATATCGCCGCCGACAAGGTTGGCGGCCTTATCTGCGGCTGGATGATCCATTCCAAAGACGGCTCGCCCATGAAGGCGGGGGCGCATCCTGCGCTTGCCCAGGGCAAGGTGCGATATGTTGGCGACCATGTGGCAGTTGTAATCGCCGACACTTACGATCAGGCGCGCGATGCCGCCGAGAAGATCGTTGTCGAATACAAAGTATTGCCTGCTGTCGTCGACATGGGCGATGCGGTGAAAAAGGGTGCTGCTGTCATCCATGATGCAGCCGGCGACAACGTCGTCTACAATTGGCATCTGGGCGACAAGAGCGCGACAGAAGCAGCCTTTGCCAAGGCCAAACATGTCACCAAACTGGAAATCGTCAACAATCGCCTGATACCCAATGCGATGGAGCCGCGTGCGGCAGTTGGTGATTATGAACCAGGTACGGAATCCTTCACGCTCTACACAACCAGCCAGAACCCGCATGTGGCCCGGCTCGTGCTTTCGGCCTTCATCGGAATAGCCCCCGAGCATAAGCTGCGCGTCATCGCGCCGGATGTTGGTGGTGGCTTCGGATCGAAAATTTTCATCTATGCCGAAGAAACCGTCTGCGTATGGGCTGCGAAGAAAGTCGGCCGTCCGGTGAAATGGACCGCTGACCGCAACGAGAGTTTCCAGGCAGACGCGCATGGACGGGACCATGTGACGACCGCTGAGCTGGCGATGGATGAAACCGGCAAGATGACAGCCTTGCGGGTGCACACCAAGGCCAACCTGGGCGCCTATCTTTCGACGTTCGCCTCTTCGGTTCCGACATATCTTTATGCGCCATTGCTGTCGGGCCAATATGATATTCCGGCGATTTATGCCGAAGTCGACGGCATCTACACCACTACAGCACCGGTTGATGCCTATCGTGGCGCCGGGCGTCCGGAAGCCACGTTTGTCGTCGAACGGCTGGTTGAGGTTGCAGCACGCGAGATCGGCGTTGATCCGGTGCAATTGCGGCGCAAGAATTTCGTCAGGAATTTTCCGCATCAAACACCGGTGGTGATGGCGTATGACGCTGGCAATTACGGCGCGGCGCTCGAAAAGGCGCTGGAGATGTCCGACTATCGCGGCTTTGCCAAACGCAAGGCGGCATCCGAGCGTGACGGGAAACTGCGCGGCATCGGATTTTCCGCCTATATCGAAGCGTGCGGTATAGCGCCATCGCAGGCTGTGGGATCGCTTGGCGCAGGTGTCGGCTTGTGGGAATCGGCAGAGGTGCGCGTCAATCCGGTTGGCACAGTGGAAGTGCTGACGGGATCTCACTCGCATGGTCAGGGCCATGAAACGACTTTCGCGCAGCTCGTGAGCGACCGGCTCGGCATTCCGTTCGAGAACGTTTCCATCGTTCATGGCGACACCGATAAAGTGCAAATGGGCATGGGCACCTACGGCTCGCGTTCCGGCGCTGTCGGCATGTCCGCCATCGTGAAGGCGCTGGAAAAGATCGAGGCGAAGGCCAAGAAAGTCGCCGCCTATTGCCTGGAGGCAGATGCTGCCGACATCGAATTCAAGGACGGGAACTTTTCGGTCAAGGGTACCGACAAGACCATCGACTTTCCGTCGGTGGCCTTGCAGGCCTATATCGCGCACAAGTTTTCCGGTCAGGATCTGGAGCCGGGTCTCAAGGAAAGCGCCTTCTGGGATCCGACAAATTTCACTTTCCCGGCAGGCGTGCATGTGTGCGAAGTCGAAATCGACCCGGAAACAGGCAAGACGAGGATTGACCGCTGGACCGCCGTTGACGATTTCGGCAAGGTCATCAATCCGATGATCGTCGAAGGACAGGTTCACGGCGGAATTGCCCAGGGCGTCGGCCAGGCGCTGTGCGAGGGCGCTGTCTATGACAAGGATGGCCAGCTTATCACCGCGAGTTTTATGGACTATTGCATGCCGCGTGCGGACGATCTGCCGTCCTATCATGTGGGCATGACGGAAACAGCTTGTCCGTCCAATCCGCTTGGTATCAAGGGATGCGGCGAGGCTGGTGCAATTGCCGCTCCGCCAGCTGTTATCAACGCCATCACCAATGCGGTGGGGCATGAGGATGTTGTTATGCCGGCCACGGCGCAAACAGTTTGGCGCGCAGCGCAGCGCGCCGTTACGCGCAAGGCGGCGGAATAGAATTCATGGACATGCGTCTGGATGGTTTGTCCGGCGCCAACGTATCGAGAGGGAGACAGTAGAATGTATGCTTTCAATTATCAGCGGGTGGATTCACCACGCAAGGCGGTAAACGCTGCGAGCAAGGCAGAGGACGCGAAGTTTCTTGCTGGTGGCCAGACCCTGCTGCCAACCATGAAGCAGCGCCTTGCTTCGCCGGGCACTATTGTCGATCTGGCGCAGGTTGACGCCATGCGCGGCATTGAAGTCAAAGGCCGCAATGTTGTGATCGGTGCACTGACCCGCCATGCCGACGTTCATACGTCGGCCGATGTAATTGAAAGATTCCTGCACTTGCCGACCTTGCCGGCATGATCGGTGACCCGGCTGTGCGTAACAAGGGCACGATCGGCGGCTCGATTGCAAACAACGATCCGGCTGCTGACTATCCGGCCGCTTGCCTGGCGCTCAATGCGACAATCATCACCAACAAGCGCAAGATCCCGGCTGACGAATTTTTCCAGGGCCTGTTCGAAACGGCGCTCGAGGATGGCGAACTCATCCTGAAAGTGTCGTTCCCGGTTCCGTCCAAAGCCGCATACATGAAGTTCCCGAACCCTGCATCGCGCTTTGCGCTCGTGGGCGTGTTCGTTGCAAAGAAGGGCCGCGATGTTCGTGTTGCCGTGACTGGCGCAGGCTCCAGTGGCGTGTTCCGGGCGGCAAATTTCGAGGCTGCGCTGACCGCGAAATTCCATGTGAAGTCGCTCGAAGGCGTTAATGCCTCCAAGGACGGGCTGAATACGGATATTCACGCCGATGCTGAATATCGTGCTCATCTGATCGGTGTCATGGCGCGCCGGGCAGTGAACAAGGCGAACGGCAAGTAGTTCGCAGCGTATCCGGCACTTTGCCGTTATCGTCCCGGACGCTGGTTCAACAGCGATCCGGGACTGATTTTTTTACAGCGCTTTCTGGCCCGGCGGTCATCTGCTTGCGGTTTGTCAGCGTAACAGGTTCGACGGCAAGACAATGCCAAAACAGGTGAGCTCCCGGGTGTGCAGGCGATGAAACTTCCAGCTTCCATAGACGATACGCTGAAACTTCTAACTGGCGCCGATTATATAGCAGACCGTTCGCTGGCCACGGTTCTGTTCCTGTCTTTGAAGATGGGGCGGCCCTTGTTTCTGGAAGGGGAGGCCGGCGTTGGAAAAACCGAGATAGCAAAAGTTCTTGCGTCCACGCTTGGGCGCAACCTCATTCGCCTGCAATGTTATGAGGGGCTGGATGTTTCTTCGGCTGTTTACGAATGGAATTATGCCGCGCAGATGATGGCAATCCGGCTGGCCGAAGCATCCGGTGAAACAGATCGCGCGCGGCTGGAGAGCGATGTATTCTCCGAGCGCTATCTGGTCAAGCGACCTCTCTTGCAAGCGCTTGAACCGGCGGCGGAAGGTCCGCCGGTCCTGCTGATCGATGAACTCGATCGCACCGACGAGGCGTTCGAAGCCTTTCTTCTGGAAATTCTTTCTGACTTTCAGGTCACGATACCTGAGCTTGGTACGCGCAAGGCCGTGCACCCGCCGATTGTCATCATAACCTCGAACCGCACGCGCGAAATTCACGACGCGCTGAAGCGGCGGTGTCTTTATCACTGGGTTGGTTATCCCGATACGCAACGTGAAATTGCCATCGTTCGCACCAAAGTGCCGGATGCGGCGAAAAAGCTGACGCAGCAGATTGTCGCTTTTGTGCAGAAATTGCGCGAGGAAGATCTTTTCAAACTGCCGGGTGTTGCTGAAACGCTGGACTGGGCAGGTGCCTTGCATGAACTTGATGCGGTCGCGCTTGATCCGGCGCTGGTCAACGATACGCTTGGCGTCATTCTGAAATATCAGGATGACATCGAGAAGATCGGCGGCGCCAAGGTTGAGCAGATGCTGGCTGACATGCGTAGCGAAGCACGGGTCTAGACGCTGCTGCCTGCAAGACCGATCATGGTGTAGAATTACGATGAGCGAAGCAAGCCAGGACAATCAGGCCATTGTGTCCGCTGATGCGGCGGGCTCGCTTGTCGATAACATCATGCATTTCGGCCGTGCCTTGCGCGTGGCGGGATTGCCGGTCGGGCCCGGCAGCATCATTGATGCAGTGGAAGCGGTGAAGGTCTCCGGCGTCACCAATCGCATCGATTTCCGTGCAGCGCTGGAAGCGGTTTTCGTCACGCGGCGCGAACATCTCCTGCTTTTCGATCAGGCATTCGACATCTTCTGGAAACGGCGCGGCTTCATGGAAAAGCTGATTGCCATGATGTCGCCGATGGCCGAGCCGAGAAACGAGAATGAACCGCCGCCCAAACCCAAGGCCGGCGCGGCCCGGCTGGCGCAGGCGCTGATGCCGAAGTCTGAACCTGAGACCCAGCAGTCGGAACTGGAGGTCGATCAACGGTTCACGGTTTCGGCCACCGAAGTGCTGCAGAAAAAAGACTTTGCGCAGATGACGGCAGAGGAGATTGCGACGGCCAAACAGGCGATTGCCCGTTTGCGGCTGTCCGACGATGAAGTTCGCACGCGCCGTTTTCGCGCCGATCTGCGCGGCTTGAAGATCGACATGCGCCGCACCTTCCGCCGGTCCATGCGGGCGGGCGGTTCGGGCATCGAACTGGCGCGGCGCAGCCAGGTGATGCGTCATCCGCCTGTCGTAGCGATCTGCGACATATCCGGTTCGATGAGCGACTACACCCGTGTTTTCCTGCATTTCCTGCACGCGCTGACCGAGCGCCGCCGACGCGTGCATACGTTTTTGTTCGGCACCCGCCTGACCAATGTCACGCGCGCACTACGGCACAAGGATCCTGACGAGGCGCTCGATCTGTGTACGGCAGAAGTCGACGACTGGTCCGGCGGCACGCGTATTGGCATCATGTCTGCATCTGTTTAACCGCAACTGGTCGCGCCGCGTGCTCGGGCAGGGCGCGATGGTTCTGCTGTTCACCGACGGGCTGGAGCGCGAAGGCACGCCCGAGCTGCAACGGGAAATGGAGCGCCTGCACAAATCCTGCAGGCGGCTGATCTGGCTTAATCCGCTCTTGCGTTATGACCGGTTCGAAGCGCGGGCGCAAGGTATCCGCGCAATGCTACCGCATGTGGACGAGTTCCGGCCGATCCACAACCTGTCGAGCATGGAAGCACTTGTCGAGGCGTTGTCGGGCGAAGTCCGCAGGTGCTGCCATCGACCCGCGTCTCTGGCTCAAACGCGCGGCCTGAAAGATGCAGCGGCGATCAGCTTTCACGCGGGTCTTCCAGTCAAGGTCGGAGGGCTTGCGTGCATTGATGCTGCGCGGTCTAGAGCGCTTGTCGGGCGCGCATAAATATCGCGAGTATCTACGACCGCTGGTGCAGAGACGTTGCCGGTTCGCATCCCCGGAAGATGAACGAACTGCTGCGCATGCTGGACGTCAGGCTGGATTTCCGCGACCGGAACTGGCCGCCGCCAGGTCGCAGCCAATGAGCCGTTGGTCGATGATTGCCAATCACCCATTCGGCATTGCCGATGGCGTTGTCCTTGCTGCGATGGCCGAACAATTGGAGCGGCCTTACAAGGTGCTCGATCAACACCGAGTTCCTGCGGATCGAGGCATTTCGCGACCATTGCTTGCCGATCGATTTTTCCGGTACGCGCGAGGCGATGGCGACCAATCTGGCCACGCGCCGGCAGGCGCTGGAAGACTTGCGCAAGGGAGTGACGCTGCTGGCCTTTCCGGCCGGCACGGTTGCCACTGCGCCACGGGTGTTCGGCCGTGCGCAGGAAGCGGCCTGGAAAACCTTTACCGCCGGTCTGGTGCAGAAGGCGCGGCGCCAGCGTGTTGCCGGTGTTCTTTAACGGACAAAACTCGTGTGCTCTTTCATGCGGCGAGCCATTTGAGCGCCTCCGCCCGGCTTTCGTTGCTGATCGCTGAATTCAGGCGTTTTCCCGGGCGAAAGATGCAGGTGCGCGTCGGAGATGTTGGGCCATATTCTTCGCTGGCAGGGCAGGGTGACCGGTTGGCGCTCACCGAAGACATGTTCCTGAAAGTGCATCGACTTGGCGCCATGGGCGCAGGGGTTGCCGGATGAAAAATATCCTGCCGCCGCAATGGTTGCATGAACGGCCGTATAGATGGGACATGCCATTAAAACGGGGCTGATTTCCGGGCGCTCCGTGCTGGCCCATTGAATTTTGTCTCTGTAAAAGCGCTATATTGGAATGAATATAGCGGTGGCGCCCAGGTTGCTCCAGTGCGCCCCAAGACAGGACAAATGCCATGCTTGCAACCGACGAAGACATCCTTTCGCGCGCCGAGGAATGGCGCAAGGCCGGCAAGGGCGTTGCCATTGCCACGGTGATCGAGACCTGGGGATCGGCGCCCGCGACCGGTTGGCTCCAACCTTGTTATTGACGAGGACGGGCAATTTCCTCGGCTCCGTTTCCGGCGGATGCGTCGAGGGCGAAGTCGTTACCGAAGCCATGGACACCATCGAGGACGGCAAGGCGCGCACGCTCGAATTTGGCGTTGCCGACGAAACGGCCTGGCGGGTTGGCCTTTCCTGCGGCGGCAGGATCCGCGTTTACGTCGAAAAGGTGGACTGATGAAACTCTCTGTTCTTTCGGCGCTGAACGAAGAGCGCGCCGCGCGCCGCGCCGCAATTCTCGTCACCGACGTTGCCAGCGGCGACGCAGCGCCTGGTCAAGGCCACCGAGCTTGAAGCGCGATGCCATGGCCGACGTGCTCGACCGGGCCATGCGTTCGGGCAAGAGTGGCACGGTCGAGCATGACGACAAGCAATATTTCCTGACTGTGCAGACGCCGCCCGTGCGCCTTGTTGTGATTGGCGCAGTGCATATTTCCCAGGCGCTAGCGCCGATGGCGAAAACTGCCGGTCTCGACCTGACGATCATCGATCCACGCACGGCCTTTGCAACGCCTGAGCGGTTTCCCGGATGTCAATCTCATCGCGGACTGGCCGCAGAACGTCATGCCCGCGATGAAGTTTGACCGCTACACTGCCCTGGCCTGTTTCACCCATGATCCGAAGATCGACGACCCGGCGCTGGAAGAAGCACTCAGCGCGGACTGCTTTTATGTCGGTGCGCTGGGATCGCGCAAAACCCATGGCAGGCGCGTCGACCGGCTGACGGAAAAGGGTTTCACCGACGAGCAGATCGGACGAATCAAGGCGCCCATCGGACTTGATATTGGCGCCGTCAGCCCGGCCGAAATTGCGGTGTCCGTGCTGGGCGAGGTTATCCTGGCCCTGCGCAAGAAGCCCCTGCGCACAGATGCGCCGGTTGCTGCAACTGCCGGGGCCGCTTAAGTGCAATTTGGTCCGGTCGATGTGCGCGAGAGTGCCGGTGCCATCGTGGTTCATGCGGTGCGCCAGGACGGACTAGTACTGAAGAAGGGCCATCGCGTTTCAGCAGAAGATGTTGCGAACCTGCAAAAGGTCGGCATCGCGACCATTGTCGTGGCGCGGCTGGATGCTGGCGATGTAGGCGAAGATGCTGCTGCAGGCACTTTGGCGAAGGCCGTTGCCGGACAGAATGTGCGCATTGAAAAGCCTTTCACCGGCCGGTCCAATCTTTTCTCTGAAGCTGATGGAGTCCTGTCCATTGATGCGGAGATGATCGACGCCATAAATTCAGTCGATGCGTCGATCACGGTGGCGACGCTGGAACGCTGGCGGCGGGTTGTCGCCGGCGAGATGATTGGCACGGTGAAAATCATTCCATTCGCTGTGGAAGGGCACGCCCTCGACAAGGCTGTGGCTGCAGCGCAGGGAAGTCCGGTCAGCGTCCGTGCATTCCAGCCTAAACGTGTAGGCGTTGTTTCCACCTTGCTGCCTGGATTGAAAACTTCCGTTGTCACAAAGACATTGCGGGTATTGTCCGAACGACTTGCGCCTGCGGGCGCGAGCATCGCGGCGGATGAACGTGTTGCCCATGACGCACCAGCTTTGAGCGCAGCGATTACCAAATTGGCGCCGCAATGCGATATCGTCATTGTCTTCGGCGCGTCGGCTATCACCGATCGCCGCGACGTTATTCCTTTCGCGCTTGAGCAAGCGGGCGGGCGGATAGAACATTTCGGCATGCCGGTTGATCCCGGTAATCTGCTGCTGATAGGCGATATTCGCGTCGAAGGCGCGTGTTGTGCATGTGCTCGGCGCACCAGGATGCGCACGCAGTCCAAAAGAAAATGGATTTGACTGGGTGTTGTATCGTCTGCTTGCAGATGTTCCCGTCACCGCGTCCGATATAAGACAAATGGGCGTCGGCGGTTTGCTCATGGAAATCGTGCAGCGCGGACAATTGCGCGATCCGGCAACGGATGGACGCGATGACTAATATCGCTGCAATCGTTCTGGCGGCAGGCAAAGCCAGCCGCTTTCGCCAGGCTGATCCAACGTCAGCAACAAAGGTTGTCGCATCATATCAAGGCGAGCCGCTGGTGCGCCACGTTGCGCGCGCCGCTCTGGCGGCAGGTGTCACGCCGGTAATCGTGGTTACGGGGTGTGAAGCTGAGAGTGTCGAGCGCGCGCTGGCGGGAATTGCAGTTTCTTTTGCGCATAATTCCGACTTTGAAACCGGTATGGCCAGCTCAATCATTGCCGGCGTATCTGCGTTACCGGCGACCGTCGACGCAGCGTTTGTAATGCTTGGGGATATGCCTCTGGTGTCTGCGTCGCTCTTGTCAGAACTCATGCATGCATTGTCGGATAATCCCGATGCTGCGGCTATCGTGCCGGTCTACGAGGGGGTCCGGGGCAATCCCGTTTTGTTGACCCGCAGTGCGCTGGACCGGGCCAGACATTTGCAAGGCGACGAGGGAGCGCGCCGCATGCTGCGCGATCCGGCGTTAAAAATTGTCGAGGTTGCGGCTGATATATCCGCCAGTCTTGATGTGGACACGCCCGATGCCTTGCGCGATATTGACGGCGCCTAGTTAACCCTGCGGTGGCCGGATGCAGTTTTCCATCCATTATGACGAGCCGGTGCTGCGCAAAGCGGTTGGCGTATTTTTCAAGCGGCGTCTTTTGCACGGGATGGGCTGGACGGGCATGTTGGCATTTACCGTCTGCGTGATCATGTTGACCTATCTTCTGATCCAGGGTGACAGGTCATGGTTCGTGGGTGTGATTGGCGCCGTACTCATAATTTTCATTGCCGTGTTTTTCACCCTCTGGCGCATGCACATGTCGCAAATGCGCGCAAAACTTTCGGCGATACCGAGCAGGCGCGCCGAGGTGACCCTTGCGCCGGATGCCATCACCATCGATTCCGAGGCGGGAGCTGCCACACTGCCGTGGCAAGGTTTTTACGAAGTCTGGAAGTTGCCGGAATTCTGGCTCCTGTTTCTTGCGCCAAACAATTTCGTCACCCTGCCGACGCGGAACGTGCCGCGAGAGGCATTTGACTACATCGAAGAACGATTGCCGGTATCCTGCAAACGCATATGACACATGAAGCAATGCTGTTGGTGCGTATGAAGAGCACCGCTACATTGCACTGCCGGAGAAGTTGGAGATGGCATCAGCCTTGTGGCGAATAGTGCGGATTGCCGGCGGCTATTTGCTGGCAGTTACCGCTGCGCTCGGCATGCTGCCGGTGCTGTTCGCGTTGCTGAGTTCTGTCGTGGCAAATCCCGGCGTATGGATCATCGGTGCACTGTCACCCGTATTTTTCCTGTCTTTGCCGTTTATTTTTCCGTTTGCTTTTCTGCTGGCCGTCGTCGTTACATTTCCCATGGCACTTGCAGGTGTCCTCATATCGGAGTTCTTGTCGTTGCGCGCGCGCCATTGGTCATGTCTTTTCGGCGCTATTGTTTCTGCCGGCGCCTACTGGCAGCTTTCGCCCAGGACGCTCTTTGGCCTCACGCCGACAGCGGCGATGGAAATTGCGGTATTTGCGCTGGCGGGAGCTGTTGGCGGGCTTGTCTATTGGAGCATGGCCGGACGGACGGCGGGTTCGTGGCGCTGAGTGAGTTTAACATCTTTCGTTTGCCTGCAACTTCGCCTATGACGGCGCGTTCCAGTCCAACTGCATAGAGCCCATGATCCGCCTCGAAAACATATCCAAACAGAACGGCCATCAGATCGTCTTCATCGAAGCATCCGCTTCGTTGCAAAAAGGCGAGAAAGTCGGGCTAGTCGGTCCCAACGGCGCGGGCAAGACGACGCTTTTCCGCATGATGACGGGGCAGGAATTGCCCGATGAAGGCCAGGTCTCATGCGATCGCGGCGTGACGATCGGATATTTCAGCCAGGACGTGGGGGAAATGTCCGGCCGCAGTGCTGTCTCGGAAGTGATGGACGGGGCCGGGCCGGTGAGCGAAGTGGCGGCCGAGCTTAAAGAGCTTGAGGCCAAATTGTCTGATCCTGAACTCGCCGACGCCTCGCGCGCAGATGAAATGGAAGATGTGATCGCGCGTTATGGCGAAGCGCAGGGCCGCTTCGAGGAACTTGGTGGCTATGCGCTGGACGGGCGTGCCCGAGAAGTGCTCGACGGGCTCAGCTTTACCCAGGAGATGATGGAAGGCGACGTCGGCAATTTGTCCGGTGGCTGGAAGATGCGCGTGGCATTGGCGCGCATTCTGCTGATGAATCCCGATGTGATGCTGCTCGACGAGCCAAGCAACCATCTGGATATCGAGAGCCTCATATGGCTGGAACAATTTCTGAAGGACTATACGGGCGCGTTGATGATGACCTCGCATGATCGCGCGTTCATGAACCGCATCGTCAACCGCATCGTGGAAATCGATGGTGGTTCGCTGACCTCCTATTCCGGCGATTACGAATTCTACGAAGGCCAGCGCGCACAGAATGAAAAGCAGCAACAGGCGCAGTTCGAGCGCCAGCAGGCCATGCTCGCCAAGGAGATCAAGTTCATCGAGCGGTTCAAGGCGCGCGCCTCTCATGCGGCGCAGGTGCAGAGCCGCGTGAAGAAGCTTGAGAAGATCGAGAAGGTGGAGCCGCCAAAACGGCGTCAAAGCGTGTTGTTCGATTTTCCCCCTGCGCCGCGCTCTGGCGAAGACGTCGCAAGTTTGAAAAGCGTGCACAAAGGGTATGGCGAAAAGGCCATCTACGAGGGCCTCGATTTCCAGGTGCGTCGCCGCGAGCGCTGGTGCGTGATGGGCGTCAATGGTGCTGGCAAGTCCACATTGCTGAAGCTTGTGGCCGGTGCAGCCGAACCCGATGAGGGTGCGGTGTCCATCGGCGCCAGCGTGAAGATGGGTTATTTCGCCCAGCACGCGATGGATTTGCTCGACGGCGATCGCACTGTGTTTGAAACGCTGGAAGACAATTTTCCGCAGGCCGGACAGGGCTCTCTGCGTTCACTTGCGGGTTGTTTTGGTTTTTCGGGCGATGATATCGAGAAACGCTGCCGCGTCCTGTCGGGTGGCGAGAAGGCGCGTCTGGTCATGGCCCTGATGTTGTACGATCCGCCGAATTTTCTGGTACTCGACGAGCCGACCAACCATCTGGATATCGTTACCAAGGAAATGCTGATAAAAGCACTCAGTACTTATGAAGGGTCGATGCTCTTCGTATCCCATGACAGGCATTTTCTAGCAGCTTTATCCAATCGCGTATTGGAACTGACACCAGAAGGCGTGCATGTCTACGGCGGCGGCTACACCGAATACGTCGAGCGGACAGGGCAGGAAGCCCCTGGTTTGCGGGGGTAGCGGAGAAAATCAATCATGGCCCATGGTAACAGTGATGTTTCAAAGGTGCTGTGATGATTTCGACAAGATTGCGGAAGTTTTCGTACGCACTGGCGGCCATGTACTTTGCCCTGGGTCTTGTCTTGTTTTTGGCTCCCCATTGGGCATCTGAAAATTTCGCCTGGCGGATATCACCTTTCGTTGCGATGACGATAGGCGGCTGGTCTTTGGGAACCAGTTGGGCGTGTTTTACTGTGGCCAAGCGTGCGCATTGGGGCGCCTTGTTTGCCACAATAATTTACATCAGCCTGTTCGGTGTATTTGAAACCGGCGTTGTCGTGTTTTTCAGGGCCCGTCTTCTGTTGCAATCGCCATTGGCGTGGTTCTATCTGGTCACACTAGTGGCAACATGCCTGTTCGCATTGATCGCCGTTGTCGAAGGAGCAGGCTTGCGCAGAATGAATTTGCGCGTCGGTCCCCGATTTGGAACCGGCACGATCATGCTGGTCATAACATTTGTTCTGCTGGTTGGATTTCTCGGGCTCTATGGGCTTACTGCGGTACAAGGCATGCGAGGCCTCAATGCAGGCATCTTTCCGGAAATATTGTCGCCGTTCAGTCTGCGTGCTTTCGGTTCGTTTTATTTTGTTCTTGCCATTGGAGCGGTCAGCTTGCTCATTACTCGCGGTATCGGAAATCTGGTGAGTTATGCTTACAGCATGTACGGCCTGATAGTTTTCATAACGCTTGCCGCATTCGTCTTCATCGGGAAATTCGATTTTGTAAACCGGCCCGCCCAGATAACTTATATCGGCATTTATCTTGCGGTTGGCCTGGTCACAGGCATCTACATGTTGCGAAACGGCACCGGTTCCCGAATGCAAGATGAAGTTGCCGGAAAGGCAATGCAATAAAACGCCTAAAGGTTCTGCACGGATGGCAATATTTGGCTGACCCGTATTTCACCCCTCCAGAAGGCGCAGGCCCCTGAAGCTTGCATGGCCTTCCTTGCCGATGATGATGTGATCGTGCAGGGCTATGCCGAGCGGTTTGGCAGTTGAGGCTATTTCCTGCGTCATGCGGATATCGGCTGTCGACGGGGTTGGATCGCCCGAGGGGTGATTGTGCACCAGTATGATCGCAGTGGAAGACAATTCCAGCGCGCGCTTGACGACTTCGCGAACATAGACAGGCACATGATCGACCGTGCCGCGGCCCTGCACTTCATCGGCCAGGAGACGGTTGCGCTTGTCGAGAAACAAAATGCGAAACTCTTCGCGATCATTGTAGGCCATGGCGCTGCGGCAATAGTCGATGACGTCTTTCCATGAAGACAGCATCTTGCGTTTGGCCACTTCCCCGCGCGACATGCGCGCGCCCGCCGCTGCAACTATTTTCAGGTCGCGTGCGGTTTGCAGGCCTATGCCCGAAACTTCCTGCAGCCGTTCCTCGCGTGCGCCCAGCACTTCGGCGAAAGAGCCAAAGCGGGCAATCAGCGCCTTGGCCAGCGGCTTCACATCCCGGCGCGGAATGGATCTGGTCAACACCAGTTCGAGTAATTCATAGTCGGGCAGCCCGGCGCCATTGTCGCTTGCAAATCGCTCGCGCAGCCGTTCGCGGTGATCGAGATAATGCGGCCTTGGCTCTGCCGGCTCCGGTTCCCTGTTTCTGGAACCTGCCTTGAGCTTTTTCGTACCGGGCGCGGCAGCATCTTCCAGCCCAGGCGTTTCGTCCGGCAGGGCGTAGGGAATGTCGTCTGCGCCCGTATCGCTCATCGCAGGGGCTGGTCCTGGCTGTAGGGCGGTTGGTGCATGCCTTTGGGTGAGAGGGTGAACACTTCCACGCCGTCCGCCGTCACGCCAATCGTGTGCTCAAATTGCGCCGACAGGGACTTGTCACGTGTCACGGCTGTCCATCCATCGGCCAGCACCTTCACATGCGGGCGGCCCAGATTGATCATCGGCTCGATGGTGAAAAACATTCCAGGCTTGAGTTGTACGCCTTCGCCGCGGCGGCCGTAGTGCAAAATGTTCGGCTCGTCATGGAACAGCTCGCCAAGACCATGGCCGCAGAAATCACGCACGACCGAGCAACGCTCGCTCTCGGCGTATTCCTGAATGGCTGCGCCGATGTCGCCAGTGGTTGCTCCGGGCTTCACCACATCGATACCGCGCCACATGGCTTCGTAGGTGACCTCGATGAGGCGCTGGGCGCGGCGTGGAACCTCGCCTGCCACATACATGCGGCTGGAATCGCCATGCCAGCCATCGACAATCAGCGTCACGTCGATGTTGACAATATCGCCATCGCGCAGGGCCTTGTCGTTGGGAATGCCGTGGCACACCACATGATTGATAGATGTGCAGATGGATTTGCGATAGCCGCGATAATTCAGGGGTGCAGGGTAAGCCTTGTGGTCCATGGCGAACTGGAAACACAGCTCGTCCAGCGCCTGGGTCGTCACGCCGGGAACCACATGGCTGGCGATCATGTCCAGCGCTTCGGCTGCCAGGCGGCCGGCCTTGCGCATGGCCTCGAATGCCTCCGGGCCGTGTAGCCTGATCTGGCCGGTCTTGCGGCGGGGCGCGAGGGCTGCGTCTACGAAGGTCATATAGTCAGGTCCATGGTGTTCACGAGGCAATGTATTCCAAAGTCAGCCCAAAACAAGGGTGGCGAACCGGTGCGACAGGTAAAAACAGCGTTTTCCGGCGCGCACTTGGCAGTTGCCTGTTGCAGGCGCGTGCCTATAAGAATGGGTATCACAGCGCTTGGAGCAAGTGCCAGAAGATTTGCCCCTTGAAGGGCCAGAACGGGAGGAATTTGAATGACAGAACCCGGCCCTTATCGTGGCGCCTTTGACGCCTTTTACGGCAGACCTGAAGGTCGACACCAAGTCGCTTCGGCGGCAGATGGACTATATCGTCGACGATTGCAAAGCCACGGTTGTGGTGGCGGCAGGGGTTGAGACCCAGGAATACACCTATCTGTCCTATGAAGAGCGCAAGAACCTTGTGCGGGCGACGATTGAGGCCGTGGACGGCCGCATTCCTGTCATGGTGGGGATTTCGCATCCCAATTACATCACATCCATCGACATGGCGCATTTCGCCGAGAAGGACAAGGGGCACAAGCCGTTCAATTGCTGGCGCCGCTGCGTCCATTCGCCGGGCCGCCGACACAGGCCGATCTGATCGCTTATTACGAGCAGATCGGACGCGAAACCAAGCTGCCCATGACGCTTTATCTCAATCCCGGTCCGGGCGCCGATGTTTCGATCCCCGATACCATCGCATTGTCCAAACTGCCGTTTATCGAAAGCGATCAAGGAATCCTCGCGCGATCTTGCTCGCGTTTCTCGGCTGATTGTGGAAATCGATCGCGCAGGCCACGCGAAATACTATACGACCATGCAGATGCTGCTGGCCTCGATGATTCTGGGCGGTTCGGGCGTAACCATGCCGCCACCTGGTTGTGAAATTGCGCGGCATATCATCGATGCCTTTGTCGCCAGGGACTACGAGCGTGCGGCGGAAATCCAGTTGCAATACGCCCTGTTCCCGTCGCGCTGGATGCATCGCGGTCTGGCGCCGGCCATGAAAGCGGCCATGGATGTTATTGGCCTGTCCGCGGGCAAACCCTATCCGCCCTATCAGTCGCTGACGGACGATGAGATCAAGAACCTGACAGCCGTGCTGAAGAGATACTGTTCTTGGCCCGCGTATCGGCGCCAAAGTCACCGCCTGACAGGTCCAAGACAAGAGGATAACATGAGCCAGCAACAAGTCGCCCCGCCAGCACCCATATGGCGCTCCCATTTCCCTGGCCGACGCGAAAAAGGTGATGGCAGCCGCCGAAGCCGAAGCCAACAAGAACAATTGGGGCGTCGGGATTGCCATCGTCGATTCCGGCGGCAATCTGGTCATGACGCACCGGCTGGATAACACCCAGCTTGGCGGCATGCGCATAGCCCAGCAGAAGGCCGTGACCGCGATTGAATTCCGCCGCTCGACCAAGGTGTTCGAGAACGCCGTTGCTGGCGGTGGCCTCGGTATTCGGGTCCTGACGTTCGATATTTCGGCAGCTGAAGGCGGCGTGCCGATTGTAATGGGCGGCAAGATCGTCGGCGCCATCGGCGTGTCGGGCGTTCAGGGCTTTGAGGACGGGCAGGTCGCTGAAGCAGGCGCAGCCGCCGTTTCCTAAGGGCCGATTGCCGCGCATGGGCGATTGCGCTTTCACCGCCCGGCGGGATGTGGCATCTGGTGGCACGCGCGCCGGCCCAGCCGGCTCGCGGCATTTTCCGCAATTTTCCGCAATGGAGCATCCGGCGGGTTCATGGCAGGCGGTAACGATCTGAGCGCATTCGGCGCCTATGCACCCAAGGGCATGGTGATGCGCATGCTTGGCTGGACGCGTGCAGCCGGCACCGGCTGGTTCGCGCCAGCGCAAGGCATTCATCTTTCGCAAGATCATGATCAGGCTGCTGCGTGGAGCGCCACTCGATGTCGAAGCGCTTGGCGCGCGCATGCGCCTGTATCCCTACAATAACGTCAGCGAAAAACGCATCCTGTTCACGCCGCAATATTTCGACGAACCCGAGCGCAATTTGCTGGCCAGCCGTTTGAAAGAGGATTTCGTCTTCATCGATATCGGCGCAAACATCGGCGGTTATGCCCTGTTTGCGGCCGCGAAGGCCGGCCCGCGCGCACGTATTCTTGCGATCGAACCGCAGCCGGAAATTTTCGAACGGTTGATATTCAACATTCGTCAGAATGAGTTCGCCAACATCAAGGCCATCGATTGCGCCGTTGCCGACAAGGATGGAGAGATCATCCTGTTTCTCGACAAGGACAATCGTGGCGAGACGTCAATGCGCATCGTCGGGCCTGACGGCGCAGGCTCCAGCCTCACGCGTGCCGGCCAAGACACTGCACCGGATCGTCCGCGAAGAAGGCTACGATCATATCGATGCCATAAAGCTGGATGTGGAAGGCGCTGAAGACCTGATCCTCGAACCATTTTTCCGCACGGCTCCCGAACAGCTGTGGCCAAAACTCATCATGATGGAACATTTGCACCAGCGCTGGGTCGTCGACCTGCCGAAATTGCTGGTGGCCAAGGGATATCGTGAAATTCAGAAGACCAAGAACAATACCGCCTGGGAGCGGAGTGCCGACTGATCAGTCTTTAAATGGCACGCGGCGATCAATTTCAATCGCCTCCGGGCTGACCGTGCAACATGCCGCGATTGCTTCCACGCCGCTGCTCCGGGCTTCTGCAAAGGCTGCGGCATATTTTTTGTCGATGTCTGCAGCCAGCGAGAACCGGTCGGCCTGCATCTGGATGAGGTAGATCATCACAGCACGCTTGCCTTCGCTCACCATGTTGCCGAGTTCGACAAGATGCTTGGCGCCGCGTGCGGTTACGCTGTCGGGAAATTCGGCAAGACCGGGTTGGCGCATCATGTGGACGTTCTTGATCTCGACGTAGCAATCGGGAACGCCTTCGCCCTGCAGCAATATGTCGACCCGACTGTTGATGCCGTATTTCACTTCGCGCCGCACGTTTGAATAGCCATTGAATTCTGCAAAGAAACCGCTTGCGATGGCTTCGGCCACAATGGTGTTGGGATGGGCGGTGTTGATACCGGCAAATTCCGGCCCGCGGCCAAAGTCTGCCTCGACCACTTCCCACGACCAGGGAAGTTTCCGTTTTGGATTATCGGATTTTGACAGGAAGACCCGATTGCCTTGTTGTGTCAGGCCCAGCATCGCGCCTGGATTGGCGCAATGCGCCGTGATTACTTCGCCGCTATCGAGTGTGATGTCGGCAAGGAACCTTTTGTAGCGCTTGATCAATCTGCCTTCGACGAGCGGTGTAGAAAATTTCATCACATTGCCCTAGGGGCCATCGCCAGCGGTGCATTCATTTCCGGGATGGCTGGCGAATTGTTCCATGAAAGGCAAAGCCCTTTGGGCATCATCGGCATGTGTGACTGCGAACACCATGGTCACGCTCTTGGCGCGTTCGTTCTGGCGCAGATATCCCGATGCCCGTACAGAATCCGGACCAAAACCCACGATTGCGACAAAGACCTTTCCCTTCGCCGCATAGTCGCCCGGCTTGCGAAACTGAAAGGTCTTGTCCTGCAAAAATTCTACTTTGATCGCGGTAGGATTGCGTTTGTACAATTTTGCAACGGCGCTGCGAATCCGTGTTTCTATAAATCTGCCCAGGGACCTACCGGTTGGCACGCTCGACTGCTCGATCCGCGCATAAAGCGTGTGGCCCGAGATAGGCGCTTGAGATGTGAATCGATAGACGACCCAACCGGGTATTTTCTCGCTGCTGTCCCACGCAAGTTCCCGTGGCGGGGCGACATCGCATGCCGATGCGGGCGGAGTTTGTGCAAGTATGGCGGCGGTTGCAAATGTCAGAAAACATGCGGCGTGGCGCATCATTGGTTTGTCCGTTCCGGTGATTGACAGGTTTGAGGCCAACGACAGGTTTGACCGATGCCGCCATCTTGCCGTCCGCAGGCCCGCAGCTCAAGTGGGAGCGGCCTGTGGCAGGGCTATGGAGCGTTGATTCCTGAGGAAAAAACGGGTTCTGCAGGAGCCATGTGCAAAGTCCGGTCTTGCCAAAGTGGCGGCAGGCTCGCACAAACGTTGGAGGGAGAAAGCCATGGCCCAAACAGCAAAGACAATAACCGCCGCAGTTCTGGTGATAGGCGACGAGATTCTGTCTCGGGCCGGACCAAGGACCAGAATATCGGCTTCATTGCCGATTACATGACCGCCGTCGGGATCGACCTGAAGGAAGTCCGGGTGGTGCCCGACGAAGAGGCGGAAATCGTTGCTGCGGTCAACGCCTTGCGGAGCCGATACACGTATCTGTTCACGACAGGCGGCATCGGCCCGACACACGACGACATTACTGCCGATTGCGTGGCCAAGGCGATGGGCGTCAGTATTGATGTGGATGAGCGTGCGGTGGACTTGCTGTTGACGCGGCTGAAACGCGAAGATCTCAACGAGGCACGTTTGCGCATGTGCCGTATCCCGGCAGGGGCGGACCTGATTACAAATCCGATTTCCGCAGCGCCCGGTTTCAAGATCGGCAACGTCATGGTCATGGCCGGAGTGCCGCGCATCATGCAGGCGATGCTGGCCTCTGTCGTGGAAACGCTGGAGACGGGCGCAAAGATGCTGTCGGAAACCGTCGAGGCCGGTTTGCCGGAAGGCGCCTACGCCAAGGGTTTGCAGGAAGTGGACAGCAAATATCCGGATGTTTCCATCGGCTCATATCCGCATTTCAACACCAGTGGCGGCGGTTTCAAGAACCAGATCGTCATTCGCAGCAAGACGCCGCAATCCTTGTTTGCAGCCAAGGCGGATGTGGAAGCAATGCTGGAAGCATTGCGATCAGCCCAGTCAAAAGTGTGAAGAACTGCGGGACAAGTACGAGGGACCAATGGCTCAACCGGAAAAGATTTTTCCCGTATCGTGGGATCAGTTTCATCGCGATGCACGCGCGCTTGCCTGGCGTTTGAACGGACGGGGCCGTTTCGTGCGGTGGTCTGTATTACGCGTGGCGGGCTTGTTCCGGCTGCTGTCGTGGCACGCGAGCTCGGCATACGTGTTGTCGAAACCGTGTGTATCGCCAGCTATGATGCAGAGAACAAGCAGGGTGTCTTGCAGGTGCTCAAGGAGATCACCCCCAAAGTGTCCGGGTCGGATGGCGGCAAGGGCGTTCTGATCGTAGATGATCTGGTTGACACAGGAGCTACCGCACGGCTGGTCAGGGACATGCTGCCGCAGGCGCATTTTGCAGCCGTTTACGCCAAGCCGAAAGGCCGTCCGCAGGTGGATACGTTCATTACGGAAGTGTCTCAGGACACGTGGATATATTTTCCCTGGGATACGGCGCTGGCATTCAGCCCGCCGATCAACAAGGCGGGAATTTAGGCTCATCGCCGGTGTAAAAATGGTCTCGCGCTTGTGCCGGAGGGCGCAGCGCATTATGCGTGATGCGATGCGGACGTGGCGAAACTGGTAGACGCAAGGGACTTAAAATCCCTCGGGCTTAGTCCTGTGCGGGTTCGATTCCCGCCGTCCGCACCAATATATCTTTAAACTTGCGCAAGGGTCGCTTCGCAAACGCCATTATGCGATAGAGCGCCTGCTGGTTTGCCGCATCCACCCTTGGCCGGGCGGGTTCGATGTGCGGTTGGCCTGAAGAACCTGGAAAGGGGCGGTCATGCTGATGGGATTTTTCTGGTGGGAATGGCTGCTCATTCTCTCTGGCGCGCTGATCGGCGCGGCAATTTTCCGGAAAATGAGAAAGTAGGGGGCACTGGCGTCCATCCGGCGCTAACGCTATGAATCTGCCATGTTCGATCTCGGCACATTCCTCCCCTATCTCGTCAATCGCGCCGGCGTGCGGCTGGCTGCGAATTTTTCCAAACTCCTGAAGCCACACGGGATCGGTATCCAGGAGTGGCGCGTGCTCGCCGTTTTACATGTGCATGGCGGGCAGCGCATGTCTGCTCTGGCAGAGCTTACCTCGATCGACCGGACTACCTTGTCGCGGCTCACGGCACGCATGGAAGAGGCAGCACTCGTGTTGCGCGGCAAGGCCGAGGGTGACGGGCGCGAAGTCCGCATCAACATGGCTGCCAAGGGCCTGCAAATCACCGAACAGATGGTGCCCCATGCGCGACACTACGAAGAAGTGGCTGTAGCTGGCCTCAGGCCGGACGAAGTTGAGGCGCTCAAAGCCATGCTTGCGCGGGTCTACGGCAATCTCGACAGGCTCTAGGCCGGCATCCTGAAAATTGTAACCCTTGTGTTTGCCGCCGTTTTGCACTAGATTATGTGCAGTTGCACATAAATGACTGGCAGGCCCAAGAGCCTTCGAGCTGAAAATCGGGAGAGACAAAATGGAATTCGGATACTTCACTCTCAGCGACAATATCTATCCCGAGACCGAGCCGCACGCCGGAGCAGTTCATTCTCGACATTCGGGCCAGAGGCGATCCACGCGGACAAGATCGGTATGCATTCGGCCTGGATCGGCGAGCATCATTTCGACTCGCTCGGCGTCAATTCCTGTCCGCACATGCTGCTGGCCTCGATCATTCCCGAGACGAAGCGCATCAAGATGGCGCCGGCGGTAGCCGTGCTGCCGTTGCAGCATCCGTCTGCGGGTCGCCGAAGAATAGGCAACGCTCGATCTATTGTCCGGCGGGCGCATGGAATTCGCTGTCGGGCGCGGTTACGACCGCCGCGAATACGTGCCTTTTGGTGCCGAATACATGGATTCGCTGGAATTGCTCGACGAAGGCGTCGAGGTCATAAAGAAGGCCTGGGAGAGTGAAGGCAAGTGGTCGCACAAGGGTAAGTTCCTCGACATTCCCGAAATGGCGATCACGCCGCGGCCGCTGCAGAAGGACATTCCGTTCTACATGGCCTGCTTTTCGAAGGCCTCGATGGAAATCGCAGGCCGGCGCGGCATCGACATAATCTTCGCGCCATTTGCGGCAGCCATGACATTCGGGTCCATGGCCAATGCGGTTAAGGCCTATCGCGAGGAATGCGCGAAGTTCGGCACAAAGCCGCGCAAGGCCATGTGCTCCTATTTCATTCACATCGGTGAAGGCGCCGATGAGGAATACGGCCGCGAGAGGCAGATGGCCTATTTCAATAATTGCGTGCTGCCCGCTTTCCATCAGGAGCCCGGCAAGACCCCGCCAACCATGTTGTACTTCCTGAAGATTGTTGAAATCCTCAAGGGCATGAAGAAGGAAGACCTCGGTTCCAAATCCATCCTGCTCGGCCACCCGGACAAGATCATTGCAGATCTGAAGGGATTGGAAGAAGCAGGTATCGAAGAGGTGATCCTGTACTTCAATGTTGGCGGTAAACCGCACAAGGTCGTGCTGGAACAGATGGATCGCTTCATGTCGCAGATTGCACCGCATTTGAAGGTTCGCACAGAGGCTTCAAGGCCGCGGCGGAATGACAACACAGTCCTGGCTCCCAAGCGTAGCGCCTGGGACGCAAAGACCTGAAGAATCAGGGAGGCCTCCATGGAATTCGGTTACTTTACGCTGAGCGACAACAATTACGACGACATTCAGCGCACACCCGAGCAATTCGTTCTCGACATTCGCGCAGAGGCTTTGCATGCAGACCGGATCGGCATGCATTCGGCGTGGATCGGCGAGCATCATTTCGATTCGCTCGGCGTCAATTCGTGTCCGCATTTGGTGCTGGCGTCCCTGGTGGCGGAAACGAAGCGCATCCGCATGGCGCCTGCTGTGACGGTTCTGCCGATGCATCACCCGCTGCGCGTCGCCGAGGAATGGGCGACGCTCGACCTGCTCTCGGGCGGGCGCGTCGACTTCGCCGTCGGGCGCGGTTACGATCAGAAGGAATACATCCCTTTCGGCGCTGACTATTCCACCGCTTTGGAGCGCATGGAAGAAGGCATCGAGATCATCAAGAAGGCCTGGGAATCGCCGGGCAAGTGGTCGCACAAGGGACGCTTCTACGAAATACCCGAGATGGCGATCACGCCGAAGCCGGTGCAGAAAAAGCTGCCGTTCTATATGGCCTGCTTTTCGCGCGCCTCCATGGAGATGGCTGGCAGGCTCGGCATGGACATCATCTGGGCGCCATTTGCCGCCAATCTGACCTGGGGCAGCATGGGCAATGCGGTGAAGGAATATCGAGAAGCTTGCGAACAGAACGGTCACAAGCCGGGCAGGGCGATGTGCTCCTATTTTATTTGGATCGGCGAAGGCGCCGAAGAGCAATACGGACGGGAGCGGCAGATCAAATATTTCCGCCGCGCCGTGAAGCCGGCGATCAAGCAAGGCGAAACAGCCCCGGCTTCGATGCTGTACATGAACAAGTTGAACGAAATACTCGACGGCGTGCAGGAAGGCGATCTCGGCGAAAAGTCGATCCTGCTCGGCTCGCCGCAAAAGATCGTCGATACGCTCAAGGGTATCGAGGAAGCCGGCATTGAAGAAGTAATTCTCTATTTCAATGTCGGCGGCAAACCGCATGACAAGGTCGTCGCGCAGATGGACCAGTTCATGGCAGACATCGCGCCGCATTTCGAAGGTTCGCACAAGAGATTCAAGTTGGCGGCAGAGTAAGGGCAATGTTTCACGCACGGTAATTATACACCCAGTCCATACGTGCCATGACCTGGTGGCGGGCCAGCTTGCGCATCACCATGTCGCGCACCATCGCTGGCAATGCCGCGCATGTGATAGATCGTGCCCTGGCGGCGTGATGCGATGCGGATTTCCGCCGCGCGCACCATGCGCCGTTCTTCGTAGTTTCTAATGGCAGCATTGATATTGCCGTCGGTGCGCGCAATGGCGTCGGCCATGGCGCCAGCGTCCTCGATGGCAAGGCAGGCGCCTTGCGCCGAGAAACGGAAGAACCGGGATGGTGCTGCATCGCCTAGCAAGACGACGCGATCGACGCTCCAGCGCGGCACCGGATTGCGATCGAACAGCGGCCAGCGTTGCCATGTATTTGCCGCGCCGATCACATCGCGCGCATCCTTGTGCCAGCGCGAGAAGCGCGCCTTGATCTCGCGCGGGTCGCCGTCCTCATGCCAGTAATTTTCGTCGTCGGCGCCGCGCCAGGAATCTTCGACAATTGCCACGACGTTGACGATCTCACCCTGACGCAAAGGATAGTGAACGAGATGGGCGTGCGGACCGAGCCACAGATTGGTCTGGAAGCGTAGCGCGGCGGGCGGCGCGCTGGTTGCGTCCAATATGGTTCGCCAGGCCGTACGGCCGGAATAAATCGGCGTGTCGGATTCGCCCAGACCCAGGCGGGAGCGAACAGCCGAATGCAGTCCGTCCGCGCCAATCAGCATATGGCCATCGAAGCGAACATTGCCATTCGCATTGCGCGCTCCGACCTGCACACCGTTTTTGGTGGACGCAAAGCCCAGCACCTGCGTGCCGGTTACAAGTTCGATGCGCGGGCTGAGTGTCACGCGCTCCAGCAATGCCTTTTGCAGGTCGCCGCGATGAATGACGAGGCTTGGTGCGTGCCAGCGCACTTCTGCCATGGCGCCCATGGGCATGGACATGATCTCGCTGCCATCGCGCCAGCGCCGGACGGACAGTCCGTCGGGTGCAAGTGCATATCGCTGCACGCGATCCAGCACCTCGAGGGATTGCAGGACGGACGTTGCATTGGGCGAGAGTTGCAGGCCCGCGCCCGCCTCGGTGAGACTTGCCGCCCGCTCGATCAGCGTGACACTGTGGCCGGCCTTGTTCAGGGCCAGCGCTGTTGTCAGGCCGCCGATTCCGGCTCCGGCGATCAGGACGTGCAGGGGCTGGCTCACATCAGCTCACTTGCTTCTGGCTGGCGCTTGCCACGGCACGGGCCAATCAGGCGGCCAGATTCGCGATTTCGCAGTCGGCAGGGTCGCAATGGCCCTTGAGTTCCGGCCTCGTAGACAAAGCGCGTTGAGCAATAGGGGCAGATCGCGTCGGTGTCCGAACCCATATCGATGAAGATATGGGGATGATCGAACGGCGGCAGGGCGCCAATGCACATGAATTCGCGCACCGATACCTTGATCGAGGCCAGGCCCATCTGGTTGTGAAAATGAGGTGTCGCGTGGTCCGCCATGGGGTATGTCCATATCTGCAAATCGGTTGGCCGCAATCTAGAACATGCCGGTCAGCGATGGAACGGGAAAATCGTCGTGCAGGTGCTTGCCTTGAACACCTGTGCGCCTGTCACATTATCGGATTGGAATGATGCAGTTTTTCAAAAGCGGCCAGGTGGAGATCGCGTTTATCGATGTCCCCGCCGAAGGAGCGGAGACGCGGTGTGCCCGTCCTGCTGATCCACGGCTTTGCCTCCAACCACGCGGTCAACTGGGTCAACACGCTGTGGGTGCAGACCCTGACGCGGGCTGGCCGGCGCGTCGTTGCCCTGGATAACCGTGGCCACGGGCAGAGCGACAAACTCTATGAGCCGGCAAACTACAATACCGCTAACATGGCGCGTGATGCGGTCAACCTTCTCGATCATCTTGGCATCAGCCGGGCCGTTGTCATGGGATATTCCATGGGCGCGCGGATCACGGCCTTCATCGCGCGCGACTTTCCCGAACGGGTCGAGGCGGCGATCCTGGGCGGCCTGGGCGACCGCCTGCTGCAGCCCGCAGGACTGCCGTCCGGCATTGCCGAAGCGCTGGAAGCGCCTTCCCTTGATGACGTGCGGGACCATACCGGCCGGATGTTCAGGGCCTTCGCCGAACAGACCAAAAGCGACCGCCGGGCGCTGGCTGCCTGCATCCGCGGCTCGCGCCAGCATCTGGGCGAGGATCAGGCGCAGGCAATCGTCTGTCCGGTGCTGGTTGCCGTAGGGACGCAGGATCTCATTGCCGGAAACGGCGCCATTCTGGCCCGGCATTTCCCCCAGGGGGAATTCTTCGAAATACCCAAACGTGATCATAATCAGGCAGTTGGCGATCGTTTGCACCGCCAGGCCGTGGTCGAATTTCTGGCCCGGCTGGGCAGTTGATTTAATTTAATGGCGTTTCGCCCAGGGCCCTTTGGAACCAGCCGTCCATCCGGCGCTTTCGTTATCTGCAGTCAAGATGATATACTTTGACGGTATGCAGGCCCGAAGGCCGGGAAATGCATGGAGTACGGAGATTGTTGATGGCCAAGGATGCGGGCGCCAAGATCATTGGCTTGGCAGGTGTGGATCCGGTGTTTGCCCGGTTGCGGATCGAAGCAGAGGAACTGCTGCGACGCGAACCGGAATTTACCGGCTTTATCTATGGTACGGTCCTTAATCACGACACGCTGGCTGCAGCGGTCGCGCACCGCATCGCCGACCGGCTGGATCACCAGACGGTTCCGGGCGACCTGATCGAGCAGACTTACCGCGATGTGTTGAGCCGCGATCGGATCAATCGCAGCGGCCATGGAGGCCGATCTGCTTGCCGTTGCCGATCGTGATCCGGCCTGCACGCGCCTGATCGAGCCGTTGCTCTACTTCAAGGGATTTCAGGCGATCCAGACGCACCGTTTGGCGCACGCCCTGTGGCACGCGCGGGCGGCGCGATTTTGCGCTTTACCTGCAAAGCCGCTCGTCCAGTGTCTTCCAGTGCGACATCCATCCTGCAGCAAAAATAGGCAAGGGCATTTTCCTCGACCATGCCACGGGACTTGTTGTCGGCTCGACGGCATTGATCGAAGACGACGTGTCTATCCTGCACAGCGTTACGCTTGGCGGCACAGGCAAGGATCAGGGCGACCGCCATCCGAAGATCCGTTACGGTGTTCTTATCGGCGCCGGGGCCAAGATCATCGGCAATATCGAGGTGGGTCATTGCGCGCGTGTTGCTGCTGGCTCCGTTGTCCTGCAACCGGTGCCACACAACAAGACAGTGGCAGGCGTTCCAGCCCGGGTTGTTGGCGAGGCCGGATGCGCAGAGCCCGCGCGCTCCATGGATCAATTGATCGCGGAAAAACTTGGATCGCTGGATGCTGATTGCGCTTGGGATCGCGGATCGTTGCGGTGCGGGTTGCTCCGCGCCGCTATTTCTGGCAAGCAGCCATTGAAGTTGAAACGAAGCGGCGGCACCATGCTTGAAAAAACTGAATTGCGGAAATTGCAGGCCTTTCTTGGCGAATCTTTGGGGAACGACAGCATTCGCGTCTCGCACGATCCGAAGAATGCGGATCAGGCCGCTGTCATTCTCGGTGAACGGCAGATCGGCACGATTGCTCTGGACGATGAAGACGGAGATCGTTCATTTTCCTTCGCAATGAAAATTCCGGTAGGCCGCGAAGTGTTGCAGGAATATTTGCGCCGTCTGTTCGAGAATGAATCGCTCAAGATTGTTGGCCGCGCAAACAAGACCGATTCCGTGGAACTGAATTCCGGACCGGATTATCTGGGTGTCATTTCCGCCGAAGACCCGCGTGGTTCATCTTACGTGTTGCAGATGGCTGTTCTGGATTTCGATCTGGACGATTATTGAAGCATAAGTCCGGCCGCTGGCTACCGGCGGAAGGATTGCAACAGGCCGCGAATTCCCGCCAGCAGATGTTCCCATTCGGACAGCAAGTCTGGTGAAAAGCGCGCGCGTACGTCAACGCCGTCGATACGCACCTCTGCGATGCACGTGTTGGGAAGTCCGTCAGGCGTTTTTCTTGGCCGCGTGCATCGGGCAGCGAAGACACGTCCTTCCGGCGGCGCCATGTACAGGTCTTCGTGCTCGTAAGGGCTGCCATCGACAAAACGCCGCATAATCAGGCCGCCGGGATGCGACCAGCCATCGGCTTGCAGGAAGCGACCGTAGAGGCGCGTTGTGCGTTCGGCGGGTTGCAGCTTGCCTTCGGGGGGCATTATCGTGAGAAAAACAGTCTGTGCGAGAGGATCGGGACCATCCGTCCGGAATTTGCGCAACAGTTTCGCCGGCCGGAACGTCTTGGCATCGGCAGCCAGATCAATCTCGGGGAGCTTTCCACCCGAAAGGGCATGTTCGAAACGGAAATATGCCGATGGAATAGTCAGCCTGACGTCGCCGATGTATGTTTCGACCCGTCGGTCCGATGTTTCGTCAGGCGCGAGTGCAAGGTATCCAATCGCAGCGAACACGAAGCATAGTGCGAGAGCAGATGCTGCGATGATGTAACGGCGTTGCATGCAATGGGCATCCGCTGGAAAATGTTACGGCAATAGCCGAATCGTTCGTAAGAATGGAGCAGATGGCGCGGCTGCGCCAGCGCGTCAGGGAGATCAATATGCCGGTCTATGAAATAGAGGGCGAACGCCCGCAGTTTCCCGCAAGCGGAAGGTACTGGATAGCACCGGATGCAAATCTGATCGGGCGCATACGCATGGGCGAAGACACGAGCATTTGGTTCGGTTGTACATTGCGCGGCGACCGGGACGTGATCACTGTTGGCGATCGTTCCAATGTTCAGGAGCACACGATCATGCATACCGATCCGGGCTTTCCGCTCGACATCGGCGCAGATTGCACCATCGGCCATGGTGTTATCCTGCATGGATGCATCATTGGAGAGAATTGCCTGATTGGCATGGGCGCTACCATTCTCAACGGCGCAAAGATCGGCGCCAATTCCCTGGTGGGTGCAAATGCGCTGATTACCGAAGGGAAAGAGTTTCCGCCCAATTCATTGATTGTCGGCTCGCCCGCGCGCGCTATCAAGCAACTGGATGAGGCCGCGTCGGAGCGCTTGCGCAGGTCCGCAGTGAACTACGTCGAGAATTCGCGGCGCTACATGAAAAGTTTCAGGGAAGTCGAGCCCTAGGCAAAGCCTTTGCTAGAGCTGAATATCCTCGTCAAAGTGGGCTTCGGGCAACAAGCGGGTGAATTCGATTGCAAGGCCGCCGTCGAACTGGCGCACAACACGCCCCAAAGTTGACCCGATGGTTACAAGTGCGCCGATATCGGGTTTGTAATTGACCTGCAAGGCAACACCCGAGAGCGAAACGTCGATAATCTTGACGGGATATTCCTGACCATCGGCAAGCTTCATCGTTGTGCGGCGTATGCGTGGCTCGATACGCTCGTGACGGCGGTCTTCGGGCATGCCGAGGGCCGTGCGATTGGCCAGCCAGGTCAATTGATCGGCCAGTTTCTCGCGCTTGCGCAAGGGAACATTCAGGTTCAGGGCGAAACCGTCTTCCAGATGACGCGCGACGGTGCCTTCAATCCGGCCGACGTTGTCCAGATAAACGACAATGCGTTCCCCGATTTCTGCGCGTATCGGCACGGCCAGGGAAACGCCACCGGGTGACATGTCGATGGTCTGACACGGAAACTCGCGCCGGTCCGCCAGCATGTAGCGACCGAGCAGGCTGATGCGCACGCGCTGATGCCTGCGCCGATCACGCCGGATATCGAGTTTTGGACCCGAGCTAACTCGAGCCGCCGCTGTCTTGAACATCTCCGACCTCGGTTGAATGCTCGATAACGATAGGCGCATAGTGTTAAAGGCGGCTTACCATCAACCAATGGTTGCACCAATTGTGTAAAGCTGTAAGCGCTTTGGTATGCCGGCGGGAAATGACGCTGCGGCAGGCGGGTTAAACTGCGTTAACGGATATCTGCTGCGCTTGTTTTATTGTTTGTTTTCAGGCCATGGGTGGCTGGAGATGGAAGCGAACGGCTAGTCGCGTACGCCGCCATCATGCACCGTCAGGTGGCCGTATCGGGGTGGACGAGCGTCCGCTGTCTCACCTGCGCCCTCGAAAATTCCCGCCACGCCTGAGCCACGCCGAATTATTCTCATCGAATTGAGCTGCAAGGGCGGGGAAGGAACCAGTCCGAGCCACGAGGGAATGTAGCAGGGCACGAGGCTGCCGATGATTTGCGAATGTGTCTTGCCGAAGTGGCGCAGCGGTAGCAGGAGCATTTCCAGTTCCAGCGGCGGGTGACCTTCCTGGGATGACTTGACGCCTGCAATTGCAGGGTTGCGGTCGTCGATGACGCTGGCAAATAATTCCAGCAGCGGCTTGCGCGATTCCTGCGCCCAGATGTTGAGGAAAGCGCTGCCTTTCAATTCGCAGGCAAACAGGGCGCCCAGTCGTGTTCCTGCTATGCGCATTGGAAACGTGAGATGCGGGTCGACCTCGAGAATGAATGTATCGGCAAGGATGCCACGAATGGCCCCAGGATTGAGTTCTGACCGTTCTGGCTCCATGCGCGCGCCCCGCACCTGGTTCCAGTAACTGAACAATTCCTGTGTCGCCGCCTGTTTCATATTGGTCTACCCGTCGATGGGACCAGCAATTGGAACGTGCCGATGTTCGATATCGGCACGCATGGGATCACTGGCCATGTGTTCTGCGGAAGACGTTGCGAGCTTCGTGCCAGACGCAAAATGGATAGCGCGTGATCAGGGTGAAGCCGATAGGGCAAATTTGCGCGCGGAAATTAACGTTAATTTATGCTATCAATTGCGTTAACCATGAGGGGGTGTCATCTTGACATTGCTCCAGACGTTAGACACAGCGCAACAGGTTCCAGTAAAGCAACGCAACGCAACAAAGACCGCCAGACGCAGCAAAATTGGCGGAACCAGGATAAGGCGATTACTCCTCGCCAAAGTTGATGACCGCGACTTCAGCGCGGTCAAAACTCGGGGCCCCTTGCGGGGCCCCTTTGCTTTGCAAGGTTGCTTCGCGCCTGCGCTTTCGATACATGCGGTAGTGGAGCGGACGAATGGACGCTGCACACAATAAATCCGGCGACAATGAAAGCCTTTGCGGAGCGGGTGAGCCTTGTCCAACGCAGCAGACCCCGAAGAACAGCCGCGTCAGCCGGTTTTCAATCTTCCACTGGTTATCACGATCCTGATTGCGATTTTTCTGATTATTCACGCCGTGCGGGAATACGGCATGACGTTCGAACAGAATGCAGAAGCTGTCCGGTCGTTTGGGTTCATCCCCGGGCGTATAAGTTTGACTTTCTTTCCTGATGGGGTGGCAGCGGAGCTGACGCGATTGGTGCGCGATGCAGGCAGCATCCAGAATGCGCGCTATTTTCTGGGCGATGGTACCCTGCAACCATGGACCGTTCTGACATATGCATTCCTGCACGGCGACTTTGTTCATGCTGGCGTCAACTCATTGTGGTTGGCGGTTTTCGGCGCTCCTGTTGCGCGCCGTCTGGGCACGCTGCGGTTTCTTGCACTTTTTGCTGCGACAGCGGTGGCCGGCGTGGCATTGCATTTGGCACTGCACAGATTCGATTTCATTCCCGTCGTTGGCGCATCGGCTGCCGTGTCTGGCGCCATGGCCGCCGCTTTGCGGTTTGTCTTTCAGCCGGGCGGGCCGCTTGGCCCGGCAATTCCGGGATGGCGGTTGCCACCTGAGTTCAGTGCAAAACTTCCAGCATTGCCGTTGCGCGAAGTGATTTTCGACCGGCGAGTCATGCAGTTCTGCGCAATCTGGTTTGCGATAAATCTGTTGTTCGGTTTGTTTTCCGTGCAGCTTGGCGCGACGTCCTCGCCTGTGGCCTGGGAAGCCCATGTGGGTGGCTTTCTTGCAGGCTTTTTGCTTTTTCATTTTTTCGATCCGCCGCCGCCTGATCCGCAGGAGTTGGCACAGTTCCGCACATCCGTGTGGCGCGTGTAGTTTTTGCACTGCACACAGCATTCATACACGCTCCGATAAATCCCTTGCCAGAAGCGTTTTCGCGGTCCACCATCATCACACTTGCTTCCGTTGCTTACGGGGTGAAGACGGGAGCGCCGCCTTGAGAAGGAGGTGGAGATGAACGTCGAACATATTCTGTCCGGCAAGGGACGCGAAGTTACGTGTGCCCGGCCCGACAACACATTGCATGAAGTTGCGAAGATGATGTCCGAGAAGGGCATTGGTGCGATTGTTGTGAGTTCCGGCGAAGGCCTTATTACCGGCATCATTTCAGAGCGTGATATCATGCGTACGATTGCTGCCTTCGGAGCCCGTGCGCTTGATGATCGTGTTTCCAGCCACATGACGACAAACGTCATTACCTGCAAGGAACACACGACAATTCAGCAATTGATGGAACAGATGACGCGCGGGCGTTTTCGCCACATGCCGGTGGTGGAGAACAACCGTCTGTGCGGAATGATTTCCATTGGCGATCTGGTGAAAAACCGCCTTGCGGAAATGGAAGCAGAACAGGATGATCTGAAGCGGTATATCGCAACGGCCTGATCGCAGTTCGAAACACCGCAAGGTCAGGCAGGCGCGAGCAGCTCGCGTATTTCGGGCAGCGCCTTGCGGGCGGCTTCGCGACCCAGGTCGATCATCTCGTCGGCACGGTGAAAATCGAAGAATCCGATCTGTCCCAGTTTTGCATTGATCGCGATATCGGGCGGATCGCCGGCCAGGCGCGAGCGGGCGATACGGTCCTGTGTGATATTGAAGGCATCGACCATTGCCGTGGCGATGCCCGGCGGACCGTCTGTCGGTGTTGAGAACTGGCGGCGAAACAAGCCGGATCGCGCGCGCAGGGAGGGCAGAATGCCACCCAGCGAGGTTTGAGCATTCGGCGCCTGGACTGTCATTTCAGCCAGGGCGTCTTCGGCCAGCGCTTCCTCGCGCACAGTTGCACGACGCAATTCCGTATTCAGGTTGAGGGAAATGACCAGCTCGGCGCCGTGAGCGCGGCAAACCGTGATTGGCACCGGATTGACCAGCGCACCATCGAACAGCCAGCGATCATTGACTTTCACCGGCTCGAAAATCCCCGGCAGGGCATAGGACGCCCTGATGGCTTGAACGAGGTGGCCGCGATCAAGCCAGACTTCGTGGCCGGAGCCCATCTCGGTTGCGACTGCCGTAAAGGTCATGGACAGATCTTCGATCCGCGTGTCGCCCATGGCTTCTTCAAGCCGTGCTTTCAGACGCCCGCCTGCGACAAGTCCGGCTCCGGAGAAGCTGAAATCCATGAGGCCAAACAGGCGGCGCTTGGTCAGGCTGCGGGCAAATTCTTCAAGGGCAGCAAGTTTTCCAGCCGCATAGCAGGCGCCCACGACAGCCCCCACCGAAGTTCCTGCAACAACATCGGGGCGAATACCCGCTGCATCCAGGGTGCGCAGGATGCCAATATGCGCCCATCCGCGTGCCGCTCCCGCGCCCAGGGCCAGCCCGATCCGCGGACGGCGCGCACGCCCGTTGGCGCCAGCATCTGTGCCGGTTTCCCTGGCCTTGTCGTAAACAACGCTGTTGAACAGTTTCATTCCAGTGCATTCCGTAAATGCTTGGGTTGTGCCTGCAAATATCCTGCCGCAAGCCTGATCCGGCACACTTTAGCCATCGGTGGCAGATGCTGCGTGCGCGAGGACACGGTGCAGCCCATAGCAGCCAGTCTGGCCCATCATTGTTTACAGATTGTGATCACCGTGGATCAGTTCAAGTTTTACTCCATCAGGGGAATGTACGACCTTGCGGTAAAAGCAGGACTTCCTGCCGGTATGGCAGGCCCCGCCATCGCCTCCCGCGATAACGGTCAGCAGGATGGCGTCCTGATCGCAATCGGTACGGATTTCTGTCACTTGCTGGGTCTGGCCCGAGGTATCACCCTTGCGCCACAGACTGGCGCGCGAGCGCGACCAGTAATGGGCTACGGATGTCTGCATCGTCAGGCGCAGGGCTTCCTCGTTCATATAGGCGACCATCAGGATTTCGCCGCTTACCGCTTCCTGCGTGATGCAGACAATCAGTCCGTCGCCGTCAAATTTTGGAGCGAAGGCAGGGCCTTCCTCAATGTCGGACTTGCCACCGCGTGGGGCGAAGGGAAAGGGATGATCTGCCATGCAAGCCTCGTGTTTACACTTCAGACATACCGATGCGGCCGAAGCCCGGCAACTTTATTGCGGGGCGGCGCAGATCGATGCCTACAACAGCACCCATGAAACTCATCTCCAAACCCTCGGCCCGGCCCGCGCTCAGGGAGAAATAGCCGCCAGCAGTGAAACGCCATCCGGTCCGGCTGGGCGTCTTGCTGAACATGCTGTCCGTGCAGGGATAGTCCTTGCCGATCGCCGTAGGCGGCAAAACAGCTTCCATGCCTTCGACAGCGGCGATGACACAGGATGTGAACGTATTGGAATTGGGGCCGGGCCAGATGCGATAATCGCCTGATTGTCCGTAGGGATACCGGGCGATTGCGCTACGGATCTTGGGGATCAGTTTTTCCGCCGCCGGGCCGTCTGCGGCATAGACCGTATCATAGAGGTTGGAGTACCAGCGCGCATCAGGTGCATAGGCGTTCATTCGCACGGGCGCGCCCCAGCCGACCTTGTCGAAGCGCTGATAGGTGGTCGCGTCCCGGTCTTTCAAGACGATCCATGTGTGAACTGCAAAAACGCCCTTCCAGCGACCCGTGCGCGCTGCGAAAATCCGCACCATCGCGGGCTCGTGCGCCGCGGGCCTGGGCAGCCTGCCGGAACTCGACCAGTCGGCCTGCCAATAGGCGCCGGGCAGATCTTTTTGCGTATAATAGAGCGCGTGGGCGCCGAGCGGCAGAACCACCAGCGCCAGGCTGGTAGTTCCGATGCGTCTGAGGATGCGGCCTAGTGGCGAAAAGTACTGCATGGCTTTTGCTGGCGTTGCAATGCGGCAAAGGCATGGCCTTATGCAGCAACTCTGTGGTGAAAATCCAGAAATTGCGAATATCGGGTTTCACATAAGCCATCATGGCTGTAACTTCCTGCAGTTCAACCCCTGTTCCAGGGAGATGGTCATGCGTGTTGCGGGTTTCGGAATATTTGCAATATTGGCTGCGCTGGCGGTTCCGGCAACAGCCCAGACCTTGGTCAGCAAAATTCCATTGCCTTCCTATGCGCAAGCACCAGGCAAGAAAGCGGAAGGGTGTCCGCCGCTTTTGTCGCAGGCGCCCGCACGGATTATTCCGGCGGCAGTAAAACCTGATTCACTCAGCTTGCGTTTCATCGGCCACTCGACATTTTTGCTTGAGACGCCGCAGGGACTTCGCGTGGCGACCGACTACAACGATTATGTAAAGCCTGAACGCGAGCCTGATGTCATCACCATGAACAGGGCTCATACCACACACTTCACGCACAATCCTCCACCGGAGATCAAACATGTTCTGCGCGGCTGGAATCCGGCCGGCGGCGCGGTTGAACATGACGTGACGATCAAGGATATGCGTATTCGCAATGTCGTAACCAATTTGCGGGACTGGGGCGGCGGGACGGACTTTCGCGGCAATTCCATTTTTGTATTTGAAGCATCGCTCCTGTGCGTTGCGCATCTGGGTCATCTGCATCACGAGCTCAAACCCGAACATATCAAGCAATTGGGTCGCATAGATGTGGCGCTTGTTCCCATTGATGGGTCGATGACACTCAATCGCGAGGCGATGTTACGCGTGGTCAAGATGATGAGCGCACCGTTGGTGATCCCGATGCATTTTTTCGGATCGCATTCGGTTGAGGAGTTTACAGCCCTGGCCCGCGAAAAGAATTTTGACATCGCATTTTCGCGCAGTCCGGAGATTGTGCTGTCGCGTTCGCTGTTGCCGCGCAAGCCGACCGTTCTTGTTTTGCCGGGACGCTAGGATGACGAACATTGTTCGCGACATACCACTGATGTTGCGTAGCACCGTGCCAGCAGCTGTTGCGCTGCTTGTGGCTTGTGCGGTGCCCGATATCGCGCTGTCGCAACAGGGCCGTCCCGGTGCACCGCTGGATATTCGTCCGCGCATTGCCACCCCCGCGCAACCATCGCCGGTGACGCCATCGGATGCAGATGCGATCGTGGTGCCACCCGTTGCAACGTCCTCGACATTGATCCCAGGATTGCCACCTATCGTCGGACGTACATCCGCTTATCGCGGCCGGGAAAGAATTCGCCTCAACGGCGCCGTCATCGCAAAACGTATTTTCACAGCCAATGTGGTTGATGGAAAAGGGAGCGGTTTCTTTCTCCTGACACCGGATGGAATTATTCGCCCGCTTGCCGTCACACCGGAAAAGATGCGCCGGATTTATGTGAAAACCGAAGTGCAACGGCTGGCATTACCCCTGCGCAAGCGGCAACGCATGATTGCGCTGGCTTCGGCACGCGATCAGGGTTTTCGCGACATCAGGGACAAGCGCGATCGCCAAGGTGATCCGAACCGATCGCGGCCACTGTCCGATTTCTTTGCTGACACCAGCCTGAAACAGGGCGATGTCGTCGTCACCAGTCAAGGCTTGCAAGTCTTCCGCGGTACGGATGTTTTTCCCTATTCAGCGCGGCACTTCATGCCGCTGGCGCAATGGCGCAGGGTCAACGGGCGTGAAAACCGCCTAGAAGGAATTGAGCGCCAGTTGCGCAAGGCCCGCTAATACAAACGGCGCCTGATGGCGCCGTTCTTTATTCTTCGTGCAACGATCCAAGTGCTTTTACCGTCGCGCATGCACCATGGTGAAGAACCGGGCTTGCTCTTCGGGTTTCGTGAACAGACCGGTGAACCGGCTGGTCATGGTGGATGCGCCGTGTTTTTGCACGCCACGCATGGACATGCACATGTGCTCGGCCTCCACGAGAACCGCAATTCCACGAGGCCTGAGGGTATTCTCGATTGCATCGGAGATCTGCGCAGTCATGGTTTCCTGCGTCTGCAGGCGGCGTGCATAGACGTCCACGACACGGGCCAGTTTTGAAAGACCAACAACACCCTTGTTCGGATAATAGGCAATATGCGCCTTGCCGACAAAAGGCACCATGTGATGTTCACAATGGGAGGCGAAGGGTATGTCTTTCACCAGAACCATGTCGTCATAGCCTTCGACTTCCTCGAAGACACGAGCGAGCATTTCTTCGGCATCCTGATCGTAACCGCGAAACAATTCGCGATAGGCCTTGGCTACGCGGGTGGGTGTGTCCAGAAGTCCCTCGCGGCCCGGATTTTCTCCGGCCCAGCGCAACAATATGCGCACTGCGTCTTCTGCTTCCTGCTGGGTGGGGCGATCTGTGTGCTGAAATTCGACTTTTGCACCTTCAGGAGCGGAAACTCCCTCAGGATGAATAGTCGAGGTCTTAACCACTGCGTCCATGTGGCGCCTCCTGTCGTGATGAGCCAGACATTCTACGCACAAGTTAAGCCTCTGGACCAGCCCCGGCATGCAAGTCGCCAGATTTTCCTGCCGCAGTGTTTTGGGGCCTCTGACGGGCCGATAGTTCCTGTTTCGCCGGTGTGGTTTTTGTGCGTTGCTCCTTATATAGTAATGCACCGGCAGACTTGCTTCCCCCTGCGACAAGTGTCGCAATGGGGATGTAAAGGGCATTAAATCAAAATGTTAAGCGATATTTACAACAAGCGAATACTGGAACTCGCAGCCGATATCCCACGCCAGGGCCGGCTGGAGCATCCCCAGGCCAGCGCCACCGCGCATTCCAAGCTCTGCGGGTCGACCGTAACGGTCGATCTTGTCATGGATGACGGGAAAGTTATCGATTTCGCCCATGATGTTAAGGCCTGCGCCCTTGGGCAAGCTTCGTCGTCCATCATGGCGCGCCACGTTGTCGGTTCGACGGCAACGGAGTTGCGGGCCTTGCGTGATGACGTTCGCCGGATGCTGAAAGAAGGGGCGGAGCCGCCGCGGGAAGGCAAATGGGCCGACATCGCAGTGCTCGAGCCTGTCCGCGATTACAAGGCGCGCCATGCGTCCACTCTCCTGACGTTCGAGGCTGTCGTGCAGGCCATTGACAAGATCGAAGCCGGGGAGAACGCTGGGGGCAGGGAGAAGGCGCAGGCCTAAGGAATTCGAGCCTGACCCAAAGCGGGAGGGAAATATGGCGGTACAACCGGTTCAACTCACGCGGGCAGTGCGTAGCCACGCATCGATCAGCGAAAGCGAATGGCGTGCCCGTGTAGATCTGGCTGCCTGTTACCGGCTGATTGCACTGGCAGGGCTGGATGACCAGACTGCAACGCACATCACCTTGCGTGTTCCCGAAGAGGACGGTCATTTCCTGATCAATCCCTACGGACTTCTGTTCTGCCAGGTCAGCGCATCGAACCTTGTCAAGATAGACATCGATGGCAATATCGTCAGCGATACTGAATACGGCATCAATCCAGCAGGCTTTGTCATTCATTCAGCTATCCATGCCGCGCGGCCGGATGCCCATTGCATCATCCATACCCACACGGTTGCGGGCATGGCCGTTGCGTGTCTCGAGGAAGGTCTGATGCCGATCTCGCAAAAGGCGCTGCGCTTTGCGGGCGATCGTTTGGCCTATCACGATTACGAAGGAAAGTCGGATGATCTCGATGAGCGCGCGCGCTTGGTGCGCGATCTTGGCAAGGCCAATGCGATGATCCTGCGCAATCATGGCTTGCTCGTTTGCGCGCCGACGGTTGGTCGCGCCTATCATTCCATGATGAACCTGGAAAAAAGTTGCGCAACGCAATTGGCCGCGATGGCATCGGGTGGCACGATGATAAAGTTGTCGCCGGAAGTTATCGAACATGCAGCACAACAACACGCGCGCGATGATATCCCGGGCCAGAACGGCAGGCCGAACGCCTGGCCGGCGCATCTGGCACGGCTCGAGAAGATCGACCCGGATTACAAGTTGTGACCATGGCAGAGCTCTATCCTGAACTTCCAGCCGGTGCCTGCGATTGTCATCTGCACGTGTTTGGCGATATAGCCCGCTACCCGTTGCGCCATCCCAAATCCTTGTATGAAATCGAACCGAAGTGGACGATGGAAGCCATCAACGGCTTGCATCGCACTTTGGGTTTTGATCGCTACATCGCAGTTCAGCCGACCGCTTACGTCAAGGATCATTCCTTTCTGATCGATCAGCTTTCCAGCGAGCCCAAGGGCAGGGCGATGGGCGTGGCGATTATCGACGACAGTGTTTCTGACGCGCAATTGCAGCGTTTGCATGAAGCAGGCGTGCGTGGCGCAAGGTTCAACTTCCAGTCGCGTTTCGGTCTTGTGCCATCGTTCGAAGAATTTCATCGCAGTGTTGCACGCATCCGGCCGCTCGGCTGGTTCATCAAGATTTTTTTCATGGATGAATTGCCGGCGATTGAAGGCGAAATCCGCAAGGCGAAAATCACGACGATTGTCGACCACCTGGGCCCGAAGCAGGATTTTGCCAAAGGTGTGAAGCAGGCGGACTTCCAGCGGCTGCTGGAACTCATTCGCGGCGAGGGCTGGTGGATATTGTTGTCCAACGGTCACCGGCGTTCGGAGCTGGGCGCGCCATTCGACGACATGGTCGAGTATGGACGAGCGCTTTTTGAGGCTGCCCCGGACCGTAGCCTGTGGGGCACGGACTGGCCGCATGTCACCGAAACACGGGCCATAGACGAACGCGCCAATTTGGCCTTGTTACGGCGTTACCTTCCCGATGAGGCGGCGTGGAACAAGGTGCTGGCGGGCAATCCGGCCCGCCTGTTCGACCTGGCAATGCCGACGTAAGAGTACAGACACAATGTATCCTGTGCGCAGGCTGGCACATTATCTCATTCGCTTTTACCAGCTGACCCTGTCTTCATTGATGGGCCGGCAATGCCGCTACCTGCCGACCTGCTCGGATTATACTGATGAAGCGATCCAGAAGCATGGCCTGTGGGCCGGTGGCTGGGTCGGGTTTTCCCGCATTTGCCGGTGCGGGCCGGGCGGTTCCTCCGGTTACGATCCTGTTCCCGATACGTTGCCGGGGCGTGCAGGCGCCCTTACACCCTGGCGGTATGGACAATGGCGCGGGCCGCGGCAGTGCGAGGACGTTGAAGCCGACAAGTCCTGAGGCAAAGCGGCTTTGCCGGTTCAGGAACGGGCCAGCAGGCGCACAGCCAGTGCGTAAATTTTTGTTCTCGTCTCTTCGGGGAGCGCACGCAGCGTTTCGAAATAGATGATCCCTGAGCGGCACACAGTCGTGTCGGCCAACGGTGGCTCTGGTGTTTTTGCGTCCAGCAGCATTTCAATTTCAGGCTTTTCCAGGCCCTTGGCGCGCAAGGCTGCTTCCAGTTCCGCAAATTCCTTCGCGTCAGGCGCTGTGCGCTGGATGCCCTTTTCCTTGCCATCCATGATGGCTTTCAGGCTGGCCTCGGCCATGTCTGCGACCAGCTTCCGATGTGCTTTCGAGAACAGAAAGAACGGTTCAGACGCCGCTCCATAGAGGAAGTCCGCGCACAGGCCGGGATTGTTTGCCGACAGCGCCTTCAGAATGGCGCCCTGCATGTCGAAAACCTGCATCAACACTTCCGGCGAGGCGTTTGATGCCAGAACACCATGGGATGAGCGCAGGCTGCGCAGGGCCTGTGCAAGGTAAAGGTCTGCCGATTCCACATGCCCGCCCTTGGCGGCAGTCTCGGCGAAATTGTCGAAAGCGCGTGTGTGCGCTGCAGGAAAGCTTTTCTGGAATGTTTCGAAGAACGGCGCAAACTCGGGCGCATCGTTGAGTCGGCCTGCGATCAATTGTCGGGCTGCGGTAAGTTTTTCCCTCGGGTTGAGGGAAATGGGCGTCGCCTTGTTCGCGCCACTGGGGCCTGCGCCTGGGGCGGCGGGGGGCTGCATACTGGCGCTGGCGGGCGCAGGGGGCTCTGCAACGTCGTGCCGGCGTTGGAGATACCAATCCCGCCCGGCAAGGATTGCTACCACCGCAAAGGCCAGCAAGAACAACATTGCCCGCAGTTTGTGCATACGCTCCGGTCCGCTGAATTCAACAGGTGTTGAAGCGTTGCAAATAAACTTGGCCGGAATGTGGGCCGCGCAATCTGCACCGCAACCGCACTATACTGGAAAGTACGGGTAAATAGCCGATAGCAAAGAAAAACCCCGGCGCAAAGGCCGGGGTTTCCATCTTGTTTCGTCCAGCCGTTATCAGAAGCGGCGGTCGACGCGCAGGCGGCCAAAGACCATCGACGGGTTCTGCCTCACACCGATGGTGTTCGGTGCGCCAGCCGAGCCCCAGGCCGGGCCAACGGCGGTCAGGCCGTTGTTGACTTTGCGGTAGCCGATTTCCAGACCGATATCGAAGCCGCTGGTTGGCGACCAGATGAGGTTGGCAGCGGTCGACCAGGCGGTTGACTTGCCCCAGCCGCCACCGGTGTACCAGTTGGTGATTGCGCTGGCGCCGTCCGGCGTTACCGACACGTAGGATGCGGCAAAGTTCGAGCGCAGCGTTGGTGTCCAGTAATGCTGGAAGATCATTGCGATCGACCAGGACGTCGGCAGGCCAACTGCCAGGACGTTTGCTGCCGGAGAGAACAGCGTTACGTTGCCTGGCTGCAGGGTGAAACCACCCATCATGCGGCCGTGCGACGTGTTGCCGTTGAGGTAACGCGAATGGGTAAAGTCCAGCGCGCCCTTGGTATAGGCAGCCATGAACCAAACTGCATCACCCTTGGCCAGCATTGGCAGATTGATTTTCAGGCCAGCGCCAACAGCCCAGCCGGGCTTGCTGTACTTGGCCAGCGTGTTAATGCCGATGCTGCTGATACCCGAGTTTGGAACCCAGGCGGCCATGACCTGTGCCTGACCCCAGCCCTGATCTACGCGGATGTTGGCAATGGCAACCACATCACGTGTCGGGAAGATGGCTGCACCAGGTGTGCCGCCACCACCTGCCAGAGTAATGCGGGCAGCACGTTCATGATAGCCAAAGTCGGTACGGTCTTCGATAGCTGCCGTAGCTGAGAAGCCGTTGCCGAAGGTGAAGGTATAGGCGAGCTGCACTTCACCCGTGGACGAGCTCGAGTGGTATTGCGGCTCATACATGTTTGACGGCATGAAGTAGAAATTGCCGCGGGCGCGACCGACGGTGAAGCCGGCGAAGCGAATGTAGGCTGCATAAACCTGCGGTGAAGCAGTCGTCTGGCCTTGTGGGCCAGTGCCGGAGCCCCCGAACACGCCCGAGCGCGAACGCAGAGCTACCGAGATGACGGTCTGAACGGTGCCCCATGCAGTCTGTGTGCGGGCGTCCATGTTTACATAGGCTCGCGAACGCCAGCCTAATGTGTCGGATGTTGCGCCGGAGACGAATGTGCCACCGTTACGTCCGTGGACCCAAATGTTTGATGCCGGGCGATAGGCGAGTTCGAAACGAACGCGGCCGCCGACTTTCAAGCAGGTGTTTGTGCCGGGAATGAAGTAGAAGCCACGGCCATAGGTGTCGCAGATTCTTACGTATTCAGCAGGAGCTGCCTTGCGCGAAGGTAGATCCGCCGCCATTGCCCCGGCTGTAGCAGTCAATGCGACCGCCGATCCGATAAGTGCGCTCGAAATGAGCTTCATGTGGTTTGCCTCCAGAGAAAATTCAGAGGCAATGATTGCCCCCCTCCCGCCAAAGGCGCACGCTGACCACGCGCACCAATCACGGCTGAGGCAAACTAAATCGGGCGCTGATTTGTTTCTAGGCAAATTGCTCGTGACAAGCATATTCCGGTCACGAATTAATCCTGTTGTGATTTAATCGCTACACTATGCTCGATATACGATATTTCAGGAGTTAGAAAAACCCCGGCACAAAGGCCGGGGTCTCAGGTTTCGTAAAGGCGCACCGATCAGAAGCGGCGATCGACGCGCAGGCGGCCGAACACCATCGAGGGGTTCTGTGCAACGCCAATCGTATTGGGTGCACCTGCCGTGCCCCAGGCCGGACCGACAGAGCTCAGGCCATTGTTGACCTTGCGGTAGCCAACTTCCATGCCGATGTCGAAGCCGCTCGTGGGCGTCCAGATCAGGTTGCCGGCAACCGTCCATGCAGTTGACTTGCCCCAGCCACCACGCAGATACCAATCGGTCGCTGCTGTCGTGCTGTCAGGAGTAACCGAAACGTAGGAGGCAGCGAGGTTCGACTGCAAGGTTGGTGTCCAGAAATGCTGGAAGATGGCTGCGATCGACCAGGAGGTCGGCGAGCCTGTGGACACGACACCAGCAGCAGGCGAAAACAATGTCACGTTGGCAAACTCAATGCGTCCACCACCCATCATGCGGCCGTGGGACGTATTCCCGTTCAGGAATGTCGAGTGGGTGAAGTCCAGGGCGCCCTTGGTATAGGCGGCCATGAACCAGATGCGCATCGCCAGCGGCCAGCATCGGCAAGTTGATTTTCAAGCCAGCACCAAGCGCCCAACCGGGCTTGCTGTACTTGATTGGCGTAAGTGCGCCCAGGCTGGTAAGGCCCGAGTTGGGAACCCATGCACCCATAACCTGCGCCTGGCCCCAGCCCTGATCGACACGGACGTTGGCGATGGCAACAACACTGCGGCTCGGGAAAGTCGCAGCGCCGGGAGTACCGCCGCCGCCCAGCACGTTCAATCGCTGTGCAGCTTCGTGATAGCCGAAGTCGGTCCGGTCCTCTATTGCCGCGGTGGCAGAGAAACCGTTGCCAAAGGTAAACGTGTAGGCCAGCTGCACTTCACCTGTCGATGAACTCGCATGGTATTGCGGCTCATACATGTTAGACGGCATGAAGTAGAAGTTGCCGCGGGCGCGGCCGACGGTGAAGCCGGCAAAGCGGATATAGGCGGCATAAACTTGCGGGCTGGCCGTGTTGGCGCCGCGAGGACCATCACCGGAGCCGTTGAACATGCCGGAGCGTGAGCGAAGCGCAATCGAGATAACTGTCTGAACTGAGCCCCAGGCGGTCTGGGTTCGAGCGTCCAGGTTAACATACGCGCGCGCGCGCCAGCCGTTGGTGTCAGATGTCGCGCCATTAATAAATGTACCGCCAGCCAGACCATGTCTCCAGATATTAGCTGCCGGACGATAGGCGAGTTCGAAACGGACGCGACCACCGACCTTCAGGCAGGTGTTGGTACCCGGAATGAAATAAAAGCCGCGACCATAGGTATCGCAGATTCTTACGTATTCGGCAGGTGCAGATTTCGTAGACGGCAAATCAGCCGCTTGAGCCTGTGCAGCCAGTGACAGCACTGCTGCAGTTCCCAGAAAGGCGCTCGTCAAGAGACGCATGTGTGTTGCTCCAGTTTTTATTGGAGGCGCGCTTGCGTCCCCCCTCCAGCGTTTTGCAGGGCTGTCGGATCGATTCACGACCCTGCAATAACGCGAACAAAATTACGTGGAGGAAGAGTACTGCGCCATCGGTTTATCCGCTTTTTGACACGCGCGTGACGCTTTTCATCGCAGGTGTAGTGTGCGTGTTACGCTATAATCGTATGATGATTTGATCGTTTTCAAACATATCCTATTTGCGATTGAAATTAGATAGTTACATTATATTATAAATCGGGCTAACAGTCATTATCCCGGATTTTATTCACGTAGCAGGTTATGGGACTCGTATTGCGTGTATGAGCCCGATAGGAGATCGGGGCTTTAATATCCATTTAAATCGCAATGACTTTAAGTGATCGTATAAGCCCCATATGGGTCTTTATATCAACTTGCGATCTTCAGGTCGTTGTCCTGAAAAGCGTTGAATATCTGCGTGGACACGCCCAACAAAAAACCCCCGGCGCGGACGCCGGGGGTCTGATTTCAGATCGTTTCGATCAGGCTATTAGAAAGTACGCTCTACGCGCAGCTTTACAGCCAGATCTGTCGGGTTCTGCTTCACGCCAGTGGCGATCAGAGCACCAACTGGCCAGGCCGTTGTTGCGAATGACGGATCTTGGCGTAATAGAGTTCCAGACCGATGTCGAAACCGGAAGTCGGCGACCAGATCAACTGGGCAGTGCCCTGCCATGAGCGTCGACTTCGGAAGACCGAAGGCGTCGAGCAGTCGGCGGTGTGATGCTCATGTAAGAGACCGCGAAGTTAGACCGCAGGGTCGGTGTCCAGTAGTGCGTGAACAGCGCCATGGCACGGAAGGCCTTCCAGTTCTGCATGATTGCAGAACCACGCACGACACAGGTGCGAACACGTTCGCCTGTCCGGGCTGCCAGCCACCGGCGATGCGGCCATCCTTGGCTACCGAACCGTTGGCATTTGTGCCGCCGGTTACGAAGTCGATCAGGCCGTTGGGTAGGCTGCGCTGAGCCACAGGGCGTCGCCGCGACCAAGCGATGGCAGGTTGATCTTGGCATCTGCGCCAACAGCCCAGCCGGTCTTGTTGTAGATCGTGTTTGCCGAGTGGCTGCCGCACGTGGTTGCGGCCAACAGCACCGGAAGCCCGAACGAAGCCCCAGCCCTGATCAAGACGCAGGGTGAGAACCAGGTTCGGCAGGCGGTTCGGATGCGCGCTGCGACGCCAATGAAGTGCCACCCAGCTGCCAAGGTTCGGGCCACGCATGTTGCCTTCTTCGTCCTTGTCGTCAGGGCGATCGTAGCAGAGAAGCCACCACCGAACGTTGCGGTGTAAGCGAGCTGCATGGTGCCGATGGCGGAGCCGCCGTCGAAGTTCGTCCAGTAGAACAGGTAGCCTGGGCCGCTGGAGAAGACTTGCGGAGCGCGACCGAAGGTGAAGCCGGCAAAGCGGATGTAAGCGGCATAAACCTGCGGCGAAGCGGTGTTCTGGCCGCCCGGACCGTTCTGCGGGCTGCCGTTGAAGATGCCCGAGCGCGAACGCAGCGCAATCGAGAACACGGTCTGCACAGTGCCCCAGGCAGTCTGGGTGCGGGCGTCCATGTTCACATAGGCGCGAGCGCGCCAGCCGAGCGTGTCGAGCTGACGCGCCGAAGCGGTGCGAGCGCCGGCACCAGTTGGTCGCAACGTTCTGCGCCTTGTGCCAGCCCATTTCAAAGCGAACGCGTCCACCGACCTTAAGGCAGGTGTTGGTGCCAGGGATGTAGTAGAAACCGCGACCATAAACGTCGCAGATCTTGACGTAAGCTGCGGGAGCCGCTTTGCGCGACGGAAGATCCGCTGCCTGTGCCCCGGCTGCTACGGTCAGAACCGCTGCGGTGCCGAGGAGAGTGCTCGTTAGGAGCCTCATGTTAGTACCTCCAGTTAGAAAAGGATGAGGCCCCATCGCCTCGTACCCACTTGCTCCCGATGCGCCGTAATCAGGTTGAAACAGCCAACGGAAGCAAGCACGCCTAATTGTGATACGTAATACGAATGAATCTTTCTACGAGTATTTGGCCGCAAACGGTCTCTCGGGAGTGCATTTCCAGGTTGCGTTGCAGAATTGCCACACCCGTGTTGCAGTGCGAAACTGCCGGCCGCGCGTATCGTCTATTTTTATTCAATAAATACAGAGGGTTGACGTAAAAACCTGAAATGAGCAAAAATTAGTGAAATGTTAGTTTGACGTGGCTTTGTCCGGGAGATGCCCACAAGCCGTAGCGAATCGCAGGGTGCCGGCGACACCTGCATCAAGCTCGGCGCAACAAAAAGCCCCCGGCGAAACGCCGGGGGCTCTTGCTTCAGGCCTGCCAGTCAAAGACTGGCAGGGGTATAGGTCAATGATCTTAGAACGTACGCTCGGCGCGGAACGTGACGGCCAGATCGTCGGGGTTCTGCTTCACGCCGAATGTCGGCGATCCAACTGCTCCCCAGACAGTGCAAGGACCAGCTGGGCAAGCCAGACGGTTCTTTCCACGTGCGTAGTAGAGTTCAAGCCCGAGGTCGAAACCTTTGGTCGGCGACCAGACCAACTGGGCCTGACCTGTCCACTGGCTCGATACCGGCTGACCGCCGTTGACGAACCAGTCGAGGCTGCGCGACGTGCTGCCAGGCGTATGCTTCATGTACGAGACAGCGAAGTTCGAACGCAGGGCAGGAGTCCAGTAGTGCGTGAGAACAACCGAAGCCATGATGTGCTTGGAAGCCTCAGCTACCGGCAGGCCAGCAGCATTGATGTGATAGGTCATGTTCTGGAATGTCGGAACATAACCACCCGCGCGGCGGCCATCCTTGGCAATGCTGCCGTTGGTGCTGTCGCCGTTGGCGCAAGCATCAAGACCATTGCAATAGGCTGCGAAGAAGTACAGCGCATCGCCTTGACCCAGCATCGGCAGGTTGATCTTGGTGGAGGCGCCAATGCCCCAACCAGTGCGGCTGACCTTCAAGATCGGGCTGGCAGCAGCACCTGTGCCGAATACGGCGCCGGTACGGCCAACAGATGCGGTAACTTCGAAGTTACCCCAACCCTGATCGAGACGCAGGCCGGCCACGAGGTTCGGCAAGCGGCTCGGGTACACCGGAGCTGCAGCGTTCCAGCCAGCGAACAGAGGTGCAACACCGGAATTGACCAGGTAAGAAGCATTCTGGCGGCCGTAGTTGTTGGAGTCTTCCAGGCCAAGAGTAGCCGAGAAGCCGCCGCCAAATACTGCTGTATAGGCCAGCTGCATTGTACCAATCGGCGAACCGCTGGTGTGCGTCGTGCGGTAGAACAAATAGCCGGGGCCAGATGTGAACAGCGACGGAGCGCGACCGAAGGTGAAGCCGGCGAAGCGGATATAGGCAGCATCAACCGAAGTATCGGCTGTGAGCTGGCCGCCCGGCGCAAACGTGCCGCCGGCAGCGGCATTACCCGAACGCGAACGCAGATGCGTCGAGATCACGGTCTGAACGGTGCCCCATGAAGTCTGGGTGCGGGCATCCAGAGTGACATAGGCGCGGGCGCGCCAGCCGAGAGTATCCTGACGAGCGCCTGCGTTGAATGCACCAGCCCGAGCGCCGGTGAAAACGGCAGCGCCACCGTTGGCAGGCTGTACCCAGGCGTTCTGAGCCTTGTGCCAGAACAATTCAAAACGGACACGACCACCGACCTTCAGGCAGGTGTTGGTGCCGGGGATATAATAGAAACCTGCGCCATAGACATCGCAGATCCGTACGTATTCGGCGGGAGCCGCCTTGCGCGACGGAAGATCCGCCGCCTGCACCCCGGCTGCTGCGGCAAGAACCGCTGCGGTGCCAAGGAGAGTGCTCTGAATGAGCCTCATGTGATTACCTCCAGTAAAAGTTAAACGTAACGCCGAAGCGCCCCTCACCGCCATGCCGTCAGCCAGAGCGCCTGACGGCGAATCCCCTCTGGAATAGCGATGATTGGTTGTAACCCGGAGTGTTGCATCCGCCTATCGCGGATCGCCTGTACAAGGGCTTGTTTGACCCGTTTTTCGCCGCGCGTGGCCTAACTGTCACATATATGTTATATGACGATATGATCGTACTAAGAGAAAGAATTCAGTTCATTCTTTCTGATATCGACGTATTTTGTGCAAAATCCGGGATTTTCTATAATTATGTCATGTCGCGATATTAACACGTTACTTGATCGGGGCGGTGTACTTCGGACTGGCGTTGACGCACCAAAACAGGCCGACATATCCCGGTCCTGCCACGCCGCCGGAAATGGTCGTGCCTTTGCGTTATTGCGTTTCAGGCGGCCAGGATTTTTGGCGCGGAAGTGATTTCCGCTTCAATCGCAGCCAGGTCAACCTGAATGGTTGGCGCGGCATTTGCGCGGGTCTGCGCGGCAATGGCTGTGGCTTTGGCCAGATTGGACTGGCGAGCCTCCGTGCGAGCTGCATCTGCGCGCAGGCGATGCAACAAGGCGCTGACTTTACGCAATTCCGGCGATGCATTGGCTTCGCAGGCACGAAGCGTCCGGTCGATCAGCATGCCCGATAATTGCGGACGCTGGCCCGGTTCATAGATCAATCCCGTGGCATCCTGTGCGGCCAGGGCAGCGCGGAACGCCCCCAGCAAGCTCGCGGGCAGGCCCGCTTTCGCATAGAGCGCGCCGAATCCGGCGCCCGACCAGGCTTTTACCAGTCCGGCAACGCGGTTTTGATCAAGTCCGGCCAGTGTGGCGAGCGCAGCGGTGAAGAGCGAGCGTTCGCCTGAAACAAGGGCGCGCAGCAGCAGAGAAGGGGTCAATTCCCGCGCGTCCCGCAGGCGGTTTGCCAGTGCAACGGGCAGGGCGGACTGGGCAGTGCGTTCGCCGGATGCAATTTCTATGGTGGCAGTGTCGCGGCCATCCTTGCAGCAGCGCTCGCTGCGCTGTTCGCTGAGCCAGCCCGTGCGGGTGACAAAGGCGCGCAGGGAACGGGCCGTTTCGCTGACAATGGCAGCACGAACAATGGCAGGCAGGCCTGCCCGGCCAAGCAGCGCCTCGCGGACTTCGCCGTCCGATCCATGCCGTTCGATGATGCGGGACATGGCCGTGTCGCTCAGCGCAGCGGTATCGTTCACCGCCAGGGCAATCATGGCTTCGCGCGAGCCGTTTTCCGCAAGCATCCCGGCAACTTTCGCCGACAATCCGGGCCGTATGGCCACGGCAACCTGGGCATAGCTGTCAGCTACTCCCAGGGCGTCGATCAGGTCATCGTCGGTCAGCAGTGGCGAATGCGTCAGGACTCGCGCGGAAACAGAGGAATGGTCCGACGACAGGGCGGATATGATATGGGCGGGGGCATCTGGCGACATGGCGAGAATGCGGGCCATCGCCTTGCGAACCTCTATGGATGGATCGTCCAGCAGGGACGTCATTGCCGTTTCGGCATCCATCAGGTCGGCATCTTCGAGGCCGTCCAGCAGGAATGCGCGTGCCAGGGAGGCTGCGGCCTGCGCGCGGCGCGCAGAATCAGCAGTTTCAAGCCACGCCAGCAAACGCTTTACGATCATCTACTTGCCTTGCAATCGGGTTCATCAAAGCCATCGAGCAGTCTCTCCCAAAGATGAAGACTTATGGTAAACCATTGCTTAAGAATGCCTCTGGCGGACGCAAATAGATGACAATCCGCAGTTTGGGCGCAGACAGGACTCGATAATGACCGAAATGACGGGATTTCCACCGGCCGCCGGGCAGGGCAAACAGCTCCACAGCGCCGATGGCGCCAATCGCCACTGGCGCGGCGGTTTCTATTTCGAGGATCTCGTAGCCGGCCGCACCTATGCGCACAGGCTGACCCGCACCGTGACGCAAATGGACAACATGCTGTTCTCCAACATGACGATGAATCCGCAACCCCTGCATGTCGATGTGCATTTCTGCGAGAACGAGACGCAATGGGGTCAGCCGCTGATGAATTCGTTGTTCACGCTCGGCCTGATGATCGGCATTGCAGTCACCGATCTCACCAATGGAACGACGATCGCCAATCTCGGCATGAGTGAAACGCGGTTCCCAAATCCCTTGTTTGAAGGGGACACCGTCTATTGCACGACCGAAATTCTCGGCAAGCGTGAATCGCAATCGCGGCCGGATGCGGGCATCGTCGAGTTTCATCACAAGGCCTTCAAGCAGGATGGCAATCTGGTGGGTGAAACGCGCCGGAATGCATTCATCCTGAAACGTCCGCAGGCATAAGGCGTAGCGCCCATGCGGTCCTTGTTGTTCGTTCCCGCCGACAGTGAAAGAAAGCTCGCAAAAGCGCTCACCAGTGACGCCGATGCGCTGATCCTTGATCTGGAAGATTCCATAGCCCTGTCCGCAAAGCAGAATGCGCGCGAGGGGGCGGCAGCGTTTCTGGCTGCGCATGCCAGCGCGCAAAGCTCCCGATTGATCGTGCGCATCAACGCGCTTGATACCGGACTGGCCGATGCCGATCTTGATGCAGTTGTAGGGCACCGGCCTTACGCAATCATGCTGCCGAAGGCATCGGGGGGAGCCGATGTCCAGCATCTGAGCGCCAAGATTGCCGTGCGCGAGGCGGAAAACAATCTGGAAGATGGTGCAATTGGCATCATTCCGATTGCGACCGAACATGCCGGCGCTGTGTTCACCCTGGGAAGTTATCGTGGATCCAGCCAGCGGCTTGTTGGCATGACCTGGGGCGCAGAAGACCTTGCTGCCAGCGTCGGCGCAACACATAATCGCGAAAGTTCGGGCGCGTTTACGTCGCCCTTCATGCTGGCGCGCAACATGATGTTGTTTGGTGCAGCTGCAGCGGACGTCGATGCGATCGATACGGTCTGTGCGGATTTTCGCAATCCGGATTTGATGCAGCGCGAATGTTTCGAGGCTTTGCGGGACGGGTTTACCGGCAAGATGGCCATCCATCCCGATCAGGTTGCAATCATCAATGCAGTCTTTACACCCTCGCAACAAGCCGTAGACGAAGCACAGCGCGTTGCTGCCGCTTTTGCTGCTTCGCCGGATGCAGGCGTTCTGGCGATCGATGGAAAGATGTACGACAGGCCGCATTTGCGCAGCGCCGAGCGTCTGCTCAAGCGCGCCGCTGCCATGCACATTGCCTAGGACCGACTTATATCGCCGGGCGCGGTTATCTGTTCACAGAGCAGGGCGTTTCATTTCGAACAGTTCTGTCACGACAGCATAATCATTGTAGCCGCACCGGGCGATCGGTTTCATGGCTGCGGTATCCACGCGACCGTTGCGAACGAAACGGTCGTCGATGTGAATGCCGATGACTTCTCCCAGCATAAGCCGGTTTTTCATTTCATTTCCGCTGGCATCGACCACGGGCATGATCTTGGCAACCTTGCATTCGAAGCTGACCGGGCTGGCCGCAACGCGGGGCGTCTTCACAAGTTTGCATGGCGCCATTTCCAGCTTTGCAAAGTCGAACTCGTTCACACCGCGTTCGAGTTCCGCGGATGTGAGGTTCATCTGCTCGCGCAGATCCCACGTAGCGATGTTCCAGACAAACTCGCCGCTATCGTTGGCAAAGGTCAGTGTGTCCTTCCAGCTGTCGCTGGAGACGATCACCATGGGTGGAGAATAGGCAACCGCATTGAAAAACGAATAGGGCGCAATGTTGATGGCGCCTTCCTGGTTACGTGTGGAAATCCAGCCGATGGGCCGTGGCGCGACCAGGGCCGTCCAAGGAGAGTGCGGCAGAAGGTCGGTGTCGCGTTCTTGCGGTTTGTAGAACAAGGCTTGCTCCAGAGATTTCAGAAGCGGGTGACGATGTCATCCAGGGAAGGGCGCGGACGGTCTTCTGTTGGGCTGTTCTTGCGGCCGATGTGGACGAAGCCGGCAATTTTTTCATCCGTCGCAATGGCGAATGCTTCGCGGACTGTCTCGTCATAAGAATACCATTGCGTAAGCCAGTTGGTTACAAAACCCATGGCATTGGCGGCGGTCACCAGAGACATGCACACTGCACCCGCTGACAGAACCTGTTCCCATTCCGGAATTTTTCCATGCGGGGCTGCGCGCGAAACAACCGCAATCACCAGCGGCGCATGCATCAGCCGCTGGCGTTCAATTTGGATCTGCTGCTGCGTCGCGTCAGGCGTCCTGGCCTGAAACCTTGTGGCGATGATCTGTCCGGCGCGCTCGCGGGCTTCACCCTGAAACACGATGAAGCGCCAAGGCGCGAGTTTGCCGTGATCGGGAACGCGGGAGGCCACGCGCAGCAGTGTTTCCACTTCGCTTGCAGTGGGCTCAGGGCCCTGCATCGCCAATACGGGAGCGGAGCGGCGATTTTTCAGATATTCCAGGGCAGGGTTCAAATCCGGGCGCTGGTTCATCGGGCTAGATCCTTCGAAGGGTGGAGAGACGGCGGGAATATGCAGAAAGTCCCTATTTCCGCCAAGAATTCCGGGCTAAAAGCATCATGCGCCCATATCGCAGGAAGCGGCTTGCGGGGCAATAGCGGAGCGTGCCGCGCATTTTTCGGGAATTCTGCCTGCGATGGTGAGCAAAATCGTGGAAAATAAGGCTGTAGCAGCGGTATTTGCTGCGGCAGTCCTGTTTTGTCTGGTCCCTGCCGGGGCAGGCGCGCAGATCAATCTGCCAGGGGCCGTGCCGCCGCCAGCGGCAGCTCCCGCACCGTCACCTGTTCCGGCAGCGCCGCCGAAACCTGAAATCGCCGAAGGACAGGGCGCCTTGCGGCTGAGTGTGTCTTTCGGCGCCGAGGACAAACCGGCGAGCGAAGGCGTGACGTGGCGTGTCTTCGAAGAACGCGCAGAATCCGACGGTACGCACAAACTGGTACGCCGCTCGACCGAGTCCTCGCCGTTCCTGGTTTTGCCGTACGGCAATTATCTGGTGCATGTGGCCTATGGACTGGCGGGGGTCTCCCAGCGCGTCGAGATCAAGGAGAAGGCGCAAAGGGCGCAGCTCGTACTCAATGCCGGTGCATTGAAAATTACCGGCATGCTCGAAAGCAAGAATATCGCGGAAGATCGTCTCAGCGCTTCAATCTATATTCCCGACAAGCGCAATCCCGAGGCCAAACTGATCGCCCGCAATGTCCGGCCCGGCCAGATCGTAGGTCTGCCGGAAGGCAATTATCACATCGTCAGCACGTATCTAGATGGCAAGCGGGCGGGGACGGATGACGATTTCCGCGCCACGAACTCCGTGGTCGATACCGACGTGCGGGTCCGGCCCGGCCAGCTGACGGAAACCATTCTCAAACACAAGGCCGCGCAATTGACGTTGAAGCTTGTGAAGGCGCCGGGCGGAGAGGCCCTGGCCAACACCAGTTTTACCGTACTTACGCCCGGTGGCGACGTTCTGCGCGAGATGATCGGGGCCTTTCCGGCGCTGGTTCTTGCGGAGGGCGAATATGTGGCCATCGCGCGCAACGAGGGAAAAACCTTCCAGAGCACGTTCAAGGTGCAATCTGGCGCTGACAGGGACGTTGAAATTCTGGCCAAGTAATATCCCCGCCAAGTAATATCCCGGCCAAGTAATATCCCGGCAAAGTAATATCCTTGCTTGCCAAACGGGCTCGCGCGCGAATACTGCTCCGGGATGCTGGAATGCCAGCGGCGCAAAGCGCTGGCAGGGGAATTGGCAGAGGATCAGGAATGCAGACGTTTTTTGTCGAGATCAAATGCGCGCTGGGGCGCACCTACGATGTCGCCAGCGCCCTGGCGGAGCGCGAAATCGCCTCGGAAATTTATTCCATCGCCGGCAATTACGACATTCTGGCCAAGTTCTATCTCGACAAGGATCAGGACATCGGTCACTTCGTCGGCCAGAAGGTCCAGACAATCGAGGGCATCGTCGACACGCGCACCATCATAACATTCAAGGCGTTTTAGGACCTTCACCCACTGGAAACAGGAACCTGCCTATTGCGCTCGATCAAGGCGCATGGGCCGGCCATGTTGCATCCTGTTTACGTGGAAAATGGAGGGGTTCATGAACCGGATGCTGACGGTATTGCTAGTGAGTGGACTTGCCAGCGGAAGCGCCCTTGCTGCTGATGCCGCCAAAGGCAAGACCTTGTCGGAGCGCTGGTGCGCCACCTGCCATGTTGTCTCCAGGGACCAGGGCAAAGGCAGCGCCGATGCGCCGACCTTCGCGCAGATCAGCAACACCCGGACGCTGGCCCAGATTCGCGGCGCGCTAGTTGCCTCGCACACCCGCATGCCTGACATGGCGCTGACGCGCGACGAGGTGGATAACCTGATCGTTTACATGCAGACGCTCGCCCCGCCGCGTGAACCTTTCAAGACGGATCCGGAGAAGGATCAGCCGCCGAAAACGCACCGGGGCTGACGGGCAATCGCGCCCGCGCATCAGTACCGGATTGCGGAATTATGCAGCGAAAGGGATGGTGAGCAAACACAGGACCTGCGCCGGTCTTTCGCGTGACGCAGTCTATGTGCGTGCGTCACGTCGCAGTTCTCTGCCGGGTTTCGCGTCCAGTTCGAAATATTTTCCACGGTTCTTCCGTTGCTAATGCTCTGTTTTGCTGCCAATTCGGATAGCGAGGCAGCGCTCATAATAGTTACGTTTCGCACATAATGTGCGCAATGGCACATTTTAGGTTTATCCTTTCAATATGGTCGAACCGGGACATCGGTTCTCTCAACCATCGGAAGGAACACAACCATGGCTCGTATCTCGAACTCGATCATCTCGGCTGCGGCAGCCGCAATCATCGCGACCGTATCGCTCACCACCGGTTCAACATCAGTAAGCGCAGGCAATTGGGAAGGGCAAGGCGGTTACGGCCGCCACGGCGACCGGGCCGGAATGGCTGCCGCTGGCTTCGTCGGCGGCATGATCCTTTTGAACGTGCTCAACAATCATCAGCGCCGTACGGACTGGGCCAGCTCCGGTTACCCGGACGGTTCCCGCAGTACCAGCGCCGGCACACGCGGCGGGCGCTTCGTCGTTCTGCACGATCGCGAGGGCAATGTTGTCGGACGCGAGTTTGTTCCGCGCCGCATGACCCAGGCCCGTAGGGACGCAGCGCAAAAGCGTGCTGCTCGCGCCGTCGCCCGTCAGGCAAAGGCTGCCGCACGTGCCGCGGCCCGCGCTGCACGTCAGGCTCGCCGCCAGGTCGCGCGCGTTGCCGGCAATCGCAATGGTACCTACGCAGCCGGTTACAATCCCGACACAAACCGCACAACGGTTTCAAGCTACGACCGCAATGGCCGCCGGGTCACGCGCGTGGTCAACGGGCGATTGAGCCAGGCGCAGATACGAAATGTCGTTCGCGGCAATTGAGCGAACCGGGCAGGGAACCTTCAACGGCCCGGTAGCGACCAAGTACCGGGCCCTTGACCAAAGCAGTGACGGCTCTGCCAATTGCAACGAAAGGACGGACAGATGCATCTCCCGACAACGAAATGTTTTGGCGCGCTATTTGCGCTGCTGGCTCTCTCCGTGGGATTTTTTGTAGCTGCGCCACAAAGCGCTTCAGCACAGCAAAATGTTATCCTGGTGCTGGATTCTTCGGGCAGCATGGCCGGACGTATCGGCGGTGTGAGAAAAATCGACATCGCACGCAAAGCCGTTGGAAATATTCTTGGCGCAATGGACCCGAAAACGAAACTGGGTCTTTTCGCATATGGCCATCGACGCAAGGGCGATTGCTCCGACATCCAGATGATTCATGGCATCGGCACGCCCAATCGATCCTCGATGATGCAGGCGGTGAACGCTTTAAAACCGGTTGGCAAAACACCGCTCAGCGATGCCGTACGCATGGCCGCCGAAAAAATGAAATACACCGAAGAGAAGGCGACGGTCATACTTGTCAGCGATGGTATTGAAACATGCAACGCTGATCCGTGTGCGTTGGGCAGTCAACTCAAAAAGCAGGGAGTCGACTTCAAGGTGCATGTTGTCGGCTTCAATATCCGCCGCGGCGAAGAAAGTGGCTTGCAATGCCTGGCAAAAAACACAGGCGGAATTTATGTTGCGGCCAACAATGCCAATTCGCTGAACAGGGCATTGACCGAAGCAGTCAAGAAAGTCGAAGCCGAACCGCAGCCTGTTCGCAAGGTGGAAGCTCCGCCGCCAGCGCCCAAAGTCGCCATTGACGCGGGCATCAAGGTACGCGCGCTCGTTACTGCCGGCGGCCCTGTGTGGGATGAGAACATTACCATCACGCTTTTCGGTCAGCCTGAAGGTCTTGATGGCAATCGCAAGAGACTTGCGCTGGCCCGGAACAAGGCATCCGGTTTCATCCTGAAAGACATCAAGCCAGGCACGTACCGGTTGCAGATCGAAGGCTGGAACAATCAACATGTCGTACGCCAGGTTGATGTGCGCTATGACGGTGGCGCGCAAGCGGTGGATGTGGTGATGAATATCGGGCAAATTCGCATGGACGCTCTCTACAAGGAGGGTGGACGCCCGGTGCCCGGAAACATGACCTGGATAGTCAGCGAAAAAGCCGCTGATTTTCAGGGCCGCAGGAAAAACCTGGCGACATTGCGTAACAAGCGCAACAAGAGTGTTTACTGGTTTCCGGCTGGAAGCTGGCGCGTTGATGGCGAAGTCTGGGATCACTCACACATTCATGTGACGACGCAGATCGACGTCAAGGCCGGTGGTGCGGAGGTAAAACCGGTGCCGCTCAATGTTGCGCTTGTTCGCTTCGATACCCGCCTGGCAAAAGGTGGTCCTCTTTATGATCGCAACCTGACCTGGGACTTTTTTTCGGGTCAGCCGGATATCAGCGGAAAGCGCAAGCGGTTAACGACATTACGCAACGTAAAGGTCAACCGGGTCGTGATGCTTCCTGCGGGTGAATGGCAGGTCAAGGGCGCTCTGTGGGATGCAAGCAATGTGGATTTCGGAACGACAATTAAAGTCGAGGCTGATACCGAAACGCCTCACGAGGTGATCATCGGTGCAGCGCGTGTTCGTTTCAACGCCAGCGTTGATGGAAAGCCACCCGGCGAAAATTTCAGCATCAAACTTCTTGATCCTTCAAAAGATCTTGCCGGCAAGCAGCGGAGCCTGGGAACATTTCTTAATAAACCAAACGGTTTTGTGGCTGTCCTCAAAGCTGGAAAATATCAGGTTGCCACGCAATTGTGGAACCGTGGAAAAGTTCGCGGCGAGACCATGATAGATATCAAGCCGGGCGTTGATCAATCGGTCATGCTCAACCTGGCGTTGAACTAGGACAATCACGCGGCAGGCTGACATGCAGCCTGCCGTTATTCCGCGCCCGGGCGTGGACTTTGAAGGGCTGGAGTTGGTACGCAAAATAACGGATACAAATGCGTAACTGTGTCGCCCATGCTTGTATCATCCCTCCCGGCGCACATCGGGCGCCACGGCTTCGTCTGCAAGGGCTGCAAGCGCTTCGTCGAGACCGGCGGCTGTCTGTCCCTGTGATCCAAGACGGCGGATCGAGACCTTGCGTTCTTCCACCTCGCGTTTGCCGACGGCGATGATGACCGGGACTTTCGCCAGCGAGTGTTCTCGCACCTTGTAATTGATCTTCTCGTTACGCAGGTCGAGTTCCACGCGCAGGCCCTTCTTGCGCGCCGCAGCGGCGCATTCCAGCGCGTAATCATCGGCTTCGCTTGTGATCGAGCAAATCATGATCTGCAGCGGCGACAGCCAGAGCGGCAAATGACCAGCATGATGCTCGATCAATATGCCGGTGAAGCGCTCGAGCGAGCCGAACATTGCGCGGTGAATCATGACCGGCGTCAGCTTGTCGGAATGATCGCCGATGTAGAATGCGCCAAAGCGTGCCGGCAGGTTGAAATCGACCTGGGTCGTCCCGCACTGCCATTCGCGGCCGATCGCGTCACGCAACGTATATTCCAGCTTCGGCCCGTAGAACGCGCCTTCGCCCGGATTGATGCCGGTCCTGATGCCGGTCTCGCCTACCTTGTCGAGCACGCGTTTCAGCGCGGCTTCGGCCTTGTCCCAGACCTCGTCGGAGCCGACGCGCTTTTCCGGCCTTGTCGACAGTTTCAGGACGACATCCTTGAAGCCGAAATCCTCATAGACGCTCATGATCAGATCGTTGATCTGCATGGCCTCGTCCATGATCTGCTCTTCGGTGCAGAACACATGGGCGTCATCCTGTGTGAAAGCGCGCACGCGCATCACGCCATGCAGGGCGCCGGACGGTTCGTAGCGATGGACGATGCCGAATTCGGCAATCTTCATCGGCAGGTCGCGATAGGACTTCAGGCCGTTCTTGAAAATCTGCACATGGCCGGGGCAGTTCATTGGCTTCAGGGCGAAAACCCGGTCGTCCTCGGTCTTGGTGAGGAACATGTTCTCGCGATAGGTCTGCCAGTGGCCGGATGTTTCCCAAAGGGCGCGGTCCAGCACCTGCGGCGTGTTCACCTCGATATATCCGGCGCGTTCCTGGCGGCGGCGCATGTAGTTGATAAGTGTCTGGAACAGCGTCCAGCCCTTGGGATGCCAGAAAATCGTGCCCGGACCCTCTTCCTGGAAGTGAAACAGGTCCATCTCCCGCGCCAGACGGCGATGGTCGCGGCGTTCGGCTTCCTCAAGCTGGTGGAGGTAGGCATCGAGATCTTCCTGCTTGGCAAAGGCCGTACCGTAAATGCGGCTGAGCATCGGACGGTTCGAATCACCGCGCCAATAGGCTCCTGCCACCTTCATCAGCTTGAAGGCCGGGCCGATCTTTCCGGTGGACGTCATGTGCGGGCCACGGCAGAGGTCAAGCCACTCGCCCTGCTTGTAGATCTTCAGGTCCTGATCTGCGGCTATCGCCTGAACCAGCTCGACCTTGAAGGCCTCGCCCTGCTTTTCAAAATGGGAAATGGCTTCCGGCCGGGTCCACACTTCCTTGGTGAAAGGGGCGTCGCGGGCGATGATTTCGCGCATTTTCTTCTCGATGGCGGCGAAATCCTCCGGCGTAAATGGCTCCGAGCGGAAAAAATCGTAATAAAAGCCGTTCTCGATGACCGGGCCGATGGTGACCTGCGTGCCGGGGTAGAGGGCCTGGACGGCCTCAGCCAGCACATGGGCGCAATCGTGCCGGATCAATTCCAGCGCGCGAGGGTCTTCGCGAGAAACGAACTCGATTTTGGCTCCGTCGCGCACGGGATCAGCCAGATCGGCCAGTTCGCCATCCATGGCCATGGCCACGGTTCGCTTGGCCAGTGAGGGCGATATGCCCCTGGCTATGTCCAGACCGGTCGTGCCGGGGGGAAACTGGCGCTGGGCGCCGTCGGGGAAAACGACCGAAAGCATGCATATCTCCTTATGCTCACTCGCCGATACCAATCGGCGTAAGCGGGTTTTTTCTATAATTGCGGGAAATGTCCCCGGCAAGTGGTTTGCTCGTATGGTTGGCCGGAAAGCTCCAGATTACCCATTCATCCCGAGAGTTAGCCCATGTTAGGGCCGCAAACTCACGCATTACATGTTTGTAACCTGAAAGTATCATGTTGCAAATCGCCGTTTATTGGGATATGAGAACCGAATTAGGCAGATTTCTGCCTATCCGGAAGCGTAACCAGACATTCTATCGAGCACGGGTTTTGTGGTTCCTCTTGCAACGAGGTGTCCCCCAACCCCCGCGTCTGCGGATGAGCGCACTGGGCACCGGTTTTAAGGAGTCCATGGTTGTGAGCGATCAATCGAACATTCTCAGTCTGACCGCCTTCACCAGCGCGCTGGTATCGGCTTTCCACAAGTTCAAGAGCGAACACAATCTGGATTATGATGAAGTCATGATCTTCCTCGCCCTTGGACGTATGAACTTTGAACCGGGATCCGGCGGCTTGATGTATGTGAAGCCTGCAAGCATCGTTGCTATGGTGTCGTATCTCGATATTCCGCGCGAGACATTGCGCCGCAAGATGCTGATGCTGGAAGAGCGCGGCCTCGTGCAGCGCAACGGATCCGGCTATGTCGTCAAGGAACTTGGAGATTGGCTGCAATTCCAGGATCTGGCAGTTCGACCCGCACAAATGTCAGTGGCGGCACAGTAATTACGGGCATCAATCCACACAAACGCAATGGCCGGACCTCGTGTCCGGCTTTTTTGTGCCAACACGTGCGTCTAACGCGTTAGTAGCCGAATTGTTCGCGCAATATCCGCTCTTCGAGCGAATGACCGGGATCATGGAGAATCACAACGCCGGTCTGGTGATCCATGACGATCTCAACGCTGACGACATCGCGCACTTCATGGTGATCAGCGACAGCAGCGACCGGCCTCTTGTCGCTTTCCAGCACTTCGACCAGCACACGCGCCTTGTCCGGCAGCAGGGCGCCGCGCCAGCGCCTTGGCCGGAATGCGGATATGGGCGTGAGCGCCATCAAGGGAGCGTCGAGCGGGAGAATCGGTCCGTTGGCTGAAAGATTATAGGCGGTCGATCCTGCAGGTGTGGCTACGAGCGCACCATCGCAGATCAGCTCACCCAGCCGCTCGCGACCGTCGATGCTAATGCGTAATTTTGCGGCCTGATATGTCTGGCGAAGCAGAGAGACTTCGTTGATGGCTCTGGCCTCGTGTAGTTTTCCGGCCGCATCGCGCACGCGCATGATGAGTGGATGGATGGTGGATGGCTGCGCAGAGTTGAGCCGGTCCTGTAGCCGGCCTTCCTGATATTCATTCATTAGGAACCCGACCGAGCCCCGGTTCATCCCGAAAATGGGTTTTTTGGTTCCCATGAAGCGATGCAGGGTTTGCAGCATCAGGCCATCGCCGCCCAGCGCGACAATCACATCGGCAGCATCGCAATCGACGGCGCCGTAGAGCCGGGCGAGGCGCTCGAGCGCTTCATCAGCCTCCGGCTGGCCGGAAGACAGAAATGCAATCTGCTGGACTTTGCCGGGCTTGGCAGCAGGGGCGTTCATGAACGTTTCCCGGTTCAGAATTCAGGCCGAGCGGGGCAGGGCCGGTTCAGCCCTTGTAGCCGTGCCGATTGCCGGTGCCAAGTTCTCTCCATGATCGCGGTGCCGCAACCCAGGGCAGTTCAGGCTTTCCTGTCAGGATTTCTCACACTTTGTTGCCGAAAGGCTTGCGGTTCGCGCCGCTACAGGGTTTTATCGCGCTGACATCTTAAAGAGCCGGACACCGGGCCTGCCAAGGGCACGGGACGAGTTTGCGCTGGCGGCAATCAGACGGAAACAACGAGGAATTTCAATGAACGTGCGTATTGATGACGAAAGTCTTGCCACCATGAAGTTTGGCATTGGCCAGCCGGTGGTCCGTAATGAGGATGTGCGGCTGATCCAGGGCCAGGGCCAGTATACGGATGACGTCAATCTGAAGGGTCAGGCCTATGGAGCCATGGTGCGGTCGACGGTCGCGCATGGCAAGATCAGGAAAATCGATACATCTGCGGCAGCAAAAATGCCGGGCGTGCTGGCCGTCATCACCGCTGGCGATCTGGAAAAGGCAGGCTATGCGGACATGGCGCCGCGCATGCCTTTCAAGAGCACCGATGGTACGCCGATGCATGCGATGACGCGGCCCGTCATCTCAAAGGACAAGGTGCGTTTTGTCGGCGATCCGCTGGCTTGCATCATTGCGGAGACAGAAACACAGGCACGCGATGCGGCCGAAGCGGTTGTGGTCGACATCGAGTTGCTGCCGGCGGTCATTGAAGCTGCAGATGCGGTAAAGCCTGGCGCCCCGATTGTTTATGATGAAGCGCCGAACAATGTTGGCCTGACGTACACGTTTGGCGATACCGAAAAGGTCGATGCGGCTTTTGCCAAAGCCCACCATGTCACCAAGGTGAACCTCATCGACAATCGCATTGTGATCAACTGCGATGGAGCCGCGCTCCTGTGTGGCCGACTACGACAAGAAGAAGGAGCGCTTCACGCTTTATGGTCCGACTCAGGGCGTTGTTTCCTCGCGCGCCAATGCTGCCGAGCTGATGAAAGTTCCGGTCGACAAGATGCGTTTCGTCTCCGTCAATGTTGGCGGTTCCTTCGGCATGAAGGGTTCGATCTTCCCCGAATATGTCTGCGCCTTGCATGCTGCGCGCGAACTTGGCCGGCCGGTAAAAATCACGGACCAGCGTTCGGAGAGTTTTGTGTCCGATCATCATGGCCGCGATCAGGAATTCATCGGCGAACTGGCGCTCGACAAGGATGGCACATTTCTTGCGCTGCGCTTCACCGGCTTCGGCAATCTTGGCGCCTATGTCACGGCGATGGGACCGTTGTTCTCGACGTTCAACATCGTCAAGCATGCCATCAGCCTGTACCGGACGCCGCTGATTTCCATGTCCACCAAATGTGTCTTCACCCATACGGTGCCAATTACCGCCTATCGCGGTGCGGGTCGTCCGGAAGGCAATTACTACATGGAGCGTCTAGTCGATGTCGCAGCGGACGAAATGGGAATCGATCCAGTCAAACTGCGCCGCAAGAATCACATCAAGAAGAGCCAGATCCCCTACAAGGCGCCGACCGGTTCGACCTATGATTTCGGCGACTTTCCGGCCATGCTCGACAAGGCGCTGGAACTTGCGGACTGGAAAGGCTTCGCCGCCCGCAAGCGCGACAGCGCCAAGCGCGGAAAACTGCGCGGGCGCGGGATCGGACAATTTCTTGAAGTCACTGCCCCGGTGACGAAGGAACTGGGGTCGATCAAGTTCGACAAGGACGGCGGCGTTACCATTCGCACCGGCACGCACGATCATGGACAAGGCCACTGGACGACATTTGCGCAAGTGCTTAACAGCCAGCTCGGTGTGCCGTTCGACAAGATCCGTCTGATGCAAACCGACTCCGATGAATTGATCGGCGGTGCAGGCACTGGCGGCTCGAAATCGATCATGAATTCCGGTTCGGCGATTGTTGAGGCCAGCGCGAAAGTCATCGAAAAGGGCAAGGCGATTGCCTCGCATATTCTCGAGGCAGGTGTCGGTGACATTGAGTTCAGCGCGGGGAACTTTTCCATCGCTGGTACGGATCGCTCCATTTCGATCATGGACATTGCGCAGAAACTGCGTGACGGAGTTGGCCTGCCAAAGGATGCACCCAAATCACTGGATGTCGATCATTTCACCGATCCCCTGCCAGCAACCTATCCGAACGGATGTCACGTTTGCGAAGTGGAAGTGGACCCGGAAACCGGTGTCACGGAAGTCGTGAAATATTCGATGGTTGGAGACTTTGGCACTGTCATAAATCCGGTCATCGTGGAAGGCCAGGTGCAGGGGGGCGTCGTGCAGGGCATCGGCCAATGCCTGCTCGAAAGCACCGTCTTCACATCCGACGGACAATTGGTGACAGGTTCGTTCATGGATTACGCCATGCCGCGCGCCGACGACATGCCAAGCTTTGACAATGCCTTCCTCAACACGCCGGCGACAACAAATCCGCTCGGTGTGAAGGGATGCGGCGAAGCTGGATGTTCGGGCGCGCTTCCCTCGGTAATGAATGCGTTGATCGATGCCCTGCGCGATTACGGCGTCAAGCACATCAACATGCCAGCCACGCCCAAACGTGTCTGGCAGTTGATACACGATGCCAAAAACGGCGGCGCGTGAGGGCGCGTTAATCCAGAACAAACGGGCCGCGCATCATGTGCGGCCCTTTCTCTATGCCAGCTCAGGATGAGTGCGTCATGAAAGTTGCAGTATCGATTCCCTATTTCGATTTTTTTCCGCATCTCAAGACCGAGTTACAGGGCATGTATCCTGATGCCAAGTTTAGAACAGAGCGTCATCGCTTGAGCGAGGACGAGTTGATCGAGTTTTTTCGCGGGTACGAAGCAGCCATTATCGGAATCGAAAACCTTACTGAAAAGGTCTATGCGGCGCTTCCGGAGTTGAAGATTATTTCCCTGTGTTCGGCAGGCGTCGATCACATCGATCCGGCCTTGCTCAACAAATACGGCAAGAAAATGTGGTGGGCCGCAGGCGTCAACAAGGTTTCGGTTGCCGAGCTGTCGGTGTCCTCGATGATCCATGCGATACGCAAAGTGCATTTCCTGTCTTCTATCCTGCGGCGCGGTGAATGGAAGGGCCCTGTTGGTTTCGGTAACGATCTGCGCGGCAAGACAGTCGGTATTCACGGTTGCGGCCATATCGGCAAAGAGGTTGTGAAGCTGCTGCAGCCGTTCGGTGTCAAGATCATAGCTTGCGACCGGACGCCAATGGATGAATTTTTCAAGCAATACAATGTCGAGGCAGTGAGTGCTGACGAATTGTGGGCGCGGTCGGACGTCCTGACAATTCACCTGTCGAAGAACTCCTCGACCATCGGGATGTATACGGCGCAGGTTTTGGACAAGATGAAACCGGGTTCGTTCCTGATCAATCTGGCACGTGGCAATATCGTCGATGAGGTTGCCCTCAAGGACCGCCTTGAGTCCGGCCATATTGCGGGAGCGGTATTCGATGTGTTTGCCATCGAGCCGGCCAATGGCAATCCGTTGATCGACATGCCAACCATGATGGCGATGCCGCACATTGGTGCAACGACGCGGGAATCATGGGAAAACATGCTGCGCTCAGGCATGTATGGCGTTGAAAAAGCTTATGATCCGCAGCCAGGCGTCTATCCGTTCGATTGACACGGGGCAGGACTGTACTTTTTCTTCAAGCGCCCTATTTGCCCGGCGCTGAAGTAATTTGGAATCATTTTACCCTGGACGGGAGCTTCGACAGATGGATTGGCTTTTCGACCCGAATATCTGGGCCGCATTTCTTACGCTCGCGATTTTGGAAATTGTTCTTGGTATCGACAATCTGATCTTCATCTCGATAACTGCAGAACGCCTGCCGGTCGAACAGCGCGCGATGGCGCGGCGGTTGGGGCTTTCCCTTGCGCTTATAATGCGTCTTGCCTTGCTGGGTTCGGTCGCCTGGATCGTCAGCCTCAAGCAGCCGCTGTTTAGCATACTTGGTCAGGATATTTCCTGGCGCGATATTATCCTCATCGGTGGCGGTTTGTTCCTTCTATACAAGGGAACGAGCGAAATTCACGCGCTGATCGAAGGCGAAGAAGAGGGCCTGTCAGTAGGTACTGCTGTCAAAACGACACTGGCAGCCGCTCTTACCTCGATTGTAATGCTCGATATCGTGTTTTCTCTCGATAGTGTCATTACCGCAGTGGGCATGTCCGATAATTTTGGTGTGATGGCGGCTGCAATCATTGTCGCTGTCATTGTGATGCTGGTTGCAAACGGTCCTGTGTCGCAATTCATCAACCGGCATCCGACGGTCAAGATGCTGGCGCTGTCGTTCCTGCTGCTGATCGGCATGGTGCTTGTTGCAGATGGCTTCGGCTATCACGTGCCAAAAGGCTTCGTGTACTCTGCGATTGCGTTCGCGATTATCGTGGAGGTGTTGAACCTCGCCGCGCGGCGCAAAGGCGAACACAAGAAAAGTGGAATCGAAACGCCGGTCATGCCGGAAGAGGCTGAGCGGCGGCGGGACTAGAGGATGGGCCGGGCTGCCAACCAGTAACCGCCAGATGTTTCGACTTTGACATTGATGATGGCTGGCGCGGTCGCCTGCCATTTATTGTCGACATCGCGTCCGGCAGTGATCGCCAATGGGTATCCGCCCTGGGGCTGCTCAACCGACCAGTCCGTCAGGGTGGCGCCGTTATCTGCGAATATCTGGTTGAGCATCCTGTGGATGCTCTGGCCCGGCTGCGGCTCGTAATCGTCAAACATTTGTTGCAGGCGACCGAAGTCTGTAGCGCCATTGGCCGATTGCGCGAAAGAGCGCGTCAGGCGCACCCAGGCCGCCTTGTAGGCGAGTGAAATGCGCAAGGCATAACGATCGCTGATAACATCTGCGGTGTCGGTGCGACGGAAATGCGAGCCCTCTTCAAGGTTGGGCACGATGTTGATGAAGATTTCCTCCGCGCCTGCGAGCCTTGCATGTTTTTCTATTGGTGCAATCAGATCCTGAACGTTTGTTGCATCAAAATTCGCTGCAGCGAGGGCTGCTTGCGCCATTGCAGCCGCTTTCCTGAAAAGCGTCCACTCGGCCTCATCGGCGCTGGCGCGGATCGGCGTGAACAGGGCACTGGCGTCAACAAATTCTGCACCAGGAGCATTCTGCATCAACGCAGTCGCCTGTTTGGCCGGCAGGTCGTCAAGTTCGAGAATGCCGATTTTTTTTGCGCCTGTTTCAGCGAGTTTCTTGCCGATCACGACGCCAGGGGCAGGGGTCGGCGCAACTTCGCCGACGGCCATGACTGTGGTGATCCATTCCGCCACGCGTTTGGACAAGGCTGTTGCAAAGACCGGTGTACCGTTGGCTGGCAGGCAATACAGACCTTCAGACCAATAGGGCGTAAAGCCGGACATCCAGCTAACAGCCGCGGGGCGCGCGATGTTGGTATAGGCGATAAAGGCATCCAGCCCTTGCGCCGCCATGGCAGCACGCAATTTTTGCTGACGGGCTTCAATCGTCGCAACGGGAACTTCACTGGCATCCCAGGCCATTAAACCACGGCGCATGACAACCTCAGTTCGCTGTTACGGAGAAGAGATCGCGGGGCAGGCTGCATAGCAATTCATGCCCGCCATTGCGCACCACAAGCGCATCGCCGAGCACCATGTAGCCGGCATCGGGATGATAGGTGTTGGGGTGTACGATCATGGTCATTCCGTCGACAAGGGGAATGTCCACGTCTTCGAGAATTTGCGGCTTCTGGTCGAGAAACAGGCCCATGCCGTGACCGCGCACGCGGGTGTATTCGCTGGTTGTGTATTGACCAAGACCATATTTGCGAAACACATCATTTTCGGCGCGGGCGACATCGGCGGCGGTAACGCCAGCCTTGACGGTCCTGATGCCTTCGTCGAGCGCTTCCTGGTAGACGGCAAAAGCTTTCTTCTGTGTGTCGCTGGCCTCGCCGACGACCAGCGTACGGCAGACCTGCGCATAATATCCATTAATGCAGGGCGAAAGCTCGGTCGTGACCAGATCGCCCTGTTTCATCACCTTGCCGCCGGGAGGCGCCATGCCGCGCACTTCCTTGCCGCCCACGCCAATGATCATGAAATTTTCTGCGATGCCTTTGGACCGAAAGAACGCTTCTATTTCCGCAACCAGTTCATAATCCTTGCGGCCTGGACGGGCAGCATCGCGGAAAATGACATAACCTTCGTCTGCGAGTTTTGATGCCTTGCGGATGCAGTCCAGCTCGATCTCCATCTTGGTCATCAGCAATTTCTCGACGACCGGCGCGCCGTCGGCGATATGCAGATCCTGTTCTTCCAGTTTCAACAGGCCGAAGGGCAGCAGATGCATCGGCGAGGCTGCAATGCTGCGATTTCCGGATCGTGCAATGCGTTCGCGTGCTTCCTTCACCAGCTGCGGTGCGTGGACCACTTCTATTTCTTCGGTCTCTCCGCGTGCGCGTTCACATTCGGCCGGCATCGTCCAGCAATAAAGTCGTCGAGCCGTCGGCGCGGATGAGGGCGATACCTTGGCCCTCCTGTATGCCGTAGTCTGTGCCGTAGCGCAGATAGTCTGCGTGCCAGTTATTGCCCATCAGCACCAGCACATCGACTTTTTCGCGAGCCATGGCTTCGCGCAATGCGTCCGTGCGGGCCTTTTGCATCGTGCTGGCCATTGGCGGCTCCCTATTCTGCGGCCTGTGCCGTGTAAGCGTAATATTTTTTCGCGGTTTCAGGCGAAATGTAACCTTGCGCCAGATCATTGGCGACGTCCTTGCGCGGACGTTCGGAGGGCTTGCCGTATCCGCCGCCACCAGCCGTGGAGAAATGCACCACGTCGCCCTTGTGAAGCTGGATTTCCGTGCCCTTCTTGACTTCGCGCGACTGGCCGTCAGCGAATTTTATGATCGAATAATTATGTGCAGCTTCAGTGCCGCCATGCACGCCCCAGGGCGGCATGCGGGTGCGTTCATTGTTGATCGTCACCTTGCACGGGACGAGCACGTGATAGGAGATATTGACGCCGAGCCCGCCGCGATATTTTCCAGCGCCGCCGGAATCCTCGCGCAAGGCATGCTCCTCGACCAGAATCGGATAACGGATTTCCTGCAACTCGACCGGCGAGTTTCGCACATCGCCCTGGCACACGGAGACGCTTGCGTCTTCACCGTCTTCCATGGGTCGCCCGCCCCATCCGCCGCCGAAAATGTTCAGCAGAAGAAAGCGGCTGCCGTCTTCACGGAACCCGTAGAACGAGCAGCCGCCCATATCGCCCTTGTGTGCGGCAGGCACCATGTGCGGCAGGGCGGGGGCCAGCGCCTTCAGGATTGTGTCGATGGTTGTCGGCAGACAGATCGACCACAGGCCGATGGCGGCGCCGGGTTTGGCGCTGACAATAGTGCCCTCGGGAATGATGACATCGAGCGAACGGAAAGCAGCCTTCGTTCACATCCAGATCGGGTGATGTCAGCGCCTTGAAGGCGACGCGTGCGGCGGCAATGCCGCCGGAAACGCCGGAGTTCAGCGGGCTGGCAGTTTGCGGGTTCATTTCAGAAAAATCGACGGAGAATTTTTCGCCAGCAACCGTGACAGTCACCTTGATGCGGATTGGCTGGTCGAGATTGCGGCCGTCGTTGTCCATGACGCTTTCGGCGGTGTAGGTGCCGTCCGGAATTTCACGAATGACATTTCGAACAGCCTTGTCGGCCTGCTCCCATACGCGATCAATGCAGGTTTCCACAGTTGCGCGGCCGTAGCGTCCGAGCAATTCGGCGTAGCGGCGCGCGCCAAGCTGGCAGCAAGCGATCTGCGCGCGCATGTCGCCGAGAGCTGCCTCCGGGAAAGCGAATGTTGTCGTTGATGATCTGCCAGAGCGTTTCGTTGCGCTTGCCTTCCTCGTAGATTTTCAGCGAACGCATCTGGATGCCTTCGGCGAAGATTTCCGTTGTTGCCGAAGAGCCAAAGCCGATGCGCATGCCACCGATATCGACCCAATGGGCTCTGCTGGCGGCAAATCCGACAATCTCGCCTTCAAAAAAGCATGGCGCATAGATGACAACATTGTTGAGGTGCTGTCCGCAAACTTCGCCGTGATTCATGATCATGATGTCGCCGGGTTTGAAGCCATTCAACCCATAGCGCTTGATGCCGTCTTCAACTGCGATGCCGAGGTCGGCAAGGAAAATGGGCAGGCCGCCGCGATTTTGTGAAATCATCCGGCCGCTTGTATCGATCAGGCCGCAGCAGAAATCGCGCACCTCATAGATCATCATGTTGTAGGCAGCCTTGCACAGCGCATTGGCCATTTCGTCGGCATAGGCGACGATGGAATTGCGAACGACTTCGACGGTAATGGGATGGGCTTCGGCTGTGTTGCTCATGCCTGCACCTTCAGTTTGCCAGATCGATGATCAGGTGGCCGGCTTTCGTCACCGTCACCGTGTCACCTGGATGAATGAGGATCGTGGAATTTGGTTCTTCGATAACCGCCGGTCCTGTGAGTGTGAAGCCTGCCGGCATGGCCGGGCGCCACAGGACACGGCGCTTTCACGGGCTTTGAAGGATCATCATAGATGACGTCGCGACTTGTTTCAGGAGCATCGCTTTCAGGGGCCCAGTCCTGGGTCAGCCATTCCTCGGCGATTGTGTCTTCTCGAGCAGCCGTTACCACCAGACGCAGGTTGACGATTTCCATCTGCTCTTCCAGTGCCGACTGGCCATAACGCAAATCATGTTCGACGTTGAATGCCTCGCGCACTTGGGTGGTGTCCCCGGTCAACATTTCTGGGCCTGTCACCGGTATCGCCAATGCATGTTCCTGCCCGACATAGCGCAGGTCTGCGAAAAAGCGGAAGTCGGCAATGCTGCTGGAGATGTCGTCGCGTTGCATCTGGTCCTTGCCGGACGATCCCAATTCGTCGAACACCTGCTTGACTAGATTTGCATCGAGTTGTCCGAGACGGCCGACGAGCGTGCGCACAAAGTCCTGACGCCAGGAGGCCATCAGCATCCCCAATGCAGAGAACGTGCCGGGCAATTTCGGGATGACAACGCGCGGAATGAATATCTGGCGTGCGATGGACACGGCATGCAATGGGCCGGCGCCGCCGAATGCGATCATCGCCGTCTCGCGCGGATCGACACCCTTGTTGACCGATACGGCGCGCACGGACAGGGACATGTTCGTGTCGGAAATCGTTGCGATGCCGAATGCGCCTTCTGCCACGGACATTTTCAAAGGGCCGGAGACTTTCTTGTCGATGGCGTGCTTGGCCGCTTCGACATCCAGACCCATGTTGCCGCCGAGAAACCGGCCACCATTGATACGTCCCAGGACAAGGTCAGCATCCGTGACAACAGGATCTTCGGAGCCCTTGCCGTAACAGGCCGGGCCCGGATCGGCGCCAGCGCTCCTGGGGCCGACATGCAGGCCACCGGTATCGTCAACCCAGGCTATCGAGCCGCCGCCATTTCCGACTTCGACAATATCGACGACAGGCAATTGCATCGGCTGGCCGGACGCATGTTCACCAATGACATAGCCTTCCTCGATGGCTGGCTCGCCGCGGGTAATCAGGCTCGATTTTGCGGTTGTGCCGCCCATGTCAAAGCCAATGCATCGTTCAAGCCCCAGGTGTTTGGCCAGACGCCCGGCACCGATCATGCCTGCGACCGGGCCGGATTCCATCATGGAAACAGGCTGGGTCTTTGCCTGATCCAACGACATCACGCCGCCGTTGGAACGCATGATGTGCACCTTGCCGGCGAATTTGTCGCTGCGCAGATAATCTTCCAGTGTTCCGAGGTAGTTGCTGAGGCGCGGGCCGACATAGGCATTCAACACGGTGGTTGACGTACGCTCGTATTCGCGAAATTCACGCAGGATCTCATGGCTCAACGTCACGAACACGCCAGGGTTTGCCTTGCGCAATATTTCGCCGGCAATGCGTTCGTGTTCCGGATTGGCGTAGGAGTGGAGAAAGCATATGGCGATGGCTTCCACGCCCAGAGCTTTCAATTGTCCGGCGAGTTCTTCAATTCCGGCGGTATCGATTGTCGTGAGTATTTCGCCGCGATGGTTGATGCGCTCGGTTATCTCGAATGTAAGGTTTCGCGGCACCAACGGTTTTGGCCGATGAAAGAACAGATTGAATGCCTCGATGCGGTTGCCGCGCCCGATCGCATACACATCACGAAATCCGCGCGTGGTGATGAGGGCGGTTTTCGCACCTTTGCGTTCCAGCACTGTATTGATGGCTGTGGTCGAGCCGTGCAGCACTTCGGCGATGGCCGGCAAGGAACACTCTGCCAAACGCAACGTGTCCGCGACACCTCGGGTCGGATCGGCTGGCGTTGTGGAACTCTTGGAGGTGACGATCTTGCCGTCAATACAGCCGACCAGATCGGTGAAGGTTCCTCCGATATCAATGCCTACAATATTCATTTCCGGCCCTTGTTTTTATCTGGTTGCAAAGACCATCCGCGAGGAGAAAATGCAAGCGCGTGAATGTGGTTTCTGTCCCGAAAGCGGGCATTTGTCCCGGTCCATCGGAAGTGGGGGCCAGACCCGCCGGCGCCGATAGCCTTCGCCGGGACCTGAGCGTAGACTTGTCCCGCCAATTGAAAGCCCCGCAGCGCGAAGGGTTACGGCTGGTTTGTTGAGGACTGAAAACATTTCTGGGGAGTGAAATGCCATGCCAGTGAATGATGGGCGGCCCGCTTTTCGGGCCGATCATGTGGGAAGTCTGAAACGATCGCCACTTCTTCTGGAGGCAAGACAGCGATTCCAGGCGCAGAAAATTGGGGCAGGCGAACTCCGCGCTGTTGAGGATGCAGAGATCCGGCGCGTCATCGGGCGGCAGGAGCAGGCCGGCTTTCCCGTGGTAACCGATGGCGACATGCGCCGGGAGGCGTTTCACATCGATTTTCTGAACCGGATCGGCGGCATAGCCTGGGATTCAATGCAATTTTATCAGCCGTTCCAATCAGGCGGAAGCGAGGGGGAATCGCCTGCTGTTTTCCGGACCACGGCGAAAATCCGCCATCAGGGGCCGATTTGTGACGACGATTTCCGGTTTCTGGCCGCCAATACAAAGGCCAGCCCCAAGGTTACGCTTCCATCTCCCAGTTTTGCCCATTACCGGGGAGGCCGTGCTGCTGTTGATCAAACTGTTTATCCGGAGATGGAGGAATTTTTCGCGGATCTGGGCGCAGCCTATGCTGCCGAGATTGCCGCTTTGGGTGCAGCCGGGTGCCGGTATGTGCAGTTGGATGAGGTGCACTTTACCTTCTTTTGCGACCCCAGGATGGTTGCTGCGTTGCGCGCGCGCGGGGACGATCCGGACGATCTGGCGGCAATTTACACCAGCCTAATCAATGCGAGCGTTGCGCATCGGCCAGCCGGCATGAGCATTGGTGTTCACCTGTGCCGGGGCAACCGGCGTTCGAGCTGGGTGGCCGAAGGCGGGTATGACCCCGTCGCGGAAAAGCTGTTCAATGAAATAGACGCGGACATTTTTCTGCTGGAATACGACAGCGACCGGGCAGGCGGTTTCGAGCCGTTGCGATTTGTGCCCAAAGGCAAGCGGGTCGTGCTGGGTATCGTCACGAGCAAACATCCGGAGCTTGAGAGCGAGGACTATCTCGTGCGGCGCATTGAAGAAGCGGCCCGTTTTTGCCCGGTTGAACAATTGGGGCTCAGTCCGCAATGTGGCTTTGCCAGCTCGACGGAAGGCAACAAGCTGAGCGAGGACGATCAATGGCGCAAACTGGAGCGGATCGTGCAGGTTGCTCAAAAGGTCTGGGGCAGTGTGGTTTGATCCAGTGCAAGGATGTCGTCGGGCGTGCCTGTAAAACTGGACAAGGGAGATGGACTTGTAATGACGAAAACGAAGACCTTTCCACTCAACGCCTGGTATATTGCCGCATGGAGCCACGAAGTGGGCCGTCGCGAAATTCTGGCGCGCACTGTTTGCAATAACCCCATGGCCATGTGGCGAAAAGCAGACGGGCAGATTGCTGCAGTCGATGATGCATGCTGGCACCGGCTCGCGCCGCTTTCACTGGGGAAAATTGTCGGAGACGAGATCGAGTGCCCCTATCACGGCCTGCGTTTCGATGGCAAAGGCGCCTGCACATTCATGCCCTCACAGGATTCCATCAGCCCCAATGCGCGCGTGCGGTTTTTTCCAACGCTGGAAAAATTCCGCTTCGTGTTCGTTTGGCCGGGTGATCCGGAAAAAGCCGATCCTGCACTTGTTCCGGACTTGCACTGGAATGACGATCCGGCCTGGGCCGGGGATGGCAAGACGATGTTCGCCAAATGCGATTACCGCCTGTTTATCGATAACCTGATGGATCTCACCCACGAGACATTCGTCCATGCAACGAGTATCGGAAATCCCGCCGTTGCCGAAACGCCTTTGGAAACCAGCCATGACGAACGGATGGTGCGCGTGCAACGCGTCATGCAGGATATTGATGCACCGCCATTCTGGCGCGCGCAACTTGGCAAGCCCGGCAATGTGGACCGGTGGCAAATAATCGATTTCGAGCCACCGTGCACGATTGTGCTGGATGTAGGGGTTGCGCCAACCGGCACCGGGGCGCTTGCCGGGGATCGCTCCCAGGGAGTCAACGGACGGGTGTTGAATTCCATCACGCCCGAAACGGATACAAGCTGCATGTATTTCTGGTCGCTGGTGCGCAATTACAAACTGGGCGATCAAAGTCTGACAACCCAATTGCGCGAAGCCAATGCCAGGATATTCGTCGAAGACCAGATCGTTCTGGAGGCCCAGCAGCGGGCCATTGCTCTGCGTCCGGAAATGCCATTGCGGCACCTCAACATTGATGCAGGGTCCATGCGCGCACGGCGCCTCATCGAGCAGATGATCGACTGCGAATGAAAAGTGGCCGGCGTCCGGAGGCAAGATCCAGCGCGTACGCCTGTTTGTGGACGCAGGAGTTGCGCCATCTTCGTGCTGAAAGAAGAACGTGACTAACAAAACATTACCGCCGGACACGAGGCCCGGCGGTCAAATTGGCTTGCGAAATTAACTTTGGTGCGAAATCGGCTACAGCGTCGTCTTCATGATTCCCGCGGTCGAACGGTTGGCCAGACCCTGGCGCAGGAGATCGCCGGCGATGTCAATCTTGTCTGCATAGCATTGACCGACCCGCACTTCGTTCTCCAGAGCTACTGACAATTTACAGGTCAACCGGCGATCCATGATGAGCACGGACAGGCGTGCCTTGGCGCGCACGCGGCAATCTTCCAGGACACCGTCGAGGCGGCGGCAGGTCGCGCCTTCTTTCGGTGGCTGGATACCAGCGATAATGACATAAAGTCCGTCAGCCATGATGGCGTTAGGGGCGATCGCGCGGGCGTCTTGCAGGACACGTGTCTGAACCAGCCGTGCGGCTGGAACCCTGCCGGATGATGCGCCAAAGCTGGCAATCGGCATGGTATCCACAGAGGCTGCAGGCTGCGGCCCGGCAGATGCAGCCACTTTCATTTTCGATTTTTCGCCAGATCCCTGTGCTGCAAGGACTTGTTGATCGTTTCTGGGCGGCGAGAAGGACAGAAGCATCGGGAATTTCGGCTCGTTGCGCGGGCGCACATCCAGCAATGTGCGGCGGTAGGTGGTCGATGCGACCTTGGCGAAACGCTCCGGCTCGATCGTGCGTGCGGGCTCCATAACGGCGCTGGCCAGAATGGCGCTTTGCGGAGCTGGCTTGAACATCGCTGCAATCTTTGCCCCGGTCTTGGACGGTGCGCTTGCCAGGCAGGCGAATGAAATGGCAACCGGCAGAACCCACAGGGCAGCGCCCAGAGTGCGAACCATGCGCGTGCTTGGCGGCGGCGGATCGCAGATAACGCGCGAAGAAAATGTCATTTTACAGCCCCTGCAACTTTTGTTTTTTGCCGATCCGCTCTTGATGTTCTGGTAAGCGGTGACTGCAGGCATCATGCCGGAAAGGCATAAATCGACTGAGAGGGAAAAAAATAATGTGTGAGGTATTCCAGTAACTTTCCGGAAACTTCGGTTAACGGACAAAACGAAAAAACTTTACGCTACGTAAAGGGTAAATTGAAATCAACCTTTTGAAGCAGCAAACATTATCTACTTTTTAGACCTGCGCCACCGATAGTCGAAAAAATCAAGGTGGTGTCATGCGATTAAAAGTTTCGATCCTCATTCCGCTTTCGCTCGTACTTGGCGTCGCAGCGGTTCAAAGTGGCAGAAGCTGGATGGACCGGCAGATGAATGCCAGGCTGGCATCTCTGCAGACAGACAAAGCCGTGAAGCCGATTGCATTTTCCACGATAGTGGTGGCGGCCAAGCCGCTGCGGTTCGGCTCCGATATTCGTCCTGCAGAACTAAAGGAAATTGCCTGGCCTGCAGGTGACCTTCCGCCTGGCTCATATTCCAAGGTTACGGACATCTTCAAGGAAGAGGGCAGGCGTGTGGCGCTCGCGGCAATCGAGAATAACGAGCCGGTGCTTGCCACAAAGATGACTGGGCCGGGACAAAAGGCCAATCTTGCCGCGCTCATCGAAAATGGCATGAAGGCGGTGACAGTTCGCGTCGACGACGTGGTGGGTGTTGCAGGGTTCGTACTGCCGGGTGACCGGGTCGACATTCTTCTGACCCGCGCGGTCAAGGACAAGGAAGCGTTTGCCGACAACATTCTGCAGAACCTGCGTGTTCTTGCCATCGACCAGAAGGCAGACGACAGGCTCGACAAGCCTGCGATCGCGCGCGCGGTTACGCTGGAAGTTACAACCGATCAGGCACAACGGCTGATCGTTGCGCAGAAAGTCGGCACTCTGACGATGGTTCTTCGTCCGATTGGCGAAGCGGGTGTGGAACCGGGCAAGCGCGTGACCAGCATGCAATTGGCGAACACACCCGTCCAGCCGCGCGAACAGGCCGTTGTTAGGGCGCCGGAACCGGTGATCGACAATTCTACAGTGACAGTAACCGTGACGCGCGCAACAGAACGCAAGGAATACAGCGTTCCGGCGCATCGTCGATAGGAATGATCAGGGGCTACAGGGGATTCAAGATGGTTGAGGCAACACGTGCGCAGACACTGGCGCGCAAAGGTAATGACGCGCCTTTTCTTAGAAAAGCCATGCTGGCGCTCATTACAGCTGCAGCAGCAGCGACCCTGTTTTCATGGCCGCTGACGCGCGCCGTTGCGCAAGAGAAAGGCCAGCTGGTTCATCTCAGCGGGCCTGAAGCGGGCGGCGGCATCAAGGTAGCTGTGGGCAACACGCAAACGTTGCGCACCCCGGATTTATTTGTTGATCTTGTGGTCGGCGACCCTTCGGTTGCAGATGTGATGCCGCTTACCAATCAGAGCTTCTATGTTCACGGTAAAAAGATGGGCACGACAACAGTCTCTGCCTATGACCCGCAGCGGCGCCTTATCGGCAATGTCGAAGTTGAGGTTGGGTTCAATCTGAACAAGTTGCAACGTGAACTCAATCGACGCATGCCGCATGCGCGCATCAAGGTCTCGTCCCTGAATGGCCGTATCGAACTTTCCGGTTCTGTGGCCGATGCTCCGACCGTTGATCGCGCAATGTTGTTCGCGCACCAGTTCGATCCCAAGGCGATCAACTCGCTGGAAGTTGCCCAACCGCAACAGGTCATGCTGGAAGTGCGCTTCATCGAAGCCTCGCGCAATGCCGGACGTGAACTGGGCGTTGACTGGAAGGTTGTCGGCAAACGGGTCAGTGCGATGACTGGCGCGGCGATAACAGGATCAACATTGAGCGGGCAGGTCCCGTTTGGTGCGCTGGTCGGCAATATATTGCGCGGCGGCACAAGTGTGGACGTGCTAATCAACGCCCTTGAACAAAAGGGTCTGGGCCGCCGCCTGGCCGAACCCAATCTGGTCGCACTGTCCGGTCAGAAAGCAAGCTTCCTGGCTGGTGGTGAGTTTCCGTTCCCGGTCGCGGGGCCTGGCCAGACGCAAACCGTTCAATTCAAGAAGTTCGGTGTTGGCCTGATCTTTACGCCGACCGTTTTGTCCGGCGGCCTCATCAACCTCAAGATTGAACCGGAAGTCAGCCAGATCACCTACACCAATGGTGTTGCCATAGGCGGCGTTCCAATCCCGAGCGTGATTACACGCCGTGCGGATACGACGGTGCAGTTGCGTGACGGTCAGAGCTTTGCGATTGCCGGTCTGTTGCAGTCTGAATCGTCAGACAATGCCAAGCAATTGCCGTGGATCGGAAACGTCCCGGTATTGGGAACATTGTTCCGCAGCGCCGCCTTCGAGCGAAAAGAAACCGATCTGGCAATCATCATCACGCCGCGTATCGTGCGTCCGAGCGCGCCGAACGAACGTCTGCGTACGCCGCTGGATACAACGCGTCCTGCCAACGACGTCGATCGCTTTCTACTCGGCCGGCAAGAGGTCACAAAATCTCAAGCGCGCGGCTCAAAGGGAAAACCGACCCGGACTTTTGCCGGTCATATTCTCGATCTTTCAGGGAGCCGTTGACATGAAGCGCAATCAACTCAAACGCCTTGCTGCAATTGCGCTGCTTGCGACCATGACCGGGGCGACGGCAGGTTGCAGCGAGTATCTTGCGCGCCGTGACTCAGTGAGTTTCGGTGCGGGCGACGCCAAAGCGCATAATGCCGCGGTACACATGGTTGATCCCTGGGCAAGGCACGCCTTCAGAACAGACATCAGAACACCGGGCTCTCGTGCAGAAGCGGCAATGGACGCATACCGCAAGGGCCAGCAACCGCAGAATTCAGGCAATGGAGCTCCCGGTGCGCCCGGAGGAACGATGCTTGGTGGGGTCGGACAAACCGGCGCAGGACAATAGTGTTTGAAAAAATGACAAGCTTTGACAAGAAAATCGTACTGATCTCCCGCGACAAGGGTTTTGCCCAGGCTTTTGGGCAAACCTCCGTTTCCCGCCACGTGCGGATCGAAGCGGTAGCGTCCAACGTCATTGATGCAGCCAGTTCTCCGGCATTGGCGGGCGCGGCAGTCGTTGTGGCGGATCTGGATGCGCGCAACCGCGATGAACTCGTCGGTTTGCAATCGCTCATGGGGCGGCTTGGCAGCGAGACGCCGGTCATTGTTATCACTGAATCGTTCGACGATGCGGTCGGGCGCTGGTTCCTGCAAATTCGCGTGAGCGATTTCCTTCGCAAACCCGTTCAGCCATCCGAAGTCTACCAGGCATGCATGAAGACGCTGAGCGATCAGGGAGGCGCGCAACCTTCCGAAATCATCACGTTTACGGCAGCTCAGGGGGGTGTCGGCAATACCACAATGGCAGTCGAAACCGCAATGCAACTCGTTCGTGCCAATGCCGATACCGGGCGCGGTGTTTGTCTGGTCGATCTCGATTTCCAGAACGATGCCTGCGCCGCATATCTGGATGTCGAACCGCGTGTGGACCTGCATGAAATAGGAATGCAAGGCGAGAACTTCTTGACGTCCAGATGCTGGACATCATGACCACCAAACATTCATCCGGCCTTTCCCTGCTTGCTGCTCCGGCGCATCCGGGCGAGGAAATTGCGTTATCGACTGAATCCGTCCTGCGCGTTCTGGATATTGCGGCCAGCCGCTACCAGTTTGTCATTATCGACTTGCCACGCACCTGGCAGCATTGGACCGACGATATCTTGCGTGGATCGGACCGCGTGTATGTCGTCACGGACATGACTGTGCCTGGTCTGCGCTGTGCGCGGCGCATGGTCAAACGCATTCAGGATCGCCTCAATCAGGAAGTCATACCGAAGGTCATCGTAAACCGGATCGAGAAGCAGACGCTCTTTGGAGGCGGTTTGCGCCGGGCCGATGTCGAACGTGCTCTGGAAGGCTCGTTTGCAGGCGGTATTTCCAACAATTATCCGGTCGTGCGCGAGGCTATCGATCGCGGTGTACCGCTGGAAGTTGTGAAACAGGGCAATAGCGTAACGGAAGATCTGCGACGGATCATCTTCGCGTAACATCAATAAGGACGGGGCTGACCATGGCAGGCAGGTTTACAGCGATGCGGACAAAGCTGCAAAGTGCAGCGGGGTTTTCCGTACCGCCACCGCCAACGCAGGATGGCAAGGCGCAGTCCTTGCCGCCGCCACCTCCAATGGCCGATGCTGCGGCAGCTTCTCCAGTTGACAGCCAGCCGGTGGATGAAGCCGCGCTACTGGCAGGCATGGCGCAAGCCATGCAGGAAGCCAGCGCCCCCAAGCCTGCGGCGCAACCGCGAACGGAAGAGCCAGCGCGCGATGCAAATTCACCTGCAGCTCGCAAATGGCTGGACGCAAAAGTGCGACTTCATCACAAGCTGCTGGAAGACATGAATCTGTCAGCGATGGACCGGCTGCCTGTCGAGGAAATAAAGCCGCAGATTGCGCAGGTCGTTTCCGCCTATGTGGTAGAAGAGCGTTTGGCGCTGACAGCGCGTGAGCTCGACAAGTTTGTCGACGAAATTATCGACGAAATGATTGGCCTTGGTCCGCTTGAACCCTTGCTGAGAGATCCGTCGATAGCCGATATCCTGATCAACGGGCACGAATGCGTGTTCGTGGAACGAAAGGGTCAATTGGAGCCGCGCACGTGCAGTTTCGCGACGAAGCTCATCTCCTGCGCATCGTCAACCGTATCGTGTCGGCCGTCGGCCGCCGCGTTGATGAATCGCAGCCACTTTGCGACGCGCGCCTTCTCGACGGCTCCCGCGTCAACGTAGCAGTGCGGCCGATCGCCGTTGACGGCCCGCTCGTTTCGATCCGCAAATTTTCGAAAAAACCGTTGGGCCTGGACAAGCTGGTCGAAGTGGGCGCCCTGCGGCCGCAAATGGCCGAAGTGCTGGCCGCGGCAGTGGCCGGACGCATTACGACAATCGTCTCGGGTGGTACCGGTTCCGGCAAGACTACGATGCTGAACGCGTTGTCGGCTTTCATTTCCGACAAGGAACGCCTGATTACCATTGAGGATGCTGCGGAACTTGCAATTGCAGCAGCGCCATGTGGCGCGCATGGAAACGCGACCTCCCAACATGGAAGGCAAGGGCGAAATCCGCCAGCGCGACCTGGTCAAGAACGCCCTGCGTATGCGTCCTGAACGCATCATCCTGGGCGAGTGCCGTGGCGAAGAAGCCTTCGACATGTTGCAAGCCATGAACACCGGCCACGAAGGCTCGATGGCGACCATTCATGCGAACTCGCCACGCGAGGCGGTTTCCCGCCTGGAGCAGATGATCGGCATGGCCGGCCTGCCCATGAGCCAGCAATCCATCCGTTCGCAAATCGCGGTGGCCATTCAGGTGGTCGTACAATTGTCGCGTCTCAGCGACGGATCACGCCGGGTCACGAGCGTTGCAGAAATCACCGGCATGGAAGGCGATATCGTGCAGATGCAGGAGATTTTCCGGTATGTCCGTTCCGGGCTCGACGCCGACAACAAGATCATCGGTCATTTTGAAGCTACCGGCATGCGGCCGCGCTTCCTGCAGGAACTGACCTCGATGGGAATCAAGTTGCCTGCGTCGCATTTCGATCCCTCAAAGCCTTTGTGAGCGAACCGTGTTCGAGAACCTCGACAGTATCTGGATTTTCTACATCTGCCTCTTCGGTGCTGTTATTGCCGCAGTGGATGCGATCTATTCACTTACTGTCACGTCAACCATGTATCGCAAGCAGGTCAACCAGCGACTATCGCGACTTGAATCGCAGCCCGATCGTATCAAGGCTGTGGTCGATTTGCGCCGCGATCGTGGTTTGACGGCAGCGGGAGCCTATCGGCTGCCCGCGCAATGGATCAACCGTCTCATTCTGCAATCGGGACTGACGATCGGCATCTGGAAAATTGGCGCTGGCGCAGCCGGTGCGGGGTGTGCATTTGCCGTCGGTGGCTTTTTTGCAGGTGGCTGGCTCTATGCGACAGGAGGACTTCTGGCCGGCGGAGTTCTTGCGCCAATTGGCGTGCTTATGTACATGCGCCGCCGCCGCCGTAACAAATTTACCGATCAGTTTGCCGAAGCCATCGACATCATCGTGCGTTCGTTGCGTGCCGGACATCCTGTTCCGGCTGCGATCAAATTGGCCGCGCGTGAATTGCCCGATCCCATCGGAACGGAGTTCGGCATCGTCGAGGACGAAATCACTTTTGGTCTCGATCTGGAGACTGCGATGCGCAACATGCAGGAGCGTGTCGGGCAGGAAGATCTGCCATTGTTTGTTACATCAGTCGCGATACAGACCCAATCGGGCGGCAATTTAACGGAAATTCTCGACAATCTGGCGGCTATCATCCGGTTGCGTACAAAAATGCGCCGGAAAATTCGTGCTTTGTCTGCCGAAGGCCGCATATCGTCGATGATCCTGTCGCTGACGCCGGTAGCACTCTTCATCATCATCAATGTCATGGCGCCGGATTTCTACGGCGCCAACTGGCATCATCCATGGGTCATGTATGGTCTGGGCGGCGCAGCCGTGTGGATGGCGATCGGCAATATGTGGATGCGCAAAATGATCAACTTCAAGTTCTAGGGCAAACATGGACGCGTTGCTGGACATTTTATCGTCGCTTGTAAACGACAACACCATGTTGCTGACGCTGGCGGCGGCCGGTTTGCCACTGGCTGGCGTCTTCTTCCTTGTTCGTCATCTGCGCAAAGTCAAACAGGATGTGCAACGCCGTGTGATGGCCGATCCCGGAACATTCGCGACCACACAGCTTGGCGCTACTGCGCGGGTTGCAAAGCGCGCGACCCGCATGGTCGAGAGCATGGCCGAGATGGCTGGTGCATCGGACATCGAGGGCAAGCAGGCGAAGGCATTGCGGGCCAGGCTAATTCAGGCGGGTTATTACGAAAAGCAGGCCGTGGCAGTATTTTTTGGCTTGCGTTTCATCCTGGCTTTCACCGCAGTCGCGGTCACGTGTGCCGTGTTCTATTTTTTCTTCAGTTTCGATCCGATTGAGCGGACAGCATTCTTTTCTGCGTTTGCGGCCCTGGTGGGATATTTTCTGCCGTCGATCATTTTGAACAAGAAGATTGAGCGCGCACAGATGGAGCATACAGTCGGGTTTCCCGATTACATGGACCTGATGGTTGTCTGCGCGCAGGCGGGCCTCAGCATGGAGGCGGGAATTGCCAAAATTGCAGCCGAATTGCGCACGTCCTATCCTTCGCTGGCGCGCAATCTGGAACTGACCAACGTCGAGATCCGCAGCGGCAAGACCTTGTCGAAGTCCATCGATGGCTTTGGAAAGCGTCTTGGTATCGACGAAGCCAAATCCTTCGCGACTCTGCTGGCGCAATCAGAAGAACTGGGGTCCAGCCTCAGCCAGTCACTGCGCGCCTATTCCGACGACATGCGTAACAAGCGGCTGATGAAGGCGGAAGAGAAAGCGTTTTCCTTGCCGGCAAAGCTCGTTGTGCCGCTCACACTTTTTGTTTTCCCGTCATTGCTGGTGGTGCTGCTGCTGCCGGTTGTTGTCAGCGTATCCCAAACAGCTTTTTAGAGAGTGAGGTAAGCCCATGCGTACATGGTCCACAATGAGCAAGGCGGCGGTTCTGGTCTGCGCGGTTGCGCTTGGCGGTTGCAACAATTTCCCCGGTTCCGGACCGGTTGCGAATGCTCCTCAAGCCAGCAGCCAGGATGCGGCGACGCTGGCCAAACTCGAAGGCAATCTGCCCAAGAGTGAACGCGACCTGAAGTTCGCCAAGGCACAATACCGGGAGCGCAACTTCGGCAAGGCCGAAGAAACCTTTCGCCGGATTGTGGAGGAAGAGCCTGGTAATGCGGAAGCGTGGCTAGGGCTGGCTGCATCGTATGATCAGCTGCGGCGCTTCAAGCTTTCGGACCGCGCCTACAAGCAGGTTCGCACGCTAAATGGCGAGAGCGTCGCATTGCACAACAATCTAGGGTATTCCTACCTGCTGCGCGGTGATCGCAGGCGGGCGCGTCAATCCTTCCTGCGCGCTGCGGGCATGGATCCGAACAATCCGTTCGTGCAGAACAATATGGCAGCGTTGGCTTTGCGCAATCGCTGACGCGGGCCAAGTCACTTCCGGCAAGCGTTACCCGGCCCGACGTTACAATTGAAGAACCGCGGATCGCCTGGAGCGTTCCGCGGTTTTCTTTATGTGTTGATGTGCAGGTAATCCTTTGCGGTTCCTGCGTGAAATCAGTACAGCAACCAGGGAGGCTGCTTGTATTGTTTCAGGCCGATGTCCGCACATCCGCTATCGCTTTGTTTCAAATCAACCGCGCCATTGCTGGTAAGTGTATTGACCACCATCTTCGTGCAATTGGAGCTGTTGCTCGTTGCATTGCCGGAAATGGTAGCGTCGGAATTGGGGAAATAAAGCAAGCCATCTGCGTATAAATTGGCGCCGGGCCCCCAGGAGATATCCACGCCCGTTGTCAGTGCAGGGTCCTGATATATGCCCACGCCGCGCCAGGGGTTTGCCGTATCTTTGCCAGGAGAGAGGCGCAGGGTGGCAGACTTGCCGTTACCATTGGGAAATTCGATCGCATGTGTGCCGGTTGAACCGGTCATCACGATTGTTGTTCGGGTCAATGTGATATCGGCGTTCTTGTCCATGACGAGATCGCCATTTTCGACGACCAGTATGCTGTCCGCAGTTGTACTTCCAAGCAGTGTTCCTGATCCCTTCAATGTAACCGTGCCGCAGACATGATATTCAGTGATCGACCCGTTGACGACGGTAATCATCTGCGGTGAAGAGGGCGGCGTTCCGGCGGTCCAGTTCAGATTATAGGACGCAAGGCCGCATTGTTTGGTGATGTTGGTCGCCAGCTTTGCATGGATGTCGGGGATTGCGGTTGAGCCCGGATAGGGGTTGGCACAGCCCGGTGCAGATCCTACAGCAAAGGATGCATCCGCATTACCGGTGTGTCCGTTGCATTTCATCGCCGTGTTTGAGCGCAGGGTGCAACCGCTAAGGTCCACATTCGATGCGCCATTGAACGTCATAGAATCTGTCGCTGAAGACATGCCCTGGCCTAACGACAGGATGCATGAATTGTCTTCGATCGGCGCCGCCGCGCGTGCGCGAATGACCAGGTCGACCTTGTTTTGACCAACAATCTTCATCAGCGTCGTAGGAACGGAAACGCTGACCGTTCCAGAGTAAGACTTGTCGGGGTTTGTAACAAACGTTGGAGCCGGGATCGTTATCCCTGCCTCGCGCGACTGCGCATCGAACATTGAAGTTGCATAGGTATTGCGCGTTCCTGCCGGAAGCGTGACACCGGAAATCACGGCTGCGTCCAACGCCGCTTGCAGTTTGACTTTGGTCTTGAGTGTGCGACCGAGGTCCACTGCAACACCGGTGCTGACAGCCAGTGGGATAATGCACAGAGCAGAGAATGTTGTGACGCTGGCTTTGCGGTCTTTCAGGAATACACAAAGTGTCTCGAAGAATGTTCTTGGCATCTGGTCATCCAATATTCTGGTTGATCCATTGCTACCGGAGGCACGCTTACCCAAGTCTTACAGTGGTTTGCGAAACATCATTGCATTGGATAGTTTTTTCAGCGAATGCCCTAAATATTCATAACTCCCCGTAATTCGCGGGAATTTGAGACTGGTCGAATCGTTGGTGCGCCCGCAATTCCGAGTGTTTTGGTCTGGTGGCGGCAATTATTTTATGTGGGAAAGGTTGCGAAAAGGTCCAGTTTTCGGGCTTTTTCGCGCTTTCGAGTGTTTCGCAAGCGGGAATGGGTTACAATTAATGGTGTTATTAATTCGTTACGGAGAGACTCCATGGTTAAGAAAGCTGCCGCAAAGAAAGCCCCTGCAAAGAAAGTAGCGGCCAAGAAAGCGGCCCCCAAGAAGGCTGCCGCCGCTGCAAAGTCAGCGACGACAACTGTTACATTGAAACATATCGCAGCGAATATCGCTGAGACCAATGAAATGAGCAAAAAAGCCTCTGAAGCCGTGCTGGGCGAGACCATCGACATCATCGTCAAGCACCTGAAAAAGGGCAGCCGCATTCGTATTGCCGGCCTGGGCATCCTGTCAGTCCGCAAGCGGGCTGCTCGCATGGGTCGCAATCCTGCTACTGGCGAAGCGATCAAGATCAAGGCTTCCAAGAAGGTAGCTTTCCGTCCTGCAAAGGAACTCAAAGAAGCCATCTAGGCTTTTTGAGGCGGCACGCCCGGTCACTATTTCGACGGGGCCATTCGCTGAAAATTGGACGACAGACGCTTCGCCAGAGATGGCGGGGCGTTTTTGTTTGGTCAATGCAGCCACCGGATGTTTTCAACGCACTCCGGCGATATTTGCTGATGGCGTCGCCTGCGCGGTTTGATATGTTCCTGCAGGAAAAGTACCGGCCGGCAGATGTGACCGGCGAATGGGGAGATAAGATGCGGCTCTTTCAATGTGCGTGCACGGGGTGTGGCGGAATGTTCATGGCAACACCGGCGGACGCCGGTAGTGGCGGTGGGCCGGTTCCTGCTTCTGGTGGTCCGGTTGCCCGCTCGGTGCTTGAAGACCTGGCTGCGGCCAGTCATATCCTTGCAGATCAGGGCGTCGTAGATGCGTTTGGCCATGTCAGCTTGCGGCACCCTGATGCACCGGACCGCTTCCTTATGGCGCGGGCGATCGCGCCGGCCCTGGTGACAGCAGACGACATCATGGAATTTACCCTCGACAGCGTGCCATGCGAAAGCAAGGGGCGGAGCGGCTTTCTCGAGCGATACATTCACGGGCGGATTCTTGCAGCACGTCCCGACGTGATGGCTGTCGTGCATTCCCATTCGCAGTCGGTAATACCCTTTGGTCTGGTGAATACGCCGATGCGCGCGATGTTCCACAATGCTGCTTTTATCGCCCAGGGGGTGCCCGTCTTCGATATTTCCGAGAAATTCGGCGCCACGGACATGCTGGTCGGAAACAATGAGAAGGGCGTCGAGCTGGCGCGGGTGCTGGGCGACAAGCCGGTCGTCCTGATGCGCGCCCACGGCAGTGTTGCCGTGGGCCCCAGTTTGCCACTGGCGGTGTTTCGCGCGGTCTATACCGAGTTCAACGCAAAACTACAGACGACTGCCACCATGCTCGGCGGTGGCGGGCGCATTGCGGCGCTTGATCCAATGGAAGGCGAGCTGGCTGATGCGGTCAATCAGGGCGCGGCAAACCGGGCCTGGCAATTGTGGAAGCACAGGGTCGGTGCAGCCTAGTTCGCTGCCTGCCAAAATTGGTATATAGGAGCCGAAGTTATCTTGGCCTGACCTCTACGCGGATCAATTCCTGGCGGGGAGCGCTTGGCCTGTAAGCGGGGAACGGGTGTTGACATGATTCTGTCCGACAGCAAGCAGGGTGCAATGAACGAAGCGGCACTCTTCATGGAAGAACGCCAACAGCTGGTCGATTGCATTCGTATGCTGGAGAAGGCCGAAATCATCGATTTCAATGGTCATTGCTCGATACGGGTCGGCAAAGACCGGATCCTCATCAATCAGGGCAATTGCCAGCGTTCGAAATTGACGGTCGAAGATATTGTCACCATCGACATGGAAGGCAATCTGATCGAAGGCAAAGCAAAGCCACCACTTGAATTTCACCTTCATACGGGACTTTACCGGGCCCGTGCCGATATTGGCGCGATTGTCCACGCCCATCCCAAATGGTCGACGTTTCTGACAATGACAGGCCACGCCTATCGTCCTGTGTTCGCCCAGGGCGTGTTGCCTGGCGAGGCGCCGGTTCTGGATACGCCCGCGTCCATCAACACGCGGGAAATGGCCGACGCGCTGGCGCAGGTCATGGGCGAGCGTCCGACCGTGCTCATGAAATCACATGGCGCGGCGGCGGTTGGCAAATCCATTATCGAGGCTTTCGTTCTGGCGGTTTATCTGGAGGAAAACTCCTATCGCCAATACATGGCGATGCAGATCGGCAAGCCGTATGTGTTCGATGCGGAAGAACAAAAGGCCGCAATTGAAAAACTCTGGACGGCCAGCCTGTTCCAGCGGACCTGGGACCATTATCTGGCGAAGCTGGGCGGGTAGTTCAATACTCGCGGATTAGCAATCCCGCTTTCGCAGGGGACACCGGCTTCTTGCCAGATCAGTTCGAGAGCGTGCGTTGACCGGGCGGACCAGAGCCGGCCGGGGCGGCAGACTTTGCGGTTATGGCAAGTAGAGCTGCGACGTTTCGACGCCATATTTCGGATTTGTTTACCAAAACGGGCCTGAATTGCTGCACCGGGGGAACCGTGCAAGCGCGCATTCATTGTCATTTTATGCAAATCGCGGAGGTTTACGGAAAATGTGCTTCACCTTGCCTAAAACCCAGACCTCCCGGATTCTGGTTGTCGAAGACGAACCCCTGATCGCTCTCGACCTCATGTTAGGCTTTGAAGAAGCAGGCCTGACGGTCGTTGGTGTGGCACCGGACGTTGATATTGCCATGCGCATGATTGCCGACGACCCACCGGACATGGCGACGCTGGATTATAATCTCGGCAATCAGACGTGCTCGGATGTTGCGCACTTGCTGGACAGGCTGGACATTCCCTTTGTCTATGTCACCGCACAGCTTATCGAGCGGGAAATTGGTGTTACGTTGCCCGTTGCACCCCTTGTCCGCAAGCCGGCGCGACTTCAGGACATTCTCCAGCGCCTGGCGGCATAAGCGCGAGTTTTCGAACTTTGCCGGCCGTTGTCTCTCGCCGTTAACTGCGGGGGACCGAAAAAGAAAATTGCGCGCCTTTCTCTCCCCGCGTCCATTTCAAACCGGCTCCAAGTGCCGCGGCCAATGCCATGGCAACGCGCATTCCCAGACCCGAGCTGTTCTTGGGATCAAAGTCCGCCGGTAAACCTGCTCCATCGTCGCTCACACGAATTTCAATTCCGGACGGCTGCGTAGTGGCCGCAATTTCGATCGTTCCGGTGTGCTGGTTCAAGAACGCGTATTTGATGCAATTGGTCGCCAGCTCATTTACGACGATACCGATGTTGACGGCAGTCTTCGCATCAACTTCCGCCATATCCGCTTTCACAGCAATTGCAATGCCATTGGGTGCTTGCGGACGCAGGCTATCGGCAATTTTGTCGAGAAACGATTTGAGTTCCACCTTGTCAAACGACCCAGATACGTGAAGATGATCGTGGAGATTGGCGACCGCCAGAACGCGGTCTCTGGCAATGGACAATTGCGCCTTGACGGTTTCATTGGGAGTCGTCGAAGCCTGCAAACTAAGTAGGGAAGTTATCAGTGCAAGCGAGTTCTTGATCCGATGATTGATCTCGGCCCTTGCAAGATCCGATCTTACAAGATCGCCACGTAGCTGAATTTGAGCCATGACCTGATGTGCAAGCACTTTCAAAGTATTTTGCTGCACTGTGGTCAATGTGCGCGGTTTGGTGTCGAGCACGCATAGCGTTCCGATCGGCAGGCCGTCATCGGTTATAAGAAGTGCACCTGCGTAAAAGCGCAAATTTGGTTCGTCAAAGCACAATGGATTGTCGCAGAATCGCTGATCGTTCATGGTATCGGGGACCATGGTGAAATCGTTCTGCAGGATGATGTGCGAACAGATAGAGGTTTCCAATGGAGTTTCGCGGACGCCGAGGCCAACTTCAGACTTGAACCACTGACGATTCTCGTCGATCAGGTTCATCACTGCAATGGGCGTTTCGCAAATGGCTGCGGCCAGTTCCACAATCTGGTCGAAACGTGCCTCGCGGGGCGTGTCGAGGATTTGCAGCCCGCGAAGGGCTACTAGCCGCTCAGTCTGTTTTGGATGTATGGACGCTTTCATATCTGTTCCATAGTTATTGCGTTGGTAACCGCCGGCGGTCTTTCAATGAGAGGCACAACGTGGCGGCAAAATTTACCACACGCTTGCATTTCCTCTAGTACGCATAAATGTTTTGGGATGTCTTTTGACATACGCGCCAATCGCTGCATCCGCGAATGCATCGCTGTTTAAAGAACGGAATCAAAGGGTCGCTTCCAGTTTTGCGCGCAACTCCTTCGTCACTTCAACATCCACCCCAAACCATAATTTCCAGGCCGGCCGGCCTTGATGCAGCAACATCCCCAGCCCGTTTACGGTGCGATTGCCGCGTTCGCGTGCGGCTCTTAAAAATGGCGTTTCTTTCGGAATGTAGATGATGTCCGCGGCCAGCGCGTCGCGCGGCAGTTCGTTGAGGTCAATATCCAGCGGTTCCATGCCCTGCATGCCCTGGCTTGTGGCGTTCACGGCCATGGCGCATCCGGCGAGAGCGCTTGTCCGATCTTCCCAGCGCACGGGCGTGATAGGTCCGCCGAATTCATCTGCAATTTTCTGCGCGCGTTCGAATGAGCGATTGACCAGACGGATTTCCCTGGCGCCACGCTCCGCCAATCCGTGCACCACGGCACGTGCGCCGCCGCCTGCGCCGATCACAGCGATGGGGCCCGCATCTGCGCGCCATTCCGGGCATGCTTCAACAATGTTCTCGATGAAACCGTACCAGTCATTGTTTGTGCCGAGCAAAGACCCGTCTTCGCGTACGGTTACGCATGACACCGCACCTATTTTCTTTGCCACGGGATCAATGTCATCGAGAAAAGGCAAAGCGTTCTGCTTATGTGGAATCGTGAGATTGCAGCCGGAAAAGCCAAGCGGGTGCAAAGCTTTAAGGGCAGGGCCGATACCTTCGGGTTTTACCGCGATCGGCACATAAATGCCCGTCAGCCCGTATGTCTGCATCCAGTAGTTGTGCAGCAGCGGTGAGCGCGAATGCATCACCGGCCAGCCCAGCACCGCCGCCATCTTGTAATTTTCGCCCGCTGCCATCTGTCGCCGAAATCCCCGATCTTGCGTGCCTCGTTTGCGTCAGGCAGAGGCTTATTGCAAGCTGTCTGCGGAAAATGATTGGCAAAGTGGAAATGCCACGTCCGCCTCTCGACAGCCCGGCACGGCAGGGCTATGGTCTTGATTAGAGACCTAAGTATTCCGGGGAACGCCATGCTTACGCATGAGGAAAACCAGCTTCTCACTCGCGTGGTGGGAGATGCCCCAATGGGGCAGATGATGCGCCGCTACTGGCTGGCGGCATGCCTCAGTGAGGAAATCGCCGAACCGGATTGCGATCCTGTTCGTGTGAAGATATTGGGCGAAAACCTTGTCGCCTTCCGCGACAGCGACGGCCGGCCGGGCCTGCTGGAGGAAGCGTGTCCGCACAGGCGTGCTTCGCTGTTTTACGGGCGTAACGAAGAATGCGGATTGCGCTGCCTGTATCATGGCTGGAAATTCGATGTGGACGGCAACACGCTGGAAATGTCTTCCGAGCCACCGGGCACGGGACTTGCGGAAAAGGTCAAGCACAAAGCCTATCCCGTGCGCGAATGGGGCGGGTTCATCTGGACCTATATGGGTGATCCGGCAACCATGCCGGAATTCACCCCACCTTTCTTTGCGCCCACGCCTGAAACCAATGTTTCCATTTTCAAGGTCGTGGTGAATTGCAACTGGGCGCAGGGATGTGAAGGCGCGCTCGATTCCGCCCATTCATCCAGTCTTCATTCCACGGACATGCCGCCTGCCATGGTCGGCGGTTCCACTGCAACCGGCACCGCCTGGCAGCGGCCCTCGACCGACAAGTCGCCACGCCTGCAAGTGGAAGCCACACATTACGGTTTTCATTACGCGGCCATCCGTCGGCCCATCAAGAATTCCGAAACGCATGAATATGTGCGCATCACGCATTTCGTGGCGCCAAACCACATCCTGATCCCGCCGAACAATGTCTATAGCGTCAGCCAGATGAATGTACCGATGGATGATGAAAACCACGTGCTTTACATCATGGCATGGAACGACAAGGGCGGCGGCGTCGATCAGGAAAGCTGGCGCAAGTTCACGGGCATGCAGATGGGGATCAATCTGGATTCAAAATACCGCATGCTGAATGATCGCTCGAATGATTTCGGGCAGGATCGGAAAGCGATGAAACTGGGCAGCTTCACCGGCATTTCGGGCTTTCCCAATCAGGACATTGCCATGTGGGAAACCATGGGGCCGGTTGCACATCGCGACCTTGAGCGATTGGGAGCCTCTGACCAGGCGGTTGTCGAATTTCGCCGCGGGCTGGTGGCCGCTGTAAAGGCGTTCATGGATGGTGCGCCGGCGCCGGCGGAAAATCTTTCACCAGACGAGCGCGCTTCCATTCGCGCCTTCGAAGGCATTGTTACCAAGCAGACAGATTGGCGCGATCTCAGCGGCGCGCGCGGTTCTCGAACCAGGGCCGCAGAATAGTCGGGCAGGGGAGAGCAGACATGCAGTTTGGACTTTATGCACCGGTCCCGCATGTCACTGTCGGTTCTGCAGAAATCCTGTCTTCGGTTGCAGGTGGCCAGAAACCGCTGGCCGAGGGAACGGTCGATCCCGCCTGGCAATTGGCCAAAGACGTGCTGCTGGAAGCCGAACGCCAGGGCTTCGACATCATATTGTTCGCCGAACGCCATCTGGGCGCGGACATGGAGGCCTGGATTCTGGGCTCCGCGATTTCATCGCTCACCACATCCATTCGCAGCATGATCGCGGTGCATCCCGGGCTTTGGAATCCGCAGCTCATCGCGAAGATGGCAGCTTCGCTTGACAGGCTGACGCCCGGCCGCATGGCGCTCAATCTGATTACCGGATGGAATGTGGAAGAACACACGATGTATGGCGGCGATACCATGCTGCATAATGATGACAGATACATTCGTGCTGAAGAATTCATCGAGATCGTGCGCGGCATGTGGCAGCAATCTCCCTATTCGTTCAAGGGCCAGTTCTACGAAGTGAACAATGCGGAGCTTTTGCTGCGACCGGCCACTGCCGAGCCGCCGGAGGTTTTTACTGCCAGCCGTTCGCCACGCGGGCTCGACATGATTGCGAAAGTCGCGGACTGGTGGTTTGTCGACTACGACAAGGAAGCCGAGACGACAGAAGACGTGATGCAGTCTTTGCAGCGCGCGATCGACAGCGTGAAAATGCGTGCCGATAGATTGGGCCGCAAAGTGCGCTTTGCCTATAATCCGTTTGTTTGTTTTGGGCCGAGCGTTGCGGAGGCCAAAGCCCGTGCCGAGCGTCTGGTGACACCGGGCGGGAGCGATGCAGACGTACGCAAATTGCTTAATCGAATTGGGCCGGCGATGAAATCCGGCTGCGTTGCACCGCCTCAGGACGTGCGCCAACAGGTCGGGCGCTTTCGCGAGATGGGGATCGAATTGCTGTTGTTCAAATTCGTGCCGAATATCGAAGAGACGCAATCCATCGGCCGGGAAATCATCGCACCACTTCGCAAGCAATGGGCGCAGGAACGATCTGCGGCAGAGTAACTTTTCCGGTTAATGCGCGCTGATGATTGCCACGCGTCGCATGAGACGCCGTTCCTGATCAGAGAAGTCGGTGCGCGCATGGGCGCTTGAGCGATTGTCCCAGATAAGAACGTCCCCAGGCGTCCAGATATGCTCGTAGATGAACTGCTTTTGTTCGCAATGATCGAACAGGTAATTCAGCAGGTCTTCGCTTTCCTTCGGGTCCATACCAACAATGTGGTCGCTCATCAGGCGATTGACGTAAACGGCCTTGCGTCCGTTACCCGAATGGATACGCACCAGCGGATGGGCAAAATGCGGTGTACCTTCCTTGATAACAGAGCCGCGCTTGGTAGCGTTCGTATCGTAGTCATACACGTTCATGGCCTTGAGCGAAGCGATCTTCTCCTTGATAGCTTCAGGCAATGTGTCGTAGGCACGAAACAGATTTGCAAAGAGCGTATTTCCGCCGTGCGATGGTACTTCCATTGCGTATAGCATGGTCGCGATGGCAGGATTTTCGATGTAGCACTGGTCGTGGTGAAAAAACATCTCGCCGTCTGGCAAAGAACCGATGAGCTGCCCGTTTTCCCTGATGTTGGAAATATACATGACGCCGGGTACACCGGTTCCGCCATTGTGATTGTGCATGACCCTGCCGAGTTTTCCGAAGCGGGAGGCAAAATCTGCCTGCTGTTGTTCGTTCAGGTTCTGGTTGCGGAACAGGGCTACGCAATTGTCCTGCCAGGCATTCAATATCTGTTCGAAGATTGCATCGGCGATTGGAGCCGAACAATCGACGCCATGGAACTCGACGCCTATGCCCGATGTCAGTGGTGTTATGGCAAAGGGGCCAGCTCCGGGCGCAATTTTCGAGGGTATGCCAATCGTGCGGTCGAGCATCGGGGTCTCCTGAACGTGTACCCGTTATCGTAAGCCATTCAAGCGCCGGTTGCCGCCAATTGCAACAGGTCCAGACTTCTCCATGGCAGCGCGTCTATCCCAATCCCAGAACGCGCCGCGACATCAGCAAGCGTTGCACTTCGGATGTGCCGCCATAAATGGTGGCGCGCCGGTTCTGCAGATAGATCAGGCCCGGATAGATATGTTCGTCCTGTACGTCGAGGCTGTCTGCCAGCGTTCCTTCCGGACCGAGGGCCTCGACCAGCAATTCACACAGGGTCTGCTGCAATTCTGCGGCGATGAGTTTGGCAAACGCATAATCGGCATTGGTGCGGATGTCGCGTTCACTGGTGCGGACGATCTGCGCATAGGTGGCGCACAGGGCAACATAGTCGATTTCCGCCTGAACAAGCCGGTCCCGGAAACCAGCATCTTTCATCAGGCCGGAATAGCAGGCAGCGCGCTTGGTCTTGCCCAACAGATGCCCCGCCTTTTGCGGGTTGGAACCGTTGAGGCGTTCCTGTTCCAGCAATGCGGTTGCGACTGTCCAGCCGGCGTCGATGTCTCCAACGACATTTTCCACGGGGACGCGCACGTCGTCAAAGAACACTTCGGCGAATTCATCCTCACCTGTGATTGTGCGGATTCCGCGCGGGGTAATGCCGGGTGTTTTCATGTCGATCAGGATGAATGTAATACCGGCCTGTTTCTTGACGTCCGGATTTGTTCGCACGAGGCAGAACATCCAGTCTGCGTGATGGGCCCAGGTGGTCCAAATTTTCTGGCCGTTGACGACGAAGTGATCGCCATCGCGCACCGCTCTTGTGCGCAGGGAAGCAAGGTCTGATCCGGAAGAGGGTTCTGAATATCCCTGACACCACAAGACATCGCCGGATACCATGCCGGGCAAATGGCGTGCCTTTTGCTCCGGCGTGCCGAACCTTTGAAGAATGGGGCCGAGATGGCCGATCGCCTGACCGGAAATTTCCGGTGCGCCTGCATTGCCCATCTCGTCAATCAGAATGATGCGTTCGGCAATCGAGGCTTCCATGCCGCCGTATTGTTTTGGCCAGCCGGGCGCAACCCATCCGCGTTCATATAATTTTCGGTGCCACCATTGTGCATCTTCCGGCGAGGGACGAACGGGGAGGTTGCGCAAACGCTGGGGCAGATTGTCTGCCAGCCACGTGCGTACTTCCATGCGGAAGCGCGCGTCAGCCGGAGTGTCTTCACGAAAGCGGATTGGGCCTGAGCCGGACTGCTCAAGCGTTTGTGCGGCGACACGACCACGGTGTTCCGCCGCGCTGCCGTAGGCATTGGCAAGTACAAGGGCACGCTTGAGGTAAAGGCCCGCGCCATGCTCATCGGTAAAGCCCATAGCGCCATGCATCTGGATCATGGTGCGGCAAACGGAAATGGCGGTTGTGGCAGCCTTGGCAAATGCAGCCGATGCCGTAACTGCGACCGAAGGGCTGTTCTCGCCCGCCAACCGTGCGGATTCGGCAGTCAGCGCGCGTGACAGCGACATCTGCATGTGTGCGTCGGCCATGCGGAATTGCAATGCCTGAAATGTTCCGAGCGGGCGTCCGAATTGTTCGCGTGTCTTTAAATGTTCAAGCGTCTGCGTGATGGCGCTTTCCATGATGCCGGTCAGTTCGGCAGCCAGCAGGATTTCGAGACCTGCGCGCATTGCTTGCGCTACGGCGCGCGAGGGAATGCTTTCGAAGACAATGTCGTCGCCGCCGAATACGCAATTGTTGAAATGCAGATCGGATATGGAACCACCATCAACGGTGCGCCGTGTTTTTACACTCAGGCCTGGAAAATCTGCCCGCATCAGGACAAGAAGGCTGCCGCCGATATCGTCGATCTCGACCAGAAAATAATCCGCGCATCCGCCAGCATGAACATGACGGCGTATACCGTTGATGAATGCAGCGCCTCCTGCGGAGCGGTTGGTGGTCAGGCCATCTTCGGTTTGCGTGCCTGTCCCGTCCTTGTTTCCTCCGACGCCTGACAATGCAGGCACTATAAGCGCCTTTCCGGCCATGGCGTCTGCGAAGGCCGGGTGATTGCGCCAGTGCGGCACCTGCGCCACGGCGCGCAAAGCAATCATGGCAGGAGCAGCGGGAATATTGGCGAGCGCAGAGCCGAATGCCTGCAGTACAAAGGCTGCTGCCTGCAAATCCTGTCCTGCTCCATTCATCTCTTCGGGTACGAGCATGGACAGCCAGCCGTTTTCCGCTGTGCTCTTCAGGCTGGCGCGGTCGCATCCGTCGGGCGTATCGCGCAGGGCGCGCAATTTCGCCGGCCCGAAAACATCAGCGGCAAAACGTTCGGCCCCATCGCGCAAGGCAGTCTGGTCTTCGCTCAGGTCAGCGAACATTGTGTCGTTTCCTCCGGCGCAGGCTTATACTCAGCGCGTCATGATTTGTTGATATGAGCGCCAAAATCAAGCGGTCCGTCAAGAGGGCCTGCTGGCCCCCAAGCAGCCTGACAATCAAAACCGGTTCAGTCTCGCACGCCGGCGTACCGGACGCCGGACAAGCGGCTCATATCGTATTTCCAGGTCGTCAGATCATCGATGTTGAACTGATCAAGATGGCTGTGTCCGCAGGCGCGCGCCATCACCTGCATCAATTCGGTCGCGCTTTCGAAGAAAGTTTTCAGGCGTAGTGCCGATTTCTGGATTTCCAGACGCGCGACAAGATTTGGTTTTTGAGTCGCGATGCCGACCGGACAGGCGTTCGTGTGGCAGGCGCGCATGCCAAGACAACCAATTGCCTGCAAGGCGCTGTTGGACAGGGCGATTGCACTGGCGCCCAGCGCCATGGCCTTGGCAAAGTCGGCCGGTGTGCGCAATCCGCCTGTGGCGATCAGGGTCACGTCCTTGCGATGGGCTGCATCAAGATGGCGGCGTGCGCGCGCAAGTGCAGGAATCGTCGGTACGGAAATATTGTCGCGAAAAATGATCGGGGCCGACCCAGTGCCGCCGCCGCGCCCATCAAGGATAATGTAATCGCATCCAACTTCCAGCGCCGCGTCGATATCCTTCTCGACATGTTGCGCGGAGAGCTTGTAGCCGATGGGAATGCCGCCGGTTCGCGAGCGCACTTCATCGGCAAATGTTTTGATTTGCGAAGGTTTTGTCCAGTCCGGAAAGCGTGCAGGTGAAATGGCGGGCTCGCCTACTTTCAAACCGCGGGTTGCGGCAATTTTTTCCGTAACCTTGGAGCCGGGCAAATGGCCGCCGGTTCCTGTTTTTGCGCCTTGTCCGCCCTTGAAGTGGAAAGCCTGGACTTTTGAAAGCTTGTCCCAGGAAAATCCGAAGCGGCCCGATGCCAATTCGTAGAAGTATCGCGAGTTTTCCTGTTGTTCTTCCGCCAGCATTCCGCCTTCGCCCGAACATATCCCGGTGCCCGCCATTTCCGCGCCGCGTGCAAGCGCCAGTTTTGCGGCATCCGACAGCGAGCCGAAACTCATGTCCGAGACGAACAGGGGTATTTTCAGATGCAGTGGCTTTTGCGCATTGGGGCCGATAACGACATCGGTGCCGACGGGTTCGTCATCGAGCAGTGGCGCCTTGTGCAATTGTGCGACAACAAACTGGATGTCGTCCCACAACGGCAAGTCCTGGCGTGGCACGCCCATGGCCTCTGCCGGGCCGTGATGTCCGGTCTTGGTCAACCCGTCTTTTGCATAAGTCTGAATGCGTTTGACGAATGGCTCGGCCGGATCACCCTTGGGGTCGGCATACAGGCCAAGATAATTGTCGCGATCATAGGGCTGGGGATGTTCCTGCGCCCAGGCGGCAATTTCGGCTTCGTCCACCAAAACCTTGCCGCCTTCGATCTTTGCAGTAAATTTTTGCAGAACTTCGTGGTTGTCGTACGCGCTTACACCGGTGTCCGCGCGGTAATCCCAGTCGTGCAGGGGGCAGATGAGATCGTCGCCTCGAATATAGCCATCGGCCAGCAGGCCGCCGCGATGCAGGCAGCGGCCATAGAGGACTGAGACTTCATCGCCCAAGCGCATCACGACGAGATCGACATTGGCCACCAGCGCATAGGCAGGCTTGCGATCTTCGAGCGTGTTCCAGTCTGCTATGGCGATGAAACTCATGTGCTTGCCTCTGGCTGCATGACCGGCAGGGAATTGCCCTGAAAAATCTTCGCGATCAATCTAAAGCCTCCGCTTCACCGGGGGCAAGTCATGAAACCGTGATTCAAGAGTTCCCTTGCGGCTGATGCGATACTCCAGAAAGGTAGGGAATAGTGAATTCCCTTCGATCTTTTTTTTTACTACACTGCGTACCACCGCGGGCCGTCGCGGATTTGTATTTTGCCGGCGGTTTCCGCAGGCATGGACGCAACGGGGGGAGTGATGATTGTAGCGGCCTGGTTGATCTGGCTGGTGAAGGCATATGCTGTTGCTGGCGCTGTTGTTGCCGCTGCATTCTTGCTGTTAGGACTTGATCGTACCGATGCGGGCGCGCGTGGCGCATACACGTTCCGTCCGCTGATCGTGCCGGGGCTTGTCGTGATCTGGCCGCTGGTACTTTGGCGATGGATCGCGCTTGAGCGCGGGGCGAAGTGATCCATGCTTCCAGCGCACCGCAAATCGCATAAAATCATCTGGATGGTTCTTGCAATTCTTCTACCCTTGATCCTCGTCCTGTCGGCAGTTTTGAAGCCGTCCCCGATTGCCAGGGATGCGGTGAAAACGGATGCAGCGGGGGCTGCGAGGAAATGAGCGCCCAATACAGACCCGTCATCTGGAACACCAACAAACTTGTTTACGACGCGATCCTGTTGATTGCCGTCGCAGTCTATATTCTCGCATTTCTACGCCTGGCGCCGATGGCCTTGCCTGCGGGTACGGATGTTGATTTTGCGCACCGTCGCATGGCCGCTTTTGGATCCTGTGCCTTCCTGATGCTGACGTTCATTCTATGCATCGGACCGCTGGCAAGGCTCGACCGGCGCTGGCTGCCGGTATTGTATAACCGCCGCCATTTCGGCGTGATGACCTGCATTGTTGCGCTCATTCATGCCAGCCATGTTCTGGGCTGGTATTATGCCTATAGCGATATCGATCCGTATGTGGCGCTGCTGAGCATCAATCCATCATTCACCCGCACTGGTCGGCTTTCCGTTCGAATTGTTCGGCCTGTTTGCGCTGCCATTATCCTGGTTGCTCTTGCTGTGACGAGCCACGATTTCTGGCTCAACTTCCTGCAGCCGCAAGTTTGGAAGGCGCTGCACATGAGCGTCTATGCGCGCCTATGCCGCGATCGTCATTCATGTCGCCTTTGGCGCAATGCAACAAGACGGCCGCTCGCCGGTTCTGGCGCTGGTCGTTGCATTCTGCGTCGGCATTGTGGTGGATTGCACCTGATGGCGGCTTACCGGACGCGACGACGAAACCGGTGTCAGCGCCAATTCGTCGCGGACGGGAATTGGGTGCAGGCGGCCAAAATCTCCAGGCCATCGCCGAAGGACGCGGCATGGTGGTGCACCTGCCCGACGGTGACAACGTTGCCATCTTTCGTCACGGTGGCAAAGTTGAGCGCGATCAGCAATGCTTGCGCGCATCAGAACGGGCCGCTCGGCGAGGGCTGCATTATAGATGGGCTCGTGACCTGTCCGTGGCATGGCTATCAATACCGCCCGGATGATGGATGTGCGCCCGCGCCATTCACCGAAAAACTGCACACATACAATCTGGCCATCGATGGCGACGACATGTTGTTGGATCCGAAGCGCCAATCCACCGGGTACGCGCGTTGAACCGGTTGTGCTCCGCAAGCTCCGGAGATGCAGTCGTGACAATGCTTCGCACCGGCGCAGGGACGGGAATTTTTCGTCGGCTATGGCAAGCCGCCGCTGGCATCGCCCGTTTCGTCTCAAGATGGCGTTGGCGTGCTGGTAGCTGTCGCATTCGCGTTGAGCATCGCGCTCGCGTACAGCGTCCAGGAACGCGGCGGCGGCGGTTTTGCCGGGGGCCTGAAGGTCGCGGCCAGGTCGCCAATCTTCCCCTATCCCGTGCTGCATATTTTTCCCACGCCAAATATCCGGCTGGCCATGTCATGCTGATCGCAGGTGGTGGCAAACAGGGTATGGGCGCCACGGTCGCGAAGCTCGCAGGCAAGACAGTTGGAGGTCAGCGGCGTTTTGCTCAAACGCGGTGACATCGATGTCATCATCACCGATACGCCGGGGCATTACAAAGTTCTGGAAGGTGCTGCGACGTCGCCGCCTTTGACAGCGGTTTCGCTGGGCAGATTTCGCATCGCAGGGGAGATTTGCGACGGGAAATGTTACGCCGGAATCATGCGGCCAGGAAATGGCATCGCCCACAAGGCCTGCGCCAATCTGTGTATCGCCGGAGACCAGCCGGCTGTGCTTGCCACTTTCCGACCTGTGGCCGGGGCAAGCTTTGTGCTTCTGGCTGCTGCGGATGGAAACATCCCGCCCCGGAAGATGTATGACTACGTAGCGCTTCCCGTGGAGCTTGAGGGAGAGCTTGTTCGTTACGGGGATTTGCTGGTGCTGAAGGCCGATTGGTCGAAAATCGCGCGGCAATAAACGGGTCTGGACTGTGGAGAAGCAGGGATGGATGTATTGGGGCGTGTTCTGGTAACCGGGCTTCTCTTGGCCGGCTGCTGGGCTGTGTACATCTACATTCCCCGGTTTGTGCAGGGGTCGATTCTGGCCGAATTTTCAATTCTTGTGCCGGCAGGCGCGGTATTGCTTCTGCTTTGCTTTGCCCATTGGCTCGCCCGTCGTGCCGGGTTTGAGAGCTGAATGCGGATATAATGCATCAAAATTAGTATCCGGTTAACCATGTCCAGCAGAAGAAGCGTTTCTTCGCGCTGGAATTGTACTCACGCTTCCCTTGCGTAACAAACATGGCATGGCTTCTGCTTTGCCTGATGAAAATTTACAGGAACGTGCCAGATTGTGCCTGTTGTCGGCGACAGAATGGGTTGGCGTTCCAGGAGCGTTTCAATGACGAACATTGTTCCGGTCATCATGTGCGGCGGGTCAGGAACCCGGCTTTGGCCGTTGTCTCGCGAGAGCCTGCCCAAGCAATTCATCCCCCTGTTCGGCGAGCGCTCGACATTTCAGGCCATTGCATCCCTGCTTTCGGCGAAGTCCGGTTTCGGTCCGCTGATTGTCATCACCAACCGGGACTACCGGTTTCTTGTAGCAGAGCAGCTGGAAAAGGAAGGCATCACAGCGCAAATCGTGCTGGAGCCTGTGCGTCGCGATTCAGGACCGGCGGTGGGTGTTGCAGCGGAACTGGCGTTGCAGCGCAGTGCCGATGCGATTGTCGCCATCATGGCTGCTGATCATGCGATCGCAAATCCGGATGGATTTGCTGAGGTTATCGGCCGCGCAGCAGAGGCTGCAAAGACAGGACATATCGTAACGCTTGGAATTACACCGGATCATCCGGCGACGGGTTATGGATATATTCGCAAGGCCGCACGCGTTGCCGGTACAGATGACGTTTTTCAGGTCGAGAAATTTGTCGAGAAGCCTGATGCTGCCCATGCAGCCAAATATATTTCTGAAGGGCAGCTCTGGAATTCCGGAAACTTCATATTTCCTGCCGCGCTTATGCGTAGTGAAATGCAGAAGTTCGAACCGGAAATGGCAAAATCTGTTTCAGCCGCTGTTTCCGGATCGCAAATGGATCTGGAATTCTTGGTGCTCGACGAGACGGCTTTTTCTTCAGCACCGCAAAAATCCATCGATTTTGCAGTCATGGAACGCACCCAGAAGGCTGCTGTCATTCCAGCTGATATCGGCTGGTCGGACGTTGGCACCTGGTCGTCTGTGCGTGATCTGGGCAACAGGGACGAGGCAGGCAATGTCACGATTGGCGATGGCGTGAGCGTCGATTGCCAGAATGTGCTTGTTCACTCTCCGGATATTTTGACTGTCGCGCTTGGTTTGAAGGACGTCGTGATTGTCACGACTCCCGATGCCGTGCTGGCGGTGGATGCCGCGCAGGCTGGCAAGGTCAAGGATCTTGTGTCGCAATTGCGGCGTTCAAACCGGCGCGAGGCGTCCGAGCATCGGCGTATGCTCCGGCCGTGGGGTTATTACCAGTCAGTGGACGAAGGTGCGCGTTATCAGGTCAAACGGATTGTCGTGAAGCCCAAGGGCCGGTTGTCCCTGCAAAAGCACCACCATCGCGCCGAGCATTGGATCGTCGTCAAGGGGACGGCAGAAGTAACAGTCGGCGAAAAAATTTCCCTGGTGCATGAAAATGAATCAATCTTCGTGCCTATCGGCGAGGTGCACAGGCTTGCCAATCCAGGAAAGATCGATCTTGAGCTGATCGAGGTGCAAACCGGCAGTTATCTGGGCGAGGACGACATCGTCCGTGTGGAAGACGTTTACAATCGCGGCTGAAGCGGCGCGAACCATTTCTTCTAATGGCTTTTCTTTTAATAGCTTGGCGTTGGACAGCTTGTCTATTTACGGCCTGCTTCATTACATCTGCCTACGAACTCTCCATACATTGAGATTGGAATATATATAGTATCGCTAAAAGTTAAGTTGATGCTTTTCCTGTAACGCGGCCTGTGAAATCATTTGTGCATGTAGCGTTTGGCCGCACTTCTATTTGACTATATTTCCTTTTGGCATGAAGTAAACGTATGCTAAACAGCATCGCTCAACATTTATTCGATTGTTTATAGTCATATTCAAAACTTTCTTGGATAAGTGCAGTCAAGGTGAACTCAGTTCAGCTTGGCGGGATCAGGGACGATCTCAAGAAGAATGGACAGGCTATGGCTACTAAAGACGGAAAATCACGGCGGGGCTTTGCTTCAATGAGCCCTGAAAAACGGCGCGAGATCGCCAGCAAGGGCGGCAAGTCTGTGTCGCCGGAAAACCGGTCATTCTCCAAGGACCGCACACTTGCTGCGCGAGCCGGACGCAAGGGTGGCATGGCCGTCGAATCCGACAAGCGTGCCTATTCCAAAGATCGTGAACTTGCCGCAGAAGCCGGCCGTGCTGGTGGCCGCGCGTCGAAGAAAAAAGATAAATAGTCTCAAAGCCGATTGAGATCGTTGGACGAGCGGGGACAGAAAGCGTCCCCGCTTTTGTCTTCCGGTTTTGGCCGCCGCATGTCTAGCGGAAAGGCCAGGGCAGATCCGTATAGGCTTGCAAGAGCCCTGGCGGGAAATCTCGATTGAGAAGCCAGGCAAGAAACAGGATAAATCCGTTACCGGCCACGCTGAGTGCGATGGTAGTTGTCCATGATGCCTTGGCCCGGATGCGAAGAAACGCCAGAAAAAACACGATATTGGCGATGAAAAAGCCAGTCAGCGCGCTGATGCCCAGCAATCCCATGAACCAACCCAGCGTGCCCCACACGCCATGCCGTTCAGGATCATTGGAGTCCTCACCGACAACTTCTTCGTCATAGATAGCCTCGTGTTGTTTTGGAGCGCGGGCCAGTTGCCAGAGAATCAAGGCCAGGAAAGGCGCCGCGATGATGGCAACGGAAACCGGAAAGACCCGGTCGATCAGCGCCGGTATGTCCTGCAAATCCCACAGCGCATAGATGAAATAGACCGCAACGAGTCCGGCGAATATCAATTGTGGTATGCGGGATTGCGATTGCACGGCCTCGGGAATTTCCTCGCCGCGATTTATCTGGCTGCTTTGCCGAATGCCGACATAAATTGAAACGATGGTTAGCAAAGCAAGAATGATAACTGTCGGCGACAGAATGTAGGAAATGCCGCGCTCCAGCGTGTATTGCGTCGCTTGGTAGGTGTAGGTTTCGGCGGCCTTGGCCAGAACGAAGCCTATGAGGAATGCCGGGCGGGGCCAGTCGAAGCGCTTCATGTAAAGCGCCATGATGCCGATCGCCAGCAGGCTGACGAGATCCCAGATCGACTGACGGGACTGAAACGCCGCAAACACGATGAACATCAGCATGAAAGGCGCAATCAACGGAAAGCGGATGCGTGTCAGTTGCGAAATGAAAGGCGCAAGAAACAGGCAGAGGCCCGCGCCCAACACATTGGCCAGGGCAAGCGACCACACGATCGTGTAAGTGGTCGAAAGCTGGTTCGTGACCATCATCGGGCCGGCTTCCAGCCCCAGGATGATCATGCCGCCGAGAAAGATCGCCATGGAGCCGGAGCCGGGAATGCCGAACAGCAGTGTTGGCACCAGTGCTCCACCTTCCTTGGCGTTGTTGGCGCTTTCCGGTGCGATCACGCCGCGGATGTCGCCCTTGCCGAGCATGGAGCGATCCTTGGCGGTTTGAGTCAGATGGGCATAGGCAATCCAGTCGACGACCGATCCGCCCAGGCCCGGAATAACACCAACAATGACGCCGATGATTGCGCAGCGTGTCGAGAGCCAGATGTGCTTCCACCAGTCGAGGACGCCTTGCAGCCAGCCTTTGCCTAGCCGCGTCGCGTCAGACACGGCGGTGTCCTTGCGCAACAAGGTGATGATTTCCGGCAGTGCGAAAATTCCAAGGCCGACAATGACGAGTTGCAGGCCATCGGTAAGATAATCCACGCCCATGGTCAGCCGTTCGGTGCCTTGCGCCGGTGCATTGCCGATGGATGCCACAAGCATGCCGAGCGCTGTCGCGACCAGTCCCTTGAAGAGACTGCGACCTGCAAGAACGCCAACCATTGAAAACGCCAGAACGACCAGCATCAATAATTCCGGCGTGCGGAATGTCAGGATGAGTGGCCGCGCAATCTGGACGAAGAATGTGAGGACGATTGCGCCGACAAGTCCGCCAAAGAGAGAGGCGATGAAAGCCGCGCTGAGCGCGCGTGCTGCAAAACCCTGTTTGGCCAGAGGAAAGCCATCAAGAACGGTTGCCTGACTGGAGCTCGAACCTGGAATGCCCATCAGTACGGAGGTGAATGTATCGGATGTGGGAATGACGGCGACAAGGCCGATCATCAGCGCCATGCCGCCGACGGGGTCCATGCCGTAAAGAAATGGCAACAGAAGAGCGAGACCAGCGATACCGCCAAGACCTGGCAGCGCGCCGACAGCAAGGCCCATCACGACGCCGCCGAAAAGATAGCCAAGATTGCTGATTGTCAGCAGCGTGGCGAAAGCCGTTCCCAATGCTTCAAACATGGAAGCAAATCCCCCAATGGCAGTTGTAGCTGCCTACGAAAATGGCGCGGCAGAGTGTCTGCCGCGCCGGATGTGTAATCTATGCACGCCGGTCGCTTATTTGAGTTTTACCTTGTAACGCTCAACCAGCCAGTTCTTCACCCAGGCGCGTGCCTTGGGATCGACGCCGATCGTTTCCTTCAGCGCGATCTGTGCGGGCTTGCCAGTCATCTGCTGGTATTCGCCCAATGCCTTTTTGGCGCCTTTCTGGAATGCCGGATCCTTGATGATCTTGCGGAAAGCCTCGACGTAGGCGTCGACGATGTCCTGCTTGGTGCCTTTTGGCAGGAACAGCATTTTCTGTGTCGCAAAGCCGGCAGTGAAGAAAGCGCGCCAGGCGTTCCAGGAATCACCGGTTGGCTTTTTGCCGTTCATCAGCTCGAAGGCTTCAGCGAAGTGCGGCAGATCCGGTACGGTTGGATCGCGCACGAGTTTGCCATTGTCATCGAGCGAGCCCCAGGAAAACAGCGGAATCGCCTTGCCTTCCTTTACCAGCGGTACGACTGACGAGAGATAGGCCGATGTGGTCTGGTAATCGAGATTGAGTTCACCGCGCTCGAAGGCGAGACGGGCCGGGCCGCGTCCTGTCATGCCGAATACCGGCTTGACGGTGAGGCCCATCATTTCAAACGACAGCAACGGCACGAGATCAAGCGAGGTGGCGCCCTGAGAACCATAGAGCAGCGTCTGGCCTTTCAGCTTTGCCAGATCCTTTGCAGACTTGATGCCAAGCTTGGGGCTCACATAGACAACGCCACCGGTTGGCGAGGCCAGTACGATGTTCCAGTCCTTGTACTCGTACTTCACCTTGCGGTCGCCAAGCAGATAGGGAAATTGCGTCGAGGCGGATGTGCCAAGAATTGTCAATCCATCTGGCCGCGCGCGTTGGGCAAAGAAGTTCGAACCCGTGGTCGAACCGCCGCCCGGCATGTATTTCACAACAACCGTTGGGCTGCCAGGCAGCGCCTTGCCAAGATAGGGCAGGTAGGCGCGGGCCCATTTGTCGGAGCCGCCACCTTCGCGGAACGGGATGATCCATTCGATGGTCTTGCCGGAAAAATCTACGGCGAATGCAGGAGCTGCGAAAGCCGAAGCGCCTACTACGGCTGCCAAAAGAGCGGCTGAGCCGCTTTTGATGTGTTTTTTCATAATTCCTTCCCTGGAACGAATCCGGTTAGCGGGCGCCTGTGTCGGCCTGCCCCTCGCAGGCGCAAAGAACGCCATCCCGCTTGCCAAATCATCGGCACGCGATCTGATCGTATAATGACAAGAAGGACGGGTTTTGTAAAACGCAAACAGCGGCCGGCAACCACCCAGCGGTATGACGGCAGAAATTGCCGGGATCGGCAAGGCAATGCCGCAAATCAATGGGCGGAGTGTCTGCTTTCCATCGCGTGCCGCATCAGCGCTGCAAAGCGGTAGATCCCGTGCACGAATTTTCCATAGGGCATGGTGACGAACAGCGCGAATACGACGCCCAGATGCACCGCCAGCAGCAATCCCATCGCCGGTGTGGCGCGCAAAAACAGCAAGGCCAGCCCAGTTGCCGAGGTCAGAAACAGCATGGCCAGAAAAGCGGTTTCCATACCGAAACGTGCATCGTCACGTATCTGCGGATCGCGCCGGAATTTTTCCATCAGCAGGGCCGCTGGACCGAATATCAGTCCAATGCCGCCAAGAGTGCCCAGCACGACAGGCAGATCATACCACGGGTAGGGCGCTTCACGTCCCAGCAGGTAATGATAGAGCGTTGCAACGGATGTGGCGGCAAAGCAAAGCAGAAAGCCGTAAAAAGTCATGTGATGGGCATGACGGCGGCCATCGATTGGTTTTATGTCGGCGTTGTTGCAGCCCGCGCCACCGCCATCAAGATAACGCAGGCTCGCGGCATCCTTCATGGCCTGCCAAATTGAACCGCCATCTGCGCATTTGCCGCCCGTATCGCGCCAGAATCCGCGCACGCCCATGACAAGCGCGATAATCGAATAGGCAAAGGCAGCGCCGAACAGCATGGCCATGGTGTTGTGCGGCATCAGTTTATAAAATGCGCCGGGTCCCGTGTGCGTGCCGAACAATACGCTTGCATCGTGCCATCCCACGAAACCGGCGACGAATATCGCAACGCTCAATGCAGCAATCAGGCTGACCCACAGACCGTTGCGCCGGAACAGTCCCGCACATGCGCGCGGCCAGGCATAATGAGCGTAGGAATCTGCGCGCACCTGCGCCAATGCAACCGGCACGTTGATGTTGAACTCATGCGGCGGTGAAAACTGGCAGTCGTAAAAACACTGGCCGCAGCTGTGGCACAGATTGGCCAGATAGTTCAGGTCGCCATCGTAGAAATCGCGGCGCAATTCCATTGCCGGAAACACGGCGCAAACACCCTCGCAATAGCGGCAGGAATTGCACAGGGTCATCAGCCGGTCCGCTTCCTCAAGCGCCAGTGATGCATGTGGCAGCGGAAGTTTCTGCGCGGGGCCTGTAACGGCATTGCCCGATAGCGGATCAGTGGAGACGTTAGTTGCGGACATTTTTTGCAGCCTCCCGTCCGGCAATGCGGCCGAACACGCTGCCGATAGTCATGCCAATGCCGGCTGCATATCCTTTGCCAAGTACATTGCCCGACATGATTTCTCCAGCAGAATACATGTTCGCAGATGGACGGCCATCGGACATGATCATGCGTGCATCGCGATTCACGCGCGTACCCAGATAGGTGAAGGTTATGCCGGGACGCACGGGATATGCGTAGAACGGCGGCTTTTCAATCTTGCGGGCCCAATGGGTCTTGGCAGGTGTAATGCCCTGCGTGTGACAATCATCCAGTATTGTATGGTCGAAGGTTCCCGGCTGTACCGCTGCGTTGAAGTCGTTGACGGTTTTTTCCAGCACAACAGGATCAAGCTCAAATGCCTGCGCCAGTTCGCGAATGCTGTTTGCCTTCACGGGTGGAAAACAGGACGGCATGAATTTTTCCAGCACGTCGGAATCAAAAACGATGTAGCCGATCTGGCTTGGCTGCTGGGCAACGAGGCGCCCCCAGATTGCATATCGCTTGGGCCAGATATCCTCGCCTTCGTCGTAGAAGCGTTCGGCGTTGCGGTTGACCACGATGCCGAAGATCACGCAGTCCAGACGCGTGATGATGCCGCCGTCGTATTTGGGTGCGCGCGCGTCTATGGCCACCGCATGGCATTGGGTCGGGTCGCCGATTTCCTTCACGCCGCTGGCCAACAGCTTGCGTAATACGGTTCCCTTGTTCCACTGCGTGCCGCGGCACAGAAAATTATGCGCTGCCGGGCCCCAGTATTCGGCCATCCAGTCGAAGTTGGCTTCAAATCCGCCACTGGCTGCAACCAATGCCTTTGCCCTGATGGCAATGGGCGCGCCGTTGCGTGTGATGGTTGCAGACAGGAACATCCCGTCGCGAATATCCAGATCGGTGACTTCCGCATCGTATTCCACGCTTACGCCGAGCGATTCCGCCGTCCGGTAGAGAGCGTTCAGCATCGCTCTGCCACCACCGAGAAAGAACGAATTGGTGCGTCCAAGGCTGAGCGTGCCGCCAAGCGGGGGCTGGAAGCGCACGCCCTGCTGCACGATCCAGTGCAGCATGTCCTTCGAAGTCATGGATCATCATGCGCGCCAGTTCCTCATCGGTCTGGCCGCCGGTGACGCGCAAGAGGTCTTCGTATAATTCCTCTTCCGGATATGGCCCGGTCAGCGTGTCCGTTGCTGCGTCGTGCGCGCATCGCATGTTGCGCGTATGGCGTGTATTGCCTCCACGCCAGAAAAACGGCGCAGCCTCAAGTACAAGTACGGATGCTCCGTCACGGGCAGCGCTGATTGCTGCACATAACGCCGCATTGCCGCCACCGATGACCAGAACATCGTACTGCTTGGAAAGATCAGCCATCGAGGATCAAGCTGCCTTGCCGGCAGCCGCCCTTGCATAGACATAGCCTTCGAACAGCTTGCGCGATGTGCGGATGAGGGACGCCATCGGATATTGCTGACCCTCGATATTGCTCAGGAAGACCTCGATCACACCTGCCGGATTTTCGATCAGCACAGTCTTGGGCAGCTCCATCGGTCCGGCGATGTTGGAAGCAAGATTGCCCGGCGTGGCGCAGGCCGTGCCAATGCCGATGGTGCCGGTTACGGCGAGGGAGGGGTGACATTCATGCGGCATGAAATAGCGCACGCAAATTACCGCGTCTCTGGTCTGTGGTTTGGCCAGCAGCACAGGCTTGGGGATCACCGAATCCTTGACGTCTCCAAAACCCATTGCAAGGCCGGCCTTCAGGCGCAGCGCTTCCATGCGGGCCATGAATGCCTTGTCGGCTTCCAGTTCCTGCACGGTTTCGTAGCCGGTCTTGCCCATATCTTCGGCGCGCATCATCATCATCGGCATGGCGCAATCGACGAGGCTCATGTCGACGCCGTCGATTGTGTCGATGGAATTGCCGGTGGGAAACAGTTTGCCGGTCTTGGCGCCGGTCGCATCCAGGAATGCAACCGTTACCGGCGCAGCTGTGCCAGGCACGCCATCAATCTGCGTCGAACCTTCGTAATTGACTTCCTTGTCCGGCGTTTCGACGGTTGAGTGGATCAGGCTGTCGGTGTTGACGTTGTAGATGCGCACGGTTGTGTGACCGTCCTTGGCAGGAACCAGGCCCTGCTCAATGGCGAAGGGTGCGATCCCGACAAGCATGTTGCCGCAATTGGGAGCCGTATCGACGATCTGATCGCGGATGTTGACCTGCGCGAAGAGATAATCGACATCGGCTTCGGGATGCTTCGATTTGGACACGATAGCCACCTTGCTGGTGACGGGATTGCCGCCGCCGATGCCGTCAATCTGAAGTTGATGGCCCGAGCCCATGACGGACAGGAGTATCCGGTCACGCTCGGCAATATCCGCCGGCAAGTCCCCGGCATGAAAATAGGGGCCGCGCGAGGTTCCGCCACGCATCATCACACAGGGAATTTTGACCAGACCGCTCATGGCTTCACCTTGTTCCTGGATTGCTGGCGTTATCGGAATTGCGCCGTCGCCGCTTCTTTGATCGAATCCGGCGATTTTGTAAAATACAAAAGCATTTCGTATTTTTAAATCCACAGCCGGCGCGCTATGGCCTTGGAAAGCACAAAAGGGAGGCGGGCGCATGGATGTGGCAGAATACGGCGTGGATATCGTGGTTCAGGGCTATCCGGGCAAGGCGGTTTGTCACGGCGGGCTTGGCTGGTCGACGATAGCCCTGATCCGCGCTCCGGGGCGCCTGGCGATGGTCGATTGCGGGTCTTTCGGCATGCGCCGCACCCTGCAGGAACGGCTGAAAGAGCGTGGGCTGGCGCCAAAGGACGTTACGGACCTGCTGCTGACCCATTCCCACTACGACCATTCAGTGAACTGGACGCTGTTCCGCCATGCGCGGATCGTCATTGGCAAGACGGAAATGGACTGGGCCATAAAGGAGCCCTGGGGCGAGAGCGTCGTGCCGGAACTGTATGTGCGCGAGTTGCGCAATTGGAAAACCGCCGTCGAAGTGAATGAGGGAGAAGAGATTTTTCCCGGCATGCATGCCTGGCTCGCGCCGGGACATACGCCCGGCTGTCTCGTTTTCGTGCTGAAGGGCAAGGATCGCGACATTATCTTCACCGGTGATGCGGCCAAGAACCGGGCCGAACTCGTGTCCGGAACCACCGACATGACATATGACGAAGCGGTGAGTGCAGCCTCGATTGCCAAGATGTGGGAGTTCTGGAAGGCGCGGCCGGGCAATATTGTCGTGCCGGGTCATGACCTGCCGATGATTTCTCGAAAACGGTGTGCCGCGTTATCTCGGCAAACGCGAAGCGGCCATCAGCGCGTGGTATGGCGATGACATGGAGACCACGACGCGCATCGAATTGGCAGGCCGGTAGGTTTGCGCGCCGCTGAGCTGCCATCACGCGCAGGCGATTTTCATTGCTGTCAGGTTGCACTGATGCGGTGGATACGTAAAGTTGCCCGTTCGATTGTGTGAAACCGGCGATGTCGCGAAAAGTCGCCATATCGGAATTGCCGGAAATACCGGAATTACCGGAAAGTCAGGAGGGGCATGTGCAGCGCACGCACGGTGATGGATCAAATGCCAGTATTGGCCAGTCCATCGCGCGTGTCGAGGACGAGACCCTGCTGCGCGGAACCGGACGCTTCATGGACGACCTGGCCGTGCCCGCTGGCGCTTTGCATGCGGTTTTCGTGCGTTCTCCCGTTGCCCATGCGCTGATCACCAGTATTGATGTCGCGCAGGCGCTCGCTTTGCCCGGTGTCGAGGCTGTGCTGACGGGTGAAGATGTAAAGAAATTCACAAAGCCTTTTGTCGTCGGCGTCAAGCAACCGATGGAGCATTGGTCGCTGGCTGTGGATCGTGTGCGCTTTGCCGGCGAACCCGTAGCAATCGTCTGTGCCGATGATCCCTATGTCGCCGAAGACGGTGCGGCGCTGGTTCAGGTGCAATATGAGCGGCTCGAGGCGGTTGTCGATCCGCAGGAGGCCGCACGCGATGGTGCGCCTTTGCTGCATCCGGCCGTCGGCAGCAACATCGTCAGCGACCGCAGTTTTTCCTATGGCGATCCGGAACACGCATTTTCGCAAGCCGAACGCATCGTATTGATCGATATCCGCTATCCGCGCAACAGCGTCACGCCAATCGAATGTTTTGGCGTCATTGCCGAATATAACGAAGCCGAAGGCTCCTATGAACTGGCGACCCATTTCCAGGGGCCGTACGCCATTCATCCTGTCATGGCGCTGGCATTGCAGGTTCCCGGAACGAAACTGCGTATCAAGACGCCGCAGGACTCAGGCGGCAGTTTCGGCACCAAACATGCGGTATTCACCTATGCGGTTGCATTGGCTGTTGCCGCACGGGTGACTGGCCGGCCAGTAAAATGGATCGAGGATCGGCTTGAACATTTAAGCGGTGCGACATCGGCGACCAACCGCGTGACGCATCTGCGTGCGGCAGTCACAAGGGATGGAAAGATAACGGCGCTGGATTACGATCAGCTTGATGATTGCGGTGGCTATCTGCGCGCGCCGGAGCCCGCAACGATCTATCGCATGCACGGCAATCTGACGGGCGCATATCGCATAGCCAATCTGTCGGTGCGCAATCGCATCGTGCTGACCAACAAAACTCCAAGCGGGCTGGTAAGAGGCTTTGGCGGACCGCAAGTCTATTTTGCGCTGGAACGCCTGACGCAAAAGATAGCGCTTGAGACAGGTGTGCCGCACATAGAGATCATTCGCCGCAATCTCGTGCGCCGGGAAGATTTTCCCTATCGCACGGCATCGGGCGCTGTTCTGGATTCCGGCGACTATCAGGGCGCCCTGGCATTGTGTGAAGACGGAGGTCATTTCGCTGCGCTTTTGCAACGACGCGACGCAGCCAGGTCGCAGGGAAAACTGTATGGCATTGGCTGTGCAGCCATTGTCGAGCCGTCCATCTCCAACATGGGGTACATCACTACGGTGCTGAGCGCAGCCGAGCGTGACAAGGCCGGACCCAAGGGTGGCGCTGTCGCAACTGCCAGCGTGCAAGTCGATCCATTGGGCGGCGTCAGCGTCCATGTCGCATCTGTGCCGCAAGGGCAGGGGCACCGCACGGTGCTTGCGCAGGTTGTTGCGGATGCGTTGGGAATCGCGCCTTCGGACGTTCGCGCCATCATCGAACTTGATACGGCGCGCGATGCCTGGTCGATTGCCAGCGGCAATTATTCCAGCCGATTTGCCGGTGCGGTGGCAGGTACGGCACACCTTGCAGCGATGAAGTTGCGCGCGCGCCTTGCAGGAATTGCTGCAACACAACTCGGTTGCGAGGTGGACGATGTCCGGTTTTCCAATGGCAAGGTGTATGCCGAAGTCAGTCCGGACAAGGCGATACCGTTCAAGCGTCTTGCTGCAACATCGCATTGGGCACAGGGAACGCTGCCGCAGGGCGTGGAGCCGATCATACGGGAAACCGCTTTCTGGTCGCCGTCCGAATTGAAGCCTCCCAATGCGCATGATGAAATAAATTCATCGGCAGTTTATGGGTTTGTGTTCGATCTGTGCGGCGTGGAAGTGGACCCGTTGACGGGACAGGCGCGGATAGACCGGTATGTCAGCGTGCATGATGGTGGCCGGCTGCTAAACCCGGAACTGGTGAACGGGCAGGTACGCGGTGCATTTGCCAATGCTGTGGGCGCAGCGCTTTACGAACAATTTTCCTACGGCAGCGATGGCTCTTTTCTGTCCGGCACATTTGCCGATTATCTGGTGCCGACTGCAGCCGAGGTTCCGGATATTGAAATACTGCATCTGGAAACGCCATCGCCGGTTACGCCGCTTGGCGCAAAGGGCGTGGGCGAAGGTAATTGCATGTCGACGCCGGTGTGCATAGCAAATGCGCTGGCCGATGCACTTGGTGTTGAGCAGATCGAACTGCCGATGACACCTGCGAAAATCATTGCAGCTATAGGCGAACTCGAACCCTCCCCGCCGCAACGCATCGCGCCAATAACTGTGGACATGGATACCAGCCATTACAGCCTGCATGGGTCCGGGACATCCTTTGTTGCTGCGAGCCCGGCGGATGTCTGGCAAATCCTGCTTGATCCGGACCATCTCGCGGCCGTCATACCCGGTTGCAAGACGTTGCAAAAAACCGGTGCTGATGCCTACACAGGCGACATCACGATGGGGGTTGGCGTCATCAAGGGGTTATTCCACGCCGACGTTGCCCTGAGTGATCTCGATCCGCCACATAGCCTGCGCCTGACCGGCGGGGCGAAGGGTGCGCTGGGTGCATCGCAAGGTGAGGCGCTCGTGCGGTTGGTAGAGCGCGATGGCGGAACTCAAATCGATTATCGCTATGGGGCGAATGTTTCCGGCAAGGTTGCTGCGGTTGGCGGGCGCATGCTGGAAGGGGCCGCGCGCGTGCTGATCGGCGAATTTTTCAAACGTCTTGCGCTGCGTGCCCTTCCGCCTGAGCAGAGACAGAACAGTCTTGCTGCGCGCGTCAGGCATTGGTTGGGAGGCGGCGCATGAAACCGGCTCCATTTGATTATCTGGCCTGCGATCATCAGGATGAGGCGCTTGAATGCCTGGCGCAAGCGGGCGATGAGGCGCGGGTGCTGGCTGGCGGTCAATCGCTCATCGCCATGCTCAACATGCGCCTCCTGCAGCCTGAGGTACTTGTCGACATCAGCCGCATTGCTTCGCTATCGCAAATCGACATGGAAGGCGATGCCGTTCGCATAGGGGCTGCGGTGACGCAGGCGCAGTTGCAACGACATGAGGCAGCTGCAACAGTGCCTCTGCTTGCGCAGGCCTTGCCCTTTATCGGTCATTTTCAGACACGCAACAAAGGGACCGTCTGTGGCTCGCTTGCCCATGCCGATCCGTCCAGCGAATTGCCACTGGTTGCGTGTGTGTTGAATGCAAGCATCACTCTGACGTCGTCGGTGCGTAGGCGTGAAATCAACGCGCGCGCATTTTTTACCGGGCTGCTGCAAACATCGCGAACGCCGGAAGAAATGATCACGCATGTCAGTGTTCCCAAACCGGACGCGGACGAAGCTTTCGCCTTCAAGGAAATGGCGATGCGGCATGGCGACTTCGCAATCATATGTGTGGCTGCGAAGGTCACGACGCGCTCGATCACCATCGGCATCGGCGGGGGGGCCGACAAGCCCGAGGTGCGCGAATTTGACAATCTTGCCGGATCGGCATTGGACGATGCGCTGAACGCGCTGGCGTGGGAATTGCCATTGCAGGATGATGTACAGGCTTCGGCTGCTTACAGGCGCAGACTTGTTCGCTTGCTCGGCCGTCAAACAATCGAGGAGGCCAGATCATGCCTCGTCTGAGCAGAGATGCCCGTCATCGGGTCACAATTATTCTGAACGGAAAGCAGCGCAGCGGATTTGCAACACCACGCTTGCTGCTTACGGATTTCCTGCGTCACGAACTTGGCGCGACCGGAACACATGTTGGATGCGAACACGGTGTTTGCGGGGCTTGCACGATCCGGCTTGATGGGGAGGCCGTGCGCAGCTGTCTGACCCTTGCGGTTCAGGCCGATGGCCAGCGTGTCGATACGATTGAAGGCCTGGCGAACTGCGATGGTTCGTTTTCGCCGTTGCAGGCGGCCATGCAGCGTCACCATGCCTTGCAATGCGGATTTTGTACGCCCGGTATTTTGATGTCGCTCGATCAATTTCTCGGCGAAAACCCGGATGCGGATGAGAGCGCCATTCGCGACATACTGACCGGCCATTTGTGCCGTTGTACCGGTTACACCGGGATCGTGCGGGCGGCGATGGAGGTGCTCGCGGACCGGAAGAAGGAACAGGACAAGACCCATGTTTGATCTTGGCACCCAGCTGATTGCATCTGCCGAGCGCGATCCGCATCGCCTGGCGCTGGTTGATGGACCCTTGCGCTACACCTATGCGCAGCTTCTGGAGTTTGCATTGCGGGTTGCTTCCGGGCTTGGGGCGATTGGCCTGAAAAAAGGCGACCATCTGCTCGTCATTTTGCAGAACCGAGCGGAAATGGCAGTCATCCATTGGGCTACGCAACTGGCGGGTATTATCGTCACGCCGATCAACTGGCGCGCCAAGGCCGAAGAAGTGGATTTCTTTCTGGAGAATTCCGAAGCCCGCGCACTTGTCTTCGAGGCAGCGAGCGCAGCCTCTGTCGCTGCCTCCAGGCGTGCGCAGTTTGTGGCGCGTATCGCCGTTGAAAATGCAGACGGTGGAACGCATGATTACGCCGATCTTCTGTCGACACAGGCGAGTTTTTTTGCGAGCAAGGCCGGCGCCGAAGACTATTCACTCATGTTCTATACGTCTGGCACGACCGGGCAAGGCAAGGGTGTGCCACGCCGTCATCGCGCGGAACGGGCCGCCAGCGTCGCGCATGTCGCCCAGAATATTTACAGCTATGGCGAAGTGACGCTTGGTGTCATGCCGCTCTATCACACGATGGGGGTTCGCTCGCTTGTCGCAATGGCGTTGATCAATGGCGTATTCGTATGTCAGCCGCGGTTTGATCCAGCGGGCGCGCTGGCGCTTATTGAATCCGAACGGGTCACCAATCTCTATCTGGTGCCGACGCTCTATCACGATGTTATCTCGCACCCGGATTTTACCATGCGCGATACGTCAAGTGTGCGCAAGCTTGGTTTTGCAGGCGCATCCATGACGGACGGACTTTTGTTAAAGCTGGACGAAGCCTTCAAACCAGATCTGTTCGTCAACCATTATGGTTCGTCGGAAATTTATACTTTCACCATTGACGCCAATGCGCGCGTGAAGCCCGGCAGCGCCGGCAAGGCGGGTATCAATGCGCAGGTGCGGGTGGTCAAAATCGGTTCCACCGATGCCGGTGACATGGTGGCTTCGGGAGAGGAAGGCCAGATCATCGCGAGCCTTGCGGGTGACGAAGCGTTCGAGGGTTACTGGAAGCGGCCGGATGCGGACGCAAAGTCCTTGCATAACGGTTGGTATTTCACTGGCGACATAGGTTTCGTCGATGCCGACGGCGATATTTTCGTCACTGGCCGTGTCGACGACATGATCATCACCGGTGGCGAGAATGTCCTGCCCGTTGAAATAGAATCGCTTTTGTCGCGGCATGAAGCCGTGGCGGAAGTTGCTGTGGTCGGCCTTCCCGATGATCGCTGGGGCCAGGCCATCACGGCATTCATCAAACGTACCAAGCCGGTAAGTGAAGAGGCGCTGGATTTGTATTGCCGTGAATCAGCGCTCGTCAATTTCAAGCGTCCAAAGAAATATGTGTTCGTTGACGCGGTACCTAAATCGCCCGTCGGCAAGATCCTGCGCCGTATGCTTGTAGCAGGTGAGTATCAAACTGAGACCAAATTGCCTTCGTAGATGGCCATGACAGGAGTAGTGCCCGTGACGTCCAGTGTTGTTTCCAGCCCGCTTGCCCTGCCGAACCTTTTGCAGGACCTTGATGGTTTTCGTATCGAGATCGACGCCGAGCGTGAGCGCGCAGACATCATATTGGCCCGTCCGCCGCTTAACGTGATTTCCATGCCGCAGCGCGATCAATTGAGACAGGCATTCGAAGCGCTGGATCTGGATGCGCGTGTGCGTGTGATTGTATTGCGTGCCGAGGGCGAACATTTTTCGTCCGGCGGCAACATCAAGGGGTTTATGGAAGCGAGCCCTGAGCATGTTTCCAAACTTGCGTGGAACATTGCCGCGCCTCAACGGTGCACCAAACCTGTCATTGTGGCCAATCGCGGTTACTGCTTCGGTGTTGGCTTTGAAATTTCCCTCGCTTGCGATTTTCGTATCGTATCGGAAACGTGCCAGTACGCGCTGCCGGAACAGAAGCTCGGTCAAATTCCCGGCTCCGGTGGTTCGGCACGATTGCAAATGATGGTTGGTGTGACGCGGACAAAAGACATCGTCATGCGTTCGCGCCGCATCTCCGGCAAGCAGGCTTATGATTGGGGCGTTGCAACCGAGTGTGTACCGGACGCCGATCTGGAAAAGGTCACCGATGCACTTGTTGACGAGTTGCGCGGTTTCTCACCGCTTGCCCAGCGTACCGCAAAGAAGCTGCTCAACGATACAGAAGACACTTCCCTGTCGATCGCCATCGAAATGGAAGGGCATTGCTACAGCCGCCTGCGGACGTCGGAGGATTTCAACGAGGGTGTGGAGGCGTTCCACGCCAAACGGCCGGCAAAATTCACTGGGCGCTGAACCCCGGTAATGCCAGCTTAAGGGGCGGCGAACACCCGGACTTGTCCGAAGAGGAAAGTGGTGCCGGCTGCAGGAGTCGAACCCGCGACCTGATGATTACAAATCAACTGCTCTACCAACTGAGCTAAGCCGGCTTTTTCTGCACGCAACCATTCGATGAATTCGAATGGACGGGCGCAAGGGCCGCGTGATTCACCACGTTGCCTGCGCTCCGTTTATTCGGCCCGGACACGGGCGTCAACACCGGGTATTTCCGAGCAACTTTTGGGCCTTTGCGGCCGGAAAAATTTCCAAACATGGTTAACAGACGGTTAAATTGGGGTTTTCACCGCTGTACATCTATGGGACAAGAGGGGTGAGGAGGCCGCCTCGTTGACGGAGTTGCGTATGTCACTCGCTTTGCGCGTGCGGGCGGTCTTCCCGCTTCCCTTTTTCTTCTCGCTTTTGTCGCTTGGCCTAACCTTTGGGCCAGGCGCTGGCCTATCGCCTGCTCAGGCCGGGCAGGCCATGGGCGGGCATTCACCCGCCCCACGTGCCGCGATGATGCGCCGGCCACCTGCCTTGTCGGCGCCGGTACGCCCGGTTGTTACGCCTGTGCGTCCGCCTCCCGCCCCCCATGCCCGTATGCATCGGACGCCACGGCATCATGGCATTCCTGCGGGGCATTGGGGCAACCCAACACAGATATGGCTTGATCCCAACGTCTATCAGCCACGGGTCGATGTCGTCTCTACCGGCTACGGGCCAACAGTCATTGAACGTCCGGTCTATGGTTACGGGCATCCGGGCTACTTCCGGCGTGCTCACCGCCAGCAGCGTTGCACTGCGCCCAAGATCATCCAGATAGGGCCTATCGATCGTCAGGCAGGTGCTGGTCCGCGTCTGATTTACGGGACGAAAAATCCGTGTGGTTCGGCGACGTTTCAAAACCTGTACAAGCCGAAAATGACGAAGGGAAAAAAGGCAAAACGCGGGCTGGTGCTCAAATACTGAGGCATTTCAGCTGAAGCGTATTGTGCTGTTGTTTCACCGCAACGCTTTAAGTCATTGGAATACATCATTCCGCGCGACGGATTTTTTAACGGCGCGCGGATTTTCTCTGCGCCACCAAACAGCCTTGAATGACAGGCACATGTGCCGCTGGTTTGGGGGCGAGGCATCGCTGCATTAATGGGCAGCCTTGCTGCAACCAAGAGGTCGGAATGAAAAATGTAAGCATGTTGACGCGCGCGAGCGCGATTTTTTCGCTTGTTCTAATTTCATCACTATCTTCATTGCAAAGTGTCAAAGCCGAAAGTGCAGCAGAGTTTTTCGCAAAGGACAGGACTGGCTGGTCGCAATCATCGCGAGCATCTGGTCCATCGCAGGTATCGCGCGCGCGCGCCGGGAGATCATCAATTCGGCCTTCCAGTGCACGTGTTCGTGGATCCGTAGCGTTGCGCGGTTCTCATGCAGTGTTTGCCGCAGCTGCGCGCCGTCAGGGAGTTCCTGTTCGTCTTGCGCTGGCCACGATCGCTGTTGAAAGCCGTGGCAATTGCCGGGCAGTCGGCAGGGCTGGCGAACTGGGCCCGTTGCAAATCAAATTAGGAACAGCGCGCGGACTTGGTTATCGCGGCTCGGCATCGGGCCTTCGTAACTGTGGCGCAGGCCTGTACTGGGGCATGCGCCATCTTGCGATATCCTATCGTAAATGCGGATCGGCCGTCCTGCACCAGAAGGGACTTGGCGGCTCCTGCGGACGCAGCAGTTATGCAGCGAAAGTTCAACGCATGGCTAGCCGCATCTAGCCGGCAATTGGTTAGAATAAACAAGTGCGGTGGCAACCAGACGGTTGCCGCCGCTTTCCGTTTTGATATCATGCGCGCATTCTGTCGATAGAATGCGTTACGCAAAGATCGTGCTGCGCACGCAAACGTGCGTTTCGAACGGTTCCAATAGGCTTATTGCGTTTTAAGCCGCACCATCGTCAATGCGGCAGCGCAAGCGTTCGACACATTCAGGCTTTTGATAGCGCCTGGCATGTCGAGGCGCGCCATGGCATCGCAGTTTTCGCGTGTCAGGCGGCGCAAGCCCTTGCCTTCGGCGCCTAGCGCCAGCGCCAGCGGCTTTTGCAAGGCCATCGTTTCGAGGGAGGCTTCACCTTCCGAATCCAGACCGATGCGCCAATAACCCATGCGGCCCAGTTCCTCCATCGCTCGGGCGAGATTGACGACTGCAATTACCGGCACATGCTCCAGCCCGCCGGATGCGCTCTTGGCCACGATGCCGGCAAGCTGCGGAGCGTTGCGTTCGGTCAGAATGATTGCGCTCACTGCGAAGGCCGCAGCGGTGCGAATGATGGCGCCAAGATTGTGCGGATCGGTGATCTGGTCCAGCACGAGAACGAAGCCGTCATCGGGCAGATCGGAAATGTCGGGCTGGGGCAGGGGTTCCACCCGGGCTGCCAGGCCCTGATGGACGGATCCCGGTGGCAACATGCGGTCCAGCTCGGCGGGGTCGATGACCTGAATCTGGGTTTTCTTGGCCGCCAGTTCGTTTTCGAGTCGGGTTGCGGCGGCCTGCGTTACATAAAGCTGATTGATCCTGCGGCGGCTTGATCGCAGCGCCTCGGCAACCGGATGATAGCCCCAGATCATGTTGGCGTGACCGCCACCACCGTGAGAATCAGGCCGGCGTTGCCTGTGACGGCCGGTATTGGCAGGCGCATTGCGGCCGTCCTGTTCCACCGGCGGGCGCCAGCCCGGTTTGCGCGGCTTTTTTACCATGATTGCTCCAGAATCCCGGCAAATTCGCCCGGTCTGCATCCGGTTACACGGGGCCGGGGTCTGCGACAAGCGCATTGATGGAATTGGGTATTGACTTGGAGGCCCTGCGGAATCATAACCGGCGCGTCCCGTCGATTGGCGGGATTTTTTGTGGTCGGGATGCGCGTGTAAGCCCTGCATATCCCGTTTTGACCCGAAGCCGGCAGTCGCGAGATGGACGGTGCAATGGGGGAATGTCCCGAGTGGCAAAGGGGGCGGACTGTAAATCCGCTGGCTTACGCCTTCGCAGGTTCGAGTCCTGCTTCCCCCACCATTTCACGTCCCAAACCAGACAATATTGGCCAGGCCACGCTTCTGCGCGCGCATATTTTGCCACCCGCAGGAGAAAATCCAATTCTTGCGCTGCTGCATAGTTCGGTTGTGTGAATCTGGTTGGAAGCGCCACAGGTCAGCGCTAGTATCCCTTTGGACTTCCGCATCTTTTGCGGGGGTAAATTCGAGAGGGAGCACCGGCATGGACGATCTGATGAGGCATAAAGACACGCGGATGAAGGCGAGCGATTTCGATCAGGAATTGCTCGATCTGTTCGACAAATATGTGCACGGCAAGATCGACCGTCGCGGCTTCCTGGAAGGTGCTGCAAAATTCGCCGTGGGTGGCGTCACTGCCGTGTCCCTGCTGGAAATGCTGGCCCCCAATTATGCGCTGGCTGCGCAGGTCGATGAGAAAGATCCTGCAATCAAGACCGAGACGATCACTTTCAAGTCGCCGAAGGGCAATGGCGACACAAAGGGTTATCTTGTGAAACCAGCCAAGGCTGGCACCTATGGCGCCGTTGTTGTTGTGCACGAAAATCGCGGTCTCAATCCGTACATCGCTGACGTTGCGCGTCGCCTCGGCAAGGCCGGCTTCATCGCCCTTGCGCCCGATGGCCTGACCTCGCTCGGCGGCTATCCGGGCAATGACGAACAGGGCCGCGACATGCAGCGCAAACTGCAGCCTGCCAAACTGCTCGAAGACTTCATTGCTGCCTATGACACGCTCAAGGGCATGAAGGATGTCAACGGGAAGGTTGGCGTTGTCGGCTTCTGCTTTGGTGGCGGTGTCTGCAATGCGATGGCTGTTCGCATTCCCGAACTGGCTGCTTCGGTTCCGTATTATGGGGCGGCGGCCAAGGCTGAAGACGTGCCGAAGATCAAGGCGCCATTGATGCTGCATTTCGGTGCACTGGACAAGCGCATCAACGACATGTGGCCTGCTTATGAGGCTGCACTGAAGGCAAACAACAAGTCGTATGAAGCGTATTTCTATCCCAATGCCAATCACGGATTCCATAACGACACGACGCCGCGTTACGACAAGGAACAGGCGGAACTGTCCTGGAAGCGCACCATCGACTTCTTCAAGAAGCATGTGGCCTGAACTGCGTGATGCGAAAAAAAAAGCGCCCGGTCCAGCGGCCGGGCGCTTTCTCTTTAGCGAAAGACGTTACTCGGCCACCTGCTTCTTTTCCGGATTGACGAAGAACCTGTTTTCCGGCCGCGGGAGACCGAGGTTTTCGCGCAAGGTTGTGCCTTCATATTCCTTGCGGAAGATGCCGCGGCGTTGCAATTCGGGCACCAGCTTGTCGACGAAATCGACCAGACCGCCGGGCACGTAAGGAAACTGCATGGTAAAGCCATCGCAAGCCCGTTCATCCAGCCATTGCTCCATATTGTCGGCGACGGTCTTCACGGTCCCGTTGAATGCCAGCCCGGAATGGCCGCCAAGGCGCTGGGCCAGCTGGCGCACGGTCAGGCCTTCGCGCCGCGCAAGTTTGATCGCGCTTTCGCGGCTTGATTTCCCGGCATTGGTTTCCGGAATGTCGTTCGGCAGAGGCTTGTCCAGATCATAGACCGAAGCATCGTGGCCAAGCGAAATCGACAGGGACGGAATGGCGCTGTCCTCGTGCACGCCGCTGTCGAGAATGGCTCGTTTTTCCTTTGCCTCTTCGTCGGTCTCTCCAAGCATTACCATCAACGAAGGCAGGATCTTGATGTGATCGGGATTGCGGCCAAATTTTCCGGCGCGTGATTTGACGTCGGAATAATATTCCTTGGCATCCTCAAGTGTGCGCTGGGAGGCAAAAACCATCTCGGCTGTTTCTGCGGCAACCTGCCGTCCTGCATTGGACGCGCCGGCCTGTACGATCACCGGCCATCCCTGCGGCGGGCGAGCAATGTTGAGCGGTCCGCGCACATTGAGATATTTGCCCTTGTGGTCGAGCACATGGACTTTGTCGGGATCAGAGAAAATGCCGCTCTCCACATCGCGGATCAGCGCGTCGTCGGCCCAGGAATCCCACAGGCCGGTAACAACATCATAGAATTCGCGGGCTCTCGCATAGCGCTCGTCATGGTCCATGTCCTGATCCATGCCGAAATTTTTCGCTGCATCAGGATTTGATGTCGTGACAATATTCCAGGCTGCACGGCCATTGCTCAGGTGATCGAGTGAGGCAAAGCGGCGGGCGATGTGATAGGGCGCGTCATAGGTGGTTGAAGCTGTTGCTGCCAGTCCGATGTGCTTGGTCACCATGGACAGGGCGGACAGGAGGGTGAATGGCTCAAACGATGTGACCGTATGACTGCGCCGCAAACTCTTGAACGGCATGTTGAGCACGGCCATGTGGTCGGCCATGAAGAAGGCGTCAAAGCGGCCGCGTTCCAGATGCTGGATCAGTTCGACCATGCGCGGCAGGTTGAAATTGGCGTCCGGCCATGCGCCCGGATAGCGCCATGCGCCGGTATGTATGCTGACAGGGCGCATGAAAGCGTTCAGATGCATCCGGCGCTTGCCGCTCATGGTGGTCTCCCGCATTTAAACTGGACAGTCCGTGTGGATGCATCCTAGCTTTTAACGCCGTGCGGGCGCAATCTTTGCCTGTCCGCAAACATTGCGGCAATTCCAGATACAGGATGAAAACTTGGGCGATATTCTTCAGACATTCTTTTATCCGCGCGGCATTCTGTTTGTCGGCGCTTCCAGTGATCGCACCAAGCTGGGCGGGCGCCCGGTCGATCAGACCAAACGGCTGGGCTATAAAGGCCATGTCTATCCGGTTAATCCCGGTTCTCCGGATGTGCAGGGTTTCAAATCCTATAATTCGGTTGCCGAAGCACCGGACGACGCCGATCTTGCCGTTGTCGCGGTTCCGGCCAAGGCCGTTGAAGCTGCGGTGCAGGCTTGCGCTGACAAGAAGATTCCGCTGGCAGTTATTCTCAGCGCCGGATTTGCCGAGCGGGATGCTGCGGGGCAGGCGGCGCAGGACCGCATTGCGGAGATTGCCCGCAAGGCAGGCATGCGGCTGATCGGCCCCAATTCCATGGGCGGCATGAGTTTTGAAACCGGTTTCAGCGCCACATTCACTGGCATTGGCGATCATACGGGTAAGGACTGGCCGAAGCTGGGGCACATTTCCATCGCCAGCCAGAGTGGTTTTGTCGGCTCGCATCTAATGGCCAATCTGCGCGACCGCGGCCTGGGCATCGCCAAGTGGGTGGCGACGGGCAATCAGGCAGATATCGATATCGCCGATTGCATTTCCCATCTGGCCAAAGACGCCATTACCAAAGTCATCGTTACCTATATTGAAGGCACGACGAAACCGGCAGAGCTGCGCGCCGCGCTGGCGCTGGCCAGGGCCAATGGCAAACCGGTTGTCGCATTGAAAGCCGGCCGTACGGATTTCGGCGCAGAGGCTGTGGCCTCGCACACTGCGTCACTTGTCGGCGGCTATGAGGTTTACGAGGCCGTGTTCAAACATGAAGGCGTTTATGCGGCGCGTGGCATCGGAGAACTTTGCGATGTGACGGCAGCATTTGCGACCGGGCGAATGCCGCGCGGGAACACGTTGGGCATTGGCACTGGCTCCGGCGGTTTTGGCATCATGGCGTCCGATGATGCTTTTGAAAACGGCTTCACCCTGCCACCGCTACCGGAGAAGGGCCAGGCGATGGTGCTGGCGGCCAATCCGCTATCAACGGTGCGTAACCCCGTAGATGTCGGTTCTCTCGTACCTTTCGGTCCGATGATCGAGGCCTTGTCGTCCATCGGACAATACGATTCCATCGTTCTGACGATCGGGCATTTCGGTCTGCTCGAACATGACATGCCGAAAGTGCTTGAACATGTCGAAGCTGCGATGGCGGCTCGTCCGCAACAGTTTTTCTGCGTTGTGGGCGATCTGTCGGAAAGCTGGCGGGAAAAATTCCAGGATGCCGGCGTTTTCTTTTCGCAAGATTTGCCGGGCGCGATGCGGGCACTGGCAGCCGTGCGTGATTATGCGGCGCTGTCCGGTTCCGCCGATGCAGAACAAGGCGCCGCGATACAGGAGCCCATCAACCTGTCCGAATATTCCGGCGGCGAACTGGCGGCGAAAAAACTGGCTGCAAAGATCGGTATAAACGTCACCCAGGACGTCCTGGCGTGCTCCGCCGATGAGGCTGCCGCCGCTGCTGCTGCCATGGGTTCGGCAGTCGTTCTGAAAATTGCATCGCCTGACATCGCCCACAAATCGGATGCTGGCGGCGTGCTTGTAAACATCATTGGCGACGCAAAAGTACGCGCAGCATTTCAGGATATTTTGAACAATGTGAAGCGGCATGTGCCCGACGCGAAAATCGATGGCGTCCTGGTTTCGCCTTTCATTGGTGGTGGAACCGAAGTGATTCTTGGCGTGAAGCGGGATCCGGTATTCGGCGCGGCAGTCATGTTGGGTCTTGGCGGGATATTCGTCGAAATATTCGGCGATACAAGCTTGCGGGTGCCGCCGATCGCATTGTCCGACGCGCAGGCGATGATCAAGGAGCTGAAAGCCTATCCACTGCTTGCCGGAGCGCGTGGGCGCAAGCCGGCAGACGTAGCGGCGCTGGCGCAGGCAATCATGCGTCTGGGAGCATTCGCGCAAGATCAGGGTACGAAGTTCGAATCCTTTGAAATTAATCCGCTCATTGTGCTGCCGGACGGGCAGGGCGTTATTGCTGTGGATGCACTCCTGCAACTGGAATGAGACTATTTGCGGTGCTGGCAAAGCTGCCTTTCCGATGTTACAAATTTGACAGGATTTTTGACAGGCAGGTGCACACATGGACATCAACGGCAAGGTAGCCATCGTAACAGGCGGGGCGTCAGGTCTTGGTGAAGCCAGCGCGCGCGCGTTGGCAGCCGCAGGCGCAAAAGTTGCCATCGCCGACATGAACGAGGCGCGTGGAAAGCTTGTCGCAGGAGAAATTGGTGGCAAGGCCTGGGTGGTGGACGTTTCCAGCGCGGAGGCGGGCGAAAAATTCTTTGCGGCTGTCGAAAGTGAAATGGGCGCGCCGCGTGTTCTGGTGAATTGCGCGGGCATTGGCGTTGCCAAGCGCATGACAGGGCGTGATGGCGCCATGCCGCTTGCCGAGTTTACACAGGTTATCAATGTCAATCTGATCGGCAGTTTCAACATGATGCGGCTGGCGGCAGCGTCCATGTCGAAACAGGAACCGCTCGGCGAAGAACGCGGGGTCATCATTTCAACTGCGTCGGTTGCTGCCTTCGAAGGCCAGATCGGACAGACCGCCTATTCCGCATCGAAAGGCGGAATTGTTGCCCTGACGATCCCGGCTGCGCGCGAAATGGCGCAGTTTGGCGTGCGGGTTCTGGCAATTGCTCCGGGTCTGTTCCACACGCCGCTACTGGCAGCGCTGCCGCAGGAGGCGCAGGATTCGCTGGCGTCCGCCATTCCCAACCCGCGGCGTCTTGGCAAGCCGCAGGAATTTGCGGCACTCGTCATGCACATGGTTGGCAACGCCTATCTGAACGGCGAAGTCGTGCGTCTTGATGGCGCGTTGCGCATGGCGCCGCGCTGAGCTTCAAACGCCGAGATAGGCCTGACGCACGCCATCGTTGTTGAGCAGCTCCTTGCCAGTGCCGGACAACACAATCGAACCGTTTTCCAGAACATAGGCATGGTTGGCCAGTTCAAGTGAAACAGCGACGTTCTGTTCCACCAGAAGGACTGTCATGCCGTCCTCATTCAGCTTTTCGATCGTACGGAACACATCGGCCACCAGGTTGGGCGCAAGGCCCAGCGAAGGCTCGTCGAACATGATCACTTCAGGCTTGCCCATCAGGCAGCGGCCTATGGCGAGCATCTGCTGTTCACCGCCGGACATTGTGCCTGCGTATTGGCCCTGACGTTCGGCAAGGCGCGGGAACATGGTCAATACTTTTTCAAATGTTTGCTTCTTGTCCGCTCGACCACGTTCAATCACCGCGCCCATCTCGAGATTTTCGCGCACCGTGAGGCTCGGGAAAATCTGCCGCCCTTCAGCAACCTGACCAATGCCCATATTGCAGACGACATGACTGGGCGCACCGGCAATGTTCTGCTCCTTGAACAGGATTTCACCGCGGCGTGGTTTCTCCATTCCGGCAATTGTATGAATGAGTGTGGACTTGCCCGCACCATTAGCGCCAACAATGGCGACGATTTCGCCTTCGGGAATATCGATGGAAACGTCGTTGAGCGCCTGCGCGTCGCCATAGAACAGATCGAGATTGCGGATCGACAACATCAGACCGCCCCCTCGCCAAGATAACAATCCAGCACCTGCTGATTGCGGACAATTTCGTCCGGCGGGCCTTCGGCAATCTTCTTGCCGTAGCTTACGACAACAATATGCTCGCTGAGTTTCATCACCGCGCGCATCACGTGCTCAATCAGCAAGATGGTCAGGCCCGTTTCGGCGTTCAATTGTTTGAAGATCGCCACCATCTGGTCTGTTTCGGTCGGGCGAAGTCCTGCCATCACTTCGTCCAGCAATAACAATTGCGGGCGTGTCGCCATGGCGCGCACAACTTCCAGGCGCTTGCGGTCCGGCAAGGTCAGGCTGGTTGCCTTCAGGTTGCGTTTTTTCCACAGGTCGAATTTTTGCAACAGGGGCTGAACTGCAGCGCGTGCTTCATCCACCGAAGGGGTCGCGCGCAGGGCACCAACCATGACGTTTTCCTCAACCGTCATATCCTTGAAGGGTTTGACGATCTGAAATGTGCGACCGATTCCAGCAGCGCAGATCTGGTCCGGGCGAAGGCCGGAGATCTGCTTGCCGCCGAGCAGTATGCGTCCGGTATCGGTCTGGAACATGCCGGATACGAGATTGAATAATGTCGTCTTGCCTGCGCCATTTGGACCAATCAGCGCGGTGATGGACCCTTTGGCGACATCGAAGGATACGCCGTCGACGGCGCGCAGTCCGCGAAACGATTTCGATACATTGTCGAGATGCAGGTAGGCTTCGGACATCACCGGTCCTCCTCATCCGGGCGCTTGCGCAATTTCAGCGTATCGCAGATCCACGGCCAGATGCCGGCAGGTTTGAACATCACGATAATGACAACGATAATGCCCCAGACAAACAGTTTCAGCCCGTTGAGCTTCAGCGATGGGTCAATGATCTTTGACTGCTGCAGAAACTTGATGGATTCGGTGATGACTTCGCCCAGGGGTGTCAGCAACAAGGTGCCGACGATAGGGCCAATCAATGTGCCTACGCCGCCGACAATTGGGCCGAGCGTATATTCGATCGAACGTTCGACCGAGAAAGTTGAATCTGGATACAGGCCGTTCTGGTAAAAGACGTAGAACACGCCGCCGACGCCAGCCATCGCGGCTGCGATCATCACGGCATACATCTTGTAGCGGAAAACATTGATGCCGAGCGCCTGGGCGGCTTCCTGATCATCGCGTATGGCCTGCCAGTAATAACCGAGCCTGCTGATGAGCAACAACCGGCAGGTAACGAGTGCGGCAGCCGCCAGCACAAATGCGAGGTAGTAAAACATTACCGGATCGCCGCGCAGGTGAATGAGATCCACGCCCTTGCGACCGCTCTCTGTAACCGGCAGGTACAATCCCTGTGCGCCGCCAAGGAAGCTGGCATTGTCGACAAGTACGCGCACCAATTCCGCAAATGCGATTGTCAGAAGTGCGAAATAGACGCCGGCTATGGCAAAGCGAAATCCCAGAAACCCGATGAAGGCTGCAATCGCCACTGCCAGCAACACAGCAGGGATGAGGCCAGCGATTGCAGGCACGCCGAATTTGGAAAACATATAACCGGCCGCGTAACCGCTGACGCCAACAAACAAGGCATGACCGATAGACAGCAGCCCCGAGAAACCGAGCATCAGGTTCCAGGATTGGCCGATCAGCGCAAGAAACATTACCGTTGTTGCAACGGTCAAGACGTAGGAACTGGCCCAAAGCGGCAGGGAGACGAGCACGACAAGCAAAATCGCAAGTGCTGCAAATCCGCGTCCGGTGATGGCAGAAAAGAGACTGTCCGACTTCATTAGCCAGCCTTTCCCATCAGGCCGCGGGGCTTGAAAACAAGAACCAGAATCAGAAGCCCGTAACTGAACGCCGACTTCAGCGACGGTTCAACGAAGAGGGCGGCCATGGCTTCGGATACACCGATCAATATGCCGCCAGCCAGAGCGCCCGGCATGCTGCCGAGGCCGCCAATGATGACGATGATGAATGCCAAAAGCGTGAAGCCGGGACCGGCCGCTGGTTGGGCTTCAAACAGCAGCAGGAGAATGCAGCCTGCTGCGCCAAGGCACGCGGTGCCGATGCCAAAGGTGAATGCGTAGAGCCGGTCCACGTTCAGCCCGACGACCCTTGCGCCGGTAATATTGTCAGCGCAGGCGCGGATCGCTGTGCCGGTCGTTGTAAACCGGAAGAAAGCATACAGAAGTGCAGTGACAACAATGGCTGCAATGGCTGCATAGATTCGCGTTGCATCGATGATGAGCGGACCGAACGCATAGGACTTCAGCATATAGGGCAGTTGGGGCGCCTGCGGATCAGGGCCAAATACCAGCAGGCAACCATTGACCATGATGACAGCAATCGCTGCCAGCAACATGAACTGCATGTGATCGGGCAAATGGGCGACGCGGCGGATCAGCAGATCCTGCAACAGGTAGCCGACGCCAAACAATACGATCGCAGCCACCGGAATCGAAACGAGCGGATCGATGCCTGCATAACGCAGCAAGGCGAGGGCCAGATACATGCCCAGCACCATGATTTCGCCATGGGCGAAATTGACGATCTTCATGACGCCAAATATCACCGAAAGGCCAAGTGCTGCCAGGCCATATACAAGGCCCGTCAACACGCCGGTCGTGGCGGCGTTTGTGACAGTCCAAAAATCCATTGAACGCCCCGTTAGCAAACGGTTGGCGCAAATTGCCCCAACCGTTCATTCCCATCTGTTTCTTGATTGCTGTGGGCCAGGGCGCAGCAAGTGCCGCGCCCCGGGCCCTGGCGCTTATCAGCCGCGCTTGCTCCATGGTGTCATTGGCCAGACCGGCTTTGTGACTGCTGCTTCAACCGGGAAGATGACAAGGTTCTTGCCGCCACGGTTTTGAACAACGGAGTTTTTCACGTTCGGGTTCTGGCCGCTCTTGTCGAATGTAATGCCAGGACCGGTTGTAACGTTGTTCTTGATGTCCGTCTTCTGCAGTGCAGCTTGCAGATCGGTGGCTTTTGTCGAGCCAGCGCGCTTGTAGGCGTCCAGCGCGATCAACACGCCTTCGAATGTATAGGCGTGGTTGGTGTTCATGTTGCTGCCGAGATTTGTATGCTTCTTCAGGAAGGCCTTTTCCAGTTCCTGCGAAAGCTGCTTCTTGGCGTCGAACCACGGGATCAGGTTCACAACGTCGTCGGCATATTTGCCAAGCGCCTTCATGAATTCGTATTCGTACCAGCCCGGACCGGCATTGATGATGCCCATCATGTCCCAGCGCTGCTTGACGATTTCGCGATTGAGCTTGATGGCATCGAGCAAACGGCTGACAGTCAATACGGCTTCTGCCTTGCTCGCCTTGGCCTTTCGCACTTCTGCCGACAGATCGCGGGCCAGGGGATCATAGGCGATTTTTTCCACGATCTTGTATGGCATGTTGAATTTCGGCGCGAGTTTTTCCATCGCGGCGGCCAGGGGGCCTCCAAATGCATCGTTGACGTGCAGGATGGCGATCGTCTTGGGTGTTTTGCCCGTGGCATTGAACAATACCTTCTGGTTTTCGAAGGCATCCTTGACGATCATCGGGCCAGTGGGGAAGTTGCGGAAAATCCACTTGTAGCCCTGGGTCGTCAATTGCGGTGCTGCACCAATGTTGACAATCAAGGGAATGTTCTTTTGTTCGCAGACTTGCGCGGCAGCCAGCGTTTGCCCTGAGTCAAAGCAGCCGATGATTACGTGGGCGCCGTCGTTGATGAGCTTTTCGGCTTGCGCACGTGCGACGTCGACTTTGGTTTCGGTGTCGCCGAGCATGAATTCGCAATCGGGATAGCCCATGCCTTTCAGAATATCCTTGGCGAGGTCTGCGCCACGCTGACAGTCGATACCAATCTGCGCTTGTGCGCCTGAACGGGGCAGCAAGATGCCGATCTTCAATGGACCGGTTTGCGCACGCACAATGGACGGCATGCCAAGCGTTGCAGCAGCCAGTGATGCCGTACCAGCGGAAAATCCGCGGCGGCTGATATTTGTTACGTCGAATTTGGATTTGTCAGTCATGGTTCCCTCCACAAACTTTGCTGCGGCCAATGTCACCCTCGCATGGGCAGACTAGCTGTTCGTCAATGTAGCTGCAAGGGCGCTTTCCCGGAATTGTTATATGGTATAACAATTGATCCAGCGCTGGTCGAAGGGCGCGGCGGGAACGGGCGCAGGACATGCGGGCAGTGGCACGAGCAAAAATAACGACTGGCGCTGGGCACAAGCGTTCTGCGGGTGCGCGTGCCAAGGCCCTGAAGACGGGTAGTTCCGGTAACGACATTCCACAGCTGGATATGGGTCCCCTGCCAAGGCTGATCGGTTATCCTCTGCGACGTGCGCAATTATCTGTATTTGAAGAATTCGACCGGACGGTGGGCAGTCTGGGCCTGCGGCCCGGACAATTCAGCGTGCTGACGGTTATCGGTCACAATCCGGGTATTCAACAATCAGTGCTGGCGAAAACGCTCAAGATAAAAGGCCCCAATCTGGTGGCGGTGATCAATACACTGGAAAAACGCGGGTTGGCGGAACGGCGCGCTGCAGACCGTCGCTCCTATGCCTTGCACCTGTCCGCCAAGGGACAGGCGCTGGTCGCACGTGTGGCGGCGGCGTTGGAAAAGCAGGAACAGGAATTTGACCGGCAACTTGGAAAGGGCGGCAGGGCCAGGCTGAACGGATTGTTGCAGAAACTGACGCGATCCTAGACCGGCAGATTGCCCCTTTTCATTGGCATGTTGTCATCGGCATGTTCCAAATTCCTGTTTTGAAACGCGTTATTCGCGTAATCAGCGATAAGCTTGGCTCAAATCGCCTCATATTGGCCTAAGCCCGAATCCCGATATTTCAAGGCAATCCGGGCGCTGCGGTGCGTGTCGGCATTTTGGTCCGCTTCGGGCTTCTTGTTCTCGTCACGAAGGTTCTTGCGAAAGGTGCCTGCTTGGTGTTCAAGAGAGGCATAACGGTCGCATGTCCGGGCCGTCAGATGCCCGGAATGTCTCACAGGGAGGAATAGCAATGACAGGACACAATCGCGCCTATGGTTTCGGGGCAGCAATCACGCTGGCGATGACAATCGTCGCAGGGCCCGCGCTCGCGCAGCAAAAACTGGAAATCGTGACCCTGCCTGCCGGATCGGTGGCGCATGGTGCAGCATCGGGCATTGCCGGCGTGATCGCGCAAAAAACCAAGCTGCGTATCCTTGCCGCACCTTTTGCCGGGCCGCAGGTCGTCGTGCCGCAAGTGGATGCAGGCAAGGCTGCTTTCACCCTCATCAACGTCAACGATACGCACAACGCCTATACCGGCCACAAGCCGGACTACAAGAAGGCTCACCGTAATCTGCGGCTGGTTTCCGTTGGCTACGAAAATACGGCCGCAGCTGTGGTCCGCATGGAATCAAAGATCAACAAGGTCACCGATCTGAAAGGCAAGCGAGCCGCAGGCGTGTATTCGGCGCACAAGACATGCGGGTCCGTTGCCAGCGCGGTTCTGGCCAATTGGGGCATGTCGTTCAAGGATGTTCGAGTTATTCCGGTGACCAGCGTTGTGCCAGGCATAGCAGCACTTGGTGAGCGCCGTGTTGATGTAACACCGTGCGGTGCCTTGAATATGGGCATCATCCGCGAAATCAATGTGAAGTCACCGATCCGGTTCCTGCCGGTCAATCCCGATCCGAAGGCAATCGCCGAAGCACGCAAGCATTTCGTCGGGATGCGTTCGAAATTGTTCAAGAAGGGATCTGCTGAAGGCATCGTCGAAGATTCCAATATCTTCGTCTATGATTTCTATATGCTGACCCATGCTGGAATGTCGGATGAAACCGTCTATACGTTGGTCAAGGGCATCTGGGACAACCTGTCCGACATTCAAAAGACCCATGGCGCGTTGCGCACCTGGACCCGTGAAGGCATGGCAAGCGCGGACGTTACTGCGCCTTATCACAACGGCGCGGTGAAGTTCTTCAAGGAAGCTGGCGTCTGGAAGCCGGACATGGAAGCTGCCCGCAACAAATTGCTCGGCAAATAATTGGCAGATCGTTGCCGGGCGGATCTGCGTCGCAGGTCCGCCTGATTTCCCATAACGGCCGGAACGGTATTGCGCCGTTCCGGCCTTTGCAGATGAAGAGCCATGACCGACACGCCAGCAATTGGAAATACCGACACATCCGAGCCTACTGAGCGCGGCTTTCGCGCCCTGACCGGTTTCTGGAAGCTGGTCTTGAAGACACTATTGGTGTCGTTGCCGGTTCTGATGATCCTGTTCGCCCTGCATGTCCCGTCCGATTATCTGGGTCTTACGCTGTGGCGCGAGCATGTGGCGTTGCTCATCATGTCGATTGCGCTGGCCGCAACTTTCATCGCGGTCCCTGCCTTTGCAGGTCCGGCTGCACAAAACGTCAACAAGCCGCCGATCTATGATGTATTTTTCGCGCTGCTTGTTCTGGCTATCAGCTTTCGTACTGGCTGGAATTACGAAGAGCTGATGTCCTCCGGTTACAAGGGCATATCGGAAGGCGGCTGGCTCAATGTTCTTTGCGCGGCGCTGATGGTGCTTCTCATCCTTGAGGTCATCCGCCGATTTACAGGCTGGCCGCTGGTCATACTGGTTGTTGCATTCATCGGTTACGGTGCAACGGCGGACAAGTTTCCCGGTGTCTTTGGCGGCCGCAAGTCCGAGTTCGATTCACTGCTCCTGTATCTGAACCTCGATACGGCAGGGCTGCTTGGCGCACCGATCTCTGTCGTCATCTCCGTCGTGTTCGCATACATCCTGCTTGGCTCCGCACTGTTTCGTCTGGGTGGCGGCCAGATGTTTATCGATCTGGCGATTGCGACCATGGGCCGGTTTCGCGGCGGTTCAGCCAAGGCCGCCGTTGTGGCCTCGTCCCTTTTCGGAACCGTATCGGGAAGCGCCGTCGCCAATGTTGCGACGACAGGCATTGTTACCATTCCGATGATGAAGAAGGCGGGATTTCCTGCCAATCGGGCGGGCGCGGTGGAAGCTGTTGCTTCAACTGGCGGTCAATTGATGCCGCCGATCATGGGTGCGGCTGCATTCATCATGGCGGATTTTCTCAACGTGCGTTACGCTGAAGTAGCTCTGGCCGCGCTGTTTCCGGCGCTGCTGTTTTATTTTGCGGTGTTCGCGCAGATACATTTTGCTGCACGACGCGCGGGCATGTTGCCGGTTCCGGTTGAAGAGCGTCCAACCGTTGTTGCGACGCTTGCCCGGTACTGGCCGTTTCTCGTGCCCATCGGGGTGTTGATCTATTTTCTGTTCTTCACCGGATTGCAGGCGGATGCTGCGGCTATCTGGACAACGGCGACCATTTTTCTCGCCGCTGCCGTGCGCAAGGAAACGCGTCCGGGCTGGCGCGAAATTCTTGGTGTGCTGGAAGCAACGGGCCAGGCGCTGCTCGATCTCATCGCCATCACGGCAGCGGCGGGTTTTGTGATCGGCGTATTGTCCATCAGCGGCCTTGGCTTTTCACTCAGTCTTGCCATTGTTCAGATGAGTGGCGGCAATACAGCTTTGCTGCTTTTGATGACCGCTGTGACGGCGCTGGTTCTGGGCATGGGCATGCCGACAACGGCTGTCTATATCCTGATGGCGACACTGATAGCGCCTGCGCTCATCAAGGCGGGCATTAACCCCTATGCGGCGCATCTCTTCGTTCTTTACTACGGTGTGCTGTCGATGATTACGCCGCCGGTCTGCCTGGCTTCGTTTACCGCTGCGTCGATTGCGCGAGCAGGGTTCATGGATACGGGCTGGCAATCGGTAAAACTGGGATTCGTTACATTCCTGGTGCCGCTATTGTTCGTTGCCTCACCGGCGCTGTTGCTGCAGGGGTCCGATACGGTCGAAATTGTAAGAGCCCTCGTGACAGGCTTTGCAGGCTGTATCTTCGTTGCAGCCGGTTTTGAAGGGTTCCTCAACCGAATCCTGAACTGGCCCCAGCGGGTGCTGTCGTTCGTGGCGGGCGTTGCACTGATGCTGCCCGAGGGAGAAAAAGTCTCGGGCTTCTGGGCCGGCTACAGCGACAAGGTCGGGGCCGCGCTCGCGCTGGCGCTGGTGGCATGGCTGTTTATGGCCCAAAAGGCCGAATTGCCGGCCGAGGCGCGGAAACCGGTTCATTGAGCGGATCAAAATCGCTCAAGGCATATTGATATCGGCCGCGAATAAGGGCAAATACACAGCGTTCGCCACCGTCAGGGCAGGCGGGCCATGCGGGTGTAGCTCAATGGTAGAGCAGCAGCCTTCCAAGCTGAATACGAGGGTTCGATTCCCTTCACCCGCTCCAAAACGCCCCTCAGGACCGAGCGTTTGCCTCCCGTTGGCCAATCAACGCGTGGCGCGCAACCTTCCGTTCCGATCAGGTCAGCAGCCCATTGCGCCCGCGGGAATTGCGGCAGGCCTTCCCGGATTTTGCCGGAAGAAAGGTTTTGTCATCAAGCCGGCATCGCCTGTGCATGGACGTCGCTAGCGAGGTGCAGGGCCAGGCTCTACTGGCGCGCCTTGCGGGCACGCTCGAGCAGGGCAGGCGGCAGGTTTTCGAATTTTGCGACGAAAGCCTGCAGCTCCTGACCATTCATCGGATCGAACTCTGCTTTGGTCTTTTCGATTTCGGCCAGAAAGACTGCGTCCTTCAACATGGCGGAAAACGCGTTGCGCAATGTCGCGATGGTTTGCGGCGGTACGCCAGGCGGGGCAAGAAACGACCGGCCCATGTCGCCGCCGCTGGCATACAGTGCCAGAATCTGGCGGTCTTCCTCGGATTTTCCTGCCTCGATCAGTGCCGGAACATTGGGTAAATCCTTGTGACGCGCAGTGGTGAACTGCATCAGGATGTTCACCTTCCTGTCGCGCAGCAATTCGGTGCGGCGCACTTTCAGTGTATTCCAGGAGGTGAACGCGCCTTCGGTTTCGTTTCGCTCCATCGCCAGCAGCATTGGCGTTGCACTCTGGTAGCCGCCGATTATCTTGAATTTTGTTCCGCCGATATTGTTCAGGACCTTCCAATAGTCGTAGGCCGATGAGCCGGGCGAGGTGGCGGAAACCGGGATTGATATATGCTTTGCGTCTTCGACATTTTTGACCTTTGACGTATGCCAGGCAAGCGCGATTTCCACGCTTGAAGTCATGCGGCCAATATAGTTGAACTTGCCGGCCTGATATTTGACGCTTGTGTTGCCGAGCTTGTCGGCCAGAGCTACCTGTTGGGTTACAATGCCGACGGCCGTGCCGTCTTTTGGTGCAGCAGCATAAAGAAAGGCCGTGGCGCGAAAGCCGGCTGCGCCGGGCATGTTGACGGGAACCATCTTTGGATTGCCTGGCACGTGCCGCGCCATGTGCCTTGCAAACATACGGCCATAGAAATCGTAGCTGCCCCCCGCGTCATAGGCGATGTAGACATTGATCGTCTTGCCTTTGAAGGAAACCTCTTGTGCGGCTGATGGTGTTGCTGTTGCACCGGCTGCAATCACACTCGCGAATGCGATGATTTTCAGGCGCGAGATGGTCGATCCATGGCCAGCGGCCTGGAAATTCCTGCCAGTCATATCCGACCTCCAAAGTTGTCCGGTGAACCCTCTGAACGCCACCGGTCCCGTCTTATGCGGAACGATTGGAGAGTGAACGATTTTCCGCCACCGGGCAATGGTCTCCGGGCCTGCGTGCGGATGGAGCCGAGCGTTCAATACAGCAGGAACATATCCGTCTTCTGGCGCGACCAGACCGGGCTGTCAGGTTCCACCGGCTGCAGGCCTGCAGCCCTGGCCGCGTTATGATCTTCGAAAACGGCGGCCCGGTATCCCAGTTCCAGCAGAGGTGCGATGACCTCACGCCGTGTCTTGCCGAAGCGTTCGAGCAATGCGTCCTTGTGCAGTTCGAGCAGCAGAAATGGCCGTTGCGCGGTGAAGGTATTCATTCCACCGGGCAGAACCTTGCACTCGTAGCCATCGACGTCGATCTTCAGAAATTCGGGAGCCGGGCCTTCGGTCTGCGCCATATGGTCGATGCAAGTGACAATGACGTCGGCCTTGCGCACGCGCTCGCGATCCGCCACGCCGCGCCACCAGAATTTCAGCCGCCGCCACCATGCTTCCTTGTATTGGTGCGGCTGCGGTTCGCTGTCGAACATTTGCGTACGGGCGAACCAGATAGGGCGGCTCCCTTCGTGCTTGTCGCTCATGCCGGACAGATGCGGAATGAAGCGCCCCGCAAGATCCGGATTGCCAGCAAGCTCGGCATGCATCAAATCCACGGCGATTGGATTCATCTCGAAAGCATGGGCGACAATGCGGCGTGTTTCAGTGGATGCTGCGAGTAGCGCAAGAATGCCGCGCGATGCGCCGATGTCGTAAAATGTCTTGATGTCGAATGTACGCAGAATGAAACTCATCACCGCCACAGCGGGTAATTCATAGCCGGCAACGCGCTTGTCCTGGCTTCGAAACGGCCGCCAGCGCAGCTTTGGCCAATTGGTGACGACGCTATGGCCCGGAGCCTTGATAGAGAACGTGCCATCGGAGTGGATGGTTCGCTCATAGTCAAAGCTGCGCATGGCCGCGCCGACGGCCTCAAGGAACGCATCTTCGCTGGCGAATTTTTCGAAGATGCGGCTTTGCTGGGTCATGGTGTTCGCTTTGGCCTGCTGCAGCAGGCGTCCGGTGGTAAGTGGGCGGTTCAGGCCGCCTTCTTACCCCAAAGCCGGCCGGATGCAATGTCTGCGCCTTCGCGCAGCGATTTCAGCTTCAACCAGACCGCCGGTTCGATCACCCATTCGCGATTGGTGAAGGTGCCAAAGCCGCAATCGGTGGAGGCGATGACACGTTCCTTGTCGCCGACGGCCGCGACCGCATCCTCAATGCGGCGGGCAACGACCTGCGGGTGTTCAACGAAATTGGACGTCGTTTCAATCACACCGGGGATCAATACCATATGGCTGGGCAGGGGCACCTGTTTTAAGGCTGCATATTCATGGGCGTGGCGCGGGTTGGCGAACTCGATCGAAAGATAATTGGCCTTGATCTGATAGAGCGCAGGCAGAATCTTGGCGAGCGCGATGTCATGGATATGCGGGCCCTCCCAATTGCCGTAACACACGTGCAGCCGTACGCGGTCGGCCGGGATGTTTTCGATGCCCTTGTTGATGGCTGCAATGCCGCGTTCGCAGGCCTTGACGAATTCGTCGTCGGACAGATCGCGGAACAGCATGGTGCGATCCATGGCGAGATCGGGTGCATCGATCTGCAACTGGAAGCCGGCTTCGTGGATGGCTTCGTATTCCTTCTTCATCTCGCGGGCGAGCGCATCGAGATAGGATTCGTGGGAATCGTAATAGGCATTCATCATGGTCGATGAAATAATGCCGGGTGAGGCAGCAGTCATGAACATGTCCTGGAAAGCGCCTGCCTGTTTGGCGATGCGCTTGGCGCGCTCGAGCTCTGCCTTGATCGGGCCGGTATCGAGATATTTTATGTCTGCTTGTGCTTCCGGGGCGTTTTGTTGTTTGGAAACGGTTGGAAACCGCCGCACCATTTGCGCAGTCAGTTCGGGAAACTGTTCGAACTCGATGCCTCGGCGTCTGTTGGAAACGCCGGCAAACCCGGACATGCGCTGGGGCACGTAAGTCTGAAAGCCGACACGTTGCTGTTCGCCATCATTGCCGATGTCAATTCCGGCTTCCTTTTGCTTGCCGATGACATGGGCGACGGACTTGTCCATTTCCGCATTCATTTCAGCCGGATCGTATTTTTCTCCTGCCTCGCGCAGAACCAGCAGTTCAGACAGGCGCGCATTGCGCGGAAGGCTGCCGACATGAGTGGTCAGAATGCGATCTTTGCTAATCAGCATGGTGGTCGTCCCCTCGTATCTCCGGACTGTGCATCAACCGGATTTCCTGATCGCAATCTATCGGAAATGGATTGCATGGCAAGAATGACATGCAATTCGGGGATTGTTCCGCAAAATTCCCGATACGTAACAATTTGGCGCCGAAATCTGCCCGGATACAGGTTTTGCCTGCGGTCCGATCTTGCTTCATTGACCCGCACCGGCCTAGTCTCCCGGTTCGGGACCTGTCAGGTGGTTGCGCCGGGCAGGGCATCTTTGTACAGGGAGGGAAGTCAATGAATGGAAAACCATTAGCCATTGCTGCTGTAGCCATCGCGCTCGGCCTGTCGAGCATGGCAGCATCGGCGCAGACCGTCACGCTGCGCATGTCGACATGGCTGCCACCGACAAACCACTTGGTGTCGCAAACGCTCGCCAACTGGATCAAGGCTGCCGACAAGGCTTCCGGTGGCAAACTCAAAATCAAGATTGACCCGGCGCCCATCGGCAAGCCGCCTGCGCAATATGACATCGTTCGTGGCGGCGCGGCTGATCTTGTCTATCACGTGCTGGGCTACACGCCCGGTCCGTTCGAAATCATCCGCGGGGCGGAATTGCCATTTCTTATTCCGAATGCGGAAATCGGATCGCAAGCCGTCTACGACTGGTATTCACGCAAGGTCGGCTTCGACAAGGAATTCAAGGACGTCAAGCTCATCTCCATCATGGTGCACGGTCCCGGCGCTGTGCATACGAAGAAGGCAATCGCAAAACTGGAAGATCTGGCGGGCGTGAAGCTGCGCGTCGGCGGTGGCGGTGTTCGCATGTCGCAAGCGCTTGGCGCCGTGCCGCTCGTCATGCCGGCTCCCGCATCCTACGAAGCGATCCAGAAGGGCGTCGCCGACGGGGCATTATTCCCCTATGAGGCGGTAGCAGGTTTCCGGCTTGGTGAATTGCTGGATCATCATGTTTCGATTCCTGGCGGTCTTTATACGACTGTCTTTGCGGTCATGATGAACAAGAAAAAATATGAATTGCTGCCCGCTGCCCACAAGAAGGCGCTCGAAGATGTCGGCGGTGTTGCCGGTGCGAAAATCCTGGGCCAGGGCTGGGATGCTGCTGATGTGACCGGCGTTGAATTCGCCAAGAAGCACAACGGCAAGATCACGGTATTATCCGACGCCGAGGTCAAGCGCTGGAAAGAGAAGATATCTTTCATGGACGATGAATGGATCGCCCAGATGAAGAAAAAGGGTATCGACGGCAAGGCGCTGCTCGATGATCTGCGCGAGACCGTCGCCAAATATTCAAAGAAATAAAAACAAGAGCGGGCGGCAGGCATCAACCTGCCGCCAACGCACTGCGGCGCTGTGCAAGCGTAACGCGTTATATTATTTCCGGGATCGGGGACTTTCATGGCCAGACTGGTTCGCGCCATTGCCAATTATGCTGCGGCTATATCTGCGGTTTGCTTATTGGCGCTGATGAGTGTGACTTTTGTGGACGTTATGGGGCGGTATTTTTTCGGCGCCGCTCTGCCGTTTACGGTTGAAGTGGTGCAGGTCGGTATGGGCCTTGTGGTGTTTTTCGGTCTTGCGCTGACGACACTGGATAATGGACACATCACCGTCGATGTCATCAGCTCGGCCCTGCCGCCGTCGATCGGGCGAGTGCTCGGTGCGATAGCAGCGGTGTGTTCCATTGCATTTTTCTCGCTGATGGCCTGGCAGCTCTGGGAGCGCACCCTGTCGTTCAAACGCGATGGATTGACGACGGAAATCCTGCTGATGCCAGTTTATCCTGTCGCTTTCATCATGGCCGTTGCTGCAGCATTTGCTGCACTGGTTTGCATATATCTCATCTTCCAACCTGGTGAAGGCAGCAAATAAATCATGGAGCCAGTTACAGTCGGCGTCATTGCCCTTGCCATCATGTTCGGTCTGCTGGTTCTTGGTGTTCCCATTGGCGTTGCCATGGCGTTGTGCGGGCTTGCAGGCATGGCCGCGATCATCGGCGCAGGTCCGGCCCTGTCGTTGTTCGGCACCACCGTCTACGAGACGACTGTAACCTATGACCTGTCGATTATTCCGCTGTTCGTCTTGATGGGAGCCGTTGCAACGCGCTCCGGGCTCAGCCGCGAATTATACTCAGCGTTCAATGCGTGGTTCGGAGCCTTTCGCGGCGGTCTTGCGCTGGCAACCATCGGCGCGTGCGGTGCATTTGCTGCCATTTGCGGATCATCCGTTGCAACGGCTGCCACCATGAGCAATGTCGCGCTGCCGGAAATGCGGCGCTACAAATATGCCGACAGTCTGGCCACCGGCTCGGTCGCTGCGGGCGGCATTATCGGCATTCTCATTCCGCCTTCTGTCATTCTGGTTTTGTACGGCGTGCTGACGCAGACCTCGATCGGCGACCTGTTCATTGCGGGCTTCCTGCCAGGCATTCTCACGGTGATCGTGTTCATGCTGGTCATCACGGTCATGACGCGTATCCGGCCGGAGATGGGTCCGCCCGGTGAACGGGCCACGACGATGCAGAAAGTCGGCGCGCTGAAACAGACCTGGGCGATCCTGCTTCTCTTCGGCCTCGTTATCGGCGGCATTTATTTCGGCATGTTTACGCCTACGGAAGCTGCAGGCATTGGCGCGGTTGGCGCCTTTGGCATAGCCGCCCTGCGCGGCCGCCTGAACTACGAAACCGTGCGAGAATCCATGCTGGAAACGGTCAAGACCACAGCGATGTTGTTCGCCGTGCTGATCGGCGCGCTTACCCTGAACAACCTGATGGTGTTTTCCACATTCGCAGCGAACCTGTCATCGTTTGTGTCGGGCCTTAAAATGTCGCCGTTCCTCATCATGTCGGTGATCCTGCTGATATATCTGGTGCTGGGATGTTTCCTCGACTCGTTGGCGATGATCCTGCTGACGGTGCCGATCTTCTTTCCGATCGTCACCAGCATTGGCTATGATCCAGTATGGTTCGGCGTTATCGTCGTGATGGTTGTTGAGCTCGGGCTCATCACGCCGCCCATCGGCATGAATGTTTTCGTCATCAAGGGCATGGCGCCGGATGTGAAGCTCTCGGACATCTACGCCGGTGTGATGCCGTTCGTCGCCGCACAGATCCTGCTGATCATTTTCGTGTTTCTCGTTCCGCAGGTCATTCTGTGGCTGCCGGAAACGGCCAAGGCATTCCGCTAGCTGTCCTGCGGAAAATGCGGGACGGCATTTGCCACCATGGCGCTAACCGTTAATATCGGCGCCAGAAGATTTGCGCTGCCAGAGCGCCACATACAGCAGGAAACACCCATGACCCGTTTTTCGATCAGCCAGCCCGTCACGCAAATGGAGGCGCCGCGCCTCGTCTCGGGCAGGGGCCGGTTCACCGACGATGTGAAGCTCGACAACCAGGCGCATGGTTTTTTCCTGCGCTCGCCCCATGCCCATGCGGAGATCGTCTCCATCGACACGCGTGCGGCCAAGCAGATGCCCGGCGTCATCGATATCCTGACCGGCGAGGATTACGAGAAGGACGGGCTGGGTCCGGTTACAGGCGTATCACCCATGAAGCGGCGCGATGGCTCGCCCATGTACCGCCCGCCGCGCCCGGCGATTACCAAAACCAAGGTCAGCCATGTGGGGCAGGCGGTGGCTTTTGTCATTGCCGATGACATCTGGGCGGCCAAGGATGCTGCCGAGGCTATCGAGATCGAGTACAGGACATTGCCCGTTTCGCTCTCCACCGCCGACAGCAACAAGCCCGGCGCGCCGCAAATTTATGCCGATTGCGTCAACAACGAAGCGGCCTATGTGGAGCGCGGCAATGCAAAGGCGGTGGACGAGGCGATTGCCAGGGCCGCCCATGTCGTGCGCGAGCGCTTCGTGATCTCCCGCGCCGCGGCGATGACCATGGAGCCGCGCGCCGTCAATGCCGAATGGGATGCAGGCCGCGACCATTACACCATCTATGCCTGCCATCAGCGCCCCTATGTCTGGCGCACGATGATGACCAAATACCTGTTCAAGATTCCCGAACACCAGATGACGCTGATCGCCGGCGATGTCGGCGGCTCCTACGGCATGAAGGGCGGGCTCTATCCGGAAATTCCCGTTGCTGCCTGGGCCTCCAGACGCACGGGCCGTCCGGTGAAGTGGACCTGCGAGCGCACCGAAGCGCTGGTCGCCGACGATCAGGGCCGCGACATGGTGATCGATGCGGAACTGGCGCTCGACAAGGACGGCAATTTCACCGCCATCCGCTATCGCTCCAACAATAATGTCGGCGGCTTCGTCACCATGCTGGGCTTTCTGACGACGGGCAACATTCTCAGCGCCTGCGAAGGGCCATACAAGACGCCGGTGGCCCATGGCGAAGGCCATACGGTGCTCACCAATACGCTGCCGGTTTCCAATTACCGCGCGCCGGGCGGGGCGCCGGGCGCCTATGTGCTGGAAGCGCTGGTGGAAATGGCCGCGCAGGACATGAAGATCGATCCGGTCGAATTGCGCCGGCGCAATTTCATCAAGCCGAAGGACATGCCGCACAAAGGCCCGCTTGGCGGCGGCATTGACTGCGGTGATTTCGAAGCGACGATGGACAAGGCGCTGAAAGCCGCCGACTGGAAGAACCGCGAGAAGCGCCGGGCCGACGCGAAAAAGCGCGGAAAGATTTTCGGCTGCGGCCTTGCCACCACCATCGATCCGAGCGCCGGGCCTTCGCCGGAGACAGCGGAGCTGCGCTTTGATCCGGGCGGCACGCTCACCATTCTGTGCGGCTCGACGGCGCAGGGCCAGAGCCACGAGACCATCTACATGCAGATCGTGTCGCAGCATCTGGGCATTGATGTGGAAAAAATCCGCGTCGTCGAAGGCAATACGGAAAAGCTCTCATGGGGCACCGGCACAGGCGCTGCGCGCACGGCCACCATCGGCGGCACCGCCGTTCTCAATGCCACCCACAAGGTGATCGCAAAAGCCAAGCGCATCGCCGCGCACATGATGGAGGCGGGCGCTGCCGATATCGAATTGAAGGACGGCGAATTCTCCGTTGCGGGCACGGACAAGAAGGTCTCCCTCGACGATGTGGTGCAGAGCGCGTTCAATCCCGCAAAGCTGCCACCCGATATCGAGATCGGCCTGTTCGAAAACGCCACTTGGTCGCCGGACAGTGGCAACGTGCCGAACTCTGCCCATGTGTGCGAAGTGGAAATCGATCCGGAAACCGGCGTGACGGAAGTGACGAAATACATCGCCATTCACGATGTCGGTGTGGAACTCAATCCGCTGCTGGTGGACGGGCAGGTGCATGGCGGCATTGCGCAGGGTCTTGGCCAGGTGCTGATGGAACACATCGTCTATGACGAGAGCGGGCAGAACCTGTCAGGCTCGTTCATGGATTATGCCATGCCGCGCGCCTCGGACCTGTGCAACTACGATGTGGATCGCAACCCTGTGCCGACCAAGACCAATCCGCTTGGCGTGAAGGGCGCGGGCGAATGCGGCACGGTCGGCGCACTGGCTGCCGGCATGAACGCCATCAACGATGCACTAAAGCCTTTCGGCGTGCGCAATTTTCAAATGCCCGCAACCCCTGCAAGGGTTTGGAAGGTGGTGAATGGGGCTTGATTTGGATAAAAGGCGCAAACTAACTATTCGGGGTTCTGTTTCTTGAGCAGTTTATCAATGAGTTGGCCCATTATTGGCTTGGGCATATTTGCCTCTGAAGCATCTTTAACGTGTAAAAGTTTGTCGGCAGGGTTGAATGCGAGTTGCTCAAAAACAACCGCCGCAATATCCGCTTCGTATCCCGGAGCTTGCTGTTTAAATCCTTCGACCGATGCTGCCATAGAGTATTTGTAGGCATAGTGCTCGCGCAAACGAAAAAGCTGAAAATATCTTATGCCTGCAAACGAAACATACCATGCAGCCGGAAGTAAAATAAGTAGTCTACCCAAAACTTGGCCAATGTATTGCCAGCCATTAGCATTTGTCGAGCCGATTACTCGACGGCTTGAAGAAAACCATTCTGGAAAAATATCTATCAATAAAGGTTGTAATACCAAAGCTGCTAATGGAAGCGCCGAGATTGTAAGAAGTAAGATGCCCCAATAAAATGCGCTAGTCGCTTTTCTTAGTTCGCCAGTAAGTTCACTCCTAATCGCATTAAAGTTTGCAGCTAAACCAGCAACTGTAGCAGAGCTCAACATTTGTGTAGATTGTTGGGTGATCCTTTTAATCTCTGATTGCTGAGTATCAAAGAAATCCAATAATGAACGCTGCTTTTTTGCCCCCTCACTTATTTCAATGTTTCGGGCATCAAGTTGCCGCTGAAATAATTCAAATGCTTCTTTGTACTCATTTACTTGTGATTGGAGCGATGAGGCGTCGTCGCTCGTTGCTTTGATTTGAGATAACTTGGTAGTCAATTCCGCGAGATACTCCGTGATTCACAATGTGGGATGTCGCTTGAAGATGTGATTTCAGACACTCAGTAACTTATATAGATCAGTGATCTATATATAGAGATATTGCTCCGCAACTGAAATAACTAACAGCTTTTCCGTTTTTATCCTGATCGGACGATCTATTTGCAACTTTGGTTTAATCTATTCCCGAGCTTTTCCAGTTAAAACTTCAGGTATCTTGGATAAATGTGTGGCATATAGGCCCTCGTGCTTGGAGATACTTGCTTTTGCACATCATCCGCAAAAGGCTGCAATTTTTGTGGATGGTGTTGTGCGATCTGCTCCCTCAGCATGAGGGCAGATGGCTGGCGCTTATCCGGGACGAGATAAAAAACTTTTCTCCCCCTCCCTTTCCGCTACCCCATAATCCACCCGTTCCGTGCTGCTTTCTGCCCGCTTCCCGGGCGGAAGCCCGCCTCCAATTTCCTGGAAGCGGGTGAAGGGGCTTGCATTGCGTGATGCAGGTTGGTGCGGGAGCGGAGGCTGTGCATGTATGGAGTCACGCCCGGAGATGCACAGCGGCCCAAGCTGCGATGTCTCGCTGCGCTCAAGCGCCGCGCGGCATAAGTCCGGTGAGGCGTAATCCCGAAAAGTTGATCGACTTTTCCGACAAGATTTCGCCCAAAAATGTCCGGCGACAACGGTGGTGAACAAGGCAAGACCACCGGAGGTATCGCAGAGCAAGCCTATAAACTCCGAGCGAAAAATCAGGTTGCGATGTGAAAACACCGCGATCTGCCGGGATGCCGGACGTTCGTTCGGCTTTCGGATTTCTTTTTAAACGTTTGCTGCCGGAAGGCGGCGGACGTCCGGCATCCCGCGCCGTCCTTTCATCATCCGCAAAAGTTGCAGACTTTTGCGAGCAAGATGATGAACGAACAAGGGCGCATCAATTGCTTCCGAAAAGTCTGCAACTTTTCGGATTGATGCTTGGCCTTCGAAACCCCGGGTGTTTCACATCGCGGGATTGCGAACGGCTGTTTGAAAAGAATGCGTCATCACCCTCTGCGACGGGATCAGCTTTTGCAGGCTTTCGGGCGATGCAGATCGTCCTGCCAGTGCGCAAGTTTCACCGGGCGAAAGCGGCCTTTCAACGGTCTGGGGCGTGTATTGATCCCCTTGCTCAATTTGCCCTTGCCGGTGAGGAAGTTGATGTCGCAGCGCCCGGCGCTGTCGGGTGTTTCCCAGTCATGGGTATAGCCTGCGACCCAGAACTCGCCGTTGCGCCAGGCGATCGTCAGCGCCGTGCTGAAATCATTGCGGCATCCGCCGCAACCATAGGTCAGCACGAGCCGCCTGTTCCCCCTGGCCTCAAAGCCGAGGAGCAGATTGGGCGTGTCCAGATTTTTCCGAACGAAAGAAGGTTTGCGCGATCCATCGGGCTTTGTGTTCCCAGCATCGAGATAGATGAAAAGATCTGCGCGTTGCGCGCCCTTCTGCGGGACGATGCGAGCGCGATCCATGATGGCGTTGCCGTCCATGTCGAGGATCACTTCATGCGGTGCAGCGAAAAAAGGTTCTTGTGCAGCCTGTGCGAAAGCAGCGCCTGCCGGCAAAGCTAGCAAGCAGAGCAGGGCCGGATATCGAAACGCCGTTCGCATGGTGCGCGATCCGTTGCAAAAGTGTCAGCCGCGCAGGATGCGCGCGTGCCGTTGGCGGCGCTGTGCGGTCCGGCACATCGAGCAATGCCTGCCTACTTCCTGCCGCCCTTGTCCATGGCGGCGGAGGCTTCCGGCCCCAGCGCCACATCGCGCAATTCGCGGATGAGAGGCTTTGGCGTCTTGGCGATGCGCGCGATGATGGATTGAATTTTGTCCCCGCTTACCGGCTCGAATTCGAGATCCTGCGCCTTGGCGGACTTGATGAAGGCGGGGTCTTTTTCCAGCGCCATGAACGCCGCGCGCAGGGCTGCCACCCGGTCGGCAGGCACGCCGGGCGGAGCCGCGAAGGGGCGCGCCATGACCTGGCTGGACAGGATCAGGTCGAGCATCTGGCGCTGCTTGTCGGTCTTCACCAGTTCGCCGATGAGCGGCACATGGGGAAGTTCTGCATGTTTCTTGTCCGCGAACTGGATGATGACGTTGATCTTCTTTTGCTTCACCCATTCCGGCCGTGTCGCGGCGATGGACGACCAGGACCAGTTGCAGCGGCCCTGCACTTCGCCGCGCTCCAGTGCGAGAAGCACGCCATTGCCGCCGCGATAGCCGGTGACCTGTTTGAGCTTTGCGCCGAACAGGGCGTTGAGGATGTTGGCGTGATAGACGGCGGTGGCGCCCAGCATGACTTCGCGGCCCATGAACTTGTCGAGCGTGTCGATGCCGCTGGTGTGCCAGGTGACGCATGTGCTGGTGTCCACATTGGCGCTGCCGATCCAGTTGAGTTGCGTTGCATCGAATTTCGCCTTGGGGTTTCCCCAGATGGAATGCATGGCGGCATTGCGATCGAATGTGCCCACGGCTGTGCCGTCTTTCGGCAGTACTGTCGCAAGCTGGTTGGCAAGGACGAGCCCGTTGGCGCCGGGAAGATTTTTGACGATCGTGCCGGGGGTTCCGGGCAGGTGTTTGCCGATGAACTGGGCAACGCTGCGCCCGTAAATGTCCGTGCCGCCGCCGGCGGACGAGCCGACGTAAATGGTGAGGCGGTTGGCCTTGTAGAAATCGGCAACCGGTTGCGCCTGCGCGCTTGCGATGGTTGTGATTGCAGCCAGTGCAGCAAGGTTCAATACCGTTTTCATTCCGTCCTCCCGTTTGCCGCAGTCTGTCGCTGCGCCCATGCGCTGAAAGATTTACGCAAAGCCATGCAGCCGCGCCGGATTGTCCACCATGATCTTGCGGATCAGCCCGGTGTCGTTTTCGACGTAGCGGTAAAACAATTCCACGAGTTCGGCGTCCGAGGGCATGCGCGGCTTGCGCCAGCGCACATGCGGCCAGTCCGAACCCCAGATCAGCCGGTCAGGTGCTGCTTCCGCATACGCCTTGCCGAAAGGCACCGCATCGTCCCAGCCTTCGTCCATCGTCGACAGTCTCGCACCATTGGACAACATCAGCCACCAGCCGTGATGTTTCAGTCGATCCAGCAGCCATTGAAATGTGACGCCCTGCAGTCCATCGGCAAAGGGCACGTGACCCATGTGATCGACGCAATAGGTCACGTCCTTGATGGACGAAAAAATGTCGCCATAGTCCATGATGTGCGGGCCGGCGATATGCAGGCGGATATGCCAGCCGATTTCCTTCGCTCGTTCGATGGAGCGGCGGACGGAATCGGACGAGCGGTCCTGCTTGTAATATTTGCCGATGTTGATGCGCGCACCGCAGACGCCGAGGCTGTTCATGAGGTCGAGTTCGGCATCGCTCACACTGTCCTTGATGATGCCGATGGCGCGAATGTCCTGCCTGTCGGGATTAGCCTTAAGCGTGTCGATCAGGAGCCTGTGGTCGGCATCATAGGGCATGGCGTGGACAATGACGCCGCGCTGGAAACCCATGGTGCGCATGGCGTTCCGGTAGTCGGCAAACAGCCCGTCCGGAGGGGCGTAAAGTGCATCCGGCTTGGGCGGATATCTGGCCGGGTCTTCAAATATATGAAACTGGCTGTCACAGCTTCCGGGGGGCAGGGCGGGGGCAGGCGCGCGTACCGACCGGTTCCAGCTCAGATATGTGGCAGCTGCCTGTTCCTGCATCGTGCGTTTCCATCCTTGTTCATTGTCGACAGCCTACGCCGGAAATATCTTGTGGCAACTCCCGCGGGCAGGCCTTTGGCGGCGATGGGTTTTCGCGCTAGCATGGGTGCAAGCAACAGCGAGAGCAGAAGCGGGGAGAAGTCTATGGGCCATTTGCTCAACGGACAGTGGACAGATACGGACGTGCTGGGGGAAATCGGCAAGGGCGGCATGTACACCAAGCAGCCGTCGGTCTTCCGCAATCGCATATCAGCCGATGGCTCCAGTAGTTATCCCGCTGCAAGCGGGCGCTATCATCTGTATTGCGCTGTTTCGTGCCCCTGGGCGCATCGGACGGTATTGTATCGCGTCCTGAAAAAACTGGAGCCGCATATCGCCTTGCATCAGGTGGAGCAGATTCCGGATGGCCAGGGGTGGGCATTTCCGGAAGAGGGGCACGTTGTTCCGGGAACTGACCGGCATGTGCGGTTTCTGCACGAGATTTATTCCATTGCAGATCCCGATTGCACCTCGCGGGTGACTGTGCCGACGCTTTGGGATGCGCAGACCCGCTCCGTCGTGAGCAATGAAAGTTCCGATATCATTCGCATGTTCAATTCGGAATTTGGCGCTATCGCTGAAACAGGCGCCGATCTTTATCCGCAACACCTGCGCGCGGAGATCGATGCGATGAACGCGCTCACTCTGGAAGGGATCAATAATGCGGTCAACGGCTGCGGGCGCTCGGCCTCGCAGGAGGCCTATGACAAGAGCTTCAAACTGCTGTTCGAAACCCTGGATGGGCTGGAAGAACGCCTGTCGCAGCAACGCTACCTTTGCGGCAACCAGCAGACCGAAGCTGACTGGCGGCTGTTTCCAAATCTCATCCGCTTCGATCCTGTGTCCTATATCGGCTACAAGTGTAATCTCAGACGCATCGAGGATTATCCAAACCTGTCGAACTACCTGCGCGATCTCTACCAGACGCCGGGCATAGCCGATGCATGCGATATTGAAGGGATGAAGCGCGGAGTGTTCGGTCCTGCCGGACCCATCAAGTCAAACGGCATCATCCCGCTTGGGCCATGGATCAATCACGCCCGCCCGCACGACCGGGGGAGATTTGGCTAGGCCAAACAAAAACGCCGCGCGGGAGGGGCGCGGCGTCTTTTGTCGATGTCAAAGTGGTCAGTTGCAGACGCGCACACGCTGGCGCTGCCAGACGTCGCGGGCATATTGTGGCACGTAAACGCGCACCCTGCGCACTTCCCAATAGCAAGTGGGCTGCACCGGAGCCTGATAGCCATAGCCGCCACCGTAGCCACCGCCATAACCGCCACCGCGATAGGTTGGCCCGTCGTTCCAGTCGCGGCGGTATCGCTCGCGAGGGTAAACGTCCCTGCGATAACTGTCGGGATACCCGCCGCCATATTGGGCGAGGTGGACGTTGGGGCCTGTGCCTGCAGGGTCGGCCTGCGCCGGGACGGCAAGGGTGAACGAAGCAGCAGCGGCGAGTGTCAAAGCAAACAACCGGATCACGATAGGCTCCTGTAAAATAGTCCCCCTGAATGGGGATGGGTGTAGTGTCGGCTTTTCAGAGTGACTGGAGCATGAACGCTTCGTGGCGTAAGTTTGTTCCGGGCGCATACTTCAGATCGTTCGTCAAACCGGCATTAAGCGGTCCTCAGGCTCCTGGGAAGCCTGGTACTTGTCAGAACGGCAAATTGGAGCCAGTCTTTGTTTCCGGTTGGCGATCGGTCCCCAATGCCGGCAAACGAAAAACGGGAGGCTCGGATGGTCGATAAAAGCGGCTTACATGGCCAAATGCAGATGAGTTCTGCATCGCGCCGTCGCGTATTGCAGGGCCTTGCGGCAGGTGCGGGAACGGTTTTGGCCAGCAACTTTGTATCGTCAACTCTGGCGCAGGCACAGAATAGTGCTTCCGGGCGTTATCTGTTCAAAAACGGCGTCGTGCTGACATTTGATGATGCACTGGGGGATTTCAACCGGGCAGATGTGCTGGTTGAAGGGCGCAAAATCGTTGCAGTCAGACCGGACATCACCGCCGAGGCCAATGTTATTGATGCCTCGAACATGATTGTTATGCCGGGTTTCGTCGATTTACATCATCATTTCTATCAGAGCGCATTGCGCAATGTGCTCGGCAATGGAACCCTGCAGGACTACTTCCGCGACATTGTCTTGAAAGCAACGCCGGCCTATCGTGTGGAAGACGCTTATATTGGTGTCATGTCGGGTTGTTTGCGGTCAATTGATGCTGGCGTCACGCATGTGACGGACCTTAGCCAGGTATCAAATACGCCCGAGCATAGCGATGCGATGATCCAGGCATTCAAGGACAGCGGTATTCGTGCCGTGTACGCGTATTCCCGTGGCGAAACCAAAGAAACACAATATCCGCAGGACGCGATTCGTCTGCAGAAAAAGTATTTTTCGGGCACTGACCAACTTGTAACGTTGGCATTTGCTGCCGCCATACAAAAAGAACATTTTGAATTTGCCCGACAGCATGGATTGCGCACCTACTCGCATGTCGTGGGCACACTCAAACGCAGTAGCCCGTCTGTTGTGATTAAACTCGGTGAACAGGGGCTGATGGGTCCTGACAATGTCTATATTCATTTCACCGGAGCAAGTCCGGCGGAGATGCAGCGTGTAAAGGAAACCGGTGGTTGGCTTTCCATTTCCACGCCGATTGAGATGACAATGCGGCACGGGGTGCCGCCCTTGCAAGCCGCATTGGATGCCGGAATTTTTCCGAGTTTGTCGAGCGACGTGGAGACAACCATGGCTGCCGATATGTTCACGCAAATGCGCGCAACCTTCACCCTGCAACGTGTGATGATCCATGACCGTTCGATCAAGGGTGAAAAAAATCTGCCTGCGCTTTTAACTGCCAAAGATGTACTGAAAATGGCGACAATCCAGGGTGCGCGTGTCAACGGCGCAGATTCGCGGACCGGCTCGCTGACAGTGGGGAAGGACGCAGATATCATCCTGCTGCGCACTGACCGGCCGAATGTCATGCCGATGAACAATGCCTACAGCGCAATCGTGACCGGGATGGACACCAGCAATGTCGATACTGTTATGGTGGCTGGGAAAATACTCAAGCAGGGCGGCGCGCTCACCGGTGTCGATTTGAAGGCGCATGCAAAACGTCTGACCGCTTCCCGTGATTTCCTGATTGAAAAAGCAGGTTGGCCGCGTTCTGTGATCGACACGACCATTTCGGGCCATTGACCTGACCCGCGATCGTCTGCAAAAATCGAAACAATCACGCTGGAAGGCATAGAAGGTCATATGCTCACACGGACCATTCCTTCCACTGGCGAGGCCATGCCAGTCATCGGCGTCGGCACGTGGCAGACCTTCGACATTGGTAATGATGCTGCAGCGCTGCCTGCGCGTGCCGATGTATTGAAAACATTGTTCGATGCGGGCTGCAGGATGGTGGATTCCTCGCCGATGTATGCATCTTCGGAAGCCAATGTAGGGCGCGCGCTGAAGTTGCTGAGCACAGGTGATGCGAAAATACGGGACAAGGTGTTCCTTGCCACCAAGGTCTGGACGAGCGGCGAGCGGCAGGGGATACGGCAAATGGAGGAATCGGCGCGGCTGATGGGAGCTGCCGGTGACAAGCAGATGCTCGATCTAATGCAGATTCACAATCTGGTGGACTGGCGGACCCACATGAAAACGCTGCGGGCGTGGAAAGAGCAGGGCCGTTTCCGTTATATTGGCATTACGCACTATACGTCGTCGGCTCTGGATGATCTGGCGAGCGTTATTGCAGCGGAAAAAATCGACTTCGTGCAATTTGCCTATTCCATCGATGTGCGCGATGCGGAGCGGCGGTTTTTGCCGTTCTGTGCGGACAAGGGGGTTGCGACGATCATCAACCGGCCGTTCGGGTCCGGATCCCTGTTTTCGCGGGCCAGGACGCGGGCATTACCCGGCTTTGCAGGCGAGCTGGGCATATCCAGTTGGGCACAGTATTTCCTGAAATATATTCTCGGCCATCCAGCGGTGACCGTGGCCATACCCGGCACTGGCAAGCCCGAGCACGCACGCGACAACGTCCGGGCGGGCCTTGGCCCGATGCCTGACGAGGCCACCCGCAGGCAGATGAGCGATTTTTGGCAGACAGGCTAGATTTCCGGGACCGAAATGCTTGCCTTGCAAGGCATCTCCGGCGTATGAAAGCGCCGTCCGGTCGGCTTTGCTGCGGGCATGCAGGAGTGTAGCTCAATTTGGTTAGAGCGCCGGTCTCCAAAACCGGAGGTTGCGGGTTCGAGTCCCTCCACTCCTGCCAGTCTTTCCCCCATTTTCCCGCACTCCAGAGCAGCGAAAGCTGCGCTTCGGCTTGAGGCGGCATACGAAAAGGCCGGAGCATTTCTGCCCCGGCTTTTTAGCGAATGCCGCATGAATTGCGGCGATTACTTCTTGATCGAACCGTCCTCGGCATATTGCTTCAGAAATGCGATGAGGTCGGCAATCTGCTTGTCGCTCTTCAGGCCGGCGAATGCCATCTTGGTGCCGGGAATTTTCTGGCGGCGGATTCTTGATGTATTCGGCGAACACTTTCTCATCCCATGTGATGCCGGATTCCTTGTTGGCCTTGGAGTAATTATAGCCCTTCACCTGGCCGGACTTGTGCCCGAAAACGCCATTCAACGTCGGGCCGACACCGTTACGCGCCTTGTCGCCGACCTGATGGCAGGCCCGGCACTGGTTGAATACGCGTTTGCCGGCTTCGACATCCTGTGCCTGTGCGCCGGTCAGCATGGCTGCTCCGGCAATCACAAGAGCCGAAAAGCTGATACGAAGCGATTGCAAATTGTACATACCTATAGTTCCTCTCTGACAGATTTCAGTGTGCGGCCAGCCGCAGCAAACAGCACCGGCCGGATGCCCGGCTGGCGCTGTCGATTTGGCGTCTAGCCGAAGATATCCGTCGCGATACCCGCATACCAGCCCATATTTTCCTGATTGTTCTGCTTGCGCAGATCGGCAGGTTCCTTCGTCTTGGACACAAAGGTGGAAGTCGGCTGCGATCTTGCCGTCCTTGGCAGTGTAGGCGCCGCCGACCTTGACCACATCGTCCGTCTCGATCAGGCTCCAGCAGGTATTGGCGTAACGTGCCGGGAAGACGCGTCGATCCTGTGAGATCGCCGCGAACTGCCATTGCTGCAACCTTTGCCTGGCTGTTGGCGGAGAAGCCCGACTTCGGCATGTCACCGGCAATCGAGGCGTCGCCGATAACAAAGATGTTGCTGTCCATCGTCGAGCGCATCGTGTTGGCGTCGATAGGGCAGAAGCCGCTGCTTTCACGAGTTTGGCCTGTTGCGCGATCATGCCCGCTGTCTGCGCAGGAATGACATTGACCAGCGCGCAGTTCTTGTAGGTCTCGAAACCGGTGGTCAACCGTCATGGCTTGCCGGATCGACCGACTTGATGCCTGAGTGAATATCCGGCGCAATCCATTCGACCATGCCCGGATAATATTTTTCCCAGCCTTCCTGGAACAGGCCCTGCTTGGAGAAACGTCTTCTTGGGATCGATGATGACGATCTTGGCCTTGGTCTTTCCGGCTGCCTTCAGCGTATGCGCCATCATCGAGACGCGCTCATAGGGACCGGGCGGACAACGATAGGGATTGGGCGGCGCAATCATGACGATCGTGCCGCCATCGGGCACCGCGTCAAGTTGCGCCTTCAAAATCTTCGTCTGTTCGCCGGCCTTCCAGGCATGCGGCATCTTCGTTTCGTGTTCCTTGCCCCAGCCGGGAACGGAATCGTATTTCAGATCAATGCCCGGGAGCGACAACGACGCGGTCATAGGACAGGCGAGAGCCGTCAGCGAGCACGACCTGCTTCTTGTCCCGGTCGATCGCTGTCGCCAGCCTGATGGTTGAGCTTGATGCCGTATTTGGACGCAAGCGTGTCGTATTTGTGGGTGATTTCCTCGAACTTCTTGTAGCCACCCAGATACAGATTGGAATGGAAGCAGGTGGTGAATTCCTTTTGCGGCTCGACCAGCACGACCTCGATCTTTCCCTGGCTGTCCTTGGCGATGTACTTGGCCGCCGTTGCGCCGCCCGGACCACCGCCGATAACGACGACGCGTGGTCTTGGCCTGACCGAGAACAGCCGGCGCTCCCAATGCGAGCACGCCGAAAGCTGGCGGCGCTCCGCCAAGTATATGTCTGCGATTGAAATTCATTGTCTTTCTCCCTTCGTTCTTCCGATGGCCGCGTTTGGCAACAGCTCCCATTAGCCATCTCTTGCTAAGACTATTGTCCGTCCCGTCGCCGGTTTTATGCTGGCGAAATAGGCGGCCAGTCCGGCCATATCCTCGTCGGACAATGCCAGCTGCAATGGTCTGCATGACTTCGTTGTCACGCACCTTGTCCTTGTAGCTTTGCATGACGCAATGAACTGGTCTTCCGGCCAGCCGACGATCGGCGGCACCCCGGCGCTTGCTCTTGCCGGATATCTGGTGGCAGGTGACGCATGTGTTGGAGAGATATTCACCGAGCGCCCGATCGCCCTTGATCTTTTTTGCCTGTGGGCGCTGAGCAGAGGGCGCAGCTCGGCAGTTCGAGATAGATCGCAATGCGCAAAAATCATAGTCGTCGGCACATGAAGTCGTTCTCGCCTTTTGCACGACTGTCTTGCCTATGTCATCGGCACCGCCGATGCCAGCAACGTTTCTGAGCTCAATCCACTTTCGGCGCCGTCTTGCGAATCCGGCGTTACATCAATGACACGCGCGCGCCCAGTAACTTTCACGTTCGGCTTGCAATCCTTCATGCAAGGCGATTTTTTCCAGAAATGCTTTTCGGCCGTTTCGCGGTCGTCGATCATAAAAGTTGTCGACATTGGGCAGCTTAACCGCCTTGAAAGTCTTGTCGGACAGGACAAAATCATCCGTCGACGACTTCGTTCATGCTCAGACAGATAGGCCGTAATCGCATAAACCTGATCCGGTGTCAGCGACTGGGCATTGCCAAACGGCATGGCGCGGTAGATATAATCGTACACCGTCGAAAGCATAAGGCCAATAGGAACCGATTGTCTTTTCCGGACCTTCGCGACTTCAGCGTACCAAAGCCGCCGGCAAGCACCGGCCAGCGATCCTTGCCTTCGCCAAACTCGCCGTGGCAGGAGGCGCATTGCTCGATGAAGAGCTTTTCGCCTTCCTTGACGCTGCCCTTGCCGACAGGAAGTCCCAGACCGTCCGGCCGGATATCGATATCCCAGGCCTTGACTTCCTGTGGCAGCGCCTCACGGCCCAGCGCGATCTTCTTTTTCGACTTGCGACAGGCAGCCGTTACCGCCAGCAAGCAGCGATTGCACAATACAGCTGCCGCTACGGCGATCTTAAGAGATCTCGACATTTTCGGTCTCTCCGTTCTTGCGCACCAGCCACGTCTGGATGCCGTTGTTGTGATAAATCGAGTTGGTGCCGCGCACCTTGCGCAGTTCATCTTTGGTCGGCTGGACGTAACCTGTGTCGTCCATCGCGCGGGACTGGATCAGCATTTCCTCGCCGTTCCAGTCGATATCGACATAGAACCGCGCCAGCGAAAGCGGCATGACCGGGCCGTCCAGACGCGCGGTCTGTCCAGTTCTTGCCACCGTCGATGGTAACGTCGACGCGCTTGATGGCACCACGTCCGGTCCAGGCAAGCCCGGTACAGCACATTCGGCACCCTTGTGTTTCAGCGGCGCTTGCGGCGATGGATTGGTGACGATGGACTTTGCATCCATGATCCACGTAAAGCGGCGCGCGCGGCCATCGGCCAACAGGTCCGTATACTTGGACGTTTCTTCGCGATGATGCCAGGGCTGGTCGCCGATTTCGATGCGGCGCAGCCATTTCACCCACATGTTGCCTTCCCAGCCGGGAACAACCAGGCGCAGCGGATAACCCTGTTCGGGCCGCAAGGCTTCGCCGTTCATGGCCCAGGCGACCATGCAATCGTCGAGTGCTTTGCGGATCGGGATGGAGCGGGTCATGCCCGAGGAATCTGCGCCTTCGGCGAGAAGCCATTTGCCGTTGGTCTTTACAGCCGGCATGTTCCAGCAGCGTCTTCAGCGGAATGCCGGTGTACCAGACGTTATGCACCATGCCGTGAGTGAACTGGCAGCCGTTGAGCTGCGCGCCGCGCCATTCCATGCCCGAGTTGGCTGCGCATTCGAGGAAATAGGCTTTGTTGATGCGGCCCGGAAAGCGCTTCAGATCGTCCATGGTGATAGACCATCTGCTTGTCGACGAGGCCGTTGATCATCAGCCGATGCTTGGCCGGATCGATGATTGGCCGTGCCGCCATGATGGCGCTCGAAGCACAGGCCGTTGGGCGTGATAATGCCGTCGAGCGCATGCAACGGCGTGAAGTTCACCGAGGATTCGCGGCTGGCCGTGAGCCATTCGACGTCGCGCCGGACAACATGTTTTTCAAACTCCGAAGGTTTGCCATAGGGCGCAGCCTGCACGCCTGCGCCCAGGACCTGGTTCCATTCCTGCTTCTCGGTAATCACCTTTTCCGGTCCGTCGCCGCGCGAGCGGCAACGCCGATGCCGCCGACACCCGCACCCGCCATGCCCGCGACTGTCAAAAATTTCCGCCTGTCGACGGGAGTGGCGTTTTCAGTGTCACGCATGCCCGCTTCCTTTCCTGTCATTGCGGCTTCGCCGCCAATTGATTGATTTGTCGTCGACAATTCACTAGGCGCCGGTAACTTTCACCGATGTGTTTGGCTTCAGGTTTACGGTCTTTACATTGGCGAGATGCTTTTCGACGACCTCCCAGATCGGCGGCCCCTTGCGTCGTCCTGATTGACGCTTGCCCAGCCAGCGACGACGTATTTGCGCGCAGGATCGATCGGTGAGCCCGTCTTTCAGATAGGTCAGATTGGAAATGCGCTTGTGGATCGGTTTCGAAACGTCGATCGAATAGCCCATGCCGCCGACCCGGACCATGTCGCCGCCGCCCTGGAAATAAGGATCGGGATGGAAGATGTTGTCGGCAACATCTTCCAGAATGTCTTTCAACTGCTTGCCGGTCATCTCGCTGCGATAGCAGGCCGGATAGGTCATTGCCGTCGCATTGGACAGTGCCTCGAAAGTGATCGGCTGTCCAGGCACCAGCGTGCCGCCCCAACGGAAGCCGGGCGACAGCGAAATCTCGGCATCCCGCTCCTGCAGCATGGCATCGCAGATAAGATCGTCGAATGTGCCGTTGAAATTGCCGCGCCGGTACAAGCAGGGATTCGTTCTGCGCCAGCACCCGCGACAGCGCTTTCGCATGCGGCGCGCGGATTTTCTCGATCATCGCCTTCGTCGGTAGCATCCGGTGCGATTGCGTCGGAGAAGACCGGCATCAGCTTGTAGCGATAACCGGCGACCTTCTTGTCCTTGATGTCGAGATCGAGACGCGACACGAACTTGCCGTGCGATCCGGACGCGATGATGATTGTCTGGCCTTCCATGATGACGCCGGGCATCGCGTCATGGGTATGTGCCGTCAGGACGACGTCGATCCCCTTGACACGGCTCGGCCATCTTGCGGTCGACGTCGAAACCGTTGTGCGACAGCAGTACGACGACGTCGGCGCCGCTCGGCTGCGGGCCTTTTCGACTTCTTCTGCAAGCTCGCGTTCGCGCAGACCGAATTCCCAGTCGGGAATCATCCAGCGCGGATTGGAAATCGGCGTGCGCGGGAAGGCCTGACCGATCACGACAATCTTGGCTCCGCCCTTTACGAAGGTCTTGCTGCGGCCTTGAATACCGGCTCCTGCCATTCCTTGTCGCGAATGTTCTGCGCCAGAAAGGCGATCGGCGAACTTGTCGGCGATTTCCTTGACGCGGTCTGCGCCATAGGTGAATTCCCAATGGGATGTCATCGCGTCCACCTTGAGCGAGTGCATGACATCGACCATGTCCTGGCCCTTGGTCTGCAGCGAGGTCCAGCTTCCCTGCCAGGTGTCGCCACCATCGAGCAGCAGCACCTTGTCGTCGCCGCGTTCGGCGCGCACCGCCTTGATCAGCGTCGCGACGCGATCCATGCCGCCCATGCGGCCATAATTCTTTGCAAGCGCTGACGAAGTCGCTGGAGGTCAGCGCATAATCGTGCGGCGAGCCGGCTGGCGACCTTGAAATGATCGCGGAAACGCCTGATCGGTCAGATGCGGCGGACGGCCCTTGTCGTCGCCGACGCCCAGATTGATCGAGGGTTCGCGGAAATACAGCGGCACAAGCTGGGCGTGGATATCGGTAATGTGCAGGATCGTGACATTGCCCAGCGGCTCGAACTGCAGGATATCAGCCTGCGACAGTTTCTGCTGGGCAGCAGCGCTGCCAAAAGACCCCGATGCCGGAACCGGCGTAGATGGCGGAGGCTGCGGCTGTAGCCTGCATAAATTCGCGACGGGAAATCAAGGCGCACCCCTCCGTTGCCCGGGCAAGCTATGGCTGCCGGCTAGTTCGTTTTCGCTTCAAATAAAGCTGGGACGGCGAAAGCGGGAGGTGCGTTCGCCGTCCAATGACCGGCTTGTTAGCCGACGGTCATCTTTTTCTTGGTCGGTGTAGGTCTCGCCGTTGTCATCCTTCCAGGAGAAGGTGAACTCGCCCGACTTGCTCGCGCGATAAAAGAACGACTGGTAGGGATTGGCGGATACTGCCGGATGCCAATCAGCCTCGAAGAACACCTTGCCGTTGAAGGCGGCGGTGAACTTGTTGATGATCTGGCGTGCAATCTTGCCACCCTTGGCGTCGCGGCGCTGGCCGCTTTCCATGACGTGGGAAATCAGCGTCTTGATTTCGATAACTTCGCCCTTGGCGGCCTTTGCAGGAACGCGCACGCGGGGTTTTGGTGCTCTTGCCATGTTCTTCTCTCCCCTGTGCTAGCCGCCGCAACCGCCGATGGTGACCTTCACCTCGGACTTGGCTGTGTAGAGCTTGCCGTTGGACATTTCCGCCACGGCGATGACGTTCTGGGTCTTGGCCAGACGCATGCGGATGCTGGCAGCAGCCTGACCGCTTTCTGGTGTGAACTTGTAGCTCACGACACCTGGAAGCGGGTTGCCGTCAGCAAAAATGTGGACGGCCTTGACATAGTCGTTGGCCAGTCATCTTGCTCTCGACGCTGACGTTGATCGGCACGACGAGACCGTTTTCGGCGATTTGGGGCAGATCCAGCTTAATCTGACCGGATTCCATTGCCTTGCCGGAATACAATTTCTTGAGTTCGGCCTCGACATCGGCCGTTGTGGCGAAGCTCATGTGCGGGGCAAGCGCTACGGCGAAGGCCGCAATGGCTCCCGTCTTGAGAACTTCGCGCCTCGATTGGGTCGCGGACATCCTGTGTTTCCTTCTGTTGCAGGTCGGGCCGGATGGCAACATCCAGAGTAGACCTCCCCGGTCGCGAGCCCGATGACATATCTCATCGCTACTCGTCAACAAACATCTTGATATAAAATTTTTTGAATGTAAAGATGATTGTAATGCCGGGTCGCCGGTGTTGTGGAATTACCCAATCCGGGTGAAAATTTTCCTATACGTTCGGGAGGGCGAGGAGGGGGAATGACAAACAATTTCTTGAAGGGCTGCCTGATGGCAGTTTTGGCAATCGGGCTTTATGCCCCCAGCGCTATGGCACAGGATGCCAGTGAAAAGGAAATCGAGAAATATCGCAAGATGATCGGTGATCCTATGGCCAATCCCGGTTATCTCAATGTCGATCGTGGCGAAGATCTGTGGCAGGCAAAAGCGCGGCACCAAGAATGTCTCGCTGGAAACCTGTGACTAGGCGAAGGCCCCGGCAAGCTGGAAGGCGCCTGTGCCAAGCTGCCGCGATATTTTGCCGACACCGGAAAGGTCATGGACCTGGAACAGCGCTTGCTGCATTGCATGACGACGATCCAGGGGCTCGACACCAAGGATATCGTCAAACGGAAGTTCAGCCCGAGCAATCGCGCCTCGAATTCCGACATGGAAGATCTGGTGGCGTTCATTGCCAACAAGTCCAACGGAATGAAACTGTCATTTCCACTTAACTCATCCCAAGGAACGCGAGGCTTTCGCGATCGGCGAGGCGTTGTTCTACAAGCGCGCTTCGATCAGCGATTTTTCCTGTGCGACGTGTCACGGCGAAAAGGAAAAGCGTATCCGTCTGCAGGGTCTGCCGCAGTTGAATATCCCCGGCAAGGATGCACAAGAGACGCAGGGCGCTTGGCCGACCTATCGCGTGTCGCAAGGCCAGGTGCGCACGATGCAGCATCGTATCTACGACTGTTACCGCCAGATGCGCATGCCGGCTCCCGGTTATGCATCCGATGGTGTAACGGCGTTGAACCTGTATCTGAACAAAATGGCAGAAGGCGGCGTCGTTACCGTCCCGTCGATCAAGCGCTAGGAGGGGTAATATGAAATATCTGATTCCTTTCATAGGCCTTGCCTTTTGCGCTCCCGCATTTGCGCAGGACAAGTCTGCTGACATCAAGGTCGATGCAGCCAAGGTCGAGGCCGTCTACAAGGACATGTTCAAGGGTGCGAAGGGCGAATGGGCCAAGCGCATCGTGCAGGACGAGACCCAAAAGCTCTGCTCGCAATACCGCAACCAGCTTTCCGACGCCGACTTTCAAGAAAGTTATGGCGAGGGAAAAAGCGAGCGTGAAATTGCCCAAGGACGGCAAGGTCATGGGCGACTGGCGTAGCGGCGAAAAAATCGCACAGAGCGGTTTTGGCGGGCGTTTCAACGACAAGCCGGGCACGATCAATGGCGGCAACTGCTACGCCTGTCACCAGATCACCAAGAAGGAGCTGAGCTACGGTACACTTGGTCCGAGCCTGCTGAACTACGGCAAGACGCGTGATTTCGATCCGAAGGAAGCGCGGCGGCCTATGCGAAAATCTACAATCCGCAGTCGGTCACGCCCTGTTCGAACATGCCGCGTTTTGGTTATCACGGCTTTCTCAGCGAACAACAGATCAAGGATCTTGTAGCCCTGTTGTTCGACAAGAATTCGCCGGCCAACCAGTAAAGAAGATTTTCCTTCTCGATGAACGGCGCGGGCGAAAGTTCGCGCCGTTTGCTTTTGGAATGATGCCGATGCAGCTCAGCAAGTTCGAAAATCATCCCGCGCGTCCGGCTGCCTTGGCCGAATTGCATGCAAGGCCCGCGCCGCATGTCAATGCGCCGGCAACCTTGATGCGACTGGTGCTGGCCAATCGCGGCATGGCGCAAGGGCCGGATCCGGAATTGCTGGAAAGATTATGCACAGCATTCGGCGCTGCGGCGCCGCCTCCGGGCGCACGCTATCACGCGATCGCCTGCGATGGCGGCGAATTGCGCTGGGAGCAGCACACTGAATTCGTGACCTGCACGTTGCATATCGACAAAGCCGGATCGGCGGATCGGGAACTGGATGCCTGTACCAATCTGATCGGCGATGTGGTGCGGCATGATTACGATCTGCTTGCGGCAGTTGTCCTTGTGGTAGAAGCACAAATGGCGACGCCGGGCGAGCCTTCCGCCGATTATTGTATTTCAGAGATCGCGGGCGGGCGTGCGATATTGTTTACCGATTTCAAGGCGGATACACGTGGTTTCACGCACTACCGGCTGGCTGATCGCGGATTGCCGGCTGCCGAACGGGGCGTGTTTGCACAACGTATTCTCGAAATAGAAACCTATCGCGTGCTCGCCCTGCTTGCGCTGCCATTGGCTCGCAGTGCCGGGTCGGCTGTGCGCGAAATCGAAACGCAATTGCAGACACTGACCGCGCGTATCCAAATGGAAAAGCCGGGGCAGGGCGCCGAACTCCTGTTTGGCGATCTGTCGCGTCTGGCGGCGCGCATCGAGGGGGAAATTGCTGCCACAACCTACCGGTTTGCGGCGGCTGCAGCCTATGGCGCCATTGTCCAGGACCGATTGGCTGGTTTGCGCGAACAGGCTTTCGAGGGACACCCGCAGGCCGGACGGTTCTTGCTGACCCGGCTGACGCCTGCACTGCGTACGTGCGAAAGCATGCAGGCTGCTCTGGCCGGCCTTGCCCAACGCTGCGCGCGCGCGTCAGATCTCATGCGCACGCGGATCGATCTGCAATTGGCGCAACAGAATAACGATCTTCTTGCTGCGCTTGACGCACGCACGAAGTTGCAAATGCGCCTGCAGCAGACGGTCGAAGGTTTGTCGATTGCTGCGTTGAGCTATTACGTGGCGGGAATTGTCCTGTACCTGTTCAAAGGCGCGAAAGAGGCGGGGTTGATTTCATTCGATCCCGCAATTGCCATAGCTGCCACAATACCGGTAATTGTCATTGGCGTTGCAGGCATGATCCTGCGCATCCGCAGAATGCACTCCAGCGACCGATAGGGCTCAGGCTTTTTTCAGCCATTGGGTGAATGGCGCCTTCTCATAGCCATTTTCCTGAACGTAGCGGAACATGGCGAGAAAATCCTTTGGTTCCAGCAGGCCCGGCATGCGCGCCACCTCCCGTTTCGAGGATTCCTTTTTGCCCAGACCTTCGGCGCTTTCGGGGAAGAACTGAATGGTCGGCGTAAGGCGAATGCCATAGGCGCGGGCATAGGATTTTTCTGTCAGCTTCTTGCCATCGAAATCGGTTATCTCGCGGTCGCCAAAAAGGTTCATGTGAATGACATCGAAATGCTTGCGCACGTAACCGGCGATTTCCGGGTTGGTGAAATGTTCCAGCGCCATGCGCTTGCAATAGATGCAGCCTTTCTGGCTCCATATGACCGCCAGCCTGCGGCCCTTTTCACGAGCCGTGGCAATGTCTTCTGCAAGATCAAGAAAGCTGTCCTGATACCAGTCGAAATGATACATGCCGTCTTCGCCCAGTACAGGTTTCGATACGGCAGCACCTTCCTGTGCGAAAGCAGGCAGAAGGGGTGCGCAGGCAGTGGCGGCGGTCGCAACAATAAAGGATCGGCGTGACAACATGACATCATCCTTTCACTTCGACTGGTTTATCCGATCTTTCCAAAGACCGGGAAGGTTTCAAGCAGCCAGTTTCCAACCAATGGCATAGCGCCAGTCATGAACAATATGCCCGTGATGACGAGTGCCAGGCCCATGATTTTTTCAACGATGAGCATGTGGCGGCGGAAACGTGCCGCAAATTTGAGGAATGGTCCTACGAAGAGGGCTGCAAGCAGGAATGGAATACCTATTCCCGCTGCATAGGCGCCGAGCAGGGCAATGCCGCGGCCGGCGCTTTCCTGCGCGCCCGCTGTCAACAATATCGTTGCAAGAACCGGCCCCACGCAGGGGGTCCAGCCGAATGCAAAGGCCAGACCCACGACATAGGCGCCCAATGGTCCAATGGGAGCACCCCTGGTTTGAAAACGCGCTTCGCGGTACAGGAGACCTATCTTGAACACGCCGAGAAAATGCAGGCCCATGATCGCAATGAGCGCGCCGGCCACAATTGCAAGCGTGTCGAACCAGGCCGCCACAAATTTACCTGCGGCGCTGGCCGTTGCGCCAAGGGCAATGAAGACCGTGGCAAAGCCGAGGACAAAGAACAGGGCTCGCAGGAAGGCATGCTTTCGCGCAGCAGTAAATCCGGCTTTTGTGCCTGTTGCGGGGTCGCCAACTGCCCGCGATCCCGCCAGTGCATCCAGCTCCATTCCTGTCAGGAAACACAGGTAGGCTGGAACAAGCGGAAGCACGCAAGGCGACAGAAATGACAGGATTCCGGCCGCCAATGCGCCGAAAAAGCTTTGATCGAGGCCCAAGGAAGAAACTCGCCCAAGAGGTGCATTTGAGGAAATCTTATGCCTGACAGCACGTAAACTGCCTCTGGCACTTAATATTCGAATATGATAATATTTCTAACATGAACGCAAGCAAATTGCGATTTTCGCGGCTTTTGTCGGCTGTTTTCTTCGGCCTTGCCATGATGGCAGGGATTGCGGATGCGCGCGCTGCGGAATTGCTGATGTTTGAACGGGCGGGCTGCGCCTATTGCCTTCGCTGGAATGCAGAAGTTGCTCCGTCCTATGTGGTTAGCAAGGAAGCCAGGCGCGCGCCTTTGCGGCGCGTTGATCTGGCCAGGGGCCAGCCAAGGGATGTCAGTCTCGTATCGCCGGTGCGCTTTACACCGACGTTCGTTCTTGTCGATCAGGGCAAGGAGATTGGCCGCATTACAGGCTACATGGACAATGCGATGTTCTGGGGCCTGATGGAAAAAATGATCACGGTGCTGCCGGCGAGTCATTGAGAGATTTCAGTGGCCGGTGATGCGCCGTATGTCAGTTGTATGCAAAGAGTTCGGATGAACGATCTTTGGGAGATTGAACGTGGCTAATGCGATTGTGTCGAAGGAAATCGAAACCGAATTGCGCGAAGGTCCGGAATATTCGCCGCAATTGGAGCAATTGATGCGTAACGCGCGCGACGCGAGCGATTTCCTGAAGGCGTTATCGCATGAGAACCGGCTTCTCCTGCTTTGCCTCCTGTCGGAAAAGGAACGGTCCGTTGGCGAACTTGAAAACATTCTGTCACTTCGCCAGGCAGCCGTTTCGCAGCAACTGGCGCGTTTGCGTTTCGATGGTCTTGTGAGCGCCCGGCGCGATGGAAAAACGGTTTATTATTCGCTCGCCAACGAAAAGGTGCGAGCCATCATCACCGTGATCTACGGCATGTTCTGCGATGCGCGTGTGCGCTGATCCAATCGTCGTTGCCTGAAACAGCAATGCAATTGACCTGCTTGAAGCAAAAAAGCCGTCAGGTCCAACGGGGAGGTTTTCGTGATCGAGCTGCCAGCCATGGCTGCGCCTGTTGCAGGTGCGCTGGTCGGTTTCGTGATCGGATATTCAGTCCGGCGCTCGCGGCTGTGTTCCTTCGGTGCGATTGAAGACGCAGTCATCGGGCATGACTGGCGGCGCATGAAAATCTTCGGTCTGGCGCTTGCCATCGCCATAGCCCTGACCCAGGCAATGGTGTTGGCCGGATGGCTCGATACCGCCAAATCCAGCTATGTTCCCTTGCGTTTGCCATGGTTGTCGATCCTTGTCGGCTCGCTGTTGTTCGGCGTCGGCATGTCGCTGGTGGGGACTTGCGCTTTTGGTTCCCTCGTGCGGCTGGGTGGGGGTGATCTTCGCAGCTTCGTGGTGATCCTTGTATTCTCTGTCGTAGCTTACGCAGTTCTGCGGGGCGTTTTCGCGCCGCTAAGAATAAATCTGTTTGAACAGGTCTGGATAAGCGGGGCAGGCGGCAGGCAAGTGTCCCTTCCGGAAATAGCCGCATATTTTTTTGGCGACGTTCGCTGGATCGTCGCAATGGTTCCAGCGCTCGTGCTGGGAGCGATTGCATTGGCCGACCGGCGGCTGCTACGGGCGCCACGGTTATTGACCGCGGCGCTCACATTGGGAACCGGTGTTGCCGCCGGCTGGTTTTTTACCGGCGTTGTGGTGGACGCCTTTGCCGAACCACCGCCGCGCATGGAGAGCCTGACATTCGTTGCGCCCACCGCGCGCGCTGTTCTTTTCATTGCAACGGCGGAAACGCATGCGTTCAGTTTCGGTGTCGCAAGTGTTGCCGGTGTCATTGCCGGGGCCTTCGCACATGCTTTTGCTGCTCGCGAATTCCGTTGGGAAGCCTTTGATGACCATTATGAAATGCGCCGCCATGTGGCAGGCGCTGTTTGCATGGGCGCGGGTGGCATACTTGCTGGAGGCTGCACAATAGGACAGGGGCTCGCCGCCGGATCCATGCTGTCGCTGAGCTGGCCACTGGCGGTTGTGGGCATCATAATTGGCGCCCGCGTCGGACTTGGATTCATGATCGAAGGCTCGCTGACCGGGTGGCTTGCAAGCCGGTGGCCATTCGGCGCGTCGCAATCGCGCGATTAGTCAGGTGGCAATCGGGGCGGCCTGAACCGCCCCAATGCCGTCACTCAGATTTCTTTTTTCATGCTGTTGTCGATGGAAAACTTTCCGCCGCCAAAAACGCAAATATAGCCTAGCACGATCAACCAGCTGAACGCTGCCTCGCTTCCACCGCCGGTCCAGAACCAGCCGCGCGGCGCGTTTGCAATGAACGCGGCGGTTGCCATGAACGCTGCCATCTGGAACGCCCAGAAGCGTGTAAACAGACCCAGCGCAATGCACAGCCCGCCTACCAGTTCCAGAGCGCCGATGTAGTACACCCAGCCAGCCGAGCCCCAGAACTCGCCCATGCGCGCAAAGCCTTTCTGGTATTGTTCAATCGTCCTGCCACCGAACATTTGAAAAAGTTTCTGCATGCCGTGCGGGACAAACAGCAGTCCGATCATGATGCGCAGTACAGGATAGGCTATCGGTTCAAATGCCCGGTATATTTTTCCCAGAGCGGGCACGTAAAGACGGTCGTCGCCGACGATTTTTATCATTGTCTTCTCCCCAGTTTTTGTGGCTTTGCCACACTTAAAGCCGACACCCCGGTTCCGGCGGAGCGGAGGCTACGCCAACTTGCGACGTAAAACCAGCAGGGTAAGCGGGTTTCGGGCGATAGCCGCGTGCAAGTGTTGAAATGGCCCGCGGCCCACAGCCGGCCCAATTTCCCCATGGGCGCGATTGTGGTTTACGGACGTTGGAAAATTGTCTCATATGTCGCCGACGGGGAACAGGCGCGCTGCCGGCAAGAGGGAACATGTTACAAATCAAGAGTCCGCAGAATTTGGGAGCAGGAATCATTTTCCTGTTGATAGGAATTGGCGGTATCTATTTCTCCAGCGGCCTCACTTACGGTGCCGCCCGCAACATGGGCCCGGGATATTTCCCGATGTGGCTCAGCGCCTCCATCGCCTTCCTTGGGCTCATCGCAATCGCCAAAGCTTTTGTGCTGAATGGTCCGGTGATCGAAAGGCTGCAGTGGCGTCCGGTAATCTTCGTAAGTTTGGCGACACTGCTGTTCGGCTATATCATCGGTTATGTCGGCTTGGCTCTTGCCCTTGTTGTAATGACAATGATTGCTGTGCAGGGACGCAGCGATACACGGCAGAAGGAAATGCTGATTTTAGCCGTTGTGATGGCTCTGCTTTCCGTGATCGTTTTCGTCTACATCCTTAAGCAGGGCATGCCTGCCTGGTGGGGCGAATAGTATGGAAATCAATCTCGTAGAAAATCTCATGACCGGGCTTTCCGCTGCCGGGACGCTGCAAAACATTGGGTTTGCTCTGATCGGATGTTTGCTGGGAACGCTTATCGGCGTACTGCCCGGAATTGGACCGATCCCGGCTCTGGCAATGCTTTTGCCGATTACCTTTGGTCTTGAACCCCTGTCTTCGCTGATCATGCTGGCCGGCATCTATTACGGCGCGCAATATGGCGGATCGACAACGTCCATCCTGGTGAACATGCCAGGGGAGGCTTCGTCGGTTGTGACGTGTATCGACGGCCACCAGATGGCGCTCAAAGGACGCGCTGGTTCGGCTTTATGCATTGCGGCGCTCGGCTCGTTTTTTGCTGGGACCGTCGGCACCATATTCATCGCTGCTTTTGGTCCTGTGCTTGGAGCTTTCGCGCAACAGTTCACGTCGGTGGAATATTTTTCCCTGATGGTGCTCGGACTGGTGATGGCGGTGGTGCTCGCGCAAGGCTCCGTGCTGAATGCCGTAGCGATCATCCTGATGGGTCTGCTTTTCGGCCTTGTCGGCACAGATGTCAGCACCGGAACGACGCGCCTCACCTTTGGTATTGCGGAGCTTTGGGACGGAATTGATTTTCTGCCACTTGTCATCGGCATGTTTGGCATTGTCGAGGTAATCCGTAACCTCGAAATGGAAACGCTTGAGCGGAAGCCCATTTCCGCGAAGTTCAAGGATTTGTGGCCAACGCGGCAGGAAGCGAGGGAAGCAATTCCGGCAGTTCTGCGCGGAACCGGCCTTGGGTCGGTTCTTGGTGTGCTGCCGGGCGGTGGCGCAGTGCTGGCGGCGTTTGCGTCTTATTCGCTGGAAAAAAAGACGGCTAAAGATCCCTCGCAGTTTGGCAAAGGAGCGGTTGCAGGCGTCGCCGGTCCGGAATCTGCCAATAATGCGGCGGCACAAACGTCCTTCATACCGTTGCTGACACTTGGAATACCATCGAATGTGATCATGGCGATCATGATGGGTGCCATGATGATTCATGGGATTCAGCCGGGCTCGGCAGTAATGACCAGCAATCCGGATCTGTTCTGGGGGATGATTGCCAGCATGTGGATTGGTAACGCCATGCTGCTGGTTATCAACCTTCCGCTTGTTGGATTGTGGATCAAGCTACTGACGGTGCCATACCGGTTGCTTTATCCGGTGATCCTGATGTTCTGCGTCATCGGCGTTTATTCGAACAACAGCGAATTCGTGCAACTGCTGCTCTTGGTGTTTTTCACGATCTTCGGCTACCTTCTGATCCGTGTAGGTTGCGAACCCGCGCCTTTCGTGCTCGGCTTTATCCTCGGACCGCTCATGGAGGAAAATTTGCGCCGGTCGATGGTTCTGTCACGTGGCGATCCAACTGTGTTCGTGGAGCGTCCGATCTCGTTGGTTCTGCTGTTGTTTTCCCTGTTCGTTATTGCGCTAATTGTTTTCCCCACATTCCGGAAGACCAGGGAGGAGGCATTCAAGGAATAGGGCTGGATCAAGGATGAGACTTGGGTTGCATTGTATGAACGTCGAAAAAAAACCGGATAAACCGGAATTGGTGCATCAATCACGCCAGGCACAACGAGCCTAATGCTCGTGTGTGCATTGTTTAGATGGAGGACGATATGAGTGATCGAAATAAAATGACAAACAAAGGAACTGTCTCTTTGCTGGCGGCAGCCGCTCTGGGCCTGTCAGTCGCAAGCGCAATGGCACAGGGCGCTGCGAGCTTTCCGGAAAAAGACGTCAAGTTCATCTGCGCTTTTCCTGCCGGCAGCGGCGCTGATGTGTTCGTACGGTTTTTCGCCGAGCAGCTTAAACCAATCATGAAGCGCAATATCATTGTCGAAAACCGCGCCGGTGCAGGTGGCGGGTTGGCGACACGGGCAACTATCCGTGCCAAGCCGGACGGCTACACAATCTTCGTGCATGCGCCAAGTTCTTTGGCTGCGAACATGCATCTGTTGAAGAATCCGGGCTTTGATGTACGCACCGATCTCAAGGTCGCTGCCACTATTGGGCAACTGCCGTTCATGCTGACCGTGCACAAGAACAGCAAGGTCAATAGCGTCAAGGACGTGATAGATCTGGCGCGCGCCAAGGGCGACAAGACGAGCTATGGAACAACCGCTCCGACCGGCCAGGTCTCAGCTGCCCTGTTCCATCATTTGCTCGGCATCAAGGGGCCGGTCGAAATCAATTATCGCACTGGTTCGGATGCGCTTCCCGACATGGCGAGCGGACGATTGGACTATGCGTTTCACGATCCCGTCTTGGCCCTTGCCCAGATGCGGGCGGGTAACCTGAAGGTGCTTGCCGTTTCCACCAAGCATAGAATGAAGTCGATCCCTGATATTCCTTCACTGCACGAGAGTGGTGCGGCAGACCTGCATGTCATGGGCTGGTGGGGCGCTCTTGTGCCGGCCAAAACGCCACAGCCGATCATCGACAAGATAAGCACCATGTTCGACCAAATGGTGAAAAGCGACAAGACGAAGGCATTCCTGAACCGCTTCGGTACGGATCCTTTCAGCATTCCTCCGGCTGAAGCCCAGAAGCTGATTGAGGAAGACGTCAAGCGTTGGGGCGAATTCCAGAAGATCGCGAAGTTGCCGCAGCGCGGCTAGTTTTTCGGATCCAAACGAACAGGAAATATAAGCGGCGCGCCTTGCAGGTGCGCCGTTTCATTTTTTCATGAAGGCCGCCACACGTTCCACGACGTCGCGCGGGGTCTGGTTCAACTCCTTGATGAGATCACCGAGTTTTTCACCGCCAACCGGATGCACTTCAAATTTGAGTTTCTTGGCGTCCGCCAAAAACTCCGCATCGCGCATGGTTTTGTCGAACGCTTCGCGCAGTATTTTCAGTCGGGCAGGTGGTACATCTGGCGGAGCTACAAAGGGACGGCCTATGCCCTGACCTGCGTATAAGAAACGTAATGCAGCCTTGTCAGCTGCGGTTTTCGCAAGCTCCATGACAAAGGGGACGCCCTTCAGGTCGGGGTCGGGCTCGGCTCCACCGTGAATGATTGCCTTGAAACTTCCTTTCTTCAGCCAGCCGGGATGTTTGCGGTCGACGGAAGCCAGACTTTCACAAATGCCATCAACTTCCTTGCGGTCTATTGCCAGCATCACATCGACTGAATTCTGATATCCCGAGACAGCGCGGAATTTCAGCCCGAACATGCCAGCGAGCGCACGAGGAAAGACATAGGTTCCGGTCCCGCCACCTGTATCTCCGACAATCAGTTCCTGTTTCTTCAGGTCTTCGAGAGACTGTACTTTTGCGCCGGGCCTGGCGATGCAGACGCTGGTCTCGGTTGTCGGGCTCCCGATCCAGTTCAGTCTTACGGGATTGTAGGGGATGCGCTTTGGGTGCATGATCGGGGCAAGCGGTGCATCGCGCGTGATAAGTCCGAATGCCGAGCCATCGCGTTCCAGCTTGTTGTAAATGTGCCCGGTGCCAACGATGCCGCCGGCAGCACCCATGTTCTGGTTGATGATGGAAGGCTTGCCAGGCAGATACTTGCCCATGTGACTGGAAACGAGCCTGCCCCAGCGATCATAGCCGCCACCGGCAGTTGCCGCGATCAGCAGGACTATCTTGCGGTTCTTGTAAAATGCGTCGTCGCTTTGGGCATGGGCAACCGGTCCCGTGCCAATCCACGCAACGAGCGTCGTGGCCACAGCAATAATGCGAGCGCCAATCTTCATGGCTTGCCTCCTCCGTCCGGCATCTGGCTGCCGGTTGGAGGAAAGTGTGCGCCCAAAAGTGGCGGGCAGCAAGAGTGCAAACAGGCGATGGCGCCGCCTAGACGCTACCCCATACGGCACGCGCCACATCGCAGACAAAGCGGAGTTTCGCCTCCTGCTCTTCCTGTGACAGGGGGTTGCCGATATCCACCGAGGCGAAGCCGCATTGCGGGCTCAGGGCCAGCCGGTCCAGATCGACATACTTTGCTGCCTCGTCGATCCGCGTGCGGATGAAACCTGCGTCTTCCAGTTTACCGGTCTTCGTGGAGACAAGACCCAGGACCGCCGATTTCGATTTTGGCAGAAAGCGCAATGGCTCAAACCCGCCGGCACGTTCGGAATCATATTCCAGCAGGAAGATGTCGGCGTTCAATTCATTGAACATGCGGTCGGCGACAGGCTCGTAGCTGCCTGCCGCGTGAAACTGGCCAGCCCGGTTGCCGCGGCACAGATGCACGCCAACGCGCAGGCCCTTGGGCAGATCGGCAAGCACGCGGTTGGTCACTTCCACATACAAGTCGATGGTCTTTTGCCAATCCTCGCCGCGCCCGGCCAGCCGTTCGCGCACTTCCTTGTCGTCGAATTTGGCGAAGGCGGTTTCGTCCATCTGCACATAGGTGCAACCGGCGTCAGCGAGCGACTGCAATTCGGTGCGAAAAGCCGTCACGATATCGTCCCAAAAAGCGCCGACATCACGATAGGACGATTTGAGAACCGCCTTGTCGCCGCCGCGGAAATGCAGCGCACAGGGTCCGGGAATGGTAATTTTCGGAGTGCGTTTTGTCAGGGACGCGAGAAAACTGAAATCGCCAGCATGGATCGGGGCAGTCCATTTCACCCTGCTGTCGATGAGCGCAACAGGTTGAGGTGCGCGGGTGCCGAGCTGTCCGGGCGTATCGTCCTCTGGCCGCCAGTCCGGTTTCAGGTTGCCCAGCTTGCTGAAGAAGTAGCTGTGATAGGAATTCCGGCGGAACTCACCATCGGTGATGACGTCCAGACCTGCACGTTCCTGCATGGCAACGGCGGCCTTGATGGCTGCATCTTCGGCCGCAATCGTATCCAGATCGGAGGCACTGCCTTCGGCATGGCGCCGGCGGATGTCGAGCAGGGCGGGTGGGCGTAACAGGCTGCCGATGTGGTCGGCGCGGAATGGCGGTGCCATGAGGCTTTCTCCTAACAGGTCGTGGCGTTTCATGATCCCTGCGCCGCCCGATTGCAAGCGGCCGGTCCTGGTTACCTGACGTTAACGCAACACAAGCCATGAATACATGAGGCAGTGGCACACCAGTTTTCATTCACCCGTTTATCGTCATTTTTCATGCGCCGGAGTTGAGCGGTTTGGGCTTTCGAAGACTTTGCAAGCAAGCCGCACATGAGTTGGACATCCGGCTCACCGCACACTATGGCGGCAACAGCCTGCAATTGTCGCGAGCCAGATATATTTTTCTGCTCAACATCATCACCAGCCTGATCATTCTTAGTTATGTCGTAACGCTCGGCTTCTCCGGTTCGGCGATGTTCGATTTCCGGACCAAGATGATTTTCTGCCCGCTGCTGCTCGGTCAGGTGCTCGTCTATGGATATAGCAACTGGAAGCTCCTGAAAGGCTCGTTCGTTCTGGCACAGGGGATGGTTGTTGGCACTTCTGTCTGGATTTGCTTCGGCTCGGTATTCCTGACAGGTGGCTTTCCAGGCTCGGTTTCCTTGCCCGCGCTGTTTTTGCCGGCCTGCATCACATACCTCCTTGTCGGCGGCAATGCAGGATTGTGGATGGCTGGCGGGACCTGTCTCGCGGTGGCGGTGCAGTGGATTTTCACCAGTCAGTTTGGCGTGGTGCTTCCCGATTTTACGTCTCAGGCAAATCCGGGGTTGAATGTCGCCCTGACCAATCTCACCGTCTTTGCTTGTACGATTGCCACCATCGCGCTCTATGAAAGCGCCAACCGGACACTTCGGCTTCAACTCGACCACGAACGGGGCCGTTTGGCGGCGCTTGCCCGGATGGACGAACTGACCGGTCTGGAGAACCTGAGGGGTTTCAATTCGACCCTGGAAACCGAAATCGAAAAGGCGCGAATTGGCCGCAGCGAGATGGCTGTACTATATCTTGATCTTGACTATTTTAAAGAGATCAATGACATCCACGGCCATGATGCGGGGGACAGTGTCCTTGCTGCCACTGGAAAGCGGATTGTCGAAAGCATGCGTCTGCGGGACGTGGCCGCCCGCCTTGGCGGCGACGAGTTTGCCGTCATCATGCCCGCGCCTGTCGATCGCAGTGAAGTGGACGCATTGGCGGAGCGCCTGCGTGCAAAGGTTACGCTCCCTGTCACCTACAAGGGCCATGACCTGGCAGTTGGCGTGAGTATCGGGACTGAAATCTTTGCTGGGCAGGCCATAACAGTCAGCGAACTGATCAAGTCCGTCGATGCGGCCATGTACCGGGATAAACTGCAGAAAAACCAGCGTTTGCAGAGCCCCCGGTTTCTGGCCTCGGATGGCCGGGATCGCGATGAAATCCCGGCGGTACGGCGCTCGGTCGCCTAGGCCGGTCGGCAAATTGTCCGGGTATGCATTTGGGGCTTGGCTTGCCGGAAATTACCAACTATAAGGCGGCGTGGCGCGCGACCTGACCGGTCCCGCGCCGCGATTGTTTTCGGCTGTCAGCACTTTTCGTTTTCTGACCGGTGTCAGTGAAAGGCAAGGGTGCGGCCAGCGGTGTCCGGAACAGGTGATATGGCCAATCCGTTTCAATTTCTGCAGCAGGTCCGCTCGGAAGCCAACAAGGTAACCTGGCCTTCGCGCCGGGAGACGCTCATTACGACCGGTCTTGTCCTGGTGATGGTTGTTATCGCGAGCATTTTCTTCCTGGCGGTGGACTGGGGAATCAAGACCGGCATCGAGTTGTTGCTGCGTCTGGGCAAGTAGTTTTTGAGAGCCGTGCGGCGGCAATAATAGGGCTCCAGGGGATAATATGAGCAAGCGTTGGTACATCGTACATGCCTACTCTAACTTCGAAAAGAAGGTGGCGGATTCGATCCGCGACCGGGCGAATTTGTTAAACCTGCAGGACAAGTTCGACGAGGTTCTGGTTCCCACCGAGCAGGTGGTAGAGGTTCGCCGGGGCCGGAAGGTAAACTCCGAACGCAAGTTTTTCCCGGGCTACGTTCTGGTGAAGTGCGATCTGACGGACGATGTCTATCACCTGATCAAGAATACAGAAAAGGTCACCGGCTTCCTGGGCTCCGGCAGCAAGCCGATGCCGATACCCGATGCGGAAGCAGAGCGCATCAAGGGGCAGGTCGCCGAGGGCGTCGAGCATCCGAAGAATTCGGTCACCTACGAGGTGGGCGAACGGGTGCGGGTCAATGAAGGGCCTTTCGCTTCGTTCGAGGGACTGGTCGAGGAAGTCGACGATGCGCGCTCACGCGTCAAAGTCGCGGTATCGATTTTCGGCCGGGCCACCCCGGTTGAATTGGAATACGGACAGGTCGAAAAGATCTGACCGTTTGTACAGGATGTTCCCGGCGATTCACTTTCCGGGTAAATCGTGTGCAAAATCATGGGTATGCTGGTCAATGTTACGACATTGATTCAGCTTGCCCGAGGGTCCTGAGTTCATGCCTTGCGCGCAAGCGGGGGCGAATGATGGACAAAGTCGTGGCGGGCCATCTTCGTTAGCCAGCGAAGGGAAATGGCCGGACCACGAACTTCAACCGCCGCGCTGGGCATATGCCCGGCCGGCTTCGATGGAGAAAATCATGGCTAAGAAAATTACAGGCTATGTAAAGTTGCAGGTGCCTGCGGGCGCTGCGACGCCGGCCCCGCCAGTGGGTCCGGCGCTCGGTCAGCGCGGCATGTCGGCGCCTGATTTCTGCAAGGCGTTCAATGCGCGTACTGCCCAGATGGAGAAGGGTGCTCCGATACCGGTGGTTATCACCGCCTATCAGGACCGCTCGTTCACCTTCGAGATCAAGCAGCCCCCGGTGACCTACTTCCTGAAGAAGGCCGCCAAACTGAAGATCGGCAAGAAGCCGGCTTCAGGTTCCAAGACCCCAGGCCGCTCGACGGTGGCCAGGATCACCAAGGCCCAGGTGCGTGAAATCGCCGAAGCCAAGATGGCCGATCTGAACTGCAGCACGGTTGAGTCCGCGATGCAGATGATCGAAGGGTCCGCCCGCTCGATGGGCATTGAAGTTACGGGGAGCTGATCATGAAGGGTGTTGGAAAACGTACGGCCAAAGCCCGCGAGGGTATCGATCGCGTAAAGCTCTATCCGATTGAAGAGGCCATTGGCCTCGTCAAGGACCGGGCAAGCGCAAAGTTCGACGAAAGCGTCGAGATTGCCATGAATCTGGGCGTAGACCCCAAGCATGCCGACCAGATGGTTCGCGGCGTGGTCAATCTGCCAAACGGCACCGGCCGCGACGTCCGCGTTGCGGTGTTCGCCCGTGGCGCCAAGGCTGATGAAGCCAAGGCGGCAGGTGCCGATGTCGTTGGTGCGGAAGAACTGGTCGAGCAGGTCCAGGGCGGCACGATCGACTTCGATCGCTGCATCGCCACACCGGACATGATGGCCCTGGTTGGCCGTCTGGGTAAGGTTCTGGGCCCGCGCGGCCTGATGCCGAACCCGCGTGTCGGGACGGTGACAATGGATGTTACGGGTGCGGTCAAGGCTTCCAAGGGCGGTGCTGTGGAATTCCGGGTCGAGAAGGCCGGGATTATTCACGGTGCTATCGGCAAGGCTTCCTTCGATCAGGGCAAACTGGTTGAGAACATCAAGGCTTTCGTCGACGCTGTGGCAAAGGCCAAGCCTGCTGGCGCCAAGGGCACCTATATCCAGCGTGTTGCGGTTTCCTCCAGCCAGGGTCCTGGCGTGAAGGTTGATCCGTCGACCGTGACCAGCGGCTCGCAACAGTAATTGCGATTTGCCTATATTTGAACCCGGCGGCCGCTGGCCGCCGGTTTTGTCTGGAAAGCTGCACGACCGGTAGGGGCAAGACGAAGAATCTGCAATTAATTGTCTGAAACCCCTTGGCAAACCGGCCAAAGGTCTTTATGTAGCCAGCTGGTGTCACGATTGGATGGTGGCGCCTCACCCAGATTCAGCTACCGCTTGCATGTTTCCGATGGCGTTTCGTCGGAGGAAAGATTCACGCGGAGGAAGCGCCGAACAGGCCCGGGTTATCCCGAGTTTGACTGGCGTTGTCCTGTCCGAGACTGCAGGTGCGTCGATAAACGATTGTTTTGAGATGCTTAATTTTTGCTATGGCAGGTAACTGCGGCAAAGCCAGCATAGACGGGGAAGACCGAAGTTTGGGTCGTCTGCATTGTGTCATGCATGCAGGGGGCCGAATGCTCCAGGCCGTTCAGGCGATTGAACTGTCTGGTTGAACTTGATGGTTGGAACCTTCTGTCCGGTGCGAGGCATCGCTCCGGGGACAGGCACACAAACGGCTGGTGCGAACGCTTTATGGCGCCGCCCGGTCACAGTGCAACCGGCGTAACGGATCATCCGTTGCGCCAACCGGAGAGCTTAAGGTGGACAGAACGGAGAAGAAAACGTTCGTCACCGACATGAATGCCGTACTTCAAGACAACGGCAGTCGTGGTCGTGGCGCACTACTCCGGCCTGACCGTCGCCCAGATGCAGGATCTGCGCAAGCAGATGCGTGAAGCTGGTGCGAGTGTTCAGGTCACGAAGAACCGTCTTACTAAAATCGCTCTTGATGGCACCGACGTAGCGTCGATCGCTCCCTTGCTCAAGGGACCGACCCTGCTTGCGTATTCGGACGATCCAGTCGCAGCGCCGCGCGTTGCCGCGGCTTTCGCCAAGACACATGACAAGCTCGTCATTCTTGGTGGAGCCATGGGCAAAACGGCTCTGGATGCGGCTAGCGTCAATGCGCTTGCAACGCTGCCTTCCCTCGACGAACTGCGCGCGAAACTCATTGGTCTGGTCAATGCACCGGCAACCAAGATCGCTCAGCTCGCCAATGCTCCTGCCGCCAAACTGGCGCGGGTGTTTGGGGCCTATGCCAACAAGGACGCTGCCTGAGACGGCAACAATCATCACGTAACAACCAGAATTCTGAAGGACTTAAATCATGGCTAACCTGGAACAGATCGTAAATGACCTTTCGAGCCTGACCGTTTTGGAAGCGGCAGAACTTGCAAAGATGCTGGAAGAAAAGTGGGGCGTCTCTGCCGCTGCTGCTGTTGCCGTTGCTGCTGGCGGCGGTGGCGCTGCTGCTGCTCCGGTTGAAGAGAAGACCGAATTCGACGTCATTCTGGCCGCAGCCGGCGAGAAGAAAATCGAAGTCATCAAGGAAATCCGCGCCATCACCGGTCTGGGTCTGAAAGACGCCAAGGACCTGGTCGAAGGCGCTCCGAAGACCGTGAAGGAAGCTGCTTCAAAGGACGAAGCAGAGAAGATCAAGGCCCAGCTCGAAAAGGCTGGCGCAAAGGTCGAACTGAAGTAATTGGCTCCGGACCGTCCAGGTCCGGCCACGTGTATGCGTACACGGCTCCGGGGATTTTCTCCGGGGCCGTAACAGCTTTCCGGAAGTTCGAATCCGGGTGCGCCATCGAGATGGCGGAATTTTGAGGCAGACCTGCGCCAGCAGGCTCGAATCAGGATAGGTTGGCGGCCTATCCAAGCGTTGCGCGAGAATAGCTCCCTCTGCCGGGAGCGGGTGCGTGGCGTTCCTGACCGAACGGTATGCCCGGCTGGGCCAGCAATGGTACGGCCGCTTTCAGTGGACAATGCGCGGCAATTTTGCTGCGCGGGCGAGGGTCCTTCCCGGGACCCGCCAACCGACGAGGTACGAGGAGCGACATGGCTCAAAACCCGGCTCAATCTTCCGCACTAACTTTCACCGGCCGCAAGAGAATCCGCAAATTCTTCGGCCATATCCGCGAAGCTGCGGTGATGCCAAACCTGATCGAGGTGCAGAAAGCATCCTACGATCAGTTCCTGATGGTTGATGAGCCGAAGGGCGGACGCGCTGACGAGGGCCTGCAATCGGTTTTCAAGTCGGTTTTCCCGATTTCCGATTTTGCCCAGACCTCGCTGCTGGAATTCGTTCGCTATGAATTCGAACAACCCAAGTACGACGTTGACGAGTGCCGCCAGCGCGGCATGACCTACGCAGCTCCCTTGAAAGTCACGCTGCGCCTTATCGTGTTCGATGTCGATCCGGATACGCAGGCCAAGTCCGTAAAGGACATCAAGGAGCAGGAAGTGTACATGGGCGACATGCCGTTCATGACCTCGAACGGCACCTTCGTTGTCAACGGCACCGAGCGCGTTATCGTATCGCAGATGCATCGCTCGCCGGGCGTGTTCTTCGATCACGACAAGGGCAAGACCCATTCGTCGGGCAAGCTGCTGTTTGCTGCCCGTATCATTCCCTATCGCGGTTCCTGGCTGGATATCGAATTCGATGCCAAGGATATCGTCCACGCGCGTATCGATCGCCGCCGCAAGATTCCTGCGACGACGCTGTTGCAGGCGCTTGGCATGGACAGCGAAGAAATCCTGAACACCTTCTACAAGAAGGTGACCTATTCGCTGGTACAGGACAAGAAATCCGGCGAAAGCTTCTGGCGTATTCCTTACGAAGCTGACCGTATGCGTGGCATGAAGGCTGCCATCGACATGATCGACGCCGATACCGGCGAAGTGGTTGTCGAGGCTGGCCGCAAGTTGACTGTGCGCGCGGCGCGCCAGCTCGCCGAGAAGGGCGTGAAAGCGCTGAAGGCTGTCGACGAGGATTTGTTCGGTCAATATATCGCCGAGGATATCTACGATTCCAACACCGGCGAGATCTTTGCCGAAGCCGGCGACGAACTGGATGCCAAGCTTCTGACTGCGCTGGTCGAACTTGGTCTGCAGGACTTGCAGATTCTCGACATCGATCACATCAACATTGGTCCGTACATCCGCAACACGCTGGCCGTCGACAAGAGTTCCTCGCGTGAGGAAGCGCTGTTCGATATGTATCGTGTGATGCGTCCTGGTGAGCCGCCGACCCTGGAAACCGCGGAAGCGATGTTCCATTCGCTGTTCTTCGATCCGGAGCGCTACGATCTTTCCGCGGTTGGTCGCGTCAAGATGAACATGCGCCTTGACCTGGACGCAGAAGACACCGTTCGCATTCTGCGCCGCGAAGACATTCTTGCTGTGGCAAAGGCGCTGGTTGATCTGCGTGATGGTCGCGGCGAAGTCGACGACATCGATCATCTTGGCAACCGTCGCGTACGCTCGGTTGGCGAGTTGATGGAGAACCAGTATCGACTGGGCCTGATCCGTATGGAACGCGCGATCAAGGAGCGCATGTCATCGGTCGATATCGACACGGTGATGCCGCAGGACCTGATCAACGCCAAGCCAGCAGCAGCAGCTGTACGCGAATTTTTCGGGTCCTCGCAGCTCTCGCAGTTCATGGATCAGACAAATCCGCTTTCGGAAGTCACGCACAAGCGTCGACTGTCGGCACTTGGACCGGGTGGTCTTACCCGCGAACGTGCAGGCTTCGAAGTGCGCGACGTGCATCCGACCCACTACGGCCGCATCTGTCCGATTGAAACGCCGGAAGGCCCGAACATCGGTCTGATCAATTCGCTGGCGACATTCGCACGCGTCAACAAATACGGCTTTATCGAAGCGCCGTATCGCAAGGTTATCGATGGTGCGGTGACCGACGACGTCGCCTATCTCTCGGCGATCGAAGAACAGAAGCATCACGTTGCGCAGGCCAATGCGACCATCAACGACAAGGGCATGCTGGCAGAAGACCTCATTGTTTGCCGTCACGCAGGCGATGTGATGATGGTGCCGCGCGAACGCGTCGACTACATGGACGTTTCGCCCAAGCAGCTTGTGTCCGTGGCGGCAGCGCTCATCCCGTTCCTTGAGAACGACGACGCCAACCGCGCGCTCATGGGCTCGAACATGCAGCGTCAGGCTGTGCCTTTGGTGAAGGCTGACGCGCCGCTTGTCGGCACCGGGATGGAAGCTGTTGTTGCGCACGATTCCGGCGCAGCAATTGTTGCCCGCCGGACCGGCTTCATCGACCAGATCGATGCAACACGTATCGTTATCCGCGCGACAGAAGAACTGGATGCTTCGCGCCCGGGTGTCGATATTTACCGGATGTTGAAATTCCAGCGTTCGAACCAGTCGACCTGTATCAACCAGCGCCCGCTGGTTCAGGTTGGCGACTTCGTACGCAAGGGCGACATCATCGCCGACGGTCCTTCGACGGATCTTGGCGAGTTGGCGCTGGGCCGCAACGTGCTTGTCGCGTTCATGCCGTGGAATGGCTACAACTTCGAAGATTCGATCCTGCTCAATGAGCGGATCGTGAAGGACGACGTGTTCACCTCCATTCACATCGATGAATTCGAAGTGATGGCCCGCGACACCAAGCTTGGTCCGGAAGAAATCACGCGCGATATTCCAAACGTCTCGGAGGAAGCGCTGAAGAACCTCGACGAAGCGGGTATTGTCTATATTGGCGCCGAAGTTCAGGCGGGCGACATTCTCGTCGGCAAGATCACGCCAAAGGGCGAAAGCCCGATGACGCCGGAAGAAAAACTTCTGCGCGCCATCTTCGGCGAAAAGGCCTCTGACGTTCGCGATACGTCTTTGCGTGTCCCACCGGGCGTGCAGGGCACGATCGTGGAAGTGCGTGTGTTCAACCGTCATGGTGTTGACAAGGACGAGCGCGCCCAGTCGATCGAGCGCGAAGAGATCGAACGTCTTTCGAAAGACCGCGACGACGAGCTCGCAATTCTCGATCGTAACGTGTTCGGCCGTTTGAACGCGCTGTTGACGGGCAAGACAGCCATTGCCGGTCCCAAGGGCTTCAAGAAGGATTCGACTGTCACCAAGGACGTGCTGGACGAATATCCGCGCTCGCAATGGTGGGCCTTTGCTGTCGAAGACGAAAAGGCGATGTCGGAAGTCGAAGCCATGCGCAAGCAGTACGACGAAGCCAAGAAGGGGCTTGAAAACCGCTTCCTGGACAAGGTCGAGAAGTTGCAGCGCGGTGACGAACTGCCGCCGGGCGTGATGAAGATGGTCAAGGTCTTCGTTGCGGTGAAACGCAAGATCCAGCCGGGCGACAAGATGGCCGGCCGGCACGGCAACAAGGGCGTCGTATCGCGCATTGTTCCGGGCGAAGACATGCCGTTCCTGGAAGACGGAACGCAGGTCGATATCGTGCTCAATCCGCTCGGCGTTCCGAGCCGCATGAATGTTGGACAGATTCTCGAAACCCATCTGGGCTGGGCCTGTGCGGGCCTTGGCCGGCAGGTCGGCGAAGCTGTCAATCTCTACATGCGTCAGCAGGATATCAAGCCGCTGCGTGACAAGCTGACGGACATCTACGGCGATGCCGCCCTGATCAAGTCGATGGATGATCCCTCGATTGTGGAGCTGGGCGACAATCTGCGCCGCGGTGTTCCTATCGCAACGCCGGTTTTCGATGGCGCGCGCGAAAAGGACATTGTCGAAATGCTGGCGCAGGCCGGTCTTGCTTCGTCGGGTCAGTCAACACTGTATGACGGACGCACCGGCGAAGAGTTCGACCGCAAGGTGACTGTTGGCTACATCTACATGCTGAAGCTGCATCACCTTGTCGACGACAAGATCCATGCCCGTTCCATCGGTCCATACTCGCTCGTTACCCAGCAGCCGCTGGGCGGCAAGGCGCAGTTTGGCGGACAGCGCTTCGGCGAAATGGAAGTGTGGGCGCTGGAAGCCTATGGCGCGGCCTACACGCTGCAGGAAATGCTGACGGTGAAGTCGGACGACGTCGCCGGCCGTACAAAGGTCTACGAATCAATCGTACGTGGCGACGATGGTTTCGAGTCCGGCATTCCCGAAAGCTTCAACGTGCTTGTGAAGGAAATGCGTTCGCTTGGTCTGAATGTCGAACTGGCATCGGAAGCCAAACCGGATGCGCCTCCAGCCGAGGCCGCTGAATAATTACGCGTGAATGTGCGGCCCGGCGGCCGCACATGACTTGAACACTCATTCTGGCGGAACGCGGAAAAATCCAAGGCGTTCCAAGCTTCAGGAGACTGATATGAACCAAGAGGTCATGAATCTCTTCAACCCTGTGGTCGCACCGCAGAATTTCGATTTCATCAAAATCGGCATTGCGAGCCCGGAAAAGATTCTCTCCTGGTCGTTTGGCGAAATCAAAAAGCCGGAGACCATCAACTACCGCACGTTCAAGCCCGAACGCGACGGCTTGTTCTGTGCGCGCATCTTCGGGCCGATCAAGGACTACGAGTGTCTGTGCGGCAAGTACAAGCGCATGAAGTACAAGGGCGTCATCTGCGAAAAGTGCGGCGTTGAAGTTACGCTGTCACGTGTTCGCCGCGAGCGCATGGGTCACATTACGCTGGCTGCGCCGGTCGCCCATATCTGGTTCCTGAAGTCATTGCCTTCGCGCATTGGCCTTTTGCTCGACATGACGCTGAAGGATCTGGAACGCATTCTGTATTTCGATTCCTACATCGTTCTTGATGCCGGCCTTACGCCGTTGAAAGAACGGCAGTTGTTGTCGGAAGACGATTACATCACAGCGCAGGACGAGTACGGGCAGGACTCGTTTACCGCGCTGATCGGCGCCGAGGCGATCCGCGAAATCCTCAAGACGATGGACCTGGAGGCAATTGCCATCCAGCTGCGTCAGGAGATTGCCGAGGCAACCACCGAGCTGAAGCCCAAGAAGCTTGCCAAGCGTCTGAAGATCATCGAAGCGTTCACCCAATCGGGAAACAAGCCCGAATGGATGATCCTGCAGGAAGTACCGGTCATTCCTCCGGATCTGCGTCCGTTGGTGCCGCTGGATGGCGGGCGCTTTGCGACGTCCGATTTGAACGATCTGTACCGCCGCGTCATCAACCGCAACAATCGTCTGAAGCGGCTGATCGAATTGCGTGCTCCGGACATCATCATCCGTAACGAAAAGCGCATGTTGCAGGAATCTGTCGATGCGCTGTTCGACAACGGCCGCCGCGGCCGCGTCATCACCGGCGCCAACAAGCGTCCGCTGAAGTCGCTTGCCGACATGCTGAAAGGCAAGCAGGGCCGCTTCCGCCAGAACCTTCTGGGCAAGCGCGTCGATTACTCCGGCCGTTCGGTTATCGTGGTTGGTCCCGAACTCAAGCTGCATCAATGCGGCCTGCCGAAGAAAATGGCTTTGGAATTGTTCAAGCCATTCATCTATTCGCGCCTGGACGCAAAGGGCCTGTCTGCAACCGTGAAGCAGGCGAAGAAACTGGTCGAGAAAGAGCGTCCGGAAGTTTGGGATATTCTCGATGAAGTCATTCGCGAACATCCTGTTCTTCTGAACCGTGCGCCGACGCTGCATCGTCTGGGCATTCAGGCTTTTGAGCCCGTGCTGATCGAAGGCAAGGCAATCCAGTTGCATCCGCTTGGTTTGCGCCGCCTTTAACGCGGACTTCGATGGCGACCAGATGGCGGTTCACGTGCCGCTGTCGCTCGAAGCGCAGCTTGAAGCACGTGTGCTGATGATGTCGACCAACAACATCCTGCATCCGGCAAATGGTCAGCCGATCATCGTGCCCTCGCAGGACATTGTGCTTGGGTTTGTATTACCTGTCGCTGGAACGCGATGGCGAACCGGGGCAGGGCATGATGTTCGGCAACATGTCCGAGATCCTGCATGCGCTGCATTCGAAGGCCGTAACGCTGCACACGAAGATCAAGGCCCGTGCCTGGGTGATCGGACCGGAGGGCGAGCGTGTTCCGCACGTCTACGATACGACGGCTGGTCGCATGATGCTCGGCGAAGTGTTGCCGCGCCATCCAAAGATGTCTTTTGAAGTCGCCAACAAGCTGATGACGAAGAAAGAGATCTCGGCGATGATCGACGCCGTCTACCGCAATTGCGGTCAGAAGGACACGGTCATTTTCTGCGATCACATCATGGCTCTGGGCTTCCGCGAAGCGTGCAAGGCCGGCATTTCCTTCGGTAAGGACGACATGCTCGTTCCGGAATCGAAGGAAAAGATTGTCGGTGCAACGCAAGCGCTCGTGAAGGAATACGAACAGCAGTACAACGACGGCCTGATTACCCAGGGCGAGAAGTACAACAAGGCTGTCGACGCCTGGGCAAAGTGCACGGATCGTCTGGCCGAGGAAATGATGGCGCGCATTTCGTCCGTCCGCAAGGATGAGAACGGACGCGACGAGCCGATCAACTCGATCTACATGATGAGCCATTCAGGGGCTCGTGGTTCGCCCGCGCAGATGAAGCAGCTCGCTGCTATGCGCGGTCTGATGGCCAAGCCATCGGGCGAAATCATTGAGACACCGATCATTTCCAACTTCAAGGAAGGTCTGACGGTTCTTGAATACTTCAACTCCACCCACGGCGCGCGTAAGGGCCTTGCGGATACGGCGTTGAAGACTGCCAACTCGGGCTATCTGACGCGCCGTCTTGTGGACGTCGCACAGGACTCGATCATCACCGAAGTGGATTGCGGTTCCCAGAACGGCATTCGCATGCGGGCGATCATCGATGCCGGTCAGATCGTTGCGTCGCTGGCCTCTCGCGTACTTGGTCGCTTCTCGGCGACCGACATCGCGACTGCTTCGGGTGAAGTCATCGTGCCAGCCGGCACCATGATCGAGGAAGAGCATATCGAGCGGATCAACACTTCGGGTATCACCGAGATCAAGATCCGTTCGGTGCTGACCTGTGAAGCGGCCAATGGTGTTTGTGCATCCTGCTACGGACGCGATCTGGCACGCGGTACGCCGGTTAATATGGGCGAAGCCGTTGGCGTTATCGCAGCGCAATCGATCGGCGAACCGGGAACGCAGCTTACCATGCGCACCTTCCACATCGGTGGTGCGGCACAGTTGGCCGATCAGTCCTATATCGAGAGCAATTTCGAAGGCAAGATCGCGATCCGAAACCGTCATATTGCGCGCAATTCCGATGGCGACCTGATCGCCATGGGCCGCAACATGGCTGTTATCGTGCTGGATCAGGATGGCCAGGAGCGGGCTGTCCATCGCATTCAACAGGGCGCGAAAGTGCGTATTGATGAAGGCGATGAAATCAAGCGCGGCCAGCGTATTGCCGAATGGGATCCCTTCACCCGCGCCATCCTGACGGAAGTCGACGGTGTAATCGGTTTCGAGGATCTTCTCGAAGGCCAGTCGATGGCGGAAACCGCCGACGAGTCTACAGGCATTACCAAACGTATGGTTATGGACTGGCGGCTTAATCAGCGGTCGGCGAGCCTGAAGCCTGCGATTGTCATCAATGATGATACTGGCAAGCTTTCCAAGCTGCCACGCGGTGGCGATGCACGTTATCTGCTTCCGGTTGAAGGCATCATTGCTGTTGAGCCGGGCGGCAAGGTAAAGGCCGGCGATACGGTTGCCCGTATTCCACTGGAGTCTGCGAAGACACGCGACATCACCGGCGGTCTGCCGCGTGTTGCCGAGCTCTTCGAAGCTCGCCGTCCGAAAGATCACGCGATCATCGCGGAAATCTCGGGCACAGTGCAGTTCGGCCGCGACTACAAGAACAAGCAGCGTATTTCGATCATTCCGCAGGAAGAGGGGGCCGAACCGGTCGATTACCTCGTTCCCAAGGGCAAGCACATCCATCTTCAGGATGGCGACGTGATCGAAAAGGGCGATTACATTGTCGATGGCAATCCTGCGCCGCATGACATCCTTGCAATCAAGGGCGTCGAGGAGCTGGCTGCCTATCTCGTCAATGAAATCCAGGAAGTCTATCGTCTGCAGGGCGTGAACATTAACGACAAGCACATTGAAGTGATTGTTCGCCAGATGTTGCAGAAGGTCGACATCAACGATGCGGGCGAAACCGATTTCCTCAATGGCGATCAGGTCGACCGGACCGAAATGGACGACGCAAACGTGAAGGCGATTGCCGAAGGCAAGAAGCCAGCAACAGGAACGCCGGTTCTGCTGGGTATCACCAAGGCAAGCTTGCAGACCCGTTCGTTCATCTCGGCAGCATCGTTCCAGGAGACAACCCGCGTCCTTACCGAGGCGGCAGTCAACGGCAAGATGGATGCTCTGGAAGGCCTGAAGGAAAACGTCATCGTTGGACGTCTCATTCCTGCGGGTACTGGCGCGGCCATGTCGAAGATCCGCAAGATCGCAACGACGCGCGACGAAATGATTGTCGAACAGCGGGAGTCTTCCTCGCTGGCCGACACGAGCGATGCGCCGCAGCTTCCTGCTGCGGAGTAATTACGCAAGACTAATTGAAAAGGCCGCTCGTGAGAGCGGCCTTTTTGTTTGACGGGGTGCGATCAGGGGGTGTGATCAGATTGATTGTTTGCAGGCCGGTTGGACGCTGCTCCGGTATCGGCCTTAAGCAGCGGGAGCGGCAATCGCTCCCTTAGCCGAACGCCAGTTGAAGAACAGCAACAATATTACGACCGGAAGCGCGACGGCGTTGGCGATGGCAATGATGTTGTGTCCATCCACCGGCAGGAACAATGATATTGCTGCCACAAAAAACACCGCTCGCATCAACGGGTTCACCTCTGCCATGAACCAGCCTCGCAGGGCTATTGCAATCGCCAGAACGCCCACCATTGCCGACAGAAAATTCGTCATGATCAGCCAGAGCGGGCCTTGCGCCAGCAAGGTTGGAGAGAAGACGAAAACGAAGGGAACAATGAAGGCGACCACGCCCATCTTGCACGCTTCGACGCCGCAATCCCAGGGGGAACATTTCGCGATGCCCGCTGCCGCCATGGCAGCGACCGCCACCGGAGGCGTGATCAGCGAAAAGACGCCGTAATAGAAGATGAAGAAATGCGCTGCGATCGGCAGTATGCCGAACTGCACAAGCGCGGGCACGATCAGCGTGACCTGCATGAAGTAGATGGCAATGCCGGGAAGACCCATGCCGAGGATCAGGCTGATCACGGCAGTGGCTACCAGCAGCAACATCACGCTGGTCTGTCCTAGCCAGAGCAGGGGCTCGGTGAGGGTGAAACTCAGACCTGTCATCGACGATGCGCCAAGAATAATTCCGACAAGCAGTCCGACGATGATGACTTCCGTCACCTGCACGCCTGCCTGCGCGAGCATGTCGTACCACCAGCGCAGGGGTTTGTGACGGACGAACCACCAGCCTGCGGCGATCAAAACGAATGTTGCGAACATGCCGGCTGTTTCGGGCTGCCACAACAGCCACACGAGCGTGTAAACGAGTATCGGCAATGGAATAAGGTAGGGCCATCCGGCCTTCAACACGTCCCATGCGCGCGGAATGTCTTCGGGCGGCAGGCCTTTCATGCCTGTGCGTCCGGCTTCCAGATCGACCTGAATGATCAGAGCCGAGTAATAGAGTATCGCTGGTATCAGTGCTGCGAGAACGACCTGCCCGTAAGGGATGCGCAGATATTCGGCCATCACGAATGTAACAGCACTCATCACCGGAGGCATGACCAGACCACCGGTTGAGGCGGTTGCCTCAACCGCGCCGGCCACTTCCGGCTTGTAGCCGATCCGCTTCATCATGGGGATCGTGACGGAGCCGGTGATCACCACGTTTGCAACAGCCGAACTTGAAATCGATCCAAAAATTGCAGACCCGAAGACAGCGACTTTCGCCGGTCCGCCGCGATAGCGACCGAGGGCTGCAAGTGCGAGATCTGTAAAGAGTGTACCGCCGCCCATCGAAAACAGGAGATGACCGAAGAGGATGTACACGAGCACGATTGTGGCAAGGATCTGCATGATCTGGCCGAGCATTGCCTGATCGGACAGGAGCAAATCCATGGCCATGCGCTCGGGCGGGATCGATCTGGTCTGGAACATGCCGGGGAAATGATCCGCAAACAGGCCATAGAGAATAAAACTGACGGCAAGCAGTGGCAGTATCCAGCCGAATATCCGGCGGGTTGCTTCAATCGTCAGGGCGACTGTCAGGAAACCGAACAGGATTTTGTGCCACTCGAGTTCGGCAATATTGACCGTTACGGCAGGGAAGAACAGCATGACATAAAGTCCGCACAGGGCGCCAAGCCCGGCAAGCACGATGTCGTACAACGGCGCATGGTTACGTGGACTTCGCGATGTCATCGGAAACAATAGAAGTGTTGTGAACAGCGATATGCCCATGATCAGGCCATAGAACTGCTGCGTCAGCACGCTCCAGCCAATATAGATCTGGGTATTCATCGCGAAGAACGCACCTGCTGCGATGAGCAGTACTGCAAGTAGATTGATGGTTGAGTGAAGAAAGGGCTGAATTCGACGAGTACGACCGGTTTCAGGTTCTGACATATTGGCTTGTCCGGCGCGGCGATTGCGCAAAGAGCTGATATTCGGAAAATGGTCATTAAACGAAAACCCCCGGAGACTTGCTCCGGGGGGTGTTTTTTGAATTGATTATTTCATGTCCATCAGCGCTTTTTCGTGGGCGTCGTTGGCCGCGGTCCACTTGCCGACTTCCTTCAGGAAGCGAATGGAGCCTGGATGATGCGGCACGGTGTTGCGTGGCGCAGCCATGCCGTCATGTGTCCAGGTCACGATTGCAGGATGTGTGTTGTCCAGTTCGCGAACCTTGTTCCACAAAAGTTTGGCAAACTGGTACACAACTTCATCTTTCACCTGATCATGGGTGTTGACCAGAATGTCTTTTGCCCAGACCCGTGTGTCCTCGACGATGCCGCTGTACGAGCCTTTTTTCAGAACGACCGGATAATAGCCTACCTTGGTGGCCGTCATGATCTTGGCAACTTCGTCACCCGGGGGAAGGCTCAAGAAGCGCACACCGCGATGTTTGGCGTCTGCCTGGCTGACAATGCCCGATCCGACGGACGCGTTCATCGCGTCTGTGAGCCCGTCAACGAAGGCCTGATTGTTTTCGCGAATACCTGCAACAGGCACTTCGCGTAATTCGGACCATTTCAATCCGCCGCCGGCGAAGTATACGTTGATGTCGTCAAGGAATGTCGGCATTGCATTGAAGCGGGCCGGCATTTTCTTGCCTTTCAGGTCTGCCACGAACTTCATGCCCGATGCATTGGTGACCACGAGGCCGCCGTACAGGACTGGCCCAATGAGAACATTGCGCAGGTTCTTCATCGGCTTGCCCTTGTAGATCTGCTGACCTGTCCAGGCGTCATAGGCAGACGGGCCGGCATTCAGGCCGAATTCGGTTTCGCGCCTTGCGACATAAACTTCAAGCGTGGCGCCGACTTCGCGCAGGCGCATGCGTGCGCCGGTGTTCGCGCCGAACAATTTAGCGATGCCGGCGGCAGTTGCATTGAACGTGGTGCCCGGGGGCAGGGTGGTTATTGCGTATGTGCCGGAAAGCTTCCCCTGGGCACTCACTGAAGTCGCGGAGACAGCAATAGCAACTACTGTAACGGCCGCTGCAGCAAAGCGGTTTATCTTCACCATTTATTCCTCCTGTATTCCGCGAAAGACCGCGTCGACCCTCATTCGGCGCGTGTCGTCCGGCATTGTTTGCCGGCGTGCGAAACTGGCGAAATCTGTATTGGCTTGGCAGGCCGGTCAATGGTGAAAAGTGCGCGGGGCGAATAAATCTCCATTAATATCGTAATACGAGATTAATGGAGATGTTGGTATAGCAGGCGTGGGGGAGCCGCGGAGAGTCAGGAAGCCTTCAACCAACGCCAACCGGGCTCTTGTTTGCGGCGGTGCTTTTCGCACTCTGGTAATTCTGGAACAGGATCGCCAATGCCCCGATCAGACCGGCGGCGTTCGCAAATATCAGTAAATTGTGCCCGTCGACCGGAAGGAACAAGGCGATGGCTGCCGCGAACAATAAAAGCCTCAATCCGGTGCCTACCGTCGTCATGAAATATCCACGCAAGGCGACCGAAATGGCAAAGACGCCGATCATCGCAGAGCAAAAGTTTGTAAGGATCAGCAATAGCGGACCCTGAGCAAGCAGCGATGGCGAGAACACGAAAACAAACGGTACGATAAAGGCGACGATACCCATTTTGCAGGCTTCAACACCTGTATCCCATGGAGGTGATTTTGCAATTCCTGCTGCAGCCATTGCAGCGACGGCTACGGGCGGTGTTATGAGAGAAAACACACCATAGTAAAAAATGAAAAAGTGGGCGGCGATTTTCGCAATGCCGAACTCAACCAGAGCAGGCACGATCAATGTGACCTGCATGAAGTAGATCGCAATACCGGGCAGGCCCATTCCCAGTATGAGACTGATGAGCGCGGTCGCGACAAGCAAGAGCACCTTGCTGATCTCACCGATATAGATGAGCGGTTCGGTCAGCGTGAAACTGAGCCCTGTCATCGACGATGCGCCGAGGATCAGTCCGACCAGCAGACCGACTACGACAATTTCCGTAACCTGTACGCCGGCATTGGCGATCATGTCGTACCACCAACGCAAAGGTTTCTCGCGCACATACCACCAGCCGCACAGCAGCAGGACGAATGTCGCGAACATGCCGGCGGTTTCCGGTGGCCACAGCAACCAGACGAGCGTGTAAATCAGGACCGGTAGCGGCAACAAAAAGGCCCAGCCCTTTTTCAGAACATCCCATGCATTTGGAATTTCTTCAGGCGGCAGGCCTTTCATGCCGGTCTTGCCGGCTTCCAGATCGACCTGAAAAAGCAATGCGGCATAATACAAGATCGCAGGGATCGCTGCTGCGATTACTATTTGTCCGTATGGCATTTCAAGAAATTCAGCCATTACGAATGCAACGGCGCTCATGACGGGAGGCGTAACCAGCCCTCCGGTCGAGGCAGTTGCCTCCACGGCGCCCGCAACGGTCGCGCGATAGCCAATGCGCTTCATCAGCGGGATGGTCACCGAACCTGTGATGACCACATTGGCGACAGCTGAATTTGAAATGGAGCCGAAGAACGCCGATCCGACAACTGCAACTTTCGCAGGACCGCCGCGATATTTGCCCATGGCCGCAGTCGCAAGATCGGTGAACAACGTTCCGCCTCCCATCTGGAAGAGAAAGTTGCCAAATACGATGAATACCAGCACGATTGTCGCCAGTATCTGCATGATGAATCCGAGCATGGCCTGATCGGAAAACAACAGATCTACCGCAAGCCTCTCCCAAGGGCACGGAGTTGGTTTGCAATATTCCGGGCATGTGGTTTGCGTAAGCCGCATACAAGACAAAGGTGATTGCGATGATCGGCAATACCCAGCCGAATATGCGTCTGCACGCCTCGATGGTGAGGAGGGTAGCCGCAGCTCCGAACATCACTTTGTGCCAGAGGATGTCGGCCAGATGTATCGACAAAGTCGGATACAGCACCATGACGTAAATACCCGTCGCAAGACCGATGGTGCCAAATACCAGATCATACCAGGGCACGCCATCGCGCCGGGCATTTGCGTTTGCGGGAAACAGCATGAAGGTTGCGAACAGCGAAATGCCAAGCACCATTCCGTAAAACTGTTGCCGCAACAGGCCCAGGCCGAAGTAGAGCGGCAGTTCGAGAGCAAATGCAGCGCCAGCCAGTACGAGCAGGAATGCGAGAAAGTGCAACAGCGCGGAAATTGCCGGTTGCAACTGGCGGGTTCGGCTGACTTCGGGTTCGGACATTGCGAAATCCCGCTAAAGAAGTTGTGGCGAATTTGGGCGAGGTTCTGTAAGGCGAGTTCCCCGGATGCTGAATGCAACATGTGCATCCGGGGTGAATGTTTTGGGCGAGGCGGATTTACACCTTGCCGGTCAGCAGGGCCTGCTGGCGTTCTTCACGCTCTTTCGTCCACTTGCCGATGTCCTTGAAGAACTTTACCGCACCATTGTGCACAGGCACGGTGTTGCGATCCGAGACCATGGAGTCGCGCGTCCATGTCTTCATTGCCGGATGTGTGCCGTACAATTCCTTGACGTTGTCCCAGAGGATGCGTGCGATCTGGTAGACCACTTCATCCGGCACTTCCGTATGGCAATTGACCATGATGTCTTTTGCCCACGTCACGGTATCGTCGACAATGCCGGTGAAGGCGCCCTTCTTGTGCGTGACCGGATAGAAGCCGGGTTTGACGGCAGCCATCACCTTTGCAAGGTCCGGGCGCTTGGAAAGTGACAGGAAGCGAACACCTCCGAGTTTGGCATCGGCCTGGTTGACAATGCCCGATCCCAGCGAGGCATTGGCTACGTCGGTCAGCCCGTTCATGAAGGCCTGATAGTTTTCTCGAATACCGGAAACCGGAACTTCCTTCAGATCCTTGTAGGACATGCTTGCTGTCGACAGCAGAACCTTGATGTCATCGAGAAAGACCGGAGCGCCCTTGAACCCGCCGGGAACACGCTTGCCCTTCAGGTCTGCAACTTCCTTCATGCCGGAGGATTTCTTGACCAGAAGCGAGCCGAACAGGATGGGGCCAAGGACGATGTTCCGCAGGTTCTTGATTGCCCGCCCCTTGTAGTGATTGCGGCCAATATAGGCGTCGAAGGCGTTGGGGCTCGAGTTCAGGCCAAGTGGGGTTTCCTTGCGGCCGATGATTTCTTCGAGGAATGATCCGGCCTCCCTCAGCCGGATGCGTGCGTCCGAATGTTTGTTGATAAGGCGTGCAACGCCCGCAGCGGTGGCATTGAAACTGGTGCCGGGGCGCAGGGTCGCAATAGCGAAGGTGCCCTTGATCTTTTCGACTTTCGCTTGTTGCGCCTGCACGGCAGTTGCCGATGGCCCCAGCATGAGTGCGGCAAGCGTGAGGGCTGGCAGTGATAGTGCGGATTTCATCGATCGCTCCTTGTCCTGGCCGGCAGTGCGTCCGCTCATTGAAGCAAACGCTGTTTTGCGGCTGTTTTCGTCTCCCAAGGCGAATACCCGTATCGGGCTTATTTATCGTTATAAGATATTAGTGCTCTTTTGGAGCTTGCCGTCAACCGTTACGGGGAATGTCGCGAGGAACGGGGCGAGCCTTGACCATCGCGACGGTCTCGCAAAGCCCCACCCATGTGCGAAAGCGCACAACCCTGGACCCTTCGATCTGAAAGATTGCCTGAAGGGCAAACCGGCATCATCAGCAACCGGACCGGGCGGGCGTGGAGGAAGTTGTCATGGGCATAGCGATCTCGAACAATACGGCGGCCGGACCCGCTCATGATTGCCAGGCGATCAGTAGCCCCCGTGATTTGTCAGCAGCAGATATGGCGCCGATTCTCGCCGGGGCGCAGGCGAGGGGGTTGGCAGACATGCTGGAGATGCTTGGCCACGGGGCGATTCTCCTCGACAGATCGGCAAATGTGCTTTTTTGCAGTGACCGGGCGCGGGAAATGATCGCCGGTGCGGTATTTATCGCTGGTGGCCAGCTTCTTGGTCGTGGTGCAGCCGCGCGGGAGCTTCTGGATCGGGTCCTCGGGGCTGCCATGAGTGGCTCGCGCGGGGACGAGGTTCCGTTCGCCGCACAAGTCAATGAATCGCAAGAGTTTACGATACAATCGCTGGCCGCGCCAGCCGGTCCGGGGGGCTGCATCCAATTGTTGCAGGCGGTTCTTGTGGTTCGCAGCACGTAAATCCGCATGGCCGGAACAGCGGTTTGCGGGCGTCGAGGCGCGCTTTCGCGCCTCGACAGTATTCAGAATCAAATCAATAGCTTTTGCAGTGCAAAAAGGGCTTGACGCAGATTTTGTCTGCGCATAAGTATCGCCCGTTATCGACAGGTCGTAGGTTCTGTCGCTTTCGTGCGCCTAGCGCGAAACATTATGAACCTAAACGCTGTCGGACTCATCGAGACTGGTAGTCAAGATAGGGTCGGCCAGATTGGTTTGATCCGCTTACTAGCACGAACACGGGACGCCTTGTGCAACCGTGGTCCTCTGCATGCAAGCGCCGGATGCCCTTTGCCATTTATGGTGGGCGGCTGGCGTGTGTTTGTTTTGGCCGGGTTTTGGTGATTGGGTTTTCAGGACGTTCGGGGCCGGATTTTCCGGGACCGGGCAAAGCGGGAAAAGACTGGGAAATCAGTTGCTTCCTATCCGTTGGACGATCTGCCCAGAGCTCCTTGGAAGGGGTCTGGCCGGGAAGGGTGATAATGCCGACAATCAGCCAGTTGATCCGCAAACAGCGGCAGCCGAAGGTTTACCGGGAAAAGGCGCGCCATATGCAGGCATGCCCGCAAAAGCGCGGCGTTTGCACCCGCGTCTATACGACGACGCCAAAGAAGCCGAACTCGGCTTTGCGTAAGGTCGCCAAGGTGCGTCTGACCAATGGCTTTGAGGTCATCGGTTACATCCCCGGCGAAGGTCATAACCTGCAGGAACATTCCGTGGTGATGATCCGCGGCGGCCGTGTGAAGGATCTTCCCGGCGTTCGCTATCACATCCTGCGCGGCGTACTCGATACCCAGGGCGTGAAGGACCGCAAGCAGCGCCGGTCCAAGTACGGCGCCAAACGGCCTAAGTAAGAAGCAAGGATCAAGCAATGTCCCGCCGCCACAGAGCAGAAAAACGCGAGATCATTCCGGACGCCAAGTATGGCGACGAGATCGTAGCGAAGTTTATGAATTCGGTCATGTTCGCCGGCAAGAAGTCGGTTGCCGAACAGATCGTTTACGGTGCATTCGACCAGATCGAATCGAAGATGCGTTCCGATCCTCTGCAGGTGTTCAAGCAGGCGCTCGACAATGTTGCTCCGGCGATCGAAGTACGTTCGCGCCGCGTCGGTGGCGCCACCTATCAGGTGCCTGTCGAAGTGCGGATGGAGCGCCGTCAGGCGCTTGCCATTCGCTGGATCATTACTGCAGCGCGTGATCGTAACGATCGCACCATGCAGGATCGTCTCTCGGCCGAACTGATGGATGCAGCGAGCAATCGCGGCAACGCAGTGAAGAAGCGGGAAGATACCCATCGCATGGCTGAAGCCAACCGTGCGTTTGCCCATTATCGCTGGTGAATTGAGTTCAATTACGACGTAGCGCCAATCGCGCATGCTACGAGGATCAGAACATGCCTAGACAATTTGCTCTGGAAGACTATCGCAACTTCGGAATCATGGCCCACATCGATGCGGGCAAGACGACGACGACTGAGCGGATTCTTTACTACACGGGCAAAAGCCACAAGATCGGTGAAGTGCACGACGGCGCTGCAACCATGGATTTCATGGAGCAGGAGCAGGAGCGCGGCATCACGATCACGTCTGCTGCAACGACGGCATTCTGGAACGGCAAGCGTCTGAACATCATCGACACCCCAGGGCACGTTGACTTCACGATTGAAGTCGAGCGTTCGCTGCGCGTGCTGGACGGCGCAGTTTGCGTGCTGGACTCCAACCAGGGTGTTGAGCCACAGACAGAAACAGTATGGCGTCAAGGTGACCGCTATAATGTTCCGCGCATCGTGTTCTGCAACAAGATGGACAAAATCGGCGCCGATTTTTATCAATGCCTCGATGACATTGTAACTCGTCTGGGCGCTCGCCCGATCGCTATTCAGCTGCCGATCGGTTCGGAAAACAACTTCAAGGGCATTGTTGATCTTGTCCGCATGAAGGCTGTTGTCTGGGAAGAAGAGTCGCTGGGTGCAAAGTTCCATGACGAAGACATCCCTGCTGATTTGCTCGACAAGGCACAGGAATATCGCACGACGTTGATCGAGGCAGCCGTCGAGCTGGACGATGCTGCGATGGAAGCCTATCTGGAAGGCAACGAGCCTGACGAAGCAACCTTGAAGCGGCTTATCCGCAAGGCTGTTCTGACAAGCGCCTTCTTCCCGGTGCTGGCCGGCTCTGCATTCAAGAACAAGGGCGTTCAACCACTTGCTCGACGCTGTCGTCGATTACCTGCCCACTCCGCTCGATCGTGGTGGCATCAAGGGCGTCGACTACAAGACCGGCGAAGAAGTTCTGCGCGCAGGCCGGCGATGACCAGCCGCTGTCGGTTCTTGCGTTCAAGATCATGGACGACCCGTATGGCGTTCTGACTTTTGCCCGCGTCTATTCCGGCACGATGGCAAAGGGCCAGGCTCTGCTGAACTCGACCCGCGACAAGAACGAGCGTGTTGGCCGCATGGTTCTCATGCACGCCAATAACCGCGAAGAAATCTCGGAAGCCTATTCGGGCGACATCGTTGCGCTCGTCGGCATGAAGGATACACGCACCGGCGAAACGCTGTGCGATCCCAACAAGCCCGTCATTCTGGAAAAGATGGACTTCCCGGATCCGGTCATCGAAATGGCAGTTGAGCCGAAGACGAAGGCCGACCAGGAAAAGATGACGACCGCGCTGCTCAAGCTCGCGAACGAGGATCCTTCGTTCCGCGTGTCGACCGATCAGGAATGCGGCCAGACGATCATCAAGGGCATGGGCGAACTGCATCTGGACATCAAGGTCGATATTCTCAAGCGCACCCACAAGGTCGAAGTGAATGTCGGCGCACCGCAGGTTGCCTATCGCGAAAAGGTCACGCAAGACGATCGAACACGACTACACCCACAAGAAGCAGTCGGGTGGTTCGGGCCAGTTCGCGCGCGTCAAGTTCATCGTTGAGCCGAACGAGCAGGGCAAGGGCTTCGAATTCGAATCCAAGATTGTCGGCGGTTCGGTGCCGAAGGAATATATCCCGGGCGTTGAAAAGGGCCTGGAAGTCGGTGCTTGGCGCGGGCGTGCTCGCCGGCTTCCCGGTCGTCGATCTGAAGGTAACGTTGATCGACGGCGCCTATCCACGAAGTCGACTCGTCGGCGCTGGCCTTCGAAATCGCGTCGCGTGCGGCGCTGCGCGAAGCGCTGCAGAAGGCTGGCAGCGTGTTGCTCGAGCCGATCATGAAGGTCGAAGTCGTGACGCCGGAAGAATACACCGGTTCGGTCATCGGCGATCTGAATTCGCGGCGCGGGCAAATCCTGGGACAGGACATGCGCGGCAACGCAAACGTCGTGTCTGCGATGGTGCCGCTCGCAAACATGTTCGGCTACGTGAACAACCTGCGCTCGTTCTCGCAAGGGCGCGCGAGCTACACGATGCAGTTCGACAGCTATGCGGAAGTTCCGCGCGGCGAAGCAGAGAAGATTCAGGCGAAGTACGCCTGATCGAGTAATCAGAAACAGAACAAACCGGTTTTTTTTGAAGGAGCCCAGCTATGGCCAAGGAAAAATTCAACCGCAACAAGCCGCATTGCAACATCGGCACCATTGGTCACGTTGACCATGGCAAGACGTCGCTGACTGCTGCGATCACGAAGTGCCTGGCCGAGACTGGCGGCGCAACGTTCACGGCTTACGACCAGATCGACAAGGCGCCTGAAGAAAAGGCCCGCGGCATCACGATTTCGACGGCTCACGTCGAATACGAAACCGCTGCATCGCCACTATGCGCACGTCGACTGCCCTGGCCACGCCGACTATGTGAAGAACATGATCACCGGTGCTGCCCAGATGGACGGCGCGATCCTGGTCGTGTCGGCTGCCGACGGTCCGATGCCGCAGACCCGCGAGCATATCCTGCTCGCCCGTCAGGTTGGTGTGCCGGCTCTGGTCGTGTTCATGAACAAGGTCGACATGGTCGACGATCCGGAACTGCTTGAGCTGGTTGAGCTGGAAATTCGCGAACTGCTCTCGAAGTACGAGTTCCCTGGCGACGACATTCCGATCACCAAGGGTTCGGCCCTGTGCGCACTCGAAGAGCGCGATCCGGAAATCGGCAAGAACGCCGTACTGGCTCTGATGCAGACCGTTGACGAATACATCCCGCACTCCGGAGCGTCCGGTTGATCAGCCCTTCCTGATGCCGGTCGAAGACGTGTTCTCGATCTCTGGTCGTGGTACGGTTGTGTACTGGCCGTATCGAGCGTGGCATCGTGAAGGTCGGCGAAGAAGTCGAAATCGTTGGCCTGCGTCCGACGCACGAAGACGACAGTTACCGGCGTTGAAATGTTCCGCAAGCTGCTCGACTCCGGCATGGCCGGTGACAACGTCGGCTGCCTGCTGCGTGGCACGAAGCGTGAAGACGTTGAGCGCGGCCAGGTGCTGTGCAAGCCCGGCTCCGTGAAGCCGCACACCAAGTTCAAGGCAGAAGCCTATATCCTGACCAAGGACGAAGGTGGCCGTCATACGCCATTCATGACCAACTACCGTCCGCAGTTCTACTTCCGTACGACGGACGTGACGGGCATCGTTACCCTGCCGGAAGGCACGGAAATGGTCATGCCTGGCGACAACATTACCATGGACGTGGCGCTGATCGTGCCGATCGCCATGGAAGAGCGTCTGCGCTTTGCTATCCGCGAAGGTGGCCGTACGGTTGGCGCAGGCGTCGTGGCCAGCATCATCGAGTAAATGACAGCGGATCCGGGCGCTTCACGGCGTCCGGATTTTTCAGACACGGACCGGCGGTTCTACCGCCTGACATCAGGCTTCGGCAGAACCCGCCGGTTTAGACAGGATACACTAATGAACGGGCAGAATATCCGCATACGATTGAAGGCATTCGATCACCGGATTCTGGACTCTTCGACCAAAGAGATCGTTTCGACGGCGAAGCGGACAGGCGCGCAAGTGCGTGGTCCCATCCCGTTGCCGACACTGATCGAAAAGTTCACCGTCAACCGTTCGCCGCACATCGACAAGAAGTCGCGCGAGCAGTTCGAAATCCGCACCCACAAGCGCGTTCTCGACATTGTCGATCCGACGCCGCAGACCGTGGATGCACTCATGAAGCTCGATCTGGCGGCCGGTGTGGACGTCGAGATCAAGCTCGGGGGTTAACGAGTTTCGGCCGGCTGGCGTTCGCGCTGGCCGGCCGGTAGTCACCGGCCGGTTCGCCGGCGAGCAAGTTAACGGCACCAATGCACGGCTTTGCCGCGGTATGTGCCAAAAAGGATATGAAACATGCGATCAGGTGTTATCGCACAGAAGGTGGGCATGACCCGCATCTTCACCGAAGCAGGGGAGCATATTCCGGCTACGGTGCTGAAGGTCGACGGCTGCCAGGTCGTTGCTCACCGCACGCAAGGAACAGAACGGCTATACCGCACTGCAAGCTCGGTATTGGCCGGGCGAAGGTGAAGAATGTCGCCAAGGCGGAACGCGAGCGTTTTGCCCGCGCCAAGGTCGAGCCGAAAATGAAGCTCGCCGAATTCCGCGTGGACGAGGACAAGCTGATTCCGGTTGGCGCGGAGATCACTGCCGATCATTTCGTCGTCGGGCAGTTTGTCGACGTGGCCGGCACTTCCACGGGTAAAGGCTTTGCCGGCCCGATGAAGCGCTGGAACTTCGGTGGTCTGCGTGCAACGCACGGCGTGTCGCTGTCGCATCGTTCGCACGGTTCGACCGGTAACCGTCAGGATCCAGGCAAGGTCTTCAAGAACAAGAAGATGGCCGGCCACATGGGTGCCGAACGCGTGACGACGCTGAATCTGAAGGTCGTGCAGACCGATGTCGAGCGTGGCCTCATTCTCGTTCAGGGCGCCGTGCCCGGCAAGGCTGGTGGCTGGATCTATGTTCGCGACGCGATCAAGAAGGACATGCCTGCCGAATTGCCGAACCCCGGCAAGTTCCGCGTGTCCGGTGAGAGCGAAGCGCCCGTTGCAGCTGCGGCTCGCGGCCGAAGCGCCCGCGGGCGAAGCCAATCAGGAGAGTTAAGCCGTGAAGATCGACGTAACCTCTGTTGACGGCGCATCCGCCGGTTCGATTGAACTGAAGGATGACATTTTCGGGCTCGACCCGCGCGCCGATCTGCTTGCGCGCATGGTGCGCTATCAGCTGGCCAAGCGCCGTGCCGGTACCCATGACGTCAAGAACCGTGCGGAAATCGCTCGCACCGGCAAGAAGATGTACAAGCAAAAGGGCACTGGCGGCGCTCGCCATGGTTCGATGCGGGCCAACCTGTTTCGTGGTGGTGGCCGTTCGTTCGGTCCGACACCGCGCAGTCATGCACACGACCTGCCCAAGAAGGTTCGTGCGCTGGCGCTGAGGCACGCCCTGTCGGCCAAAGCCAAGGATGGCTCCATCGTTGTGTGGCAGGACGCGCAATATGGCGGAAGCCAAGACGAAGGCGCTGCGCGATAACTTCGCCAAGCAGGGTCTGGCATCGGCGCTGATCATCGACACGATCGCCGAAGACTCCAAGCCGCAGGAAAACTTCTGCCTGGCGGCCCGCAACATTCCGAACGTCGATGTGCTGCCTGTGCAGGGCATCAACGTGTACGACATTCTCCGCCGCGACAAGCTTGTGCTGACCAAGGCGGCTATTGAAGCGCTGGAGGCGCGGTTCTCATGAGCGAAGCAGCGCAATTCGCCGGCGAAAAGCACTACAACGTCATCATCGCTCCGGTGGTGACGGAAAAGTCGACCATGGCATCGGAACAGAACAAGGTTGTGTTCCGCGTGCGCAAGGATGCCACCAAGTCGGACATCAAGGCTGCTGTAGAGCGGCTGTTCGACGTGAAGGTAACTGCGGTCAACACCATTCTGCGCAAGGGCAAAAAGCGGGTCTTCCGTGGCGTGCCTGGCAAGCAGAGCGATTTTAAAAACGCGATCGTCACGCTGGCCGAAGGCCAGACCATCGATGTGACGACCGGTCTGTGAGCGGACTGAGGAAATAGTTCCATGGCACTCAAGAGTTTCAAGCCGATCACTCCGGGCACGCGTCAGCTCATTATTGTTGACCGCTCGGAATTGTGGAAAGGCAAGCCGGAAAAATCGCTGACTGTCGGCAAGTCGTCCAGCGGTGGCCGTAACAACAACGGCCGCATCACTGTGCGGTTCCGTGGTGGCGGTCACAAGCGCAGTTACCGGATGATCGATTACAAGCGCCGCAAGGTGGATATGCCTGCTACGGTGGAGCGGATCGAATATGATCCGAACCGCACGGCATTCATCGCCCTGATCAAATACACGGACGGTGAGAAGGCTTACATCATTGCACCGCAGCGTTTGTCGGCAGGCGATACAGTGGTTTCCGGCGAGCAGGTCGACGTGAAGCCAGGCAATGCCATGCCGCTGGCGAATATTCCGATCGGCTCGATTGTACACAACATCGAGACCAAGATCGGCAAGGGCGCGCTCCATGGTGCGTTCGGCCGGCAATTACGCGCAGGTCGTTGGCCGTGATCGCGGCTACGTCATCATTCGCCTGAACTCAGGCGAGCAACGCCTGGTGCATGGCCGCTGCTTTGCAACCATCGGTTCGGTTTCCAATCCCGATCACATGAATACGTCGATCGGCAAGGCTGGCCGCATGCGCTGGTACGGTTTCAAGCCGCATAACCGCGGTGTCACCATGAACCCGATCGACCATCCGCACGGTGGTGGTGAAGGCCGCACATCGGGTGGCCGTCATCCGGTTACTCCGTGGGGCAAGCCTACCAAGGGCAAGAAGACCCGCAACAACAAGTCAACCGATAAGTTCATTGTGTCTTCGCGGCACAAAAGCAAGAAGAAGGGCTGATCCACATGGCACGCTCGATCTGGAAAGGTCCGTTTGTCGACGGTTATCTGCTGGGCAAGGCAGATGCATCGCGCGAATCCGGACGCTCCGAAGTCATCAAGATCTGGAGCCGCCGCTCGACGATCCTGCCGCAATTTGTCGGCCTGACCTTCGGCGTCTACAACGGCAAGAAACATATTCCCGTGATGGTCAGCGAAGACATGATCGGTCACAAGTTCGGCGAGTTTGCTCCTACGCGTACCTATTATGGTCACGCCGCGGACAAGAAAGCTAAAAGAGGCTGATGAGCGATGTCCAAACCTAAAGCAAAACGGGCATTGAAGGACAACGAAGCCAAAGCTGTGGCTCGTATGATCCGTATCAGCCCGCAGAAACTGAACCTGCTTGCTCAGCTCATTCGCGGCAAGAAGGTCGATACGGCTCTGGCCGATCTGGAATTCTCTCGCAAGCGCATTGCCAGCACCGTCAAGAAGACGCTGGAAAGTGCGATTGCAAATGCAGAAAACAATCATTCGCTCGACGTCGACGATCTCGTTGTCGCTGAAGCGCATGTCGGCAAGGCGCTGGTGATGCGCCGTTTCCATGCCCGTGCACGTGGGCGTTCGAGCCGGATCGAGAAGCCTTTCTCGAACCTGACGATCGTTGTGCGCGAAGTGCAGCAAGCCGAAGCCTGAGGAGATAACGATGGGTCAGAAAGTTAATCCAATCGGGCTGCGGCTTGGCATCAACCGAACCTCGGATTCTCGCTGGTTTGCGAGCAAGGGCGAGTACGGCAAGCTGTTGCACGAGGACATGAAAATCCGCGAAGTTCTGATGAAGCTGCTGAAGCAGGCTGCTGTTTCACGCATCGTTATCGAGCGCCCGCACAAGAAGTGCCGCGTCACGATCCATTCGGCCCGTCCGGGTGTTGTGATCGGCAAGAAAGGTGCGGACATCGACAAGATCCGCAAGACTGTTGCCGGCATCACGGATTCCGAAGTTGTCATCAACATCGTGGAAGTGCGCAAGCCTGAAATCGACGCAACGCTGGTTGCCGATTCCATTGCGCAGCAGCTGGAACGCCGCGTGGCTTTCCGCCGGGCCATGAAGCGTGCCGTGCAGTCAGCCATGCGTCTTGGCGCGCTCGGCATTCGTATCAATTGCGCCGGCCGTCTGGGCGGCGCTGAAATTGCCCGTACCGAATGGTATCGTGAAGGCCGCGTGCCGTTGCATACTTTGCGGGCGGATGTCGATTACGGTGTTGCCACTGCCCACACGGCTTACGGCACCTGCGGCATCAAGGTGTGGATTTTCAAGGGCGAAATTCTTGAACATGATCCGATGGCCCAGGACAAGCGGATGAACGAGGGTGGTGGTGACGGTGGCGAACAGCGCCGCGGACGCCGCGATCGCGACAACCGTGACGCAGCCTGAGAGCCAGAGATAGCGCGAGACAAAAACCATGTTGCAACCTAAACGCACCAAATTCCGGAAGGCCTTCAAGGGCCGGATTCACGGAAATTCCAAGGGCGGTTTCGAGCTTAACTTCGGCCAGTTCGGTCTGAAGGCGCTGGAACCCGAGCGGATTACGGCCCGCCAGATCGAAGCGGCTCGCCGCGCCATGACGCGCCATATGAAGCGTGCCGGCCGCGTGTGGATCCGTATCTTTCCGGATGTGCCGGTGTCCAAAAAGCCGACCGAAGTTCGTATGGGTAAGGGCAAGGGCGCTCCGGAATTCTGGGCAGCGCGCGTGGCTCCTGGCCGTATCATGTTCGAGATCGACGGCGTCAATGAAATCACGGCTCGTGAAGCACTGCAGCTTGCTGCAGCGAAGCTGCCGATCAAGACGCGCTTCATTGCGCGTATCGTAGAGTAGGAGAGCGTCCATGGCTAACAATCAGCGCATTTCCGACCTCAAAGTGATGACCGACGATCAGCTTGGCGAAGAGCTGCTGAAGTTGCGCAAGGAACAGTTCAACCTGCGCTTTCAGCGGGCAACGGGCCAGCTTGAAAACACCGCTCGCATACGCATTGTGCGCCGCGACATCGCCCGTCTGAAAACGGTTGCCTCGCACAAGCGCGCCGGCGCGGCCCAGAAATAAGGTTTATAGAAATGCCGAAACGTATCCTGCAAGGCACCGTAGTCAGCGCGAAGCAGCAAAAGACCATCGTAGTGAAGGTCGAGCGCCGCTTCACCCATCCGCTGTTCAAGAAGACGGTGCGTCGCACGAAGAACTACCATGCGCATGATGAGGAAGGGAAATACCAGGTCGGCGATATTGTCGCGATCGAGGAGACCCGGCCGATTTCGAAATTGAAGCGCTGGAAAGTTGTCGAGGCGGCTGCAAAGAGTTGAGGCCGCAAGGCCGGGGCAGGGCGCATTGGCGCACTGTCCGGAAGCAATCTCCGGAAGCCGGTTTGACCGGAGCCGGTTAGAGGTCTGAGAGAAGGGCGTAATGCCATGATACAAATGCAGTCTAACCTGGATGTGGCGGATAATTCTGGCGCCCGCCGCGTCATGTGCATCAAGGTGCTTGGCGGGTCCAAGCGCAAGTATGCACGGGTTGGCGACATCATCGTCGTGTCGGTGAAAGAAGCCATTCCGCGCGGTCGCGTGAAGAAGGGCGACGTGGTCAAGGCTGTTGTCGTGCGCACCGCAAAGGACATCAAGCGCAATGACGGTTCGGTCATTCGTTTTGACAGCAATGCGGCAGTGTTGGTCAACAACCAGTCAGAGCCGATCGGCACCCGTATCTTCGGGCCAGTGCCGCGTGAATTGCGTGCCCGCAATCACATGAAAATCATTTCGCTCGCGCCGGAGGTGTTGTGATGGCTGCGAAGATCAAGAAAGGCGACAAGGTCGTCGTATTGGCAGGCCGGGATCTCGGCCGTACCGGTGAAGTGATCGAAGTCCGTCCGGGCGAAGATCGCGCGCTGGTGCGTGGTGTGAACATCGTGAAACGCCACCAACGCCAGAGTGCACAGCAGGAGGGCGGCATCATCTCGAAAGAGGCGCCGATCCATCTGTCGAATTTGGCAATAGCAGACCCGAAGGACGGCAAGCCGACCCGGGTTGGTTTCAAGAAGCTGGACGACGGCCGCAAGGTTCGTTTCGCAAAGCGCTCCGGGGATCTGATCGATGGCTGAGGCGAATGAAAAGAAGCCGAAAGGCGAAGGCAAGGCAAAGGGCGAAAGCGCTCTGCCAGCTGGTTATGTTCCGCGTTTGCGCAAGCATTATGACGAAGTCATCCGCGAGGCCCTGACAAAGGAATTCGGTTATACGAATCCGCAGCAGGTGCCCAAGATCGACAAGATCGTGCTGAACATGGGCGTTGGCGAAGCTGTCAACGATACCAAGAAAGTGACAACCGCCGCTGGCGAACTGGCGCTTATTGCTGGTCAAAAGCCGGTTATCACGCGTGCCCGCATGGCAATCTCGACCTTCAAGGTTCGCGAGAACATGCCAATCGGCGCGAAGGTAACGCTGCGCAAGGTTCGCATGTACGAGTTCCTGGATCGTCTCATCACGGTGGCCCTGCCGCGTGTGCGAGATTTCCGTGGCTTGAACCCGAAGTCCTTCGATGGACGCGGCAATTATGCCCTCGGCATCAAGGAGCACATCGTGTTCCCTGAAATCGACTACGACAAGGTGGATTCGATCATCGGTATGGATGTGATCGTGTGCACGACTGCAAAGAACGACGACGAGGCGCGCGCCTTGCTGCGTGCGTTCAATTTCCCGTTCCGGCAGTGAGGCTGTAACGAGCTTCAAACGCGGATACCAGAGGTAGATAAATGGCGAAGAAAAGCGCAATTGAGAATAACGAGAAGAAGCGGAGGATGGTGAAGAAATACGCCGGACGCCGTGAACGTTTGAAGAAGATGGCCCAGGATGAAAGCCTGAGCATGGAAGAGCGTTTCGAAGCGCAGCTGAAACTGGCTGCCTTGCCGCGCAATTCCTCGGCGACCCGCATTCGCAATCGTTGCGAGGTAACGGGCCGTCCGCGTGCGTATCTACCGCAAGCTGAAGATGTCCCGTATCGCCCTGCGCGAACTGGGATCGAAGGGCCTTGTGCCCGGTCTTGTGAAGTCCAGCTGGTAGGAGGCGCGCCATGAACGATCCGTTGGGAGATATGCTGACGCGCATCCGCAATGCACAGATGCGGCGGAAGTCGAAAGTCAGCACACCTGGTTCGCGTCTTCGGGCAAACGTGCTCGAAGTTCTGAAGCAGGAAGGCTATATCCGCGATTTTTCGACCACGGATTACGGCAATGGCCGTTCCGAGTTCGAGATCGAGCTGAAATATTTCGAAGGCGAGCCCGTGATCCGCAAGATCGAGCGCGTCTCCAAGCCGGGCCGGCGCGTGTACACAGCGGTCGATGCAATGCCGCGTGTCGCCAATGGCCTTGGCATCACCATCGTTTCGACACCGCGCGGAGTTATGGCCGACCACACTGCACGTGAGCAGAATGTGGGCGGCGAAATACTCTGCCGCGTGTTCTGACCGGGAGGAATGAGATGTCCCGCGTAGGTAAAAAACCTGTCCCCGTTCCGAAAGGCGTGACCGCCAAGGTCGAAGGTCAGCGCGTATCGGCCAAGGGTGGCAAGGGCGAACTGCAATTCATCGTGCCCGACGAAGTCGCGGTGAAGATGGAAAACGATGCGATCATGGTTGATCCGCGTGACGAGACCAAGCGCGCCCGCGCGCTGTGGGGTACATCGCGCGCCATGATCAACAATATCGTGACCGGCGTCAGCGACGGCTTCGAGCGGCGCCTGGAAATCACAGGCGTTGGCTACAGGGCCGCTGTTGCAGGCAAGACCTTGCAACTGGCACTTGGATACAGCCACGACATCAACTATCCGATACCTGACGGTATCACGATGGCGACGCCGCGGCCGACCGAAGTGATCATCACCGGCATCGACCGGCGCCAGGTTGGCCAGGTTGCCGCCGAAATCCGCGCGATGCGCCCGCCTGAGCCCTACAAAGGCAAGGGCGTGAAGTACGCCAACGAATATATCTTCCGCAAGGAAGGCAAGAAGAAGTAGGACCGGACGATGGCAAACAGCAATTCAACGGACCGTCGCAGGGCGCGCGTTCGCCGCAGCCTCAAGGCGCGGGCAGGTGGCAAGCCGCGTTTGTCGGTATTCCGCTCGTCCAAGCAGATCTATGCCCAGATCATCGACGACACGAAGGGAGCAACACTTGCGTCGGCTTCGTCGCTGGAAAAGGATCTGCGGGCATGCGCTCAAGAATGGCGCTACAGTGGATGCAGCGAAGCAAATCGGCAAGCTGATCGCCGAACGTGCGACCAAGGCTGGCGTCAAGGAAGTCGTGTTCGATCGCGGCTCCTACATGTTCCATGGCCGCGTCAAGGCGGTTGCAGAAGGAGCTCGCGAAGGCGGGTTGCAGTTCTAGGGCTTGGCCCTTTCAAAATTCGAAGCGAGCGGCAGTTGGTTCTGATCGGCAGCCGCGCAAGTGACGAAGGACAGTGGAAAACATTATGGCAAGAGAACCTGAAGGCGGCCGCGGCCGCGATCGTGATCGCGAAGAGCGCGACAGCGAATTCGTAGACCGGCTCGTACACATCAATCGCGTCGCGAAAGTTGTGAAGGGCGGCCGGCGTTTCGGCTTTGCTGCGCTTGTTGTTGTTGGCGACCAGAAGGGCCGGGTAGGCTTTGGTCACGGCAAGGCGCGTGAAGTTCCTGAAGCAATTCGCAAGGCAACGGAATCTGCAAAGCGCAGCCTGATCCGCGTTCCATTGCGTGAAGGCCGGACCTTGCATCATGATGTGCAGGGCCGTCACGGTGCTGGCCGCGTCATTCTTCGTGCAGCTCCTGCCGGTACCGGCATCATCGCCGGTGGCCCGATGCGCGCTGTGTTCGAAACACTGGGCATGCATGATGTCGTTGCCAAGTCGCAGGGATCTTCGAATCCCTACAACATGGTGCGCGCCACCTTCGATGCCCTGAAGCGCGAAGATTCTCCGCGTTCCGTTGCAGCCCGCCGCAATCTCAAGGTTTCCGCATTGCAAAGCCGTCGTGGCGGCAGTGATGCAGAAGCCGTCAACGGTTGATCGGAGGCGCTGACATGAACGCTGCATCAAAGAAGACTGTTACAGTCGAACAGATCGGCAGCCCGATCGGTCGCGAGAGCAGCCAGCGCAGGACGCTGGTTGGTCTGGGCCTCAACAGGATCGGCCGCCGCAAGTCGCTTGAAGATACCCCTGCGGTACGCGGCATGATCGCCAAGGTGGCTCACCTTGTGCGTGTTGTCGATGCCGGCGCGGACGCGAAGTAGGAGTGGCCGCTATGAAATTGACAGAAATTTCCGATAATCCAGGCTCCACCAAGTCGCGCATGCGCGTTGGCCGCGGTGTTGGCTCTGGCAAGGGCAAGACCGCCGGTCGTGGCGTAAAGGGTCAGAAGGCGCGCTCCGGCGTTTCCATCAAGGGCTTTGAAGGCGGCCAGATGCCGCTGCATCGGCGCTTGCCTAAGCGCGGCTTCAACTCTCCTTTCCCGACTGAATATAACGAGGTCAATCTCGGCCGCCTGCAAACAGCAGTCGATGCCGGCAAGCTCGATGCGGGCAAGCCGGTGACAGTTGAGGCATTGGTGGAAGCAGGCGTTTGCCGGCGTCCCCTGATGGGCGTCAAGATTTTGGGCGTTGGCGAATTGAAAGCAAAGTTGACCGTTGAGGTCGCTGCTGCTTCCAAGTCGGCCCAGGCAGCGATTGAAAAAGCCGGTGGCAGCGTGAAGTTGCTGGCTGCAGCAAGCGCTGAATAAGATCAGGATTTAGCGGCGCGATCACATCGTGCCGCTGCGCCTTTTTGCGGGGGTGACAAACCGGTTGTTCCTGCCCATATGAAATCGGTCACGGGCCGGCAAGGCGTCGCAATGGCGCTGTTGGTCTAACCGGATGGATATTGCAAGGGCAATTGCCCTGAGCGGAGCGCAGAATGGCATCGGCAGCCGAACAGCTCGCAGCCTCTATCAATTTTTCCGCCATTGCAAAGGCGGAAGAGCTGAAAAAGCGTATCTGGTTCACGCTGGCAGCGCTGGTGATCTACCGGCTGGGGACCTATATCCCGCTGCCCGGAATTGACGCTGCTGCTTTCGAACAGAATTTCGTCGGCCGCCAACAGGGCGTGCTGGAACTGTTCAACATGTTTGCTGGTGGCGCCGTGCAGCGCATGGCCATCTTCTCGTTGAACATCATGCCGTATATCTCGGCATCGATTATCATTCAGTTGCTCACGTCGGTGGTGCCAAGCCTGGAAGCTCTCAAGAAAGAGGGTGAGAGCGGGCGTAAGGTCATCAACCAGTATACGCGTTATCTGACTGTGGTGCTTGCAGCATTTCAGGCCTACGGCATTGCGCTGGGTCTGGAAGGGCAGGGCACGTTCGTCTCCGATCCAGGCTGGTTCTTCCGCATTTCCACGGTCCTGTCTCTGACAGGCGGCACCATGTTCCTGATGTGGCTGGGCGAGCAGATCACGGCGCGCGGTATCGGCAACGGCGCCTCGCTGATCATCTTCGCCGGAATTGTGGCCGCTTTCCCGTCCGCCATCGTTTCGACCCTGGAATTGGGCCGTCAGGGCGCATTGTCGACACCGTTGATCCTGCTGGTCATCGTCATGGCGCTGGTGGTCACCGCGTTCATTGTGTTCATCGAGCGCGCCCAGCGCCGCTTGCTGATAACCTATCCCAAGCGCCAGGTTGGCAACCGCATGTATGAGGGGCAGAGTTCGTTCCTGCCGCTGAAGCTCAATACATCGGGTGTTATCCCGCCCATCTTCGCATCGTCCCTGTTGCTGCTGCCGACCACTATTGCGAATTTCTCGCAAGCAGGCGCAACTGGCGGTGTCCTCGGCAGCTTTCTGACCTACTTCGGTCATGGCCGGCCGCTATACATGCTCTCCTATGCTCTGCTGATTATCTTCTTTGCTTTCTTCTACACGGCGATCGTTTTCAATCCGAAGGAGACTGCCGAGAATCTGCAAAAGCATGGCGGGTTTATTCCGGGCATTCGTCCTGGTGATCGCACAGCCGCCTATATTGACGATATCCTGATGAAAATCACGGTGATCGGCGCGGCTTACCTGACCGTTATCTGTCTGTTGCCGGAATTTCTGATTTCCTATGCAGCACTGCCGTTTTATTTCGGCGGAACGTCGTTGCTGATTGTTGTCAGCGTGACGATGGATACTGTGGCCCAGGTTCACGGTCATCTTCAGGCACAGCAATACGAAGGCCTCGTCAAGAAGGCGAGGTTAAAGGGCAGGCGGCGATGAGGCTGATTCTACTGGGCCCGCCAGGGGCAGGCAAAGGCACGCAGGCAGCGCGCCTTGTAGAAAAGCATGGAATACCCCAGCTCTCCACGGGCGATATGCTGCGTGCCGCAGTGAAGGCGGGCACAGCCGTTGGCCTCAAGGCGAAAGCCGTGATGGACGCAGGCGGTCTGGTTTCCGACGAGATCGTTGTCGGTATCATCGCTGACCGCATCCAGGAGCCGGACGCCAGAAAGGGCTTCATTCTCGATGGGTTCCCGCGCACGGTCGCGCAGGCCGAAGCGCTCGATAAATTGCTGGATTCAAAGAACCTGAAACTGGATGCCATTGTCGAGTTGAAAGTCGACGAGGCGGCCCTGCTGGCGCGAATCGAAAATCGCGCACGCGAGACCATTGCCGCCGGCGGTGCTGTACGGGCAGACGACAACCCGGAGGCCTTCAAGGTGCGTCTGGATGCCTATCGCAAGCAGACTGCGCCTGTTTCGGCCTATTACGCTTCCAAGGGAACGCTGAAGACCGTCGACGGCATGATGTCCATTGCAGCCGTAACCGCGGCTCTGGATGCTGCCATTGGCGCTTGAGCGGGCCGGGGCCGCAAGGATGTCAACAGGGGATGATTTTACGAGAAATCGTAGCAATTCCCTATTGACGCAGTAATTGGTGCGCTCTAGAAGCGCGCATACGTAAATCGCTGCGGGTTTCCATCTGGAGGTCCGGGGCGGTTTTGTGTTGTTTTTGTTCCCTGCTGCATGAGCCGGCCTCCACCGGACGCAGCTTTCCCTGGCCTGGCTTGCAAATTTGATTTGCAGGAACCTCGCCGTCCACATGGAGAAGACAGATGGCTCGTATAGCGGGCGTTAATATCCCGACGAACAAGCGCGTTGTGATCGCGCTGCAATACATTCACGGAATTGGTCCGCAACGGGCTACCGAAATCTGCGAAAAGGTGGCGATACCTGCAGAGCGCCGCGTAGCGCAGCTGACCGATGCCGAAGTTCTTCAAATTCGCGAAACCATCGACCGCGATTATATCGTGGAAGGCGATCTGCGCCGCGAAGTTGCAATGAACATCAAGCGGCTGATGGACCTTGGTTGCTATCGCGGTCTGCGTCACCGCAAGCAGCTTCCGGTTCGTGGCCAGCGTACGCATACCAATGCCCGCACCCGCAAGGGCAAGGCGAAGCCGATTGCAGGCAAGAAGAAGTAATCAGGGAGCAGTGGTGGCCGCGGTTTGCACCGCGTTCGCCTCATGCTGTCAGGTGTCAATCAAGGTGTAGCCGCTGGAAATACGGCGGCGCTGATATCAACGAAGGCAAATATCCATGGCAAAAGAAGCAGCTCGCGTCCGCCGCCGCGAACGCAAAAATATTGCGTCCGGCGTCGCGCATGTGAATTCCACATTCAATAATACCATGATCACCATCACCGATGCCCAGGGCAATACGATCTCGTGGTCGTCTGCCGGCACGATGGGGTTCAAGGGTTCGCGCAAATCGACCCCATATGCTGCGCAGATGGCTGCCGAGGATGCTGCCCGCAAGGCTGCAGACCACGGCATGCGTACCATCGAAGTTGAAGTATGCGGTCCGGGTTCCGGTCGTGAATTTGCTTTGCGTGCCTTGCAGGCTGCAGGGTTCACCGTCACATCGATCCGTGACGTGACGCCGATCCCGCACAATGGTTGCCGTCCGCGCAAGCGTCGTCGCGTATAAGCACTCCCGCTCGCGGTCGACGGACCGTTTGCGGCTTACTTAAGCTCCCGACGTTGTGCGGCCATGGTCGACGGACCGAAATGCCGTACAGTGCACAGAAAGGTGCTGTCGTGATTCAGAAGAATTGGCAGGAACTGATTAAACCAAACAAGCTCGAAGTGAACCCGGGCGTCGATCCCCAGCGCGTGGCAACTGTTGTTGCCGAGCCGCTGGAGCGTGGCTTCGGTCTTACACTCGGCAACGCGCTGCGGCGCGTATTGTTGTCGTCCTTGCAAGGGGCGGCAATCAACTCGGCGCATATCGATGGCGTGCTGCATGAGTTCTCTTCCATTCCAGGTGTGCGCGAAGATGTGACCAACATCGTTCTCAACATCAAGGACATTGCGCTGAAGATGCAGGGCGATGGTCCCAAGCGCATGGTGCTCAAGAAGTCCGGCCCTGGCGCCGTGACGGCTGGCGATATCGGCGTGACCGGTGACATCCAGGTTTTGAACCCGGCGCTGGTGCTGTGCACGCTCGATGAAGGCGCGGAAATCCGCATGGAACTCACTGTCGACACCGGCAAGGGTTACGTGCCGGCCGACCGGAACCGCTCGGAAGATTCTCCGATCGGTCTTATTCCTATCGACAGCCTGTATTCGCCGGTCAAGAAAGTCAGCTACCGTGTCGAGAATACCCGCGAGGGCCAAATTCTCGATTACGACAAGCTCACCATGACCGTTGAGACTAATGGTTCGATCACGCCGGAAGATGCGATTGCCTATGCAGCGCGTATTCTGCAGGATCAGCTCAATGTATTCGTCAACTTCGACGAGCCCAAGCGCGAGGAAGCTGCCCCTTCCATTCCGGAACTGGCGTTCAACCCTGCCTTGCTCAAGAAGGTGGACGAACTGGAACTGTCTGTTCGCTCGGCAAACTGCCTGAAGAACGACAACATCGTCTACATCGGCGATCTGATCCAGAAGAGCGAAGGCGAAATGCTGCGTACGCCGAACTTCGGCCGCAAGTCGCTGAACGAAATCAAGGAAGTGCTGGCACAGATGGGCTTGCACCTGGGCATGGACGTAAACGGTTGGCCGCCGGACAATATCGACGATCTGGCCAAGCGTTTCGAAGAGCACTACTAGGCAGTTTTGCCAAGCAGATAGCGAACGGAAAAATTTTCTGTTCGCTGTTTGCATAACAGACGGTCGGCCCTTGGCACGGCGACCGTAACAAAGAAGGAGAGCCAACATGTATCACGGACGTGCAAAACGCCGTTTCAATCGTACAGCCGAACACCGCAAGGCGATGTTCGCCAATATGGCCCAGGCGCTGATCAAGCATGAGCAGATCGTCACCACCTTGCCAAAGGCCAAGGACTTGCGTCCGGTCGTTGAGAAGCTGGTGACACTGGGCAAGCGCGGCGATCTGCATGCGCGCCGCCAGGCTATTTCGCGCCTGCGCGATGTCGATCTGGTTCGCAAACTGTTCGACGTTCTCGGACCTCGCTACAAGGAACGCAATGGCGGATACACCCGCGTCCTGAAGGCAGGCTTCCGCTTCGGCGACAATGCGCCAATGGCCGTCATCGAATTCGTGGATCGCGATCCAGATGCCAAGGGCCAGGATTCCGGTCCGGTTGAGGCCAAGTCGCGCGAACAGGCTGAAGCTAACGCCTGACACGGGGCAGATCACAATTACGCGAGTTTTGGGGCAGCTCTTCGGAGCTGCCCTTTTCTTTGCGCAATTGCCTCATAGGTGAAGCGGCAGATTATTCATCTCGCGTTCATCGAGGAGAGCTCCGTGTCTATTCACCGTCTGTCGCGACGCCCTATCCTTCAGCTCTTTCCGCTGCTGCCCTTATCGGTTCTGGCGACACTGTTTCCCATGGCGGCCTCCGCAAGAACACCGCGCGATCTCCTGCTTGCGGCGGAAGCTGGCGATGCCGTGCAGATCAAGGCAGCTATCGACACGGGCGTCCCTGTCGAAACGCGTGATGCGCGCGGCCGGACCGCATTGATGATAGCCACCCACAACAACCACGTCGCAGCAGCACGGGTACTGATTGCCGCTGGGGCAAACGTCAATGCAAAGGATTCAATCGAGGATACACCGTTCCTGTATGCAGGCGCAGAGGGGCGTAACGAAATATTGAAAATGACCCTGAAGGCCGACGCCAATCTCAGGGATACCAACCGCTACGGCGGCACTGCACTGATCCCGGCGGCCCACCACGGACATCCCGAGACAGTACGCATCCTGTTGGGCACGAAAATAAACGTCGATCACGTCAACAAGCTGGGCTGGACAGCTTTGCTGGAAGCCGTGCTACTGGGTAATGGCAGTGGCGTCTACGTCGATATTGTCAGTCAGTTGCTGGCGGCAAAGGCTGACCCGAATATCGCGGACAAGGACGGTGCGACGCCGCTGTTTCATGCGCGCAACCGGGGGCAAGCCAGGATCGCGAAGATTCTGGCCGATGCTGGTGCGCGTTAACAGCATTTGCCTCGCACACGTTGTTATCTGACAGGCCAATCCCTATCTTTGCAGGATAGTTCTGCCGGATTCGTCTTGTTCGAATTCGCACCACGCTGGAGCGGGCCATGATTTCAAACCCTTTCAATTTGCGTCGCAAACACGGCGAGTTCGGCCAGGGCCGAGCGGCCTTTCAGGCCGGACGCCGCGCGGCATATTGGCGGGCCGTGGCGCTAGGCGCGGCATTGGCGGGTGTTCCAGTCCTGGCGCAACCTGCCCAGGCCCAGTTCGCCCAGCGTCAGGCGCCAGCGAACCGCACCGCGATCACGCTTTCGTTTTCGCCGGTGGTCAAGAAAGTGCTGCCGGCTGTTGTCAATGTCTATGCCCAGCGGATTGAGAAGCAGCAGAATAATCCTCTGTTCGACGACCCATTCTTTCGCCAGTTTTTCGGTGGTCGTCCCCAGACCCAGAAGTCGCTCGGGTCGGGTGTCATCGTCGATGGGAGCGGGCTGGTGGTTACAAACAATCACGTGATTGCCGGCATGACCGAAGTGCGTGTTGCGCTCTCCGATCGCCGGGAGTTGCAGGCCGAAGTGATTTTGCGCGATCAGCGAACAGATCTTGCCGTGCTGCGCATCAAGGAAGGAAAGAATTTTCCGGCAATTGAATTAGGCAATTCGGATACGCTTGAAGTCGGTGACCTGGTACTGGCAGTTGGCAATCCGTTCGGTGTCGGGCAGACCGTGACGCAAGGAATTGTATCGGGTCTTGCACGCACGCAGACGGGAATTTCCGATTTCGGGTTTTTCATCCAGACCGATGCGGCCATCAATCCCGGCAATTCCGGTGGTGCTCTGGTCGATATCAACGGCAAGCTGGCGGGCATCAACACGGCGATATATTCGCGCAGTGGCGGATCGGTCGGCATCGGTTTTGCCATCCCTGTCAACATGGTGGAAGTCATCGTGCGCGCTGCCAAGGCAGGCGGCAAACTGCGCCGGCCCTGGGTCGGGGCGACCTTGCAGGAAGTGACGAAGGAAATTGCTGAATCGCTTGGAATGGATCGCCCTGCCGGCGCGCTGGTGTCGAAAATCTATGCCGGCAGCGCGGCCGAGCGTGCAGGAATGAAGCGCGGTGATATCATTCTTGCAATCGACAATATCAATGTCGATGATCCGGAAAGTTTCGGTTATCGCCTGGCGACCAAAGTGGTTGGAAAATCGACAGAGCTGACGGTTCTGCGACAAGGCAAGAAGCAGACGTTGAATGTGCGGCTGGAAGGTGCGCCGGAAACACCTCCAAGGGAGACTTTAAACATCGACGGTCCTTCACCTTTTGATGGTGTGACGATTGTCAATTATTCGCCAGCGACATCGGACGAATTGTCCGTGCTTGGTGATTTTGAACAGGCCGTCGTTATCTCGAACGTGAAAGATGGTTCCAATGCCGCGCAGGTTGGTTTTCAGCCGGGTGACGTGGTGCTCGCAATCAACGATCAACAGATCAAGAAAACCGTCGATCTGCGCAATGCCACACGTAACAGGCGGATGTTCTGGAAAATATCCATCAGCCGCAAGGGCCAGGTCTTCAATTCCATATTCGGTGGCTGATCGAATACGAGAATTCCTCACAGTTCAAAACAAAACCCCCGGTGCAATCATGCCCCGGGGGTTTTTAATCTGGAGATAAAGTCACGCAGCCTTTTTCTTGGTTGAGGAGCCTGACTTTCCTTGCGCCATGCGGCGTTTCACATTGCGCCAAAGTTTGCGCATCTCGTCGGCAGCTGCTCCGCTGGGCGCATATTCTGTAACGCCCATGCCTTCGCGTGAGGCATCCTGATAATCGGCGCGCGAAACGATCATGGGTGTGAGAAGCCCACCCATGGCCTGCAGGGCCTGTGCGCCCTGTTGCACACGTGCGCTCTGTTGCACAGGCGGACATTGCGTGAGCAGGAAGGCATATTCCTTGCGCAAGCAGCGCAAGGTCTTGCGGGTGGTTTCGCTGGCCCAAAGGTCGAACACATTCGGGCGGGCAGGGATGATACAGAGATCGGCAGCTTTCATGGCGGCTTCTGCAGCGTTCGATTCCGTGCCTGGCGTATCAATGATTACCAGGGTGACGCCGGCTTTCTCCAGCGCGCGCATTGCGGCGCCAAGTTTCCCAGGCGTTACGGATTCAACTGCGACTTCCTTGTCTTCCCGATTTTTAAACCAGCGAACCAGTGAAGCCTGGGGATCCATGTCGATAATGAAAACCCGCTCTCCTGCCTCATGGGCAGCCACTGCCAGAGAACTTGCCAGAGTGCTTTTTCCCGAGCCGCCTTTTTGTGTAACCAATGCGATTGTGCGCATAATGTTTTCCTTTGGTCCCCTCGGCCATCAGGCCGGAATGACTTCCTTGACGATCCGCCCAACCGGAAAGGAAGTTTGTGATTATCATTGCCGCTCAGCATTTTGTTCAGAGCTAATTTTTGCCAAGGCAACGCCACCGCGAATCGAAATGCGGATTTGTTAAACCTATGTTAGCGCTGTATGTTGACGCAACGTAAAACTGGCACGGTTGCGCTCGTGCTACGATCTGAATAGCATTCCGATTGCCTGCAGCAACAAGAGCACATGAACGATCTATTCAAAGCATCGGGTCTGGATAGCAATGCGCCTCGTCCGTTGGCGGACAAGTTGCGTCCGCAGCGCCTGAGCGATGTTGCAGGCCAGCCGCATCTTTTATCGGGCAATGGAATTTTGGCGCGACTGGTACAGACCCGCGCACTGGGAAGTCTGGTTTTCTGGGGTCCGCCCGGCACAGGAAAAACCACCGTTGCGCGATTGCTGGCCGATGAAACGGATCTGGAATTTGTACAGATATCGGCGATTTTTTCCGGCGTCGCAGATTTAAAAAAAGTTTTCGAACAGGCTCGCGCTCGCCGGGCAACCGGGCAAGGCACGTTGCTGTTCGTCGATGAGATTCATCGTTTCAACCGGGCGCAACAAGATTCCTTTCTGCCTGTCATGGAAGACGGAACGATCACGTTGATCGGTGCGACGACGGAAAATCCGTCATTCGAACTTAATGCAGCCTTGCTGTCGCGCGCCCGTGTATTGACGTTCCGACGCCTTGACGGGGCAGCTATCGAGCAATTGCTTGGCCGGGCCGAGGCACTTGAAGGCAAGCCATTGCCGCTGGATGAAAATGCGCGCGCTGCACTTGTATCCATGGCTGATGGCGATGGCCGGGCAGCGTTGACACTGGCTGAAGAAGTCTGGCGCGCAACAGCGGCGGGCGATGTTCTGGATACAGCGGGGCTTGCTGATATCGTTCAGCGGCGCGCACCCATCTACGACAAGGCGCAGGAAGGTCACTACAATCTGATCAGCGCCCTGCATAAATGCGTGCGGGGTTCGGACCCTGATGCGGCGCTGTATTATCTTGCGCGTATGCTGGATGCTGGCGAAGATCCGTTGTTTATCGCCCGCCGTGTTGTGCGGATGGCTATCGAAGATATCGGGCTTGCCGATCCGCAAGCCCTTGTCGTGGCCAATGCCGCCAAGGATGCGTTTGATTTTCTGGGTTCTCCAGAAGGTGAACTGGCTATCGCCCAGGCCGTCATTTACGTGGCAACAGCACCCAAATCCAATGCCGGGTACAAGGCTTATGGTGCGGCGATGCGGCTGGCCAAGGAGCACGGTTCGGTAATGCCGCCCAAAGCCATCCTCAATGCGCCCACGCGCATGATGAAGGACGAGGGCTACGGGTCGGGCTACCGCTACGATCATGATGAACCGGAGGCCTTTTCCGGCCAAAACTACTGGCCCGAGGATATTGGCCGGCGCAAACTTTATGATCCTGTTGATCGCGGCTTTGAGCGTGATCTGTCGAAGCGGCTGCAATACTGGGCTAAATTACGCAAGGAACGGGGCGAGTAAAGTGCACGTGCGCTTGCCTTGCATTTTTTGGTTTTGACTTCCACACTGTTCCCGGCCTTTGGTTTTCTGCTAAAATCAGGCCGGTTCACAAGCCAGTGGAATGCCGCTGGTTCCACCCCGACTGGTGAGGGCAGCGCGGTGCAAAGCATAAACCATGTGATCATTTCCGGACCACGCAATGTGTTGATCGCGTTCTGCATCGCAATGGGCGTATTGCCTGCTGGCGCACAACAATCATTTTCATCGCGGATAGAAGATGCGGACAAGAAACTCGCCTTTGAACGCGAGTACGAAAACCACTACGTGTATGATGCGCAGGGGCTGCAAACATCCACCCATCGCGTTGTCAGCACAATCAAGCTTGCCAGTGCTGTGCAGAGCATTGGCCAGTTTCGTCTGACCAGTAACAGCTTCTTTTCCGACCTTGAAATTGTCGAGGCGGCAACCGTGAAAGCCAATGGCGAAAGACGTGACGTCGATCGTTCGAAAATCCTGAAGATGACGGGGTCGCAGGCGGGTTCTGCATTGTTCCGCGCCGACGTGGATACATACGTGGTGGCATTTCCCGATCTTGCTGTCGGTGACAAAACGCTTTTGGTGTACAAGCGCAAGCAGAAGCGCGCGCTCGTGCCGGGTGTAGTCTCCGGGCAATGGCTTGCTCCTCCTTCGCGGTACATCAAGTCCATTGCGTTGACGCTGGATGTTCCCGATTCCCTCAATCTGCGATTTGCCGAGCGTGATCTGGTGCGTGAAAGCGAGCCGATACCGGGCGGGCGGCGTTATAGATGGCGTACATCGCGTGGAAAAGACGCACCACGTGAACCATTGTCCGTTTCCTACGCAGATCACGCACCCGCGGTATTTGTGAGCAATCTACCGGACTGGAATGCCTTCGGACTTCTCTACAACAAGATGATCGCGGGAACTTCGGAGCCCGATGAAAGCATCCGCGCCAAGGCTGAGGAAATTACCAAAGGTCTTAACGACAAGGAAGCGATTGCGCGTGCACTGTTCAACTGGACGGCGCGTAATATTCGCTATTTCCGCGTAATGCTCGGCCATGGAGGGTGGGTTCCACATCAGTGCAAGGCAATCCTGAAGGCAGCCTACGGCGATTGCAAGGATCATGCGACACTGCTTAAGGCGTTCCTCGCGGCCAAGGGCATAGATAGCGAACTGGTCATCATCAATCTGGCGCGCGTTTACGAGCCTTATCCGGTGCCGGTCATATCTTTCGATCACATGATTTTATATGTGCCGCAGTTCAAGAGATATCTCGACGCGACGGCCTCCACATCTTCGTTCGATGGTTTGCCACTGGGACTGCAGGGAAAGCCTGCGCTGCACATCACTGCCAATGGTGCACATATGGGGCGCACGCCTGTGATGCCTGCCAAGGCAGCGCGGGTAGAGTTCAGTGCCGAAGTCAAAATTGCTTCCAATGGTGCGGCGAGCGGTAGTTCGAACATTCGCGCCGAAGGCGTTGCCGAACAATTATTGCGCAATGATGCCCGTCGAATTGAAACACTCGGTCCGGTGGAAGCAGTGCGTTATTATCTGGCCCGGTCCAGCAAGCGCGGGTCCGGGCGCATGACGGCGCCGGAACCGCTTGCCCTTGTCACGCCTTTTGCCATTCGCACTACGTTCGAGCAGGAAGCCCCTTCAGACCGGTCTCGCGGGATCGCCTTGCCTGTTGGACCCAGGGTGTACAGCCCACCTGTCAACGCTTTCTCCAGCGGTATCCGTGATCGCTGGCAAAACGCTTTTGTCTGCACACCAATCACCTATGTCGAACGGCTGAAGGTGACATGGGACAGTCAGTTGAAGTTGCGCAAACCGCCGCGCGATATCCGCGTGGTGTCGGATTTCGCGCGCTACCGCGCCAGCTACAAGGTGTCGGGAAATGCCATGCAGGTGGAGCGAATCATGGTCATTCATCCCCCCAGCGTTCCGTGCCGTCCTGGCGAACTCAATCTGGCGAGCAGGGTGTTCGCAGCCGCCAGGTTCGACGCCCGGCAGACGCTCGACTTCGCGGGGGACCAAAGCTTTGACGATGCATTTGATGATCCAAAGCAACAAACCTCGCGCTAGACCAAGCGGGATCAAATGTCCCGATAGCGCGGGGCAGGCCTCTGGGCTATAAGCCCGTGATGATGGCAACGGTTTATGTTTTTCTTGGCGCCGGCTTTGGCGGCGCAATGCGCCACTGGGTCAATCTGGTGTGCGCCCGCGCTTTTGGAACCGGTTTTCCCTGGGCGACGGTGGGCGTCAATGTTGCCGGCAGTTTCATCATAGGCGCGGCTGCGGCCTGGTTCGCCTTCCGGTCGGGTGGTGGCAACCAGCATCTGCGGCTGTTTCTGGTGACGGGAATTCTCGGCGGCTTCACCACTTTTTCGGCGTTTTCGCTTGATGTTGCGCTGTTGTGGGAGCGCGGTGCATCCGGTGCGGCCATCGGTTATGTGCTGGCTTCCGTTGTGCTTTCAATTGGTGCGGCGTTCGCCGGCCTTTATCTGGTGAGATCCCTGTCTTGAGCAAGCCTGCCGCCAAACGGCCTAAATCCAAAAACAGATCGCCTGGGAAACCATCCCGTGCCAGGCCAGCTTCCGGCGCGAAATCCCCTCGCAAGGACAAGCCCCGGCAGGATGCAAAGTCGTCGAGTGGCGGCAAGCCGGTCCGCGACCGTGAAACCGATGTCATGGACAGGCCGGCTCGCGAACCCGAGCGCAAGCGCCACGAGCAAGTCGTTTCACAGGTACCGGCAGGTGTTCAGACCTTGCAGGTCGTTGAGGACGAAGCGGCCATGCGGCTCGACCGCTGGTTCCGCCACCGCTTTCCGGCGCTTGCGATGTCGCACCTCAACCGTATCGTCCGCAAGGGCGAGGTCCGTGTGAATGGCAAACGGGCGGAGACGTCCACCCGCCTTGAGGAAGGCGACAGCGTGCGCGTGCCACCGCTGCGTCTTGATGATCCCGGCTTGCCGTCCGTGCGGCGCGCGGTGGCAAATGATGCGGATGTTGAATTTCTGAAGTCCATCACGCTCTATGAGGATGCCCATATCCTTGTCCTCAACAAGCCGTACGGTCTGGCTGTCCAGGGAGGGCCTGGCGTCAAGCGCCATGTCGACGGGCTGCTTGATTGTCTTACCCATAACGATCAAAAGCCGCGTCTGGTCCATCGTATCGACAAGGATACATCCGGTGTTCTGCTGGTTGCGCGCACCCGCAAGATGGCAGCTGATCTTGGTGAGATATTCCGCACGCGCCAGACGCGCAAGATTTACTGGTCGGTCGTACGCGGCGTGCCGAAGCCTTCGCAGGGACGCATATCGCTGTTCCTGAAGAAAGGTCCGGGCATGACGGGTGAGCGTTCGCTGCGGTCCTCGCAAAAGTTCGCGCCAAAGGGCGAGCAAAAACCGTTCCGCGGCGATCCTGAGAAAATGCAGATCGCCCGGCATGGCGATGACGACGCGCAGCATTCGGTGACCTATTATACGATTGTCGACAAGGTTGCTCCGCGTCTGGCCTGGCTTTCGATGAAGCCGATCACGGGCCGCACGCATCAATTGCGCGCGCATGCCGAAGCCATCGGACATCCGATTATCGGCGATCCGAAATACGCCATGCCACTTGCCGGAAATGATCCGCGTGTGGCCGATCCGCTCCGCGCGCTGCCGTCCGGCATAGAAAACAAGCTGCACCTTCTGGCGCGCAGGCTGGTGCTGCCCAACCCGCGTGGCGGCCTGCTTGATGTGACAGCGCCCTTGCCGCCGCATATGCAAAAAACTTTCGAAATGTTCGGCTTCGATGTGAGCCAGTACGACCCTATTGAAGACGCTCCGGAGTAAGACAATGGCCAATGATTTTCCCTGCCGCCTGCCGCCGGTTCCACAGGACAAATACACAGCAGATCAACAACAGGCCCATGATGTTTTCTATGCAACACGCGGCAAGCATCTGGGCGCTGCTGCGCAGTCGGGCTCGTTTGCCGGACCGTGGGGTATTTTCATTCGCAGCCCGGAACTCATGACATTGACCCAGCAGATGGGTGAGTATCTGCGCTACCGGTGTTCAATCTCGGGCCGGCTGTCGGAACTTGCGATCCTGCTTGTCGCCCGGCATTGGAGCGCCGATTTCGAATGGTTTGCCCATGCGAAAATCGGCTTGAAGGAAGGACTTTCGCAATCGACGGTTGATGCCATTCGTGAGGCCCGCCGGCCCGATGACCTGACAGGCGACGACCAGATTTTATACGATTATGTCAGTGAAATCCTCGCCACGCGCCGCGTCAGCGACACAACTTACGAGCGTGCGAAATCGGCCTTCGGGGAAAAAGCACTGGTCGATATATGCGGCGTGACCGGTTATTATTCATTGCTCGCCATGACAATGAATGTCGCCAGGGTCGAGACACCCGATGGCAGCCGTTTGCCACGCCTGCCTGAATAGTTTGCCGCAAAAGACACGATGCAATGAACGACGATCTATTTGAAAACCTGTCACCAAAGCCTGGCGAGAATATCGATCCAATCGAACTTGCCCGGCGCGATCTCAAGTCGTCGTTACCCAAGCGGTTTTACAAGTCGGTCAGCGTTGCTGCTGGCGAATCCGGTTTCCAGATATTGCTGGATGGCCGGCCTGTGCGAACCCCGCAGCGTTCATTGCTGGCGGCGCCGGACGAAACGCTGGCACTGGCCATTGCCGGGGAATGGTCGGCACAAGTTGAGTATATCGATCCGGCCCACATGCCGCTGACGCGTATCGTCAATTCCGCGCTGGATGGCGTTGCGCGGGAAATGGATGCGACGGCGGCGGAGATCGTCAAATATGCCGGATCTGATCTCCTGTGCTACCGGGCCGATGATCCCGAGGCGCTGGTCGCCGAGCAGGTCGAAGCGTTGGGATCCCGTGCTGGACTGGATCGCCAAAGCGCACGGTGCGCGTTTTCATCTGGCAAATGGCATCGTCTTTGCGCGCCAGCCGATGGATGCGATCATGAGTTTTCGTCATATGCTCGAGAATTTCGTCGATGCCGGGGCGGAGTGGTTCGCGGCCCCTGCGTCTGGCCGGTCTGCATGTGATGACAACGCTGACCGGGTCCGCCATTCTGGCGCTGGCAGTCGCGACCGGTCATTTGAGCGCCGCAGATGCGTGGCGGGCGGCGCATGTGGACGAGGATTTCCAGGCACGCCTCTGGGGCGAGGATGGCGAGGCAAAAGCACGCCGGGAGCGCCGCTGGCATGACATGGCGGCGGCTGCCATGGCCGCGCAAAGCCGTTAAACCAATCGCCAATTGGTTCGGGTCCGCCTGCGTGCTAATTGTCGGGAAAGCCAATTCTGGGGTGGGCCGTGCATGAAACAGGTTCTTAAATCACTCGAAAAGCGCCGCGCGGAGGCTCGTCTTGGTGGCGGACAGGCGCGGATCGATACCCAGCACAAGCGCGGCAAGCTGACAGCGCGTGAGCGGATCGAACTTCTGCTCGATCACGGCTCGTTCGAGGAATTCGACATGTTCGTGCAGCATCGCTGCACGGATTTCGGCATGGACAAGCAGCCCAAGATTCCCGGCGATGGCGTCGTTACCGGCTGGGGTACTGTCAATGGCCGCACGGTTTTTGTCTTCGCCAAGGATTTTACCGTTTTCGGCGGCTCGCTGTCCGAGGCGCATGCGCAGAAGATCACCAAGATACAGGACATGGCGCTGCGCAATCGCGCACCGATCATCGGGCTTGTTCGATGCGGGTGGTGCGCGCATTCAGGAAGGCGTTGCTGCGCTGGGCGGTTACGCCGAAATTTTTCAGCGCAATGTACTGGCGTCGGGCGTCATTCCGCAGATTTCGGTTATCATGGGTCCATGTGCCGGGGGCGATGTCTATTCACCGGCAATGACCGATTTCATCTTCATGGTGCGCGACACCAGCTACATGTTCGTGACCGGTCCGGACGTCGTGAAGACCGTGACCAATGAAACCGTGACAGCGGAGGAACTGGGCGGCGCATCGGTGCATGCGGTCAAATCGTCGGTCGCCGACGGAGCATATGACAACGATCTGGAAGCGCTGCTGCAGATGCGGCGACTGATCGATTTTCTGCCCAGTTCCAACCGCGATGACGTGCCCGAACTTGCCGCAATTCGACGACAGTGCACGGCACGACGATTCCCTGGACACGCTCGTTCCCGACAATGCCAACAAGCCCTACGACATCAAGGAACTGATTACCAAGATCGTGGACGAAGGCGATTTCTTCGAAATACAGGAAAGCCATGCGCGCAACATCGTAACCGGTTTTGCGCGAATGGAAGGCCGCACGATCGGTATCGTCGCTAACCAGCCGATGGTTCTGGCGGGCGTGCTCGACAGCGATGCATCGCGCAAGGCTGCGCGCTTCGTGCGCTTCTGCGATTGCTTTGGCATACCGATCGTCACATTTGTCGATGTTCCGGGATTTCTGCCCGGCACAGCACAGGAATACGGCGGCCTGATCAAGCATGGCGCCAAATTGCTGTTTGCCTATGCCGAAGCGACAGTTCCAAAAGTCACGTGCATTACGCGCAAGGCTTTTGGCGGCGCCTATGATGTCATGGCGTCCAAGCATTTACGCGGCGATGTCAATTATGCCTGGCCGACAGCGCAGATCGCCGTGATGGGAGCAAAGGGCGCAGTGGAGATTATTTTCCGTGCTGAAATGAAAGACGCCGAGAAGATCGCGGCCCGCACGAAGGAATATGAAGAGCGTTTCCTGTCGCCGTTTGTCGCGGCCGAGCGCGGTTATATCGATGAGGTCATCATGCCCCATTCCACCCGCAGGCGTATTGCCCGGGCGCTGGCCATGTTGCGCCACAAGGAACTGGAAAATCCCTGGAAGAAGCACGACAACATCCCGCTTTGAGCCGGCCGGTTGAGACTATTGCGATATTGATCCAGAACATTGTTTTTGCTTCGGGGTTTGCCGCATTCTGGAAAGGCGAAGCTTTTCAGGGGATCGCACATGGCTGTGAAGGATATTTTCTGTGCATTCGAATCTGCGGACGGATTGCCCGGTCAGGCGTTCCGTCAGGCCGTCGCACTGGCAAAGACGCATCAGGCCCATCTGTCGATCGCTTCTGTATGCAGCATCCCGTTTACGCCGGGCGGCGCGTTTGTAGCAGCTGCTGTTTCAGGCGCGATCAAGACGGCAAATGACGCTTTGCGTCAAAAGGCAAATGCAGCAGCAGGTGCGGCAGGCGACGAGGCAAAGGCAGCGGGCGTATCCCACGACGCAATTGTCTATGAAGGCAATGTGGACGAACTTTCGACATGGGCAAGCGTGCGTGGGCGATGCGCCGATTTGTCGGTGGTTGATCGCGCTGAAAGTGTGCTTCTTGCAAGGGAAGCGATTTTTGAGCGTGTCCTGTTTTCATCCGGCCGGCCAGTTCTGGTTGCAGGTGCGGACGTGATCACACCGAGGATCGAGAAGATATGTGTTGGCTGGAATGGTTCTTCGCAGGCGGCGCGGGCGCTCGGCGATGCGATGGGTCTATTTCCGGATATCAAGACAGCCGAGATTGTCACAATTGGCCCAGGCGTGCGCTCTGATGGCGCGAGTGCGGACGATGCGGCAGCCTATGTAGCCCGGCACGATATCCGGTCAACGGTTGTAAATATCACGGAAAACACATCCGGCGTTGCCAGGACGATTGACGAACATGCACGCAATACAAATGCCGATCTCATCGTGATGGGTGGATTTGGTCGTTCGCGCATTCTGGAATTTGTTCTGGGTGGCGTGACACGCGAATTGAGCATGTCCTGTTCTGTCCCGCTGTTCCTGGCGCATTGACGATTGCCATCAGGCGCTTTTGCGTGCGCCTGTTTTTCGTTGCGGCGGGCCGCCATTGCGACCGTTACCTTTGATTCACCAATCAATTTGAATCCGGCTTAACCCTTACACGCGTTAACCCGGAAGCGTTCACCACATGGCAACTCGTGTCTCCTAATCCTTAACGCATGAAAGCGCGAAAACGCGCAAACAGGAGCGGACAGGATGACTACGAATATCACCGAAATGGTACGCCAGATGGACGCCGGACGTTCGGCTATCGTCGAGATTTTGCGTCGCGGTACAATGACCGCAGCCGATGTGCAGCACCTGCGCCGCAGTGTTTTCGCTGAAGGCAGCGTGAGCCGCGAAGAGGCGGAAGCCTTGTTTGCCGTTGAGCGCTCTGGACTGGGAAAATTCCCCGAATGGACCGAGTTTTTTGTCGAGGCGATCACCGATCACGTGGTTTGGCAGGTTCGTCCGACCGGTATTGTCAACACGCCGCAGGCCGAATGGCTTATCGAGCAGGTTGATCGGACCAAGACTGTCGCCGCACTGGCGACATTGATCAACATTCTGGCTGAGGCGCACCGCGTGCCGCAATGGCTGCCTGCGGCCGCCCGTGGCCGGGCTGCTGCTGGTTGGGCTGGCGTAGCTGAGGCGCTCGAGGCCGCACGCGATGAACGTCAGGCTGCCTGAGGCATCCGGGCGAAAGAACAAGCAAGGAGATGCGTTCATGAAAGCAATGGCGATTAAGGATCTGGTAACTACAATTGCTCGTAGCGGCCGTATTTCCGGCGATGATGTGCTGGCTTTGCGCGCGGGCGTTTTCGGAGACGAGAAAGTCTGGGCACATGAGGCCGAGGCCATTTTTGATCTGGCCCAGAAGAATTTCCCCGCCTGCGAAGAATGGCGGGCATTCTTTATCGAGGCATTGACGGACTATCTCGTCCACCAGGAAGAGCCAGCCGGTTATGTCAGCGATGAAAATGCAATTTGGCTAATGGAAATAATCGATCGCGACGGCGTAACCTGGAGCGATACCGAGCTTGAACTATTGGTCAATGTACTCGAAAAGGCCAAGTCGAGCCCGCCCGAGCTGGTTGCCTTCGCCATGCGCAAGGTCAAAGAGAGCGTGATGAGTGGCAATGGGCCGACCCGCAAGGGCATGAATTTGAAGCCTGGTTCGATTGGTGCGGCTGAGGTCGATCTGCTTCGGCGCATTCTTTACGCGTTCAGTGGTGATGGCGCAGTTGCCGTTTCCCGCGCGGAGGCCGAAGCCTTGTTCGATCTCAACGACGCAACGCTCAACGGCAATAACGATCCAGCCTGGCAGGATCTTTTCGTCAAGGCCATCGCCAACCATCTGATGGCTGTATCGGGATATTCCGTTCCGTCCCGGCAGGAAGCGCTCCGCCGCGAGGCATGGCTTGCCGAGACAGATTCTTCCGTTTCCGGATTCTTTGGACGAATGGCCAGTGGCTGGCGCGATGTGTTTACCGCGTATGAAGCCCCTGGGCGCGACCTTGCTTCGGAGGCCGCCATGAACGAACGCATTACAGCGGCGGAGGCCGGTTGGCTGAAGGAGCGGATTTTGCGCAATGGCCGGATCTGTGAAAACCAGAAGGCGCTTCTGGACTTCATCCGCGCGGAAAGCCCAAAAATTCATCCGGAATTGCAGGACCTTCTGAAGGCTGCTTGACCTTTTGAAGTGTTGCTTTCCATCATCAAACCCCGGCTCGTCCGGGGTTTTTTCATGTGAATGGCCGTTCCGGCAAGACCTAAGGCGAATGGACGCGTGCGTTTGCCGGAAATATGACTGTATTGTGCTAGAAAGGCAGCAAGCCGGTGTGATTTGCGCGACAAAATGGATTTGGGGCGGGTAGGGCATGTTCAAAAAGATATTGATTGCCAATCGCGGTGAAATTGCCTGCCGGGTCATCAAGACGGCCCGCCGGATGGGCATAGCAACTGTGGCAGTTTATTCAGACGCGGACGCAAACGCCTTGCATGTGCGCATGGCTGACGAGGCAGTCGCCATTGGGCCTGCCGCCGCCGCCCAGTCCTATCTGGTCATCGACAAAATTATTGCAGCTTGCAAACAGACGGGCGCCGAGGCCGTGCACCCCGGCTACGGATTCCTTTCGGAACGGGAAGCGTTTGCCGAAGCGCTTGCCAAGAACAAAATTGCATTCATCGGTCCCAATGCCAAGGCCATAGCGGCCATGGGCGACAAGATTGAATCCAAGAAATTCGCCAATGCCGCCAAAGTGTCCACGGTGCCGGGGTTCCTTGGGCTTATTGAGGATGCCGATCACGCGGTAAAGATATCCGATGAGATAGGCTATCCGGTGATGATCAAGGCGTCGGCCGGTGGCGGTGGCAAAGGCATGCGCATAGCCCACTCCCGTGACGAAGTTGCCGAAGGATTCGATCGGGCAAAATCGGAAGCAGCGTCCTCGTTTGGTGATGATCGCGTGTTCGTGGAAAAGTTCATCGTCAATCCGCGGCATATCGAAATTCAGGTCCTCGGCGACAAACACGGCAATCTGATTTACCTCGGTGAGCGCGAGTGTTCGATCCAGCGTCGCAACCAGAAAGTGATCGAGGAAGCGCCTTCGCCGCTGCTGGACGAGGAAACACGCCGCAAGATGGGCGAACAGGCTGTGGCGCTGGCAAAAGCGGTGAACTACGATTCTGCCGGCACGGTCGAGTTTGTCGCGGGACAGGACAAGAGTTTTTATTTTCTCGAAATGAACACTCGGCTGCAGGTCGAGCATCCTGTCACCGAACTGATCACGGGCATCGATCTGGTAGAGCAGATGATCCGTGTTGCAGCAGGTGAAAAGTTGTCGATCCGTCAGAAGGACGTGCATTTGCGTGGATGGGCGGTGGAAAGCCGCGTCTATGCCGAAGATCCCGAGCGCAATTTTCTCCCCTCAACAGGACGCCTGACCAGGTACCAGCCGCCAGAGGAAAGTCATGCCGACGGCGTGACCCTTCGCAACGACACTGGCGTTTACGAAGGCGGGGAGATTTCCATCCACTACGATCCGATGATCGCAAAACTGGTCACCCATGCAGGGGATCGCGCGGCAGCGATCGACGCGCACGCAAAAGCCCTGGACGGATTTGTGATCGATGGCATCAGGCACAATCTTTCGTTCTTGACTGCGCTCATGCGGCATCCCAGATGGCGTGAAGGTAGATTGTCGACCGGGTTCATTGCTGAAGAATATCCCGATGGTTTCAATGCCCACCATGCCGATGACGAGGCACTGCATGTGCTTGCGGCGGTTGCGACGTCTGCCGACCACATATTGAATGAACGAAAGCGGCAGATATCCGGGCAAATGCAGACGCAGCGTATCGTGGCTTTTCAGCGCGAGCGATCTGTTCTGCTCGGGGAAAGACGTATCGATGTTCGTGTCGATGACGACGGCGGCGAGTTACTCATACGGTTCGATGATGGATCGGATCACGCTCATCATGTGGCGAGCGATTGGGCTCCCGGCCAGACGCTTTGGCGTGGCAGGGTCGATGGTGAAGAGCTGGCAGTTCAGTTGCGGCCAATCTTGAACGGGTTTTCCATTTCGCATGGCGGTGTGCGCCTGCCGGTGCATGTCTACACAAGGCGTGAGGCCGATCTTGCGGCGTTGATGCCGGAAAAGAAGGGCAGGGATACGTCCAAGGTCCTGTTGTGTCCGATGCCGGGTCTGGTGCGTGCAGTTCAGGTCAGCGAAGGTCAGGAAGTCAAGGCGGGTGAATCCCTGTGCATCGTCGAAGCGATGAAGATGGAAAATGTACTGCGTGCAGAACGCGATGCGACGGTGAAAAAGATCATGGCAAAGGAAGGTGACAGCCTTGCCGTCGATGCCATCATCATGGAATTCGACTGATATGCCGCTCTATTTTGCCTATGGCTCGAACATGGATGAAATTGCAATGGCGCAGCGGTGTTCGAAATCGACGGTCATTGGGCCAGCGATCCTGCATCGCCACCGCATTGCCATGATGGCCGAAGGCTATGTCACCGTGGTTCGTGATCCGCGCGCGAAAGTTTACGGCCTTTTATGGGATGTCGCATTGTCGGATGTCCGTGCGCTGGATCGATACGAAAATGTGCAAACCGGTCTTTATTCGAAAATACTGCAGCCGGTTAAACGCATGGACGGCGAGGGTGTGCGGCCATTGCAGCAGGCGCTTGTGTATGTCGGAAGCAATGATGCCGGTGGCGCGGCGCAGGCCGGCTATCTTGAAATGATCGTGAATGACGCAGCAAGGCTCGGCTTTCCGGCAGGCTACGTAGCCGAGCTGGAAAAACTTGCGCGCAGCGGACAGTCCGGCAGGAAGGAGCGGACATCTTCTCCGGCGAACAGGCGCAGCGCCAGCCGGGCGCTGCCCGGTGGCCCGCAACGCGACAGCGATGGCAGGATCAAGGTACGTCCGCGCCACGCAACGCCGTTTGACCGTTAGTCGTGGCAATTTCAGGTTTCGCGAGATAGATAAAATTTTATCGATTTCACTGCGCTTGCGATTTTGCACCAATATCGAACGCAAACACCTGTCTCTGATATCCGCACAAGGATTGCGAAACCTTTCGACAAAAGCAAGGCAGGTTTCCAAGATTGAATTAAGCATGCAGTAAGGTGGCGTCAATAACGTCCGGACGTCATTCAAGGAAGACGATCCCATGCAGGACGGGCAAGCAGAAGACGAACAAGCAGAAAAAGTGAAATCCATAGGTAGGTTGAATGTTATCAGTGTTCGATTTGGAATACTCTATGTAATTCTTGGTTCAATTGTGAGTGTCATCACTTACGCTGCCCTGCTGGTTTTTCCTGCCCCCGGTGGCGCCATAATATCTACTCCTGCGATTTTGGTGGCTGGCCTGTCCGTCGCGGTAAGCGGCGCAGCAGCCTATCTACTCGCAAATTTGCTGGGCGCGCGAATCCGTATGTTGACACATGCGGCTTCATCGATCGCTGAAGGCAATCTCGACGCGGACATTACATTCAAATGCTCTTGCGAAGTCGGCCACTTGGCCGATGGCATGCGGGCGATGCAATCGACCTTGCGTGCAAAGTTTGACGAGATCAATGATCTGGCCCTGTTTGACCGCTCCACGTCGCTTCCCAACCGGCATTTCCTGATGCGTTGCCTTGGTATTCGAATGGCGCAGGAAAAATCGGGGCAAACAGCGTCTGGCGCTCTGATTTATGTCAATCTGAACGGCTTCAAAAAAGTCAACGATACGCATGGACATGCGGCGGGCGACATGTTGTTACACGCATGCGCTGAACGCATACTAACCCAGGCACTGAATTCCACGGTTGATTCCAACAGGACCTATGCCAAAGATGACGTTCGCGCTTGCCTGGTTCCGCTTCTGGCGCGTTTTGGCGGTGACGAGTTTGCAATTCATATTCCCGATAGCGTGATGGTTCGCGATCTGGGTCATGTGGCCGACCGGGTCAGCTATCTGCTCACGCAGCCATTTCAGATCAATGAACGTATGATCCAGATAAGTTCGGCAATCGGTGTTGCCCGTTATCCTGTCGATGGTTCGACACCCGATGACATCGTGCGCAATGCCGGGCTCGCCATGCGCTCTGCAAAAGACAGTTCTTCGCGATCAGTGCGTATCTTTGGTGAAGCGATGCTGCAGGATGCTGTGGCATTGCGCGAGCTCGAAGCCGACATGAGAAGGGCGCTCGATCTGGAACAGTTCGAGGTTTATTATCAGCCAAAATTTGCCGCATCTTCCGAGGAATTGATAGGCGTTGAAGCGCTTGTGCGCTGGAACCATCCCACTCGAGGATTGCTGGCGCCTGGCGCTTTCATCGAGATGGCCGAAATGACCGGACTGATCAGTGATCTGGGGCAGGTTGTCACCAGAGCCGCGATCCGTCAATGCGCAATCTTTGCCAAGGACCGCACTCCAATTAATGTGGCGATCAACGTGTCGCTTGCGCAACTGGAGCGGGGTGATTTTGCAGATTATGTGCTGGAACTGATACGGCAGTACAACGCGCCGCCGCAGATGCTGACATTCGAGATTACGGAGTCGCTTGCCAGCGTCAACCTGAACATCATCAAGAGGCAGATGAGCAAGTTGCGTTTTTCGGGCGTCAAGTTTGCGATCGATGATTTTGGCACCGGGTATTCCAATTTTTCACAAATGCTTACATTGCGCTTCGATGAACTGAAGATTGATCGTTCGCTTGTTTCCAATGTTTGTACGGATGCCCAGCATGCCGCGGCCGTGCGCATGATTGTGGCGCTGGGAAAGTCGATCGGGTGCAGGGTTCTTGCTGAAGGTGTTGAGACACGCGAACAGCTGACGCGTATCAAGGCGCTGGGCTGCGATGAGATTCAGGGATTTCTGTTTGCCAAGCCGATGCAGATTGATGAATTGCGCAAATGGACGAAGGACCGCTCAGCGAATATTGAAGCTGTCGATGCTCCTCCGGCCATCAGCTTGCGGGTTGCATCCCTGTAATCAGGCCGCCCCTGCGTTCTGCTAGAATATATTTCCGAACTCACGTTGCAGGACGGCGTCGACTTCCTCCATGGTCACGGGGATGCCGAGGTCGACCAGGCTCGTCACGCCCAGATGCTGTTCGGAAATGCCACAAGGAACAATACCGGAAAAGTGTGAGAGGTCCGGCTCCACATTCATTGATATTCCATGAAATGTTATCCAGCGCCGGATGCGAATACCCACGGCTGCAATCTTATCTTCTGCCATCTCGCCATTGTGGCCACGTGGTTTGTCCGGGCGTTGCACCCATACGCCCACCCGGTCGGGGCGACGCTCGCCGCGAATGTTGAAGGCAGCCAATGTTGCGATGATCCAGTCTTCCAGTGCACAAACATAGGCGCGCACGTCGGGTTTTCGGCGCTTGAGGTCCAGCATCACATAGGCGACCCGCTGGCCGGGCCCGTGATAGGTGAATTGTCCACCGCGTCCGGTGCGGTGGACGGGAAATTGCGGGTTGCGCAGATCGGCATCCCTGGCGGAGGTTCCTGCGGTATAGAGCGGGTCGTGCTCCAGCAACCAGACAAGTTCGTCAGCCTTGCCTTGCGCAATGGCGTCAACCCGCGCCTCCATGTCCGCTACTGCCTTGTCATAGGCAACGCGGCATGCCGTTATTTGCCATTCGACGGGCGGGCCGTCCGGGGCCGCACGCATCAGATGCGAGAGGCTGCCGCGTTCGGGTGTTATCGGGCATGCGGCGGTTTTGGTCATGGGTAAGTGGTTTTGGGAAAAGCGATCATTGCGGACACATTAGCCGCGCTGGCCTGTTCCGTACAGTTCGTGTGGCGCAGACCCATGTTTCCAGTGCAACTTAACTCGCCCCGGTGTGCCTGAAACCCTGCGGTTTGTGATCTTGCTTCGGGATATGGAACTTGAGCCCAATCATCACGCAGGCCGCTGTCAAAAAGCGAAAGAAAAAGCCGGCCGGCACGGGGGTTGGCGGGCGTGTGCAGCAAGCACTGCCCGTCGCCAGGTCTATCAAGCCGCTGCTTCAGCCCGAGCCTGGCCTGACGCCTGCCATCCTGCTGCAACGTGCGCGCGATTTGCGACAGGCCTTGCGTGAAGATCAGGAAGCGGCGGATGCGCGCGGCCATCACAGCCAGGCCTTGCAGGATGCTTTCGTGAAAGCGGGCTTCTACAGGATTTTGCAGCCGCGCATGTTTGGTGGCTATGAGTTCGATTATGTCACCTATTATCATGTGATGGCCGAGGTCGCGCGCGGCAACCCCTCGGTTGGCTGGTGTCTCACCCTTGGTGCATCCCATGCGGCAATCGTCGCGGCCTTCTGGCCGCTGGACGTGCAGGCGGAATTATTCGGGCCTGCCGGCCATTTCATCGCGCCCCATCGTGCCGTTCCGGTCAAGGCAAGCTGCAAGCAGGTTGCAGGCGGCTATGAAATTGAAGGGCTGTGGGCCTGGTGCTCGGGCATTCCCTATGCAACGCATTTTATCGGCAATGTAGGTCTCGAGCAGGCAAGCGGTCCGCCAAGGCAGCTGGCTTTCATCGTACCGCGTGCGCAGGTGGAGGTTCTGCAGGACTGGGGTGGCGATGCAACCCTTGGCATGCGCGCCAGTGGCTCGAACAGCGTGCGCCTGAAGAAGTCTTTCATTGCTGAAAGATACGTCGTCCCCATGGGTCCGGGTCTCTGGTCGGCGGAGGAAACTCCGGACGGTACTTTCGGCACGCGCATTCATGGCAACCCGATGTATCTGTGCCGGATGATGGGGCCTTATCATGCCTCGCTCGTGGTGCCCGTGGTCGGTGCGGCCTGGGCAGCGCTGGATGAATTCGAAGAAATTTCCGGCCGGCGGGAATTGCGCTGGCCACCGTTCGGCTCCTGGCAGAACAGCGCCGATGTCCAGCGGCCATTCGGCCAGGCCTATATGCTGGCTGATGCCGCGCAGGACCTGATGCTCGCTTCGCTGGAAAAATACATGGCCTATTGCCGACGCTGGCAACAGGATGGCACGCATTTTTCGGTAGAGGAAAGCTTGCGTATCTGGGGAACAATCATGAAGGCTGGACATATGGCCTGCGAAGCCGTCGACCTGATGTTTGCTGCCGCTTCCTCATCGGCTTCCCGGAAGGGGCAGAGGATGGAACGCTATTATCGCGATTGCGCCATGTACCGGAGCCATACCTCGTCCCAGCTTCCAAATATTGCCAGCGGCCTCGCCCGTATTCACTTTGGTCAGGCCATGGGCATGTTCGGCGTCTGAAACCGATGAAAAACCGTGGATTGTTCGCGGCGGGTGCGAAATTCCGTCCGGGCGACAAGAGTTTCCTGTCAATCCTTTGCCGCTCCCTTGCCAGCACACTGGCGATTTGTTAGACGCCTGCAACCCGGACGGCGATTGCCAGTCCGGTTTCTCCCCCGTGCGACCATGGCGGAATTGGTAGACGCGCTAGCTTGAGGTGCTAGTTGGGTAACACCAGTGGAGGTTCGAGTCCTCTTGGTCGCACCACGGGCGGGATCTGATCCCGGCCTATGCTCCCGGCGCTCTCGCCGGAATTGGGCGCCGGCGCTTGGCCGTCGCCAACAAAGTGCAGCATCGCCATCCTGATATCCTGACCGATGCGCGCTCTTTTACGCAGAACAGGCCGCAGCGGCTGTTGCCCTGGGGCGGAATCGTTCTAAGTGCCAGCGTGATGGCATTCATAGCGCTATCGCACCGTTTTCTCGACAGATGCGGGATAGATCCATGAGCGACACGAATCCGGCAAATGCTGTGGTCGATGAACCACAAGATATTCGCGACGACGATGGCGATCTGCGCACGGACTTCCTCGGGCAGGTGCGCGATGCTGTCGAGGCGGGGGATTCCACGCAAACGCGGGCGCTGGCCGGCGACCTGCATGAATCTGATGTTGGTGCTTTGCTGGAAGCGCTGGAGGCCGATCAGCGCACCAAATTCATTACGCTGCTGGGCGACGACTTCGATTTCATCGCGCTTACCGAAGTGCATGAGAGCCTGCGCGAGGAAATTCTCGAGGACCTTCCCACCGAGATCATCGTGGAGGGCATGGCAGATCTGGAAAGCGACGATGCCGTCTCGATTCTGGAAGACCTGCCGCAGGAAGATCAGAAGGAAATTCTCGATGCGCTGCCGCCTGAAGACCAGGTGGCGCTGCGAAGGTCGCTGGATTATCCGGAAGAATCAGCTGGCCGTCTCATGCAGACCACCATTGTCATGGCGCCGCCGTTCTGGACTGCCGGTCAAATGCTCGATCATATCCATGACATGGATGAGGACGATCTGCCGGAGGAGTTCTACGAAGTCTTTGTGGTTGATCCGGCGCACCGCTTCCTTGGCAATGTGTTTCTTGATTCGCTCGTGCGCGCACGTCGCACGCAAGCGCTCGAAGACATCATGGATCGCGAGCGTTATCGAGTCGGCGTAACCGAAGACCAGGAAGAAGTCGCACGCGTTTTCGAACGCTACAATCTTGTCTCGGTACCGGTTGTGGACGAGGGTGAGCGTCTCGTCGGGGTCATCACCATTGATGATATCGTTGACGTTATCCAGCAGGAAGCAGATGAGGACGTGAAGGCGCTCGGCGGCGTCAGGGCTACAGAAGAATTGTCCGATTCCGTTCTTGGCATCGCTCGCAGCCGTTTTCTCTGGCTGTTCGTAAATCTGCTGACGGCCTTCGCCGCGGCCTACGTCATCGGGTTGTTCGAAGGGCAGATCCAGAAAATGGTGGCGCTGGCGGTGCTCGTGCCCATTGTTGCCAGCCAGGGAGGCAATGCGGCGACGCAGTCGATGACTGTGGCTGTGCGTGCGTTGGCCACGCGCGAATTGTCAAAGTCCAATGCGGGGCGCGTTGTGCGGCGCGAACTTCTGGTTGGTCTGCTCAATGGTGTCGGGTTTGGTCTGATCACCGGCATTGGCGCGACCTTGTGGTTCGGCCTGCCGGTGCTGGGTCTGGTGATTGCCCTGGCAATGGTCATCAATCTTGCCGCCGGGGTCATGGGCGGGGTCATGGTGCCGATGTTGCTGGACCGGTTCGATCTCGATCCGGCAGTGTCCTCTGGCGCGTTTGTCACGACCGTAACAGACGTTATTGGCAATTTCGCATTCCTCGGTCTGGCGACACTCATCTTCCGGCTATGGTAATTCAAGACCTTGTTAACCATAAGGGGCTGCGTTGCAGGCCTGCCAGCGGGCATTAACGAAACATTACCGCTGTCCATTTAGTTTTACGTAACGGCGTCACATCACATTCAGAGTTTACCGTGAAGACAGGGCTCATCGCTTTTGCATTTTTGATCGCTGCCGGCCTGGCCGGATGTGGCGGCTCCTCGCCCATGCTGACCATGGATGATGGCGAGGGCGGCCGCGCAGGTTCAGGCAATGAGCATTTCGAGCGCGCCCATCCCAACCAGTTTCCGATTCATGGCATCGATATTTCCAAGTACCAGGGCAATATAGACTGGCAGGCTGTCCGCCGTTCCGGCGTGAAATTCGCCTGGATCAAGGCGACCGAGGGCGCCGATCATCTGGATTCAAAATTCCTGCAGAACTGGCATGGCGCAAAGGCAGCGGGAATTCCACGCGGTGCGTACCATTTTGTTTATTGGTGCCGTCATCCGCTTGAAGAAATAAACTGGTTCATCCGCAATGTGCCACGTGATCCGCACGCATTGCCGCCTGTACTGGATGTGGAGGCGACACCCACATCGAAGACCTGCAAGCGCAAACTCTATCGCGACGAAGTGTTGCGGGACATGCGCATAAAGCTTGATGCGATGGAACGTCACTATGGCAAGAAGCCGGTGATCTATGTCACCGTAGATTTCTATGCTTCGATCATGCACCCGAACGAGTTCAGCGATTATTCGGTTTGGGTTCGTTCGACGAAATATGCGCCTGAAGTAAAATATCCCGGCCGGCGTTGGGTGTTCTGGCAATACCAGTCGGATGGCAAGGTGCCCGGCATTCGCGGTAACGTCGACAAGAATGCATTCTATGGCAGCCGCAGCGACTGGGTTCGCTGGCTCAAGACCGGAAAATAATTCGCAACACCCGAAAGCAAAAAAAGCCGCTGCGAGCGCCGCAGCGGCTTTTCAATTGGGTCTGCAACAATTGCCTATTGGTGGCTTCCGTTAGCGCAGAATGTGCGAACCATTTCGCAACGCCCGCGGCTGCGGTCGACCTGCTGGCATTGCTGCATTGCATTGTCTTCTGCGCGTTGCACATCGCCCGCGCGATATACGCGAACGCCAAAATGCGTATTGGAGCCCCAGCGCTGGCGGTATTTTGCCATTGCAATGCACTGGTTGTCCTTGGCAGCCATGACATTGCATTTAGCGCTGCGGCCAGCGCGGCGCTTGCATGCTGCGCGCGCATTGTTCTCTGCATCCCGTCTGCTGCCGCGCTTGAACGAAAAGCTGTGCGTGGCATTGGCGTTGTAGGAGATGGCGCCCCATACAGTTGACACGCGTGCGCGCTGGATTTCGCCCCACTGGCTGTCCGTCAGCTCGCCATTCTGCGTTTCCTTGAGCGCGCGCTGGACGGCCACGACGGCGTTGTAGGTGTCCTTGTCGAAGACCCCGGTCAGTTTCTCGATGTCGTAGTTCAGGTTGTAGAGCTTCTCCTGCAGGGAAAGCATGAACTCGCGGTTGGTGTAATCAACGGCGGACCTGGCTGGCCGAGCAGGTGCGCTCGCAGGCGGCGGGGGAGGGTTGTCCGGCTGGGCGGACTGGCTTGGGGGCGCAGCGGGTGCACCGGCAGCAGGCGGACCTGACTCAGGCTCCGGCGGTCCGGGCGGCGGCGCAGGCTGGGCGACGGACGGAGCGGGGGGCGGCGCAGATGGCTGGGCAACCGAAGGCGCAGGCGCTGCAGGTGCCGGGCTGCCCGAGCCGCTTGCCAGTTGCTTTATCCGCAGCTTGGCAAGCGGGGCGAAAATGCCTGTCGGAAAAGCCTGAAGATAGGCGTTGTATTCTTCCGCGTTTTTTGAATCCTTGATGCTGGTCCAGAATGTTATGTCAGCCTGGCGCTGGGCAGCAGTTGGGGCGGGGGCGCTCTGGGCCATGACGGGCGCAACCGGCTGCGTAACATAGAGGGTTGCAGAGAAGGCTAGGGCCAGGGCGGCCAATCTGGAAAGAGTCATGGTTGCTCCCGGAGGCTGCGTCAAAATCCTGAACGCTCATTTCTGTCCGACCGGACCAGTATGCGTCAGGCTTTGGCGGTGGTAAACCCCTTTAAAACCAACGTCGAACCCTCGCCTTGTACGACAGGTAGGTTTGCCCGAATTTATCCGCCAGATACTGCTCCTCCGGTTCAATGGCGAGCTTTGTCACCGCAAATACCGCGACAGGCAGCGCCAGCAGGAACCACAAGGAATTCAGGCCGAAAGCCAGACCGGCCACAAACAGGCTCATTCCAAGATACATCGGGTTGCGCGTCCAGCCAAAGATACCTCTTTCGACAATTTTGCTGGTCGGGCGGGTCGGTAAAACGGCTGTTCCGGCCCGCTTGAAGCTGATTTCTGCAATCAAGGCTACAACAGCCCCTGCCAGACACAGGGTCAGTGCCAGCATGCGCGCGGGCCATAGTGCGATTGCCGGTACGAAGGTGATATTGGCAAACCAGTAGAGTGCTATCGATGCAAGAGTTGCCACAGAAAATATGACAGGCGGCCAGATGACCCGGCTGGATGCGTCTGAACGTGTAACCTGCATCCGATTCATGGCGTTGCGTTCCAATTGCCGGGGACCGCGCCAGAGCAGCGCACAAAAGTCCTGAAGCAAGTCGGGCATTTTACTCCGACGCTGTGGATGTGCAAAATTCGCTACAGACCTGATTTGGCAATCTCAGCAAGGGCCGGACAATGCTCCCCAATGCGTCGCACATTTTCGATTTTGGCCTTGGCGAAACAGCCGACATGCTGCGCGACACGGTCGCTACTTTTGCTGCCAACGAGATCGCACCGCGTGCTGCCGACATAGACCGCTCAAACGAATTCCCGCGTGATCTGTGGCCACGCATGGGGGCATTGGGATTGCACGGCATCACCGTCGAGGAAGATTGGGGCGGGGCGGGCCTGGGTTATCTGGAGCATTGCATTGCGGTGGAGGAAATCAGCAGGGCTTCGGCCAGCGTTGGTCTGAGCTATGGCGCGCATTCCAACCTCTGCGTCAACCAGCTTCGCCGCAATGGCAACGAGGATCAGAAGCGCCGCTACCTGGGCAAGCTGATCTCCGGCGAACATGTGGGTGCGCTCGCCATGTCCGAGCCGGGGGCCGGGTCTGACGTGGTGTCGATGAAGACGCGAGCGGACAAGAAAGGTGATCGCTACATTCTCAATGGCAACAAGATGTGGATTACCAACGGTCCCGTCGCCGAGACGCTGATCGTGTATGCCAAGACCGATCCCGGCGCAGGGTCGCGCGGTATCACGGCCTTTCTGGTCGAGAAGGGCATGAAGGGATTTTCCACCGCGCAAAAACTCGACAAGCTCGGCATGCGCGGGTCCGACACGTGCGAACTTGTGTTTCAGGATTGCGAAGTGCCGGAAGAAAATGTGCTCGGCGCGGTCGGACGTGGTGTGAACGTGCTGATGAGCGGCCTCGACTACGAGCGCGTCGTTCTGGCGGCGGGGCCACTGGGCATCATGCAGGCCGCGATGGACATCGCACTGCCCTATGTGCATGAGCGCAAGCAATTCGGGCAGGCAATCGGCGAGTTCCAGCTCGTGCAGGGCAAGATCGCCGACATGTACACATCGATGAATGCCTGCCGGGCCTATGTCTATGCTGTCGCGCGCGCATGCGACCGTGGCAAGACCACCCGCGAGGATGCGGCCGGCGCCATTCTCTATGCCGCAGAAGCGGCCACGAAGGTGGCGCTCGACGCCATCCAGCTTCTGGGCGGCAATGGCTATATCAACGATTACGCCACGGGCCGCCTTCTGCGCGACGCCAAGCTCTATGAAATCGGCGCGGGGACCAGCGAAATCCGTCGCATGCTGATCGGCCGTGAGCTGTTTTCAAAGACGGGGTAGGGCGCCTCCGAGGGCCAGGATCGACCAATCGAACTGGCAGATTGGCGGCTCGGGGGGCGTTGCATTTGCGTCACGGCCGAGCGCTATTGTTACTGCTAGAAGGCAAAAAACGAGAGAACCCATTGATTTTCAGACCAATTGCGGCCAAGATGAGGCACCAGGTCGGACAAGAAACTGGGCAAAATCTGGGATAGGCGAAATGAGATCAGCACAGCCGGAACATCTGGCAGGTTTTGCCATGGCTGTCTTTGCGGGCCTTTTGCTCGCAGGGGCAACCACCGCGCAGGCGCAACAGCGCATCGGAGAGGCATCCAGCGTCCGCAATCAGGTTTCCCGCGTCAATGCAGGGGGAAGCGTGGGCCTGTCGTCAGGCGGCTCGGTTTTCCGCAACGAGACGGTGCGCACCGGTCGGCAAAGTTCGGCCAAACTGGTTTTTCTCGACCAGACCAATCTGGCTATCGGGCCAACCTCCAGCGTTGTGCTTGACCGCTTTGTATTTTCTGGCGGCGGGTCTGCGCAGGCTGTTTCCGTCAATCTGGCACGCGGTGTGTTTCGTTTCACCACGGGCGTACTCGACAAGCGCGCCTACAAGATCAATACGCCAGTCGCTACGATCGGCGTGCGCGGCACCGTCCTCGACATCAATTCGGTTGGCGGGCGCTCGCGCGTCACGCTGGTTGATAACGGAGCGGCGCTTGTTTGCGTGCGCTCAGGCAGCCCCAGCAATCCGCAATGCGCAGAATTGCAAACTCCCGGCGACAGCGTTGAAGTGACGAACACTGGCGTCCAACGCGTCACTGGCGGACGGCGTTTCTCATTTGCATCGGTCTGTGGTTCCAATCCGGGTCTTTGTTCCCAGACGCAACTGGCCCAGCCACTGTCTCCTGCCCAGCAGCTGGAGGATGCGCTATGCGGACGATAATAGCGAAAGCATCGCGCGCACGATTGCCAAAATATCTGCTAGCTTTTTTCGCAGGCGGACTTTTGTTTTTTGTTGTTTCTGCACAAAGCGCAGTGGCGCAAACCGAGCCGACAGGATGCGATTCAGCCGGCTGCGGTCCGGATAATCCTTCCGAGGGTGTCGACAAGATTGCGGGCAACAGAATCGGCCAGATGGTGCAGAATTCGCAAATGGCGCGCATCCTGCTCGGGAGCTACGAACAGATCAATTGCAACAATACATGCGTGTCGGCATTCGGCGCCATTGGCAGTTTCAGTGCGGGCTTTCACGGACGCAAATATCTGACAGACCGGCTCAGCCTGCTCGGTGGATTTTCTTTCAATGAATACAAGTCCGGCAGCGTATCGGCAAAGCAGGCGTTCATCGCGGCGGCTGCGCTGCGTTACGATTTCGTCGATTGGGGATCGAGCAGGCCATTCTTCGAATTCGGTGGTTCGATGTCGCCGACAGAGCGTTCGAAATTCGTGCGAACCTATTCGGTCGGCGGGTTACCGTTCACGTCGGCAGGGACCGGCCGCAGCGAATCCTACATGGTCTACGGACGCGCAGGCTGGGTGATGCGTGTTACTCCGCGGGATGAGTTTTCGATTTTTGGCGATCTGGTCCGCCAATGGCAAACAAGCCGCAGCATCTCGGAAACCGGCGGAGCGGGAAATCCGTTTCCCGCCGTGTACCAGTCCGGTACGGACATGATGAATGTGGTGCGGCTCACTGCGCAGCATGTGCATCTGTTCGGATCGCGGGTTGAGTTTCACGTCAATGCAGGTGTGGCGCAAAGTTTCGGCATCCACTCAGGTGTAAAAGCTAATATATTCGGGGTAGGCACGCTGACCCCGACGCTTGGCAACAAGACCTGGTTCGAATATGGCGCGCGCATCGGTTTTCGCCTGAACAAGCGCGTAACGCTGGACACATTCCTTGTTGGCGCTTCCGGTCCAAAGCCCATCGGTAATTCGCTGCACGGTGGTGTCGGTGTTCGGGCCGTATTCTAGATGGGGATTGCCTCTGCATGTTGAAAATCTGGGGACGGGTGAATTCCATCAACGTCCAGAAGCCGCTCATGGTTCTGGAAGAAGTGCAAATTCCCTACGAGCGGATTGATGCGGGATTGCATTTTGGCATCAACAATACGCCCGAATATAAAGCGATGAATCCCAACGGCGTCGTGCCAACCATCGACGATGACGGATTTATCCTGTGGGAATCCAATACTGTCGCGCGTTACATTGCGCGCAAGTTCGGCGATGGCAAGCTTTGGCCCACCGACGTGCAAGAACAGGCCAATCAGGATCGCTGGATGGACTGGCAGCAAACGACGATGATTGCGCCCGTCAACGCGATGTTTGCACCGCTTATTCGTGGAATGGGCGACAAGAGCCCGGAAGCAATCGAAAAGGGGAGATGCGTGCCGAGCAAGTGCTGGCGATGCTCGACGCCTGGCTGGCCAATAACGAACAGATCAGCGGCAAGACCTTCGGTGTGGCCGATTGCGTGCTTGGTCCAAGCGTTCATCGCTGGTTTAACCTGCCGATCGAACGGCCCAACTCACGCATCTTGAGCGCTGGTTCGATGCATTGATGCAGCGCCCATCGGCGAAGAAAATCATCATCTCGCCCATAACCTGATAGATTTCATTCTCGCGATTCGGCCGATGCACCTTGGTGATGGTGCATATCCAACCATGCGCGCGGGGATCGATGTTCTTCTATTTGTCCAAGATATTCTGGTTCGTCTTCGCGCCATCGAACCTGCTGCTGATCCTGACTTTATTGGGAGCGTGCGCTCTTTTTCTGCGCTGGTACCGCCTGGCACGCGGATTGATAGCTCTTGCGGCATTGAGCTTTTTTGTCATGGGGTTTGTGCCCTTGTATGCGTGGCTGATGCGGCCGCTGGAGGACCGCTTTCCCATTCCGGACCTGAGGAGTAAATCAATCAGCGGCATTATCGTTCTTGGTGGCGCGGTTGACCAAATGGCCACGGCGGCGCGCGGCCCGGTGCAACTCAATGAAGCCGGCTCGCGAATGACCGAATCCGTTGCGCTGGCCCGGCGGTTTCCAAATGCCAGACTGGTTTTCACCGGCGGAAGCGCGCGCCTGCTCGGCATAACGGTGACAGAGGCCGATGCTGCCAAACAGTTCTATCTTGCCATGGGCATCGAGCCGCAACGATTGCTGCTGGAGGATCGCTCGCGCAACACCCATGAAAATGCGGTTTTCACACGCAGGCTTGTGCAACCCAAACCGGGTGAGACATGGCTGCTGGTTACTTCAGCCTGGCATATGCCACGGTCTGTCGGCATTTTTCGCAAGGCCGGTTTTCCCGTGCTTGCTTATCCGGTGGATTACCGCACGCGCGGCGTCACAAAGGACTATTGGAGCCCGCTGCGCGAAGTAAGCCTTGGCCTGCGACTGACTGATACAGCGGTGAAAGAATGGATCGGCCTGATAAGCTATCGCCTTACAGGCAAGACGGATGCCTTGTTTCCAGCGCCCGAGCCAGCGGGGAAATAAGGCGTTTGATCAATCGCTGTGTGGCAGGCTCAGGCGGTAGACGCCGCGAAACGTTTCAGGGTCTGCCGGCTTGCCCTTGCGCAGGATAACCAGTTCGCCCTTGCGCGCCATGCCCACTGCGGTCGAGCGGACCTGCTGCAACCATTTGCGCCAGCCAAGGTCGTCCTCTCCGCGCTCTGCAGCGAATGTTCTTGCTGCATCTGTCGGGCAAATGGACTTGCCAGCTCCTTCGGCTGCGCAAAGGTCTACAATGACCTGTTCCAGCGTGCGTTTGGGTGGCTTCTTTTCTTTGGCAGTCAGCGATTCATTTTGCATGGCGCTTCTATAAAGCATGCCCGGGATTTTTACATCCGCCAAAAGGCCGGCGTGGGCAAGCGCGGGGGAATGGGCTAGTCTTTGGGGCAATTGTCGATTCAACACGGGCCGGAACGATGCCGCTACGGATCAAAAAGGGCTACAAGCAGCTTATAGCCGAAGCCGAGGCCGGGATTGAGACGCTTCAGGTTGGCGAAGCACAAAGGATTCACGCAAGTGGATCTGAGCGTTCTGTTTTTGTTGACCTGCGCGATCCGCGGGAGTTGCAGCGCGAGGGCAGGATACCCGGCGCATTTCACTGTCCGCGCGGCATGCTGGAATTCTGGCTCGATCCGGACAGCCCATATGCCAAGACGGAATTTCAGCAGGACGCAAAGTTCATCTTCTTTTGTGCTGCAGGCTGGCGATCGGCGTTGGCGGCCAAGGCAGCGCAGGACATGGGGCTTGAGCCCGTCGCCCACATTGCCGGTGGTTTTGGGGCGTGGAAAAAATCCGGCGGACCGGTAGAACTGCCCGAGCCACGGGGTTAACGTGAGGCATTATTTTCAACGCACCGACAGGTAACAGCATGGCTGCGGGCTCACATCTGCAATTGATCATCGGCAACAAGGCCTATTCGTCCTGGTCGCTCAGGCCCTGGATATTGATGGCGCATATGCATATTCCGTTCGAGGAAACGGTGATCAACATCTACGACGACAAGGGCAAGCGGGCGCTGCGGCGCAATGCGCCGACGGGGAAGGTTCCGGTTCTGGTCGATGGCGATATCCGCGTCTGGGAATCGCTGGCGATCATGGAATATCTGCATGAAAAGTTTCCGGCCAAGAATATCTGGCCAAAAACGCGCGCAGCCCGCGCCCATGCGCGCGTGCTTTCCAACGAAATGCACGCAGGATTTGTGCCGTTGCGCCAGCAATTGCCGACCAATTTCAGGCGCGAGCCGAAGGTGCGCAAGATCGATGGGGATGCGTTGGCGAATGTGAAGCGGATCGAGGAAGCCTTTGCGGATGCACGCAGCCGGTTTGGCCGTGGTGGACCTTTTCTGTTCGGGGCTTTCAGCGCGGCCGATGCGATGTTTGCACCGGTGGTCAATCGCCTTCATGTTTATGACGTGCCGGTGAAGAAAGCGACGCGGGAGTACATGCAGGCGGTCATGCAACTGCCGGCATGGATTGCCTGGCACAAGGATGCGGCGGTCGAAAAATGGCGCAACGCTGCATACGACAAGATGTGAGGCATGGTGGCGAAGCTCGATGTCCAGACGGATATGGAAAGCCCGGACGCACAGGCAAATGCCGGTGCTTGGAAGGCTCTCACAGAGGAATTGCAGGCGCGCCGGGCGCTGGCCGCACAGGGCGGGCCGCCTGCATCGCGCGAGCGTCACACAGGACGTGGAAAACTGCTGCCGCGCGATCGTGTCGTGCAGGTTCTTGATACCGGGTCGCCCTTTCTGGAGATCGGCTCCCTTGCGGCCTTCGGCATGTATGAGGGCGATATCCACGCTGCGGGATTGATCTGCGGCATTGGCCGCGTCAGCGGAAAGCTTGCGATGATCATCGCCAATGACGCGACGATCAAGGGTGGCACCTATTATCCGATGACCGTGAAGAAGCATTTGCGGGCGCAGGAAATTGCGCGCGCCAATCGTCTGCCGTGTATCTATCTCGTCGATAGCGGTGGGGCGAACCTGCCGCATCAAACGGAGGTC